>NZ_JBTNDD010000001.1:0-566263 GCF_054511195.1 Arthrobacter sp. Sr33 | reverse complement strand
GCTTCTTTCAGCCGGTGGAACAGTGCGTCAACAACACTATTTTCCCAGCCCAGAAGCACCTTTCGTCGCTTTAACACACCCGACGGGCCCCACCCTCATGAAAACCCCGGGCTAGTGCTCAGCGCAGACTTTTCGTGGCTCGCTTTTCCCCTGTTTTTTCTTCACCTTCATCTGCTTCATACCAGGCACGCGATTGTTGCCGTCCTCCTGATGACCGGTGCGGTGTCGGCGGCCCAATGGAACCACAGTGGTGAACTGCATGCGGCAATGATTATCGGGCCCGGGCTTGGTGCCGTCTTTGCCGTGGTCATGGCGATGGTCTACGAAAGCCTCTACTCCGAGGGAGTCAACCAGCGCCGAGCACTGGATGAACTACGCAACACCAGAGCGGCCCTTGCCCGAACCCAACATGAATCGGGGGTCCTCGCTGAACGTGAGCGTCTGGCTCGGGAAATTCACGACACCCTGGCGCAAGGGCTCTCCAGTATTGTTCTGATTTCCCGCGCCGCTGAAACGTCGCTCGAGGCCGGGTCAACCGCGCTCACGAAGGAAAGAATTCGCACCATTCAGGTGACGGCCTCAGAGAACCTCGACGAAGCACGACGTTTTGTCCGCGGCCTGAGCTCCAACAATGCCAACGCTGACTCACTCGTGACCCGGCTACGCCGAATCTGCGCCACGGCCGAACGTCAGGCCGCAGCGCACGGTTCATCCCTGAGGTGCCGGTTTGAGCTCGACGGCGAACCTGTCCAGTTGCCCCCACCGTATGAAGTCGCCCTCCTGCGAGCCGCCCAATCCACCCTTTCCAACGTTGATCAGCACGCCCAGGCCAGCACCGCCGTCGTGACGCTCGGGTTCCTCGGACCGGATGTCACCCTGGATGTTTACGACAACGGCACCGGATTCGATGCCCCGGCTACCCTCTCAGACCCGCCGCTTCGGTCCGACGGCACAGGATTCGGCTTGCAATCTGTGCGCCAACGGGTCACCTCCATGGGTGGGGTGGTGGACATTGAGTCAACCGTTGGTGAAGGGACAGTTGTCGCTATCCGTCTTCCCCTGGCCCCTTTCGACAACGAAGAATCCCATGCCTGAGATCAGGGTTCTCCTCGTCGATGATCACCCAGTGGTTCGTGCCGGGCTAAGAGCCATGCTCAGCGATTTCGAAGGCATCACGGTGGTTGCGGAGGCCTCCGACGGGGCCGAAGCGTTGTCTGCCCTCAGCCGGGCGACGAGTCTGGCCGAGCCGGTGGATGTTGTTCTCATGGACCTGCAGATGGGCGCTGGAATGGATGGTGTAACGGCTACCCGGGAAATCAGGAAGCTCGATTCCGCACCACCCGTGCTCATTCTGACGACGTACGATTCGGATGCCGATATCATGGCCGCGGTCGAGGCCGGGGCCAGCGGATACATGCTGAAGGACGCGCCGCCGGAACAAATCCGCCAGGCCGTGCAATCCGCCGCGGCAGGCCAGACCGCGCTCGCCCCTCAGGTGGCAGCCCGACTGATGGGGCGGATCCAAAATCCCGCACCCTCGTTGAGCAGCCGGGAGGTGCAAATCCTTGGTCTCCTCGCGACCGGAATGACGAACCGTCAAATTGCCAAAGACCTCTTCATCAGTGAAGCCACGGTCAAAACCCACCTCGTCCACATTTACGAGAAGCTAGGCGTCGACAACCGCACAGCAGCTATTTCCGCTGCGAGGAAACAACGAGTCATCCGCACCTAAGGTTTGTCGCGGATTGCCTACTGCCGACCAACGCAGGGCCCGTAATACCGGCACCAGTGGCGTCCCCGCCCACTGGCACCGGCAGTCTGCGGACGTTGAGTTACACGTTGTGCGACTTCGGTGCCCCCATCCCGGGATCAATTTGATGTGGGCCGGAGGCCGAGGGGCGGACATCGAAGTGGAAGATCGACGTCGGGAGGTACACCGTTGAGCAGGAGTTGGGGATATCCACCACACCGGACAGCCTGCCCTCAATCGGCGCCGACCCCAGCAGCAGGTAGGCCTGCTCCGGGCTGTAGCCGAACTTGGTGAGGTAGTCGATGGCGTGCAGGCAGGCCCGCTGATAGGACAGATGGGAGTCGAGATAGTGCTGCTTCCCATCCAGGGTTACCGAGGTGCCGGAGAACGCAATCCATTCGTTGTAGCGGGGGTCGACGATGCCCGGCATGAAAATGGCGTTCTCGCTCACCCCGTAGGTTTCCATTCCGCCCTTGATGACATCGACCCGGAGGTCGATGAAACCGCCCATCTCGATGGCACCACAGAAGGTGATTTCGCCGTCGCCCTGGGAGAAGTGGAGATCTCCCAGTGACAGGTTCGCCCCGTCCACGAATACAGGGTAAAAGATCCTGGTCCCCTTCGACAGATTTTTGATGTCCTGGTTGCCGCCGTTTTCCCGGGGCGGCGCTGTGCGCGCAGCCTCCCCCGCAACCCGATCAAACTCCGACGCCGCAAGGCCGCCGAGCACCGCGAATTGCGGCTCGGGCGGGAGGGCCAACGGCGGTACCCGGTTGGGATCGGTGGCGATCAGGTCACCCTCGCGCTTGTTCCACTTGGCAAGGAGCTCGGCGGATGGAGCGGTTCCCATCAGGCCCGGGTGGATCAGCCCCACATAGGAGACCTCGGGTACGTGCCGTGAGGTGGCCACCTGGCCGGAGAAGTCCCAGATCGCCTTATAGGCGTCGGGAAACTGCTCGGTGAGAAAGCCGCCGCCGTTGTTCCGCGAGAAGATGCCGGTGTACCCCCAGCCTTGCCCGGCCAGCGGACCGGAGTCTTCCTGCGGGATCGGTCCGACGTCGAGAATGTCGACGACCAGGAGGTCGCCGGGCTTTACGCCTTCGACGGCGAAGGGGCCGCTGAGCTTGTGGACAGTCATCAGGGGTGCGTTGAGGATGTCGTCGGCGGAGTCATCGTTGACGATCGCGCCGTCGAACCACTCTCGGCAGTGGACCCTGAAGGAGTCGCCCGGTTTGACGGTCGCCACCGGGGGGATCTCCGGGTGCCACCGGTTGTGGCCAATCTTTTCCTGATCCTCGAACTTCTTGGCGGAGTCGAGTGGAAATATGACGTCGGGCATTTCATCTCCTCTGGGTTGGCCGCACACCGTGGGTCAGGGACGCGGCAGCTTACTGTGAAGTGGATTGGTCGTGTAGGGCTGGCTCTTGCGTTTGGATCTGGACGGCAACGCCCCGCTGACCACCGCCGGTTCTGAGGCGCTACGTTCCGATGAATCAATGAGCTGGAAGGCCGACGAGCCGGCCTTGGACAGGTTGGGCGCGCTCATCTTCCGTCGGGACGCGCCCCCACAGGTAGGACAGGATTGCTGATCGGAGGCCGCGCTCATCGGGCTGATGACCTCGAAGATGCTGCATTCGGGGCACCGGTATTCGTAGATCGGCATCGGTCAGGCTGTCCTTTCTGTGGGTTGTTTCCTACGCAGGCGCCACGGCTTGGTTTTCCTGCGACGCTTTGCCCCGCGGGATGCCTCGGCGCCCCAGGAAGAAGGCTGCGCCCAGAGCGGCTGCGGCAGCAATTGCTACCAGGACGGCGTACCCGTCATTTGTTTCGTACCTGCCGGTCAGGAGAAAGAACGCGGGAATGGTCCCGGTGATGTGCGCGACGAAGATGGTGAACCAGCCCGTGGTGAAGGTCAGTGAATCCCGCCCCAAGCCAAGCAGGAGGAAGAAGAGGAACCAGAGGACGGCCCACGTCAACCAGATCACCCCGAACACGGGGTCGCCCACCAAGGTGAACTGGAGGATGCCGATCACCACGGCGCAGGCTGCAACGAAGACGGAGAACCACCCTAGGCCTTCGCCGCTGATCCCGGTCATCTGGATTATCCCGACATAGAGATAAGTGAACCCGAACAGGTACAACCCTGCCGCACCGAAGATGATCGCCAGATCGTTGTTGGACTGAATGAGGATGATGGTCGGGAAGACTACCTGCATGACCCCGACGAAGAAGTTGAGGATGGCCGCGGACTTGCCCGGGACCAGCCCAATCAACATCAGGCCATTCATGAAGAGAACCGCGCCGACGTACAACAAACCAACACTGCTCATGGCACTCCTCGCACAACGAAGAGGGAAACTTTGAAATAGGGAAGCCACTTCGAGTCAGCCGCTGGGCTGGCACAAAGTGGCGAGAGCGATCAGAGGTATGGACTTGTGATGGAGACGTTAGTAGGGCGGAAATCTGCTGTCAATGGCTTGCTGCTTCTAGCCTCCGGCACTCTCGCCGGGGTGGGGTGCCGGGCTGGAGCTGGACTCCTGGTTGGGTGCCCGGCCCGGAACAAGTGCCCACAGCGACGGCAGCAGGATGCAAGCTCCGACGGTGTAAGCGAAGTCCTCGATGGGGGCCAGCGCCAGCCGGATGCCGAGAATGAGGTCAGGGTTGTAATCCACAATGCCAGCGGCGATCAACACGTTGTCGAACACCGCAGTTGCCAGCAGCAGCACGATCAGAGTGATTCCGATTGCCCGCCGGCTGGGAAGCAGCTGGCGTCGCGTCCGATAGGCCCAGGCTGCAATCGCCAGAATTGGAATGAAGAAGATGATGTTGAGGATTAGATATGTCACGCCGCCGCCTTTCGCTCCCGGACGGCGACCGCGCCCAGCACATTGAGGGTGGTGTAGCACAGCAGCGCGAGGAAGAACGGTTCCTCAAGGGGCAGCTCGGGGGCGAGAAGAATTCCCGTCATGAGGTCGGTAACGCCGCGAAAGAAGATCCCGAGCGCGATGCCGAAGAGGTCCCAGATGATGAAAAAGACAATCCCGAGGGTCATGGTCCAGAAGGCTTTGCGGGCGTCCCGCCAGAACGTGAGGCGAAATCTCCAATCCAGGAGCACCGAACCACCGAGCGAGAAGAGAAGCGCGCCAAGATAGACCAGACTCATGTTCCCCCGCCAGCCGTCCGCTGGTTACTGCCGGCAACCCCTAATCGTGTGCACATGTACCTTATTCTTCCCCACCGTCTAAGCGCTGACGCGCACCACCAATTCCGGAGACAGACGCAGACTCTCCGGGGCGCCCGGCGGGATCATTCAGTACCCGCAGTTAACTGCAGCGACCCTGGTGCGGGCAGCGAACGCACTCAGCTGAACCGTCGTCGTCGTCAGGTGCCCGGTTGGCGCCGCAGCCCCCAAACGCTTGACAGATTTTGCCCCTCGTCTCATATTCAAAGGGCATCAGTAACCAAAGGGGCGACCGTGACCACCAGGGCTTCAGCTCGCGAGTACCTTTCCGGGCGCCTCCGGGACATCCTCGCCTCCTATCCGAATGTGCGGGAAATACGGATGTTCGGCGGCGTCTCGTTCATGGTGAATGACCGCATGGCTGTTGCCTCCGATCGCTCCGGCGACCTACTGGTACGCGCAAACCCAGCGGAGTACGACGCCCTGCTTCGCCGCGGCGCAGTGCCGGCGCTCATGGGCAAAGAAAAACCCATGGGGCGCGGATGGCTGACAGTGTCACGCGACCAGCTCGACGACGAAGCGGAACTGGCCTACTGGGTCACCATCGGCGTCGAATCGGGAAAGATCGGCTCGGCAAACGCGTCAGGGTGACAACAGCCCTTGATCGATGCAGCAGGCAATCTTGACCATGCGGGTCGGATCACCGGCGTTCACCGCTCGCGGTCAACGATCTGACCGCCGTTGCCAGATTGCACTTATTTCAGATATGTCAGATAATAAGTGCAAGTAAAAAGAGGAGATGTTGTCATGGCGGCTCTAACAGCCATCCAAAATGTTCGAACTATCGATGTGACCACCTCGCAGAGCGAGGAAGCAAAAGAGGTATCGCGCCGCTTTGACGAAGTGGATCCTGGCGACCTTCAGATTAAGATCGAATCTTCTTCCGGGGAGGCAATTGTCGTGCCCGATGGACTCAGTGACCTGCTTCAGACTGTGGTGCGTTTGGCCGCTGCTGGCCAGCCCTTCGGTATTACCCAATTCCCAAAGGCCCTCACCAGTGTGGAAGCAGCGAAGATGCTGGGCATCTCGCGCCCTACCCTGTTGAAACTCGCTGCCTCTGGGCAGATCGCTTCTCATAAGGTGGGGTCACATACCCGTTTTAACCGGTCCGATCTTCGTTCACTGGCCGAGTCGCGCCTTGCTGATCAGAGAAAGTCCTTCGGAGATCTACTGGAATTCGAAGATTCGTTGGGATTCGACAAAGATTAGTTCTGACCATAGCCACGGCCCCCGGAACTGCATAGGCTAGCCCTTATGCAGCCGGGGGCCACGCTTATCTTCCTTGACGCGAACATCCTCTATTCGCGAACTCTTAGAGACTGGTTCGCTCTGATTGCTCTAAATTCCGGCCCCGAAGGCATCGGGTTGCGATGGAGCGAGGACGTATTAGCTGAGTGGCTCTACAATCGCCGACGTAGAAACCCCGCCGCCTCCGATCAGGACATCGGACTTTGGCGCAAGAAGTTGACCGACGCGTTTCCCGAAGCAGTGATCCGAGGCTACGATATCGACCCGACTCTCGTCGAGGGCAAAGATAAGTTTGATGCGCATGTGTTAGCTGCTGCAGATCATGGGTGCGTCGATTACCTGGTCACCAACAACTATGAAGATTTCTTTCCTTACGCGGATCTATTTGAATTCGAAACCTATGTGGCCGATGACATGCTCTGTCTCATTATGGAGCGTCGGTCAGACGCCGTGCTAGCCGCCCTAAGGATGCAGTCCCAATATTGGGGTTGTCGTGATGGCTCGAAAACACTTGTCGCTGCGTTAGTCGATGCTGGGGCACCAAACTTCGGCACACACATTCAATCGGTGCTAACCAGAATGGCAATATCGGGCGAATATTAGATCCAGGTTTCCTGGACGAGGGCGCCAGCACCGGTTTGATTGACACGCTCGCGCTCACCGTGACCTCGTCCTCCAATAGCCTTTCAGACTGTTGCAGGGTCCTTTTCTTCGTTTCGCTCCGTGGGATTGCTCCGGGGGCGAATTGTCGCCGTGGTGTTGCCGCTGGCGCTGCCCGCGCCGGGGATCACCACGTTCGATACCCGCCGCCGGCCTGAAAGCTACCGTCTGAGCGCCTTCCGGGCGAGTACGTTGCCGAGCAGCTGCACCGCCTGCACCAACAGGATGATCACGATCACCGCTGCCCAGGTGACCCAGGGGTTGAACTGCCGGTAACCGTATTGGATGGCGAAGTTGCCCAACCCGCCGCCGCCCACGTACCCGGCAACCGCTGACATGTCGACCAGCGCCACGAAGATGAACGTGTACCCGAGGATCAGCGGGCCGAGGGCTTCGGGGATAAGGATGGTCAGGATGATGCGGAGGCGCCCGGCCCCGACGGATCGCGCCGCCTCGATCACGCCGGGTTGGACAGTCAGGAGGTTCTGTTCAACAATGCGGCTGATCCCGAATGCGGCGGCCAGCGACAGGGTGAAGATGATGGCGCTGTTGCCAATTCCGGTTCCGGTGACCGCCCTGGCCAGTGGTTGTGCCGCGGCGAGGAAGATGATGAACGGGATGGGCCTGAAGATGTTCACGATGATATTCAGGGTGCTGAACACGGCGCTGTTGCCGAGGATACTGCCGGCTCGGGTGGTGTAAAGCCCGATGCCGAGCAGCAGTCCGCCGAGGCCGCCAAAGAACAGGCTGAACCCGACAATGTAGAGGGTCTCGTAAGTGGCGACCCACAGCTCCGGGGTGAGGTCAATGAGGGAATCCATCAGCTGAGCTCCTTCACAGTGATGCGACCGGACAGCCCGGTCAGCGCAGCGTCGACCGCGCCGTCGGGCCCGGTGAGTGCGAGGGTGAGATGGCCGAATGCGCGGCCCCGAATGTCGTTGATGCCGCCGTAGATCAGTTCGAACTCGACGCCGGCGGCCGCCAACTCGAGGAACACCGAGGCTTGCGAGGAGTCGCCGTCCCGGAAGGAGAAGGTGACGATCCGGCCGGTGTGCCGCTCCTGGAGAACCGCGAGTTCGTCGGGTGAGGGGATCCCCCGGACCACGGTGGAAACGAACCGTTGGGATGAGGCCTCGCGCGGATTGGAGAAGACGTCGAACACATCACCCTGCTCCACGATCCGGCCGCTGTCCATCACCGCCACCTTCGTGGCGAGGGTCTGGATGACGTCCATTTCGTGGGTGATCACCACTATGGTGATGCCCAACTCCTCATTGACCCGCCGTAGCAGGCGCAGCACCTCATGGGTGGTCTCGGGGTCCAACGCAGACGTCGCCTCATCGGCGAGCAGGATTTTTGGCGAGGTGGCGAGTGCCCTGGCGATGCCGACGCGCTGTTTCTGGCCGCCGGACAGCTGTTCGGGGTAGTTGGAGGCCTTATCGGCCAGTCCCACAAAGTCGAGGAGTTCGGTGACGCGCGCCTGGATTTCGTCGCGGCTTTTCCCAGCGACGCGCAGGGGGTAGGCGACGTTGTTCCAGACTGTTTTGGCGTTGAACAGGTTGAACTGCTGGAAGATCATCCCGATGTCGAGACGTAGTTTGCGCAGTTGCCGGTCCGGGACGTTGGTGACCTGCTGGCCGTCGACAATGATGGTGCCGCTGCTGGCCTTTTCGAGAGCGTTGATCAGGCGGACCAGGGTGCTTTTCCCGGCCCCCGAGTAGCCGATGATCCCGTAGATCTCTCCAGCCTCGATGTCGAGGCTGACGTTGTCAATCGCGTGCACGGGAGCGTCGCCGCGGCGGCCCGGAGGGAAGCTTTTGGTAACTCCCTGCAGGGAAATGAGTGGCATGGTTTTCCTTGATAAACGGCCCTGCGGCCAGCCGGGACCGCCAGCTGGCCGCAGGGCAGGGAGGGCTGGTTAGCCTTGGGCGCGGGTGTCTTCCTCGACGGTGTCGAGGGTGGTCTGCAGCTCATCGGGGGTGACCTGAAGGAACTCGGCGGTCCCGCCGGAGGTCTCCTGGACGGCGTCCTGCACCTCCTGGTTTTCCTGGTAGATGCTGATCAGCTTCTGGTACGTCTCGTTGCCCTCTTCGCCGGCGCGGGCGGCGAACACGTTCACGTACGCGACGGCGGCAGGATCGGTCGGATCGTCCTGGGCAATGGCGTCCTCGAAGTTCAGGCCAGCGTCCTGGACAAAGTCGTTATTGATGATGGCGGCGGCGACGTCGGGCAGCGAGGTGGGGGTCAGCGACGCTTCGAGCGTGGTGACGGTGACCTTGGACGCGTCCTCATCAATGTCGTCGATCGTCGAGAAGGCGCTGCCGCCGTCGTCGAGCACCACCAGACCGGCGGACTGAAGGACCAGCAGCCCGCGGGCGAGGTTGCTCTCGTCGTTGGGGACAGCAACCGTCGATCCTTCGGGGATCTCCTCCACCGACCCGTACTGGGTTGAGTACAGGCCCAGCGGGTAGATGGCCGTGGAGCCGATCGGGGCCAGCTCCTCTCCGCTGGATACGTTGTAGCGGGCCAGGTACACCAGGTGCTGGAACTGGTTGAGGTCCAGTTCACTTTCGCTTAGCGCGGGGTTGGGCTGGGTGTATTCGGCGAAGTCGATGACCTCCAGCTCGATGCCTTCCTCGGCAGCGGCCTCGGTGAGCAGGCCCCATTCCGGGTCGCTGGCGCCGACGACGCCGAGCTTGATGCTTTCATTTCCGGAACCGGACTCGCCCGAACCACCACATGCCACAGTGAGGGCGAGGAATGGGGCAACGGCGATAGTGAGAAGGGTGCGGGATTTCATGGGGGTTTTTCCTTTGAACGGGGTACGTCAGTGGGGTCCGGTCGGCCGATAACACGGGCCAGGCGTTACCACTGGACAGGCAGATAGGCAGGAGTGAAGTGCTGCGATAACTGCAGCGACATTCGGGGAGTTTCCTCGGGGTTACATGCTGGCTCGCTTCAAGATGGCGGGCGGTATCCACGACGACCCCTCGGCGGGGTCAATTCTGGATACGCCGTACTTGCCGTCCGGGGACTTGTTCCGGCGGCCGAATCTTCACCTGGAGCACCCCGCTACGGGAGAGGGTTGCTGGTCAACCGGCCAGGGCCGTTGGTTGACACTCTTGATTCTGGAGATCACGCTAAGGCAGAAAATTTGTTGGGTCAAAACCTGGCCGTTACCGGTCGTCATAAATGACTTGCGCGTACCCGTTCCGTTCATCGGTCGGGCATGCGAGGATCGCCTTCATGGATGAAGAGTCGATCACTCAGGTTCTCGAACAGTATGCTGCAGCCGTATTCGGGAAGGATGTTGATGCCCTGCTGGCCCTGTACGACGACGACGTCCGGGTTTTCGACTTATGGGACGTGTGGAGCCACCAGGGTGCAGACCCGTGGCGGGAATCAGTGGCCGGGTGGTTCGCTTCGGTGGGGGATGAGCGCGTCAGGGTGGACTTCGATGACGTTCAGACTCTGGTTACCGAGGACCTGGCAACCGTGCACGCCATCATCACCTACCGCGACATTGGGCCCGACGACGTCGAACAGGACTCCATGCAGAACCGCCTGACCTGGGTTCTGGGGCGCCGCGATGGTGACTGGAAAATTGTGCACGAGCACACGTCAGCTCCGGTCAACGGCGAGACTTTCAAGGTCAACCTGCAACGCTACTGACCAACCAGTTGGGGTTCTCCCAGGCGCATATTATCGGGCCGCGGAATGAACCACGGTTCGAGGTCCTCCGCCGACATGGGGCGGGTGTAGAAGTAGCCCTGCGCGAGGTCGCAGTCCAGCTCGGTCAGCGCGTGTAGCTGGGCTGGCATTTCAACGCCTTCGGCGACGGCGATCAGGTTCGTGGCGTGGGCGAGCTGGATGCAGGACGCAACAATCGCGTGGTCCTTGCTGTCGGTAGTGAGCCCGGCAATGAAGGAGCGGTCGATTTTCAGTTCGTCGATCGGAAAGCGCTTGAGATAGGTGAGGCTGGAATGGCCAGTACCAAAATCGTCGATTGCCAACCTGACGCCCAGGGCCTTGAGAATTTCGAGGGTCCGCAGCGCGGCAACTGGATCCGCGGTGAGCGCCGTTTCGGTGATTTCCAGGGTCAGGAGCCCCGGAGCAACACCATGGCGTTCAAGCGCTTCAGTGACCATTTCTTCGAGGCGGGGATCGCTGAGCTGGATGGCTGAGATATTGACTGACATTCGTACTGGGGGCCGTCCCGCCGCAGAGCGGTGCCATGTGGCCTGTTGCGCGACGGCAGCGTTGATCACCCAGGCTCCGAGCGGCAGGATAAGCCCGGATTCTTCGGCGAAGTCGATGAAAGCTGAAGGTGCCAGCAGGCCCTTATCGGGGTGATCCCAGCGCACCAGTGCCTCGAATCCGTTCATCTGGCCGCTGACGAGGTCAATCTGGGGCTGGAAGAAGAGGCATAACTCTCCGTCCTCGATGGCACGGCGCAGTTCACCGCGGCGATTCAGCTGGCCGTCGTCGGGATCGCTGTGCATGCTGCACTCCACCTCGCAGCGGTTACGGCCCCGCTTCTTGGCCTGGTGCAGTGCCGCGGCAGCCCGACCCACCAGCCGGTCAGGGTTGTCAGTTTCGCTGGCCATCGAAACGCCAATACTGACCGTGATTTCAATGCTGGTCCCGCCAACCGCCATCGGCGCGCTCAGGGCCTCCAATAGCTCGGCGGCCACCGACTGCGCCTCCCCGGCGTCGGCGAAGTCAGCCAGTACCGCAAATTCGACACCCGACAACCGAGCGACGACTGCAGATGGATGCACCGCGGCACGGATCCGCTGCGCGACGATACTCAGAGTCTCATCCCCAGCAGCGATCCCCAGACCGACATTGACCGTCCGGAAGAAATCCAGGTCCACGATCAATAGTCCTCGGCGCTGTTTCCTGCCGGCCCGCTTTGCAAGGCAGAGCTGAAGCTCCGCCAGAAATCCACCCCGATTGAGCAATCCGGTGAGCGAATCATGGGTCATCAAATAATCGAAGCTAACCTTTGCCTGTGCAGGATTTCTGGCCTGTTCAAGGACACAGCTTCGCACTTCGGCGAGCGCCCGTGTGTAAGAACTGCTGTGATCAGACGCCAACTCTTCATCGGTCAGGCCGGTGGGGGTTTCGTCGATTGATGAATGGCTATTGGTGCTTGGTACTGGATCGAGCATGGGGGCGATTCGCTTTCCTGGTCATTCGACCGGAGTCTAAGGTTCAGCGACCGGGATATCTCAGGCCACAGAGTATTGCCTAGAAGGGCTTCGCTATCTACCAAGCCGCGTTGCGGATACAGGGTAGTCGCTTGTGAGCCTGCAGGACGGAAGTGGTCAACGGGAATGGCTGAATCCCATGAGAGCCTTCTTTCGTTCGAAACGGATGGAAGAGATCACGGCGTGCGCCAAAGCGTCCGATTTGCCAAATAATCGTTATTCTTCACAATTCCGATTCCTATTTCAGTGTAACCGCGACTTGAAACAAAGTCGGCTTATTTCGTTGATCCTGTGGCAATCCTGCGCGGCTCCTCGCTTCGGTCCCCTCCCAAAAGGAATACCCGGTTTCAGGACTCCTACAATCGCCCGTTCGGGAACACGGCTTTGCCTAACGAGTTCCGCACGGCTTGCCCGGTCCGGTGGGCAATTCAGGCAGCGGTGGGCAACTTTTCCCTCACCGATCTCCGGGTAGACCCCCTTTGTCTGGATTGCTCACCGCGACGAGACTCTTGACGCCGCCACTCGCGCGGCGGAAGAGGAGGGAGGCTACTTTGCACCGGAAACCACGGCTAGGCCTTCGCCTCCTTCGCCGCTGCCTTCGCCGCACGCTTGGTTTCACGCACCTTCGTGAGGGATTCGGGGTCCACGATGTCGGCGACTGAGCGGTAACTGCCCTCCTCGCCGTACGCGCCCGCGCTCTCACGCCAGCCGTCGCCGTCGTACCCGTATTGCTTGCCCAACAGTGCAAGGAAGATTCGGGCCTTCTGTTCCCCAAAACCGGGCAGTGCCTTGAGCCGCTTATAGACCTCGGCACCGTCGGGGTTGTCCCTCCTCCAGATTTGGGACGCGTCGCCATCCCAGTCGTCGAGCAAAGTGGCGCACAGCGTCTGGATTCGCGCGGCCATGTTCCCCGGGTAGCGGTGCACGGCGGGCGGCGTGCGGCAGAGTTCAACGAATTCGTCGGGATCCTTGTGGGCGATCGTCTCCGCGTTGAACGCGCCCAGCCGGTCCTTGATCTTGGCCGGGCCAGCGAAAGCCGTTTCCATCGCCACCTGCTGGTCCAGCAGCATCCCGATCAGCAGGGCTAGAGGCTCCTCGGAGAGCAACCTGTCGGCGGCGGGATCGTCGGTGATGTTCAGGTGCGCAGTCATAGCCCCGAGTTTAACGCGAGAACCCCCGGCAGGAGTAGCTCCTGCCGGGGGTTCACTAACGCGAAACGCTAGTTCAGCGTTGAGGTGTCGATGACGAAGCGGTAGCGGACGTCCGAGGCGAGGACGCGCTCGTAGGCTTCGTTGATCTTGTCTGCGGAGATGACCTCCACCTCGGCGCCCAGGTGGTGCTCGGCGCAGAAGTCCAGCATTTCCTGGGTTTCCCGGATGCCACCGATCAGGGAGCCGGCGAACGAACGGCGGCCACCGATCAGGGCGAATGCGTTGACGGGCAGCGGCTCGGCCGGCGCTCCAACGTTGACGAGCGCGCCGTCGAGAGCCAGCAGACCCAGGTAGTCACTGATGGGGAGGGTGGCACTCACCGTGTTGATGATCAGGTCGAAGGAGCCGGCGAGGTCGGAGAAGGTGTTCTCGTCACTGGTGGCGTAGTAGTGCTTGGCCCCCAGACGCAGCCCGTCTTCCTGCTTCTTCAGTGACTGCGAAAGCACCGTTACCTCGGCGCCCATCGCTGCGGCCAGCTTCACGGCCATGTGGCCGAGTCCGCCCAGGCCTACGATTGCAACCTTCTTGCCTGGTCCGGCGCCCCAGCGTTTCAGAGGCGAGAACGTGGTGATGCCAGCGCACAGGAGCGGTGCGGCGACGTCGAGGTCGATACCTTCGGGAATCCGGATAACGAAGTCCTCGGTGACGACAATGTGGGTGGAGTAGCCACCCTGGGTGATGGAGCCGTCGCGGTCCTTGGCGCCGTAGGTGCCGGTGTTGCCCTTGAGGCAGTACTGCTCCTCGCCGGCTTCACAGTTCTTGCACTCGCCGCAGGAGTTGACCATGCAGCCGACGCCCACGCGGTCGCCGACGGAGTGCTTGGTGACGTTGGAGCCGACCTCGGTGACGATCCCGGCGATCTCGTGTCCTGGCGCCAACGGGTAGGTCTGGGGTCCCCAGTCACCGCGGACGGTGTGGATGTCGGAGTGGCAGATTCCTGCGAACTTGATGTCGATCAGCACATCGTCGGGGCCGACGTCGCGGCGCTCGATGGTGGTGGCGATGAGGTCCTCGGACTCGGATGGCGCGGCGTAAGCGTTGACGGTCGTAGGCATAGATAAGCTCCTGCAGAATTGGTTGCGGAAAAATTTGGTCCCCCTCACCCAACGCCAGTGGACGGCGACGTATTCCTCAGCGGTGGCGTGAAACGATCAGGGCAACCGTGAAGGACGCCGGATCGTGGCCTCCCCAGCGCGGTCCGGTTCCAGTAAAACCGGGCTCACCAGTACCGCCGGACCGCGGTGCAGCGCCCCGTCCGCCAGCACCTGACAGCGCACTCCGCCTCGGCCGCGCATCGCCGCGTGGGCTCCCGGCGCCAGCATACGATCCATCCACACGCATGGATGCGCGGGCCGTCCGGCTTTCAACCGCACGACGTCGCCGGCGGACTCCAGCTCAAACTCCAGACCCAGCAGCGGATGCAGTTGGGCACCCCGCAGAATCACGTTCCGCCGGGCCAGCAACGGATCAAAAGGTTCAGCGGCCAGGCCACTGGCAATATCCTCGAGCGCTTCCACCGCCATCACCGTCACCGCGGCGTCCATGTGTGCGGCCTTGCCGAAGAACCGGTCCCCGACGATTCCCTTCCCGGCTACCAGGGCTACCCGGTCGGCGTCGGTCGTGGGCACGTCGGCGGCACCGTCGCGGGCGCGGCCAAAGTAGGCGTGGGCCGGTGAGACGAGCAGGTGCAGCACCTCGACGTCGTACCGGTAACGTTCAGTCATTGTCCAAGGCTACCGCGGAGTTGTTTTGACCTAATCAAAACAACTCCGTACAGTAGAGGTATGCCACAAGGTACCGCCTCGCAGACCCAACCCGATGCTCTTCGGGCCATTATCAGCGAGTCGGGACTGAAGGTGACTGCGCCTCGAGTGGCGGTGTTGGAGATTCTCCAGAGCGCACCCCATTCAAGTGCTGATCAGGTTTTTAATGAAGCACGAAAGAGCCTGAGCAAAATATCGGCCCAAACTATCTACGGGATTCTGGCGTCGTTCACCGGTGCCGGATTGGTCAGACGATTCGACCCGCCCAATTCTCCCGCCCTGTTCGAGTGCAGGGTGGGCGACAACCATCACCATCTGTCATGCGTTGGCTGCGGGTTGGTGCAGGATGTTGACTGCGTGATCGGCGAGGCACCATGCCTCACCCCCTCCGATGATTCAGGTTTCACCATTTACTCGGCCGAGGTCACTTTCAACGGCCTGTGTCGCACTTGCCAGACCAACGGCTCACCCGAAACCGGCTAAGCCACTTCTCATTCTCACGGCCCGCTGACGCGGCATTCCGTGATCAGTTCTGCCCAAAATCACCACTTCAACGCTGAACCGTTCGGCAATTTCGCCGCGCCCAAAAATAGGAGCTTCACCATGTCATTGATGAACCGCACCACCACCACACGCCCGGCCGCCGCCCATCGGGCAGCAGTCACCCCCGCCCGCCCGATGCCCCTGCTCGGTGGGCGCTACGTGACGACGCCGACCTCCGGCACCCCAGCCGAGGGAACCTACGTCACTACCCGTAGCGGCGGGACGGTCCAGGTCCGCGGCACCTACGTAACCTCATCAAACCGGTCCATTCAGGAACATTCAGAGGGCCGCTACACCGACCGCGGCTAAGAGCCAGGCTCGGGAGGCTCACCCCCTACCACCTAACCCTTCAACAATCCTCGGATGATACTGCTCTATCAGGCATCATCCGAGGATTACTGGTTTCAGCGGACCCCCGAGTGGCCGTCGTCCGCGCCGTCGACGACGGCCACCTCGCCATCGTCACTGCCCGGCGCCACTACTTGCCCAAAGGTCCCCTCCGCCGGAAGCATGCTAGCCTGACTGCGTTGCAGGACGCCTGCCCGCGAGTAACCGTTCCCCCATTATTGGGATTGATCAGCGGCGAAGATTGCAGAGCACCTGCCCCCGTATGGGTACAAAACACCCACGAATCGGTTGGCCGCGCGCCGCCGAAAGACATAGCTATGCGCTCTGTTTGATTGCCTCAGGTAATTTTCTACGGGATTGACGCGCTTGCGCCCTCATTCGGGGCTCGGTCTCCGCGCCTGGAACGCTTGCGGAGGGGACGGCCCACAGGAGGCCAGCGTGATGACGATGTCGAGTTGCAAGCGTTGCTCGTCGTGACGAAGGGATCACAGTGCCTAACGATGCTGAGTTGTATCAACTAAGTGGATGGATGGTGATTCTGCTTCTTGTACTCCTCTACGGTGGCACCCTGCTGGTGTCCGCCTACATTGGTAAAAAGAAGGAGAACGCCGACGGCTACATGACCGCCGGCAACAAGGTGGGTTTCGGTATCTCCGCTGCGAGCATGACTGCCACCTGGATCTGGGCGGCTTCAATGTACGCATCCGCCACCTCGGGCTACACCTACGGCATCTCCGGGCCAATCCACTACGGGCTGTGGGGTGCCCTGATGATCCTGTTCATCTACCCTTTCGGGAAACGCATCCGCGCAGTAGCGCCGAAAGCCCACACTCTGGCCGAGGTGATGCACGCCCGCCACGGCCGGTCCAGCCAGTTGATGCTCGCCGGCTCCAACATCGTTGGCAGCGTGATCAGCCTGACCTCCAACTTTATTGCCGGAGGCGCCCTCGTAGCATTGCTCTCCCCCTTCAGCTTCGGGCAGGGTGTACTCGCCGTCGCCGTCGGCGTCCTCATGTACACGCTGTGGTCCGGCTTCCGCGCCTCGGTACTGACCGACTTTGCGCAGGTGGTCGCCATGCTGGGCGCCGTCGCGATCATCATCCCGGTGGTGTTCTTCGCTGCCGGAGGTCCCGGCATGTTCACCCAGGGGGCCGGTAACCTGACCCCCGAGCAGTCCAACTTCTTCTCGAGTGACGCGTTCCTGAACCAGGGTGCTCCCTATATCGCTGCTGTGCTGGCCTACGCCATCGGCAACCAGACCATCGCGCAGCGGCTGTTCGCTGTCCGCGAGGACCTGATCAAGAAGACCTTCGTCACCGCGACAGTTGGTTACGGTGCCACCGTGATCGGCATCGGCATGATCGGGGTGATGGCCCTGTACCTGGGTATCAGCCCCACCGGCGGCGACGTCAACAACCTGATCCCGCAGATGGCAGCCACCTACCTGGGCCCCGTACTGCTGAGCCTGTTCTTTGTGATGATCCTCGGCGCGCTGTCCTCCACCGCCGATTCGGACTTGTCCGCACTGTCCTCGATCATGATGGCCGACGTTTACGGCAAGAACATTGCGACGAAACCCAACCCCAAAACCATGCTGCTGGTCGGCCGGATCACCATGATCGTGGCGACTGCCGCGGCCTTGATCTTCGCCAGTCAACAAATGGACATCCTCGACCTGCTGGTCTTCGTGGGAGCCCTGTGGGGGGCCCTCGTGTTCCCGGTCATCGCCAGCTTCTACTGGAACAAGGTGACCAACAGGGCGTTTACGACGTCGGTGGTCGTGGCCTTGGCCGTCTTCATCCCCGTCAGGTTCTCCTGGTTCTCGATGGACGGCGTCACCGGGATCCTGTTCGACATCCTGTCGGCTGCCGGAATTGGCATTGTCCTGGGCCTGATGGTGTTTGGCTTCTTCGGCCTGAAACCAGCAAAAATCGCTGGCGCCGTCGCCGCGCTTGCCTCGGCCCCCTTCGTCATCGGGTTCCTGCACGATTACACGGTCCTCACCGGTTCGCTGGTGGCCTACGCCGTGAGCACCATCGTCTGCTATCTGATGTCCGTCAGGAGCAAACAGGACTTCGACTTCGCCCTGATCAAACAGCGCATCGGCGACTATGACCCCGTGGCCGACGACGCCAGCAACACCCCTGACGACGACCTGGACGGCGCCACGCTGTCCGCCCGAAAGTAGGAGATCACCATGGAAACAATCCTTCTCACCGTGTATGTGCTGATCTGGCCGGTCATCGTTGCAGGGGTCCTCTGGACCGTCTGCCGTGGCTTCTTCAAGGACTGGTCTGAATCCCGGAAGGCCGGTCGAAACATCATCTAGTCGCTCGGTCGGGGCGATCCCTCTGGACGAGCAGCGGGAATGCGTCGGGACCGCAACGGGTTGATCCGGGTATGAAGCGAATAGGTTTTCTATCCTTTGGTAACTGGTCCTCCGCGCAGGGATCGCGAACCCGCACCGGAGGTGAGGCGCTGCTGCAGGCCATCGACCTGGCGGTGGCCGCGGAGGAGATCGGCATTGATGGGGCATCGTTCAGGGTGCACCATTTTGCCCGGCAGCACGCTTCGCCGTTTCCGCTGCTCGCCGCCGTCGCCGCCCGCACCAGCCGTATCGAGATCGGCACCGGCGTCATTGACATGCGGTACGAGAACCCGCTCTACATGGCGGAGGAAGCGGCCGCGGCGGACCTGATCAGCCGCGGCCGGCTGCAGTTGGGCATCAGCCGGGGATCGCCCGAGCCAGCTGTTAATGGCGCCGCGACCTTCGGCTACGTTCCGGTCGACGGCGAGGAGTACGCCGACCTGGCACGCCGCCATACCGAGGTGTTCCGCTACGGAATCAGCGGTGCCGGCATTGCCGAGGCCGATCCTCGGATGGGCAGCGGTCTGCTGCCCATCCAGCCGCAGTCTCCTGGTCTGAGTCAACGGATCTGGTGGGGCGCCGGCACCCGGAAGACCGCTGTCTGGGCGGCCGAACAGGGCATGAACCTGATGAGCTCCACCCTGTTGACCGAGGACACTGGCGTGCCGTTCGACGAACTGCAGGCCGAGCAGATCCAGATGTTCCGTGACACCTGGGCCGAACAGGGCCACACCTTTGAGCCCAGGGTGTCGGTCAGCCGCAGCGTCATTCCGCTGGTCAGCGACGAGGATCGCCAATACTTTGCGCTGAGCGCCCTGCGGGAAACCCGCGATCAGGTCGGAGTGCTCGACGGCGCCCTGTCCCGGTTCGGGAAGAGTTACATCGGGGAGCCGGACGTCATCGCTGAACAGCTCGCCAACGACGCCGCCGTCCAGTCGGCAGACACGCTGATGCTCACCGTCCCCAACCAGTTGGGCGTGGACTACAACGCGAAGCTGTTGGAGAACGTTGCAGCGCATGTGGCCCCAGCTATCGGGTGGCGGCGCTCCTCACCTCTTGAAGCTGCCGCCCGCCGCTAGCTCAGGGGATGAGCTTGTCCGCACGGTAGCGCTCGAAGAGGTCGGTGAACGCGTCGAGCGTGCGGCGGTAGCCGGTAAAACCGGCGATGCGGCTCTTGCTCATATCGGCGACTACCTCAAGGTTCCTGCCGAGGTCGCCGTCGGTGTGCCACCAGGAGGCCACCCGGTCCAGGCGCGGTTCCGCCAGCCCGTGAGCCGTGACGAGTTCCTGCCACTGCGCGTCGGCTCCGGCCATCTGGACCTCGAGTGGCCGTGGCTGGTCTCGGAACCCTTCGGCTTCGACCCCAAAGTGTGCAGCGAGTTGCTGCCACATCCAACGCCACCTGAACACGTCGCCGTTGACCACGTTGAAGGCTTCGTTGGCCCCGTTAGGCGACGTGGCTGCCCAGACCATGTGGTCGGCGAGGAGTCCGGCGTCGGTCATGTCAGTCAGGGAATTCCACTGGGTTTCAGAGCCCGGGAAAATGAAGGGGCGGCCGGACTCCTTACACAGCGCCGCATAGGCTGCGAGGGTCAATCCCATGTTCATCGCGTTGCCAACAGCGTGCCCGATAACCGTGTGCGCGCGGTGCACCGACCAGGTGAAGCCCTGCGCCGCAGCGGCGGCCCACAGCTCGTCCTCCTGCGCGTAGTAGAAGTTGTTGACCGGCAACCGTGGCTCTTCTTCGTGGAACGGCGTGTCCGGCATCTCGCCCTCGCCGTAGGCTTCGAACGGCCCGAGATAGTGCTTCAGCCCGGTCATCAACGCCACGTGCGCCACCGGCTTTCCGGCCAGAGCCTCCAGGAGGTTGCGCAGCATCGCGGCGTTCACCCGGATGTTCGCTTCCTCGGTGTCCTGGCGGGCCCAGGCGGTAAAGAACACCTGGGTGGGTGCAACATCAGCGAGCGCGTCCTTCAGCGACTGGGGCGAGGATAGGTCGGCCGGAACGTACCGCACGTTGGCTTTCGGGGTTCCTTCGCTCCGAGACATGGCGAGCACCTGCCATCCCTCGCCAGCGAGTTTCTCTACCAGGGCTGACCCAGCAATGCCGGAGGCGCCGACCACCAATGCGATACCGCCTGTTTGCGTGTCGGACAGGGGTGCCTGTTCGTTGTGACTCATCGGGTCTCCTTGTGGTGCAATTTGTGTGACAGCACCCGCTCGAGTGAACTGTCCTATCTACGGCAAGCCAGTGGTCCACCGAATAATTCCGCACCCATTCCCGGTGGTCGGGTCTTATGGCACTGCTGTTCGAGAGTGTCGCCACCGATGATTGAACAACTGACCGATGATGAAAGACGATGATGACGCTAGAAACGCCCGAGCCAACCCGACCGGTCACGGTCTTCCTTCTGGATGACCATGAACTGGTCCGACGTGGGCTTCGGGATCTCCTGGAGGGCGAAGGGTTTGCTGTCATAGGCGAAACCGGGTCTGCTGCTGAGGCAGTTCGCCACATTCCAGCCCTGGCACCCGATGTGACCATTCTGGATGCCCGCCTCGCCGACGGAAACGGGATCGAGGTGTGCCGTGATGTCCGGTCAGTGGACCCGTCGCTGCAGTGCGTGATCCTCACCAGTTACGACGACGACGACGCCGTACGGGGCGCCATCCTGGCTGGCGCTGCCGGCTACATTCTCAAGGAAATTGTCGGATCGGACCTTCTGGAGAAGGTGCGTCGTGCAGCCAACGGGGAGTCGCTGTTCGATGAGGACGTCAAGGCACGGGTTATTGCCGGTTTCACCGCCGTGCAGCCCGAGGACCCGCGCCTCGCGGGCCTGACCGTCCAGGAGAAGAAGGTGCTGGCGCTGATCGGGGCCGGGATGACCAACCGGGAAATTGGCGCCGAACTGTTCCTGGCCGAGAAGACCATCAAGAACTACGTGTCCTCCGTGCTGGCAAAACTCGGGTTCCAGCGCCGGACACAGGCGGCCGTCTACATTTCGCGCCCGCGCACCTAGCCCGCCCGGTCCTCCAGTCCCGGTCAGCCCGACTGTTCCGCGCGCCGCGGTCCTCTAACCCGTTCCGGTGGGCAACCTGGACATCGGTGCCCACAATCTCCACCCAAAATGCCCAGGTTGACGCGGTCTGTCCAGGTTGCTCACCGGATCGTCAGCTCAGGGGCAGTATCACGTCGATGGTGGTGCCGTGGCCCAGGGAGGATTCGATCCTGACCTCTCCGCCGAGTTCCTCAGCCCGCTGCTGCATGTTCCGCAGCCCACTGCGACGCCCGGTCTGCTCGAATCCCTGGCCGTTGTCAGCGATCCGCAGGTTGACTGAATCCGTGCTCGCAGACAGCGTCACCATGATGGTGGTGGCCTGAGAATGTTGCAGCGCGTTGGAGAGTGCTTCCCGAAGGATTGCTTCCACATGGGCCGCCGTCGCCACCCGGACCACGGTGTCGAGTGGTCCGGAGAAGTGGATGACCGGTTCGACGTCGGAACCGTCGAGGGACCGGCGGACAAGCGCGAGGATCCGTGAGCTCAGACTGTCCTCGCTGTTCGTCACCGATTGCAGCGAGTAGATCGTGGCCCTCAGTTCACCGATGGTCGCGTCGAGCTCAGTAGTGACGGAAGCGATCCGGGCGAGGGGCTCATCCCCGACCACATGCTTTCGAAGACTCTGGATACTGAGTCCGGCGGCGAACATCCGCTGAATGACCAGGTCGTGGAGGTCCCGGGCAATCCGGTCCCGGTCTCCGAAGACGGCGTCCTGTTCGCGCTGGATCTGCATCTGGGTCAGTTCCAGGGCCGTGGAAATCTGGGAGGCGAACGCGGCAACCATTCGCTGATCCACGGGCGAAAACGGCGGATCATCCTTGGTGCGGGCAATGACCAGGAACCGGGCGTGGCTGCCCCGGTCGGTGATCCGGGTGTACATGGCGGCGTCGAACACATCGGGCTCTGAGTTGGGCAGCACGTCCTGGAGGTCGCGCCCGTTGAGAACTGCTGTATCCCTGAACGGAAGCGTTACCTTGCGGAGGGCCGTCCCGTCACCCACAAGCCGCCCGCGAAAACTGTCGCCGTGCAGGCCGAGAGCCACCTCGCAATACAAGGCCTCGTCGGGCGCCATCCGGGTAAGGATGAGGATTAGGGATGCGCCGGAGGCAGCCTTCGCGTGTTCGGCAACGATCTCCACATCGCTGAGGTTCAGCTCCGAGGAGGAGTTCAGGAGCGCCTGAACCGCATCCTGTCCGCATTCCAACCATCGGGAACGTCTCGTCTCAGCTTCGAAGAGGCGCATGTTTTCGATGGCCACCCCGGCCGCCGCCGCGAGGGCAACCGTCAGATCCTCATCGGACTGGGAGAAGTCCCCACCGCCGTTCTTTTCGGTCAGATACAGGTTGCCGAAGACCGTGTCGCGCACCCTGATCGGCACACCGAGGAAGGACGTCATCTGGGGATGACCCGCTGGGAACCCGAAGGATGCGGGGTGTTGGCGGAGGTCTTCGAGGCGAAGTGGTTTCGGCTCGCTGATAAGCAGCCCGAGCACCCCGTGTCCTACGGGCAGTGCACCGATCTGGCTGATCTGGTCCCCGTCGAGGCCCACGGTGATGAAATGACTCAGTACTCCGTCCGGACCGATAACACCAAGGGCCGCGTACTTCGCGTCCACCAGCCGGCAGGCCGCCTCCACCACCCGTTCCAGCACGGTCTGCAGACCCTGGTTTTCCGCGATGGCAGCGAATCCTGCCAGCAGATGGTCAATTTCCCCCGCGGACTTCAGCGGAGGGGGCACGTCATCGGGATCTGTGACTGGGGTGGTTCGGATGGGACTCATTGTGCGACTCCAGTGAGTTGAACCCTGGCCTTCGATTCGTTGTCGTGGTGAAAATGAAGGAGCATACGGAGGCTGACCCGGCGGATTAGGTCTTCCGGCCCTAGTGGTGCGGGGCGTCCGACCTTACTGTCGGGCTATGGACTCCGAGAATACACCCACATCCGTTTTACCGGCCCACACCTGTTGGGAGCTATTGCGCGGCACCGCCTACGGTCGGATGGCCCTGTGCGTCGACGGACAGCCCGAAATTTTCCCCATCAATGCGCAGGTAGACCACGGAACGCTGGTGTTCCGTACCTCTGAGGGATCAAAACAGCGGGCAGCCGAAGGCGCTCCGGTGGCGTTCGAGGCCGATGGTGTCCTGCAGGACGGGTCACGAGCCTGGAGCGTGGTCATCAAAGGGAATGCATCAACCATTCAACGCACCGCCGAACTGATGTCCACGATCCACCTTCCTCTACACCCGTGGGAGCCCGGGCGGAAGGACCGCTTTATGCGGATAGTGCCCACGAGTGTCACCGGTCGGAGCTTCGACGTTACGCCTGCCCCCCAGCTGCAGGAGATGCCGGTAGCGAGCGAAGAGTAACTACCAGGGTGGGGCACGGTGGAGCTAGCAGCAGCGTGTGAGTCACTGAGCCCAGCATAATTCCCGGTCGGGCACCCCGACCGTGCCGCCCAATCACCAGCAGGAACGCGTCAGCGGCGTGGAACAGGAGGGACTCCACGGGTGGCCGCTCGTCATCGAGAACCCTTGTTACGGTGAGCGACGGATAGGTTACCTTCAGTTGCGCGAGCACCGAAGCGGTTCCGCTGACCTCCGGAGCTGTGGTATCTGTCGCTGAGGTGACGACTTTGAGCCCGTGACCCGACCGGCTGGCTTCGGCCGCTGCCACGCGCAACGCGTCGTGCGATTCCGCCGAGCCATCGACACCCACCACCACGTCGCCGTCGTTGTCGGAGCCGGCGCTGGGGTCACGCGGGATCACTGCTACCGGAGAGGTGCTGCCGAGGGCTACCTGCTGCCCGACGGATCCGAGGTATTCGCCCGTCTTTCCGTCCAGCCGGTCAGCACCAACAACGAGGAGCGATGCATCCTCGGAGAGGCTGACCAGGGCGTCCACGATGTCGCCGCAATGCACGTTGGCGGTGACGTGTGCGTCGGGATAGTCGGCGCACACCTTCCGGGACTCCTCATCGAGCGCCTGGCGAGCCGCAGCGATCAGGCTGCCGTACGGTGTCCCACCCGCTGCCACGGGGAGCATGAGTGACGGGTCGGGAAGGGCATGCAGCATCGTAATGTGCTGCCCGGTTTGGTGGCCGCGCCGCACGGCCCAGCGCAGAAGCGCCGGGCCGGTCAGCCCGTCCCGGAAGGCGACGACGATGGGCCGGTCCTCGGCGAAGTCAGCGCCTGCTGTGTCGCTCACGAGGTGGTGCTTTCGGGGACGATGACCGCGCGGCCGCGAAGCGTTCCGGCCCGGAGCCGCTCATAGGCCGTAGGTCCATCGGACAAAGAAAACTGCTCGTACTCGACGTGGATTTTCCCCACTCGAGCCAGTTCCACCACTTCCATCAGCTCTGCTCTGGATCCCCAGTAGGGGGCACGTGCCTGGGCGTCCCACGGCGTGGAGAAGAAACCGACGTCGACGGTGCCCACTCCAACCCCCACAACGGCAATGTCCCCACCGATTCCGACCACCCGGGACGCGAACCCCGTGGTGACGGGAGCACCCACAAAGTCGAAGACCGCGGTGGCACCCTTGCCGCCGGTAAGAGTCCGGATCTGCGCCTCGGCCTCCTCCCCGGGGGCCAGCACATGGTCGGCGCCGACGTCGAGCGCGAGAGCACGTTTCTGCTCTGAGGTGTCAATGGCGATGATGGTCGCCGCGCTCAGCGCCTGAAGGATCTGGACACCGACGTGGCCGAGCCCGCCTACGCCGATGACCACCGCCGTCGAGCCTGGGACCAGTTTCGGCAGGCTCTGCTTGATGGCGTGGTACGGGGTCAACCCGGCATCGGTGAGTGACACGCTGGCCACCGGGTCGAGGTCGCCGAGGGGCACCAGATGCCGGGGGTCGTCGACCAGGATGAACTCGGCCATGGCGCCCGGCGCGCCGAGGCCCGGGGGTGCGATCCCCTGCTCTGCCGCTACCTCGCAGTAGTTCTCGTTGCCTTGGGCGCAGGTATAGCAGCGCCCGCAACCCCACGGACCGTAGACGAGCATGGAGTCACCCACCTGGAGCCCGGTTACCCCGGCACCCCAGGATTCGACGGTGCCTGCGCCCTCGTGGCCAAGCGTGAGCGGCAGACCATAGATGTACTGGTCCGCGGGAAGATCCATGATGAATTGGTCGGAATGGCAGACACCGGCCGCGGTTACGCGCAGCAGGACTTGTCCGGGTCCGGGGACTGGGGTGGGAATGTCAACGAGTTCAGGGGCCGATCCGACTGTGCGATAATGCAGCGCCCTCACGCGTGATCCTCGGGCATTTCCCCTGTTGAACCCTCGACCACGAGGACAGGGCATTTTGCGTGGGCCACGCAGGCGCCACTGACCGATCCCATGAGCAGGCCTCTGAAAGTACCGTGCCCACGGCGTCCCAGGACGAGCATCACCGCTCCCTCAGCCGCCTTGACCAGCCCTTTGGACGGGTGGGAAAAGAGTACGACCTTCTCCAACCCCTCAGGCGGGTCATCCCCGAACGCTGATTGCACAGCAGTATCGAGGTGTTTGTGGGTGATTTCCTCGAAGTTGTCGCTACCGATCGGCACATAGCCTGCGTACTCTGGCGGGTAATCCCAGGTGCTGACCGCCTGGATCACCGCGTTGAATGGTGGTGCAAGTTTCCGGGCGAAACGCAGTGCGGCAATCGATTGCTCGGAGCCGTCAACTCCGACGACGATGCGGGGTGAGGTAGATGCTTCCATGATGTGCCTCCCGTGTCAGCGCGGCAAGGTTGCAGCTGCTTCCTTCAGTCTCACCCGCACTTGCTCGTGAGCGTTAGGGTCTTAGGGCCCGTTCTGGGGTGTCATCGGGCGCGGCGAGGAGCCGCCGGTGGTGCCGGAACAGGATTTCAATAGCTATTCCACCCAGCAGTGCGACGACGCCCGACGCCACGAGATGGTTCCACCCCGGCACGGTGAAGTCGAAGAAGTCGCTGAGCAGGGGCACCGTCAGCACCAGCCCCAGCCCCACGAACATCGCCCCGATGATCAGCACCCGCCAGCGGTTCAGCGGACGTGACAGGACAACCAACACCCATAGTGCGATCAACGCCAAAACCAGAGCGGCGGCGGTCCGCACCTCAGCGGTGGTGCCGGTGTCTGTCCACCGCGAATAAGTGTTGATGGCGACGACGGCGAGCGCAATGATGAGCCCCGCCGGTATGGCAAAGGACAGGGAACGCTTCAAGAATCCGCTGCGGTAGCGGCGGGTGTTGGGCATCAACGCCAGGAAGAACGCAGGAATACCAATGGTGATTCCATCAGTGGCCGACAGCTGCCGGGGCAGGAAGGGGAAGTCCCAGAGCAGCGCTCCGAAGGTTATCGAGAGAATGACCGCGTAGGCCGTTTTGGCCAAAAACAGCATCGATACGCGTTCAATGTTGGCGATCACCCGGCGCCCCTCGGCGACGACGCCCGGGAGCCGGTCGAACCGACCATCCAGCAGCACCAGCCGTGAGACGGCCTTTGTGGCGGCGGCGGCCGAGTCCATGGCAATACCAATGTCGGCTTCCTTCAGGGCGAGCGCGTCGTTGACGCCGTCGCCGGTCATCGCCACAACGTGCCCGCGACGTTGCAGGGCAATGACCATGCCCTTCTTCTGGGCCGGCGTCACCCGGCCAAAGACCGTGTGGTGCTGCATCACTTCGGCCAACTCTTCGGGATCTTCGGGAAGCTCCCGGGCGTCGAAGCCTGCGTCCGTGGCCACGCCCACCTCCCGTGCGACCGCTGCGACGGTTCGGGGGTCGTCACCGGAGATGATCCTCAGCGAGACGCCCTGCTCCGTGAAGTAGGCGAGCGTCTGGGCGGCGTCTGACCGGACCTGCTCACGAAAGGTCAACAGGGCCACCGGGGCGGGGTCGGCTGGAAGCACCGCTTCATCATCATTCTGGACCGCTGGTGGAGTGGGTGCATAAGCCAGAACGAGGGTGCGCAGACCGGAACCAGCAAGACGCGAGGCGGCGTCCAGCGCTTCCCGTGCCGCCGGGGTGCTCGACGTGCTCGACTCCAGCACGATCTCCGGGGCGCCCAGGAGCCACGTTCCGGCTGCTGGTGTGCCGTCGGGAAAACTGACCGCACTCCATTTCCGTGCAGAGGAGAACGGCACCGATGCGACCGGGCTGAGCGAACCGTCGTCGTCGAAGGCGTCGGCCAGACACCGGGCGGTGGCGTTGGCGTTCGGGTCTGCCCCGAACCAGCCAAGAGCCTGTTTCCATCCCTCTTGGGGGGCGGTCCCAATTTTGTGAACCTCGTCGAAGACGATCTTCCCCGCGGTCAACGTTCCTGTCTTGTCGAGGCATAGGACGTCCACCCGGGCCAGTCCCTCGACAGCCGCCAGTTCCTGAATGAGCACGTTCTGCTGGGCCAGGCGCACGGCTCCCACGGCAAAGGCGACGCTTGTCATGAGCACCAGCCCCAAGGGGATCATGGCGATGACGCTGGCGACGGCACCCACCGCGCCTGTTCTCCAGGCGCCGGTGGTGATCGCCTGTTCCCATCCGCCCTGGCTTTGCATCTGACCGTTGACCACAATGGCCATCACGGGCAGCAGCGCGAAGGTGATCCAACGCAGGACCTGGTTCAGGCCCTGCCTGATTTCTGAGTGAACCAGGGAGAAGCGTTTGGCTTCGGCGGTCAGACGGCTGGAGAAGGAGTCAGCGCCGACTCGGTTGACTATCGCCCAAGCCTGCCCGCTCACAACGCTGGAGCCCGACAACACCTCATCATCGATCACCTTGTCGACAGGTTCTGATTCTCCGGTCAGCAAAGATTCGTCGATCTCAAGACCCTCGGCCTCCAGGATCACCGCATCGGCGGGGACCTGATCCCCGGCGCGGAGTACCAGAATGTCGTCCTTGACGACGTCTTTGACGTCGACGTCCTGGACCGTGCTGTCCCTGAGGACCCTTGCCCGTGGGGCGTTCAGAACCGCGAGACGGTCAAGGGATTTCTTGGCTTTGAACTCCTGCACGACGCCGATCAGCGCGTTGCCGACTGCAGCGAACCCGAACAGCGCATCCCGCCACTGTCCGAGGAAGAGGAGCAGTAAAAAGCTGCCCGCAACAATGGCGTTGAAGAGCGTCAGGACGTTGGCCCTGAAGATGTCCCAAAGGCTACGGCTCGATTGGTCCGGGACGTTGTTGGTCTGACCGGATTCGACACGGACAGCGACGTCGGCGGCGGAGAGCCCTGTTCGTTCGGCGACCTGCGCCAAGTGTTTGGGGCCCGATTGGCCCTTGTGGCGTTGATCCACTGCTTCAGCTGCTTCCATGGGGTACCTCTCTCGTCAGCACGGCAGGATTGCAGCAGCTTTCTCCAGTGTGCACTCTGACTGCCTCGCTGAGTAAGGGTCTTTGTACCCCTCTTGAATGATAGAATCATCAAATAGTCAATTAGTTGGAGTGAAGGTCAATGAAGGATTCACCACCGGAGTACGCCGACTTCCGCGCACCCCTCTACGAAGTAAAGGCGAACCTCTTCAAGGGACTCGCCCATCCCGTCCGGATCCGCGTCCTGGAACTTCTCTCAGCCGCACCCGAGGTCTCGGTCTCGGATCTGTTGACGGCGACAGGCTTGGAGGCCTCTCATCTCTCCCAGCACCTATCGGTGCTGCGACGCTACCGACTGGTGAAGTCGGAGCGGCGCGGACTCCAGCAGTTCTACACCCTTGCCGATCCGCTGGCGGCGGAACTGCTCGCGGTAGCCCGGGGACTCCTCCAGAACGTGCTCAACGCCACGAAGGAAGACCTTGAGTACTCGACGGCCACCGGATCCACCACTGTCGACGGAGACAACAGATGAGGATCCTCCCGACAGTCCGGGCACTGCTCCCTTCGGTCCGGGACTACGCCCAGCTGCCCCGGACCTGGCGGGGTGACCTCATCGCTGGCCTGACGGTCGGAATTGTGGCACTGCCGTTGGCGCTCGCGTTCGGGGTCAGCTCCGGCGCGGGCGCCGCCAGTGGCCTCATCACCGCAGTGGTAGCGGGTCTGGTGGCGGCAATCTTCGGAGGCTCCCACGTTCAGGTGTCCGGTCCTACCGGTGCGATGGTCGTGGTGTTGGGTCCAGTCATCGCCTCGCATGGGATCGAGGCGCTGGCCTTGGTGAGCGTCCTCGCCGGCGTGATGGTGGTCGCGGCGGGTGTGTTGAAGCTGGGACGGGTGGTCTCGTTCTTGCCGTGGCCCGTCATTGAGGGCTTCACCCTCGGCATCGCCATCATTATCTTCCTGCAGCAGGTGCCAGCCGCCATCGGTGAGGATGCGGGGCCAAGCAGCAATGCGGCCGTTTCTGCACTTCAGGCCGCAGGGACCGCCTCAACGGCCGAGTTTCTGGCAGCCGGGGCGCTCGTTGCGGTGGTGGCTCTCATCATGATCGGCGCACCGCGGCTCCACCATCGCCTTCCGGGCTCCCTTATCGCCATCATCGCAGCGAGTGTGATGGCTGAACTGCTGGCGATGCCGGTCGCGCGGATCGGGGCCCTCCCCGATTCCCTGCCGGCACCCACGGTGCCGGGCTGGGACTGGGAATTGGTGATTGTACTGACCGGACCGGCAGCAACCATCGCCATTCTCGCGGCGATCGAGTCCTTGCTTTCCGCCCGGGTTGCCACCTCGATCTCCGACACCGGCTCCTATGACGCGGACCGGGAGCTTTTCGGCCAGGGCCTGGCATCGGTGGCGTCCGGGTTTTTCGGCGGCATGCCCGCCACCGGTGCGATTGCCCGCACAGCCGTGAATATCCGCTCGGGAGGGCGCACCCGGTTTGCGGCAATCACGCACGCCTTCGTTTTGCTCTTTGTGGTCTATCTGGCGACCGGCCCCGTGGCGCGCATCCCCCTGGCTGCCCTGGCTGGAGTGCTGATGGTGACGGCCGTCCGGATGGTCTCACTTTCCACCCTGCGCAGCGTGGTGGGCTCAACCCGCGGAGACACTGTGGTCCTGATCGTGACAGCAGTCGTCACGGTTTCCTTCGATCTGATCCAGGCGGTGGGAATCGGCGTGCTGGTGGCCGCGTTCTTCGCCCTACGTGCCCTGGTCAAGTCCGGCGGGGTGCACCGGGAGGAAATCTCCGGTCCAGTCCAGGACGGCGACTCAAGGATCGCCGTCTACCGGATCGAGGGAGCTCTTTTCTTTGCTGCCGCCGAGCGGGTCCTGGAACGGGTCAGCGACATCGAAAATGTTGAGGTGGTGATCATTCGAATGTCTCAGCTGCAGTCGCTGGATGCGACCGGCGCAAGGGTGATCGCGGATCTCGTCAATACCCTGGAGCGCCGCGGCATTACAGTTCTGGTCAAGGGAGTCCAGGATCGTCATCTGCGACTCATTACCCGGGTTGGCGTCCTTGAATCTCTTCGTCACCACAACCACCTCTTTACCGCCCTGGAACCCGCCGTGGAACATGCCCGCAGCCACGTCGCCCGAAACCGGGAGGCGCCGGACACCACCCCCTGAGGCAGCGTCCCTCTGAGGCAGCGTCCCGCAGTATTGAAGGCCGGGACCAAAGCCTCTGGCCCCGGCCGGCTTCCTGATGCATGGTGGGAGGACAACAAGAGGGGGCAACCATGGAAGACAAGTACATCGTCGTCGGGGTCGACGGCTCACCATCGTCAGTTCTCGCACTGCAGTGGGCGGAGCGGCTTGTACCAACCGTCGCCACCTCGATCCGGGCTATTGCCGCCTGGCAGGTCCCCTTCACCTACTACGAATTCCCGGTCTCCGGGTGGGATCCAAAGAGCGTTGCCAAAACCATCCTGTCCAATGCGTTGGAGAAAGCGTTCGACGGCGAACCGCCCGCCCATGTCACGGCACTGACCCGGCAGGGCCCACCAGCCGGAGTGCTGATTGACGAGAGTCGTGCCGCGCAGATGCTGATCGTCGGGAGTCGGGGACACGGCGGTTTCGTCGGACTGCTTCTGGGATCCGTGAGTTCGGCCGTTGCCGAGCATGCATCCTGTCCGGTACTGATCGCCCATGGCCCGGAAACATCACCCCCTAATGAAAGTAGTAATGAATGAAGAACAGCATCGTTGTTGGCTACGACGGTTCAGCTCAGTCCCGCACAGCACTCGAGTGGGCGGTGGCGCAGGCGATGCTGGAACACCGCACCCTCCATCTGGTGCACTGCTGGATCTGGCCCCTGTTCACTGACGATCTGGGGCCGGTCGAGGGCGTCGCCGACAGCGGATTGCGGCATGCGGCGGAGGCGATCGTCGCAGAGGGGGAAGCCGAAGCGCGACGGCTCGCTCCCGAGCTGGACCTGAAGGCGAGCCTCATCTCGGGGGTTTCATCGGCAATCCTGGACCGGATGTCACGCAACGCCCACCTGGTGGTGGTCGGAAGCCGCGGACTGGGTGGGTTCATGGGCCTGCTGGTCGGTTCGGTCAGCCTCAAACTCGCTAATACGGCGTCCTGTCCTGTGGTGGTGGTGCGTCAGCAAACCGATGCAACCGGATCAGTGCTGATCGGCCTTGATGGCTCCCCGAAAAGCGATACTGCACTGGACGACGCCATCGCCCTCGCCGCCCTATGGAAAGCTCCGCTCAAGCTCATACACGTGCGCGACGACATCCGCCTGTTCGGACGGAATCACTCCTACCCCGGCTCGGATGTGAGAGCTATGCAGATCCTCGCCGCCGCCGCGCTTCGAGCCCGCGCCGCCGCCCCGGGCGTGGAGATCGAATCCGTGCTGGTGACTGGCCATTCGGTGGCCGGCACAATCCTGGAAGCCGCCGAGTCCGCGCGCATTGTGGTGGTAGGCGAGACGGGGCAGGGCAATTTTATGGGTGCTGTCGGTTCGACGGCCCAAGCCATTCTTCATCATGCCAAGGGGAACATTCTGATCTCCCGGCGCCCCCGGACCTAGGGCGACGGGAGATGGCCCACCCTAGCCAGGGTGGGCATGGTCCACCCTGACTAGGAACCAGCCGTCCACTGCCAGTTCCTGACCTCCGGCAGATCCTCACCAGCCGTCCTGATGTACTGATGGTGCTGGATCAATTTGTCCTTCAGCTCTTCCCTGACATGGGAGGAAACGTCCCGGAGCCGGGGCACCCGGTCGATGACGTCGATGGCCAGATTGAACCGGTCAATCTGGTTCATCACGCACATATCGAATGGCGTGGTCGTGGTGCCCTCTTCTTTGTAGCCGCGCACGTGGAAGTTGTTGTGGTTCGTGTGGCGGTAGGTCAGTCGATGGATCAGCCAGGGGTAGCCGTGGTAGGCGAAGATGACAGGTTTATCCTGGGTGAATACGGCATCGAACTCCACGCTGGAGAGCCCATGCGGATGGCTGCTCTGGTCCTGGAGCCGCATCAGGTCCACCACATTGACCACCCTGATCCGCAGGTCAGGGAAGTGGTGTTGCAGGATCTCGACGGCGGCAAGGGTCTCCATCGTCGGCACATCCCCGGCGCAACCCATGACGACGTCGGGTTCCTGCCCTGCGTCGGAGCTCGCCCACTCCCAGATACCGACGCCCTTGATGCAGTGCTGGATTGCTGACTCCATGTCCAGATACTGCAGTTGAGGCTGCTTGCCTGCCACGATGATGTTCACGTACTGGCGGCTGCGCAGGCAGTGGTCGGCGACGGACAGCAGGGTGTTGGCGTCCGGTGGAAGGTACACGCGGATCACGTCGGCTTTCTTGTTGACCGCATGGTCAATGAAGCCGGGGTCCTGGTGCGAGAAACCGTTGTGGTCCTGACGCCAGACGTGGGACGTCAGCAGGTAATTCAACGAGGCGACGGGCCGGCGCCACGGGATGTCGTTGGTGGTGCTCAGCCATTTGGCGTGCTGGTTGAACATCGAATCGACCACGTGGATGAATGCTTCATAGCAGGAGAAGAAGCCGTGCCTGCCGGAGAGGAGATACCCTTCCAGCCAGCCCTGGCACGTGTGTTCGGACAGGATTTCCATCACCCTGCCGTCCGGCGCGAGATGGTCATCCCCGGGGACGACGTCGGCGTTCCAGGTCCTGTCCGTGGCTTCGAGCACGTTGTCCAACCGGTTGGAGTTGTTTTCGTCCGGGGCGAAGACCCTGAAGGACTCCATGTTGCCGGTCATGACGTCCCGGAGGAAAGTTCCGAGCACCCTCGTCGATTCGACGGCCCCGGTTCCCGGCGATCCGATGGAAACCGCGTAATCACGGAAGTCTGGCATCTGCAGGTCCCGGAGCAGAATCCCCCCGTTGGCGTGGGGATTGGCGCTCATCCGTCGCGCGCCTTCTGGGTGAAGGCCGCGGATGGCGGGAACCGGCACGCCGTCGTCGTCGAACAGTTCCTCCGGCCGGTAGCTGCGCAGCCACTTCTCCAGGATCTCGCGGTGCGCCGGGTTTTCGCGGGCGCCGCTGAAGGGCACCTGGTGTGCACGCCAGGTGCCTTCCACCTTGACGCCGTCGACGTCGGCGGGTCCGGTCCAGCCCTTCGGCGAGCGCAGCACGATCATGGGCCACAGCGGGCGCTCGGTTTCACCCTCGGTGCGTGCCCGGCTCTGAATGTCCCGGATCTCATCAAGGCAGGTATCCAGCACGCGGGCAAAGTCCTGGTGCATTTGTTCCGGGTCGGAGCCTTCCACGTAGTACGGGGTGTGGCCGTAGCCGCGCAGCAATCCGTCCAGTTCTGCATGGCTGATTCTGGCCAGAATCGTGGGGTTGGCAATCTTGTAGCCGTTCAGGTGCAGGATCGGCAGCACCGCCCCATCCCGTCGGGGATCGACGAACTTGTTGGAGTGCCAGCTGGCCGCGAGCGGGCCGGTCTCCGCTTCGCCGTCGCCGATGATCGCCGCGACCGTGAGGTCCGGGTTGTCGAATGCGGCTCCGTAGGCGTGGGACAGGGCGTAACCCAGCTCGCCGCCCTCGTGGATTGAGCCAGGGGTTTCCGGAGCCACGTGGCTGGGGATCCCACCGGGGAAGGAGAACTGGTGGAAGAGGCGCCGCATCCCGGCCCCGTCCCAGGAAATATCCGGGTACGTTTCGCTGTACGTCCCCTCAAGCCAGGCCGATCCGACAGCCGCAGGACCGCCGTGGCCTGGCCCCATGATGTAGATCATGTCCAGATCCCGGGCCATGATGGCCCGGTTCAGGTGCGCGTAAATGAAGTTCAACCCCGGGGTGGTCCCCCAGTGGCCGAGCAACCGGGGCTTGATGTGTTCGGGCTGCAGTGGCTCCCTCAGGAGCGGGTTGTCCATCAGGTAGATCTGCCCCACCGAAAGATAGTTGGCTGCACGCCACCAGGCGTGGATGTTCGATAATTGGGCAGGATTCAGGACCGGCTGCTGGCTCATGAATTTAAGCCTGCGCCCCCGAATGGCACCTGATCCAGTGCCGAAAGACCCTTATCCGTTGGTAGTCCCTGAGACTACGGTGGGCAGATGGATACCAAGCACAAAGGTAAGAAGTCCCGGAAGTGGAGCGACCTCACCGCCCGGCAGCAGACGGTCACCCTGGTGATGGGTTCCATCCAGCTTTCACTCGCGGCCACCGCGTGGACTGACCTGGCCAAACGGCCAGCAGCTCAGGTGAACGGGCCCAAGCTGATGTGGACTGCGATCATCGCGATCAACTTCATCGGCCCGGTCCTCTACTTCCTCAAAGGGATCCGCCGCTAATTCCTGAACCCGATCAGCCCTCGCGAAAGAAGGCCCTCATGAGCATGCCCACCGTTAACGACGAGTTCTGGGACACCCCCGGCCTCTTGCGTGCGTCCGAGCAGCTGAACGCCGACGAATGCTGGGCGTTGATGGCGGGGCAGACAACCGGGCGGATCGGGTTCCTGCATGACGGGTTGGTCACCATTTTTCCGTTGAACTGCATCATTCATGACCGCGCCGTGTACTTTCGTACCGCCGAGGAGGGGGTCATTGCCACCAGTCAGCTGGAGCGGGCGGCATTCCAGCTGGACCACATTGATACCGTCACGCGCCGCGGCTGGACCATTCTGGTCAACGGCACTCTGGAACGCATCAACGATCCGGAGCTGCTGAAGACCCTTTGGGGCAGCCGGGCCGACGAGCCCTGGGCGCCCGGCCAACGGAACGTGTTCTTCGGCATCACCGCGCAAAAGGTTAGTGGGCGGCGGGTCCACCCGGCCCACTAGCTAGTCAGCGGTCCTCGCGGGGTCCAGCAACTGCGCCAGGTGGATGCCGCGGCGCTCGCTGAGGTCCTCCAGCTGGGTCCGGCAGGAATAGCCGTCAGCCAGCACGACGGCGTCGTCCGCTGAGGCCCGCACGGCAGGCAGGAGTTGCTGCTCCGCCACGGCCACCGAAATCTCGTAATGCCCCCGCTCCACACCGAAGTTGCCTGCCAGCCCGCAGCACCCGCCGAGTTTCTGAACCGTGGCACCGGCACCTTCAAGGAGTGCTGCGTCGGGGCTCCAGCCCATCACCGCATGGTGATGGCAGTGCGGCTGCGCAACAACAGTGGTTCCTTCCAATGACGGTGGGGTGTAGTCGGGGGTCTTCGCGAGGAATTCTGCGAGGGTGTGGGTGGCGGCGGCCACCCGGCCGGCCGCCGCCTGCCCGAGCAGCTCGACGGCGTCGGACCTAAGTACGCCAGTGCAGGACGGTTCAAGACCCACGATCGGAATCCCCTGGTCCACCGACGCTCCAAGCACGGTGACACTTGACCGCAGGATCTTCCGGGCCGAGTCGAGCTGGCCGGTCGAAATCCAGGTGAGGCCGCAGCACACCGGTGCGTCGGGGATCCTGACCTGGTAGCCGGCGGCTTCCAGGACGCGTACCGCGGCCTGTCCCACTTCCGGGGAGAAGTTGTTGGTGAACGAATCCGCCCAGAGGAGCACCGGTGGCCGGTCACCAGACGGAGCGGCGGGACGCGCGTTGAACCAGGAGTGAAAGGTCTGCGGTGCGAACGCTGGGATGGACCGCCGCTGGTCGACGCCCGCCAGCCGGAGCCCCAGCTGGCGGGCACCGGGCAACCGGACCAGAGCGTTTACCAGGCGCGGGGCGAGTGATGCCAGTTTCGCCCACCGGGGCAGCCAACCCAACGAGTAGTGCGAGGCCGGCCGGATCCGACCCTGGTAGCTCTGATGCAGCACCTCGGCCTTGTAGGCGGCCATGTCGATACCGGTGGGACAGTCCGAGGCGCAGCCCTTGCAGGAGAGGCAGAGGTCCAGGGCATCGTGCACCTCTGGCGCACGCCAGTTCGGTGCCCCGCCCTTGGCGCCACCCGTGACTGACCCGTTGATCATTTCCTGCAGCACCCGTGCCCGGCCGCGGGTGGAATCCTTTTCCTCACGCGTCGCGAGATATGACGGGCACATCACCGAGCTGTTGTCCGCGTGCGAGGCCCGGCACAGCCCCACCCCGGTGCAGCGGTGCACCGCCTGGCTGAAATCGCCGTCGTCGTGCAGGTAACCAAAACCGAGCCTCGAGCGTAACGGCCCCGCTTCCGCCACCCGCACGTTCGCGTCGAGTGGCTCAGGGTTGACGAGGATCCCGGGGTTGAGGATGTTGTCCGGGTCGAGAATGCCCTTGACCTTCCCGAAGAGCGCGATGGCGGCGGGCGAATACATGTAGGACAGGAGTTCGCTGCGGGCACGGCCGTCGCCGTGTTCCCCGGAGAGCGAGCCGCCGTAGCGGGCCACCAGCTTCGCCGCGTCGGTGAGGAACTCCCGGAACACCGTGGTGCCATGGCGTGCCAGCGGGAAGTCGAGACGGATGTGGACGCAGCCGTCGCCGAAATGCCCGAACGGGAACCCGGTGAGGTGGTGGGTCAGCAGCAGTTCGTCGAATTCGCGGAGGTAATCACCCAGCCGTTCAGGCGGGACGGCTGCGTCTTCCCACCCGGCGTGGGCGGGGGCGCCCGCCGGTGAGCGGCCGGCGAGTCCGCCGCCGTCCTCGCGGATCCGCCACAGCGCCAGCGCCTCCCGCGGGTCGGTGATGATGCGGGCATGTTTAGCCTGCGCAATGGCGCTGAGGCGACCCGCGCGGTCGGCGACGTCGACGGCGTCGTCCCCGGAGATTTCGACGAACAGCCAGGCCGCGCCGCCGGGCAGTTCGGGCACCGCCTGCGGGCCCTTTCGGGTGCGAACCACGTCGACGATCCGCGAGTCCAGGCCCTCGCAGGCGGTGGGCTTGAAGGGTAGGACGCTGGTGACGGCGTCGCCGGCGTCGCCAATGGTCTCGAACCCGAGCACCACCATGGTCTTGTGCGGTGCGTCAGCGACCAGCCGCACTCCCGCTTCAAGCACGACGGCGAGCGTCCCTTCGCTGCCGACCAGCGCCCGGCGGAGATCGAACCCACGTTCCGGGAGCAGGTGTTCGAGGGAGTACCCGGAGACCTGCCGGCCGAAGCGGCCGAGTTCAGTTCTGATGGTGCCCAGTTCTGCGGCCACCAGCGAGCGCAGCGCGTCGGTCTCCGACGACGACGGCGTGCCCTGCGCGCCGAGATAAAGCCTGGCGCCGGACCCGGTAACCACGTCGAGGTGGGTCACGTTGTCGGCGGTGCGTCCGTAGGCGAGCGCGCGGGACCCGCAGGCGTTGTTGCCGATCATCCCGCCGACGGTGCAGCGGGTGTGGGTGGACGGGTCGGGGCCGAAGCGCAACCCGTTCGCTAGGGCCACCTTCTGTAGTGTGGCGTGGACGGCGCCGGGTTCGACGACGGCGGTGCGGGTTTCGGCGTCGAACTCCAGGACTCTATTGAGGTGGCGGCTGAAGTCGATGACCACTCCGGTGCCAATGGAGTTGCCAGCCAGGGATGTGCCGGCGCCGCGGGAGGTGAAGGGGATGCCGCGCTCCCGGCAGACCTCGAGCGTCGCGAGGACCTCGTCGAGGTGCCGGGGAAAGACCACCGCCGTCGGCTGCACCCGGTACAGGGACGCGTCGGACGAGTAGGTCGCCCGGGACGTTGCGTCGATCCGCACGTCGGAGACTCCCCTGGACTGAAGTTCAACGACCAGGGAGGTGGGTGCTGTGAGCGTCATTGCCATGAGTAACATGTTACTCATCATGTCCAGTCCACTCGTCCATTACCCTTGGAGTCATGTCACCCGCCGTCGACGACGCCCACGTCCCCGCCGCCCGGCCGCCGTCCCTGACCGAGCGGACCATTGAGGCCGTGCGGGAGGGGATCCGGAACGGCAGCTTCGTCCCCGGTGAGCTGTATTCCGTCTACCGGTTGGCGGATGAGTTGGGCGTCTCCCGCAGCCCGGTCCGCGATGCGCTGCTCCGGTTGGCGGAAACCGGGATGGTGGCCTTCGAACGCAACCGTGGTTTCCGCGTGGTGCTGCCGGGAGCGCGGGAGCTGACCGAGATCATCGCCGTCCGGCTTGCCCTGGAGGTCCCCGCAGCGGAGCGGGCGGCGGTCCGCGCCACCGACGCCGACCGCTCCGCGTTGCATGACGAACACTCGGCAATGCAGGCGGCTGTCCTCGCGGGCGACGAATCCGCGTTCATGCTGCATGATCAGCGGCTGCATGGGTTGCTGCTGGATCTCGCCGGCAATGCCCACGCCGCCCGGATTATCGAGAACCTTCGCGACGCCACCCGGCTGGTTGGCGCTTCCACGATCAAGAAATCCCGTTCCCTGAAGGATGTCTACCGGGAGCACCGGCCCATTCTGGACGCCATCGACGACGGCGACCCCGTGGCCGCAGGTTCCGCGATGCGCCGCCACCTTGAATCCACCGGAAGGCTCCTGCTGCGGGAGGCACCCGATGGCAGCGGCACCTCTCTCTGGGCGGACCTGATCGATCCGGTGGCCGACGAGCGCGGCGGGTAGCCCGGTGACGGAGGAGGCAGGAAACCGCCCCCGGGGTGGGCTGGCGGCAATGTGTATCACTCAGACCACGAGTTGGGGGCTGTTGTACTACTCACTGCCCGTGGCAGTGGTACCCATCGCTCGGGACACCGGGTGGAGTGCTGCGGCGATCACCGCCGCCTTCTCCGCCGGTCTGATCGTTTCAGCGGTGGTGGGGATCTGGGTGGGTCGGTTGCTAGATCAGACGGGGCCGCGGCGCCTGATGGTGACCGGCAGTCTGATCGGCGTCGCGGCGTTGCTGCTAGTAGCGGCAGCCCCTAATCTGCCGGTGTTTGTCGCCGCTTGGCTGGTGGCAGGTCTGGCGCAGGCCGCGGTGTTTTATCAACCGGCGTTCGTGGTTTTGACCCGCTGGTATGGGCCGGCCCGAGTGAAAGCCTTGACCACCCTGACACTCGTCGCCGGGTTCGCGTCCCCCATCTATGCCCCCCTGACGGCGTTGCTGATCGAGAGCATCGGCTGGCGGTCCGCCTATCTGGTGCTTGCAAGTGCGTTAGCTGTGATCACCATTCCGCTGCACTGGTTTTTCCTCAACGTCCACTGGACGGTTCCGTCGCCGGCACAGTCACGGCAGGCGGTCACCCAAGACGTCCGTACGACAACCCGCAGCCGCCGGTTCATCATGCTGCAGGTGGCCGTCGCCGCGGCGACCCTGGCCCTGTTCGCGGTGACGTTCAACCTGATCCCGCTGCTTCTGGAACGCGGTTTCGACTACCGGACCGCGGTGCTCGCGTTCAGCCTGATCGGCGTGGGCCAGGTCATCGGTCGACTGTTCTTTGCTGTGCTGCCTGGCGGGTCCAACCCGGTGCGGCGCGCTGTCCTGTTGCTGGCCGCTGGCGCGGCCTGCCTGTGGCTGCTGGGCCTGCTCCCCGGTCCGGCGTTCGTGCTCATCGGCGTGACGGTTCTGGCTGGCGCGGTCCGCGGCTGCGTCACTCTGCTCCAGGCGACAGCGGTTGCCGACCGGTGGGGCACGTCGAACTTCGGGGCGGTGCAGGGAGTGTTTGTCGCACCGGTGACGGCGGTGGGCGCCTTGGCCCCGGCGGCGGGCCCCCTGTTGGCGGGAATCCTGGGCGGATACCCGGCCATGGCGGTGGCCATGGCCGGGGTGGCGACGCTGGGAGTGCTGGCAGCGGCTCGTTCCTGAGGAATTCTGGTGGCTATCCCTGGGTTGAGCGCACCGCCGCCGATCAGCGAGCCGCGGTGCGAACCAGCTTCTTGTTAACGAACTCGTCCATCCCGAACCGTCCCAGTTCACGGCCTACACCGGACCGTTTGACACCGCCGAATGGCAGTTCGGCTGCGGTGCCACCCGGTTCGTTGATGTACACCATGCCCGCCTCGATCTGTTCGGCGACCCGATGGGCCTTGTCGACGTCGTCGGTGTGGATGGATGCACCCAGCCCGAAGGGAGTGTCGTTGGCGAGGCGGACAGCTTCCTCCTCGGTGGCGGCACTGAACACCATGGCTGCCGGGCCAAAGAGTTCCTGACGAAAAACTGCCATGTCGGGAGTGACATCGGTCAGCACGGTTGGCTGGAAAAAGGACGAATCCTCGCTGATCTTGGAGCCTCCGGTGCGGACGACGGCGCCCTCGGCCACAGCTGACTCAACCTGCTTGGCCAGATTGTCCGCTGCCGCCTGTGAGGACAGTGGCCCGAGGAAGGTCTTCGGGTTCGTTGGATCGCCAGGAACGATAGCCGAGAGCGCCCGCGTGAACTTCTCGACAAATTCGTCATAGATATCTTCCATGACGATGAAGCGCTTCGCAGCGTTGCAGGCCTGACCGCCGTTGACCATCCGGCCGGCGACGGCCTGCTTGACTGATGCGTCGACGCTTTTCGTGTCGAACAACAGGTAGGGGTCGGAGCCACCGAGTTCGAGCACCACCTTCTTCAGGTTCCGACCGGCGATCTCCGCAACGGCTGATCCCGCCCGCTCAGAACCTGTGAGCGAGACACCCTGAACCCGGGGATCAGCAATGATGTCGGCGACCTGCTCGTTGGTGGCGAAGATGTTGATGTAACTTCCCTCCAACGCACCCGCCTCAACGAAAATCTGTTCCATCGCCAGCGCCGATTCGGGACACTGTGGGGCGTGCTTGAGCAGGATGGTGTTGCCGTTCATCAGGTTGGGAGCAGCGAAGCGTGCCACCTGGTAGTACGGGAAGTTCCAGGGCATGATGCCGAGCAGAACACCGAGGCCCTCCTTTCGGACCACGGCTGTGCCCCCGGCGACGACGTCGAGCTCCTCATCCTCAAGCAACGTCGGGCCGTTGTCCGCGTAATAGCGGTAGATCGATACGACAATGTCGATCTCGATCCCGGCCTGGGTGATGGGTTTGCCCATCTCCTGGGTGATGATCCCTGCCAGCTCGGTCCGACGTTCGGCGTACAGATCAGCAACCCGATTGAGCATCTTCACGCGATCGTTGACGGGGCTACTCTTCCACTGCCGGAATGCGCCGTCGGCGGAGACCAACGCGTTCTGAATGTCCGTGTCGGTAGCCGTGGGGAATTCCCTGACGGTCTCACCGGTGGCCGGGTTAGTGACGGCGTAAAAACTCATATGGTGCTCCTTCGTTGGTCCCACCTCGGTGGCTTGTCTGTCGGTAGGCGACGGGTAACGGATCAGCCCAGATAAAGGATCTGATCCAGGGGTTCACCTGATGCGATGCGACGGAGGATACTGGGCTCCGCGTCATCGGACGCGAGAGCCTGGTCAACCACTCTCGCAGCATCCTCTGGCGTGACCACGAGAGCTCCGTTGATGTCACCCAACACGATATCGCCCGGGCAGACCGTCACGCCGCCGATGGTGACCGGGATGTTGAATTCGGCCTGCCCGGACCCCTTGCGCTTGGTAGTCCTGCAGGTGGTGCCTCGCGCAAAGATGGGCAGGGGAAGCCGCCCATCGGCCGTCGAGTTAAGTTCGTGAAGGTCGGTCACCGCCCCATCAACGAGGATCCCTGCCGCACCCTGGGCTTGAGCGGCGGCGCTGGTGACCGCGCCGACGGCGGCATGTCCGTGATCGCCGTCCAGGTCCAGGACAAGGACTTCGCCCGGTTTCAGCCGGAGCAGCGCCTGGTTGACAGCGACTGCGTCGGCGTCACGAACGCGCGCCGTCGAGGCGATGCCCACCATCCGCGCGACCGGGACCATCGACCGTATTTTCGGGTCGCAGAAGCCCTCTTCCAGGAAGTGCCCGAGAGTGGGGAATTCGACGCTGCTGAGCCGGGCAAGTAGTCCGGCAACATCGTCCATGTCCGGTGATTGGACCATCAGTGTGCCTATCGTTTGCGTTGAAGTGTGGTCTTGATGAAAGCGCAGTTCACGGGACGCGACCCAACGTGTGAGCCGGACCGCGTCCCGTGAAGCCGCCGTAAGTGCTATTGCTAAGCGGAAGACATTTCAGGTAGGAACGTCACAATTTCGGGGAACGCGAATAGCACGGCGATGATGACGAAGTCTGCAATGTAGTACGGGAAGATTCCCTTGAAGACTTCGTCCACGTGCAGGCCGGGCGTTGTCCCGGCCGTGACGAACGCGTTCAGACCGATGGGCGGTGTAATCATGCCCAACTCGATCAGCTTGACGACGAGAATGCCCAGCCAGATCCCATCGAATCCGAGTTCCATGATCGGCTGGTAGACGAGGGGCACGGTGATGACTAGGAGCGAGATTGAATCCAGGAACATTCCGCCAGGTATCAGAACCAGCAGCAACATAATCACTACAAGTTCCGGTGCCAACGGCAGCCCGACAACAAACTCGGAGAGTGCGGACGGCACCCCCGCCGCGACGAGGAAGTAGGAGAATATTCCAGCGCCCACCAAAATCAGGAAGATCATCGAGTTCAATGACACGGTCTCCCGCAGGGCGAGCGAGAGTTTCCCGATCAGTTCCTTCGGCCGTTTCAGGTACTGGGTCACGAGCAGCAGCAGAGCAACAACTGCGCCAATGGCCGCAGACTCGCTTGGGGTAAAGAAGCCCGAGTAAATGCCGCCGATGACGATCGTGAAGATCAGCACAATTGCGACCAGCGCACGCACCGCAGATCCGAGGCTGAGCTTCACACCACCGTCGCCTGTAGAATCCGTCAGATTAGTGGCAACGCCCGGACTCGCTACCAGTGTTGTCGGGTTGCCGGACACCAGGGACGGCTTCCGCGATGCCCGCAGGATGGCAAAGCCAGCAAGACCCACTGCCGAGATGATGCCCGGGATGATGCCTGCCAGCAAAAGTGCACCCACTGACTCACCTGTGATGGACCCGTACAGCACCAGGATGATGCTCGGAGGGATCAGCACAGCCAGCGAGCCTGAGACTGCTACCGCCGCTGAGGCGAAAGACTTGTTGTAGCCGTGCCGGATCATCTCCGTAATTGCGGTGCGCCCGAGGGTTCCGACCGATGCCAGGCTTGAACCTGTCACAGCACCGAATCCGGCGGACGCGAAAATGGTGGACACCGCGAGGCCGCCGGGCAACCTCTTCAACGCCTTGGAGGCCAGGGCGAAAAGTTGTTCGGCTATCCCGCTATGCAGCGTGAGCATCCCCATCAGAATGAACATGGGAACGACCACAAGGTTCGCTCTGCCGACGGCGGTGTAGGAGGTGCCAGCGATCACGCTGCTGGCCAGGCCAAAACCTTCAAGGATCAGCAGACCGATGATTCCGGTGGTGCCCAACGCGATTGCGACGGGAATTCCCGCGAACAGCAGGAACAGAAGCATGATGATCGAAACGACGACTGGAAAGACTTCCATCAGGCGACCCTCCCTTCATCGGCCGGTGCCTGGCGTGGCGCCGTGATATTTCGAATATTGCCCGGAAGACGTGCCACCAGGGCCAGAAAATAGGCGGTTAGGCCGACGGCAAGTGCGATTCTCGCTGGCCAGACTGGAATCTGCACCAGACCGAACCGATACTCCTGAGCTTCGGTGGCTTCGATGGCCCGTTCACCTGTTACATAGACCATCCAGCCGACCACGAAGAGGACGAGCAGGAGCCCTACGGTGTTGGCGATGGCAGCCATGCGCGGAGGAAGCTTTCGGATCACCAGCGTCATGTTGACGTGCTTGCCGCCAATTTCCGTATAGGCCAGGCCAAGAAACACGGTCGCCACCATCAGCACTTCTCCCATTTCGATGACGCCGGGGATGGCCTCGCCCAGGAACTGACGCCTACTGACATCGGCAACTGTCGATACCATCATGAGAACAATAAGTAGGCCGGAGATCGCCGCCAGGACCCGCGCCACGATGATGATGGCCCGCCGGGTGCGGCCTCCGCCCTCTTCAGTTAGCTGTTCGCTCATTGGAGGAAAGTCTCGCCTCGATCATTACTGCTCGGCCGCGCAACGCTGAAGGGCTGGCTCGTAGGTCGCGTCGGCTTCGAGTTCGCTCAGAACAGCCGTGTACGCGTCGTAGAACGCCTGGGGATCGGCATCCGAGTTGGACGACGCATCATCCATCCACTGCTCGAGGACTGCAGGTTTCGCCTCCGCTTCCCAGTCTGCGGTCTGCTCGTCGGTGAGGATGGTAACGGTGCCACCGGCGTCGATCAGTTCCTCACAGGCGGCTGTCTCTTGCTCGGCCAGAGCTTCAATGTAGATCTCCGTGTAGTCGGCGCTTGCCTCGTTGATGATGCCCTGGATGTCCTCCGGCATGCTGTCCCAAATATCCTGGTTGATGACGTTCATCGTGACCGCGTAGTTGCCCGAATTCAGGTCCATGAAGTGGGGGGCCACTTCCTGATAATCACGGTCGGTCAGGATGTCGAATGATCCGCCGGAAGTGCCGCTCAGTACGCCGCGTTGCAGAGCCTCGTAAACTTCGCTCTGGGAGATGGCAACCGGGCTCATGCCGGCCATCTCGAACGCGGGACCCGAATAGCCGATGGCGCGGATCTGCTGGCCTTCAAGGTCCTTCAGGCTCTCGGCCTTCTCCTTCACGGCAACCACGTTCGGGGGGACCGGTGCCCAGGTGAGGACGTGGACGCCCTGTGCATCCCATTCAGCCTTGAAAGCCTCATTCTCCTTATACAGCTGGGCGAAGGCCTTGCCCTGGGCTTCAGGGCTCTCGGTGACGAACGGCAGCCCGGCCACGTTGGTCAGAGGCAGCTGCGCCGGGTAGTAGGCGTCAGCGATGTAGCCCATGTCTGCACGCCCGTCGGCAACGCCCTGGAGTGTCTCAGCCCCTGGGAGCAGCGCTTCCTGATAGAAGAACTCGATTGACACCCGGCCATCGGTTTCTTCCTCGATTCGTTCGGCCCATTGTTCGGTTGCCGTTGGTTCGGCAGCGGTGGGCGGCTGGTACGAAGCGAGTTTCAGCTCAAAAGTTTCCCCTCCGGCGCCACTCCCTTGGTCCCCACCACCGCAAGCCGTTAACAGGAGTGCGGCTGTCGCCAGGACTGCTGCGGGAGCAAGTTTCTTCTTCAGCATGGATTACCTTCCATTGAACGATTCTCAGCGGGCCCGAGCTCTACCAACCCTCGGTGGAGGGCGGAGACGACTTCTCGGCGCTGGTCATTCACTATCCAAGTCGGGAGACGTGGCTCACAAGACGGAATCACACACGTTTGGATAACCCAGTTTGTGCAGAAGCACATTGCCCCCTTGTTCGCAGGGGGACCCCACCCCGGAGGGCGGTCATGGACTACGACCAGGCGATAACGATTCGGGCTGCTTCGGCGGGAACCGTCATATCCAGCCCCGTGATTTCCCGGAACCGGCGGAGGCGGTTCAGGACTGTGTTGCGGTGGCAGTACAGCTCGGTCGCCGTTGCACTGATGCTCCCGTTCTGCAGAAAACACAGAATGGTCTCGCGCATACGGTCGACTTCTTCGGTCCGGGCCTCCGTGAGCTGATTGTCCAGGACAGCGCCCAACTCCACGCCGATGGCGTCCATCCGGGAGCGCGCCAGTCGCGGCCAGTCGCTGTCGACAGTCTTCGGCACCGAGGCTCTGGGCCCCGAAAGCACCGAGAGGGCTGCCGCCACCCTGGCGGCCGCCGCCAGCCCTGCCAATCCCCCAGATGTCAGGGCCAAACCGCAGGCAATAGAGTCGATTGCTGGCGGGCGCCCTCTGGCACCTCCCGTATCGTGACCGGCTTCGGGCCAGAAGGCATAGGTGTAGTCCTCTGCCTCATGCAGGAACACGGCCGTGCGTCCGCTGGGGAAGGCGGTGAGCTGTCTGAGCTGGACAGCACCACGCCCGGTGGCGGCGGCAATCGCGAATGTGGCATCGATGCTGATACCAAAAGCCTTGGCAAACCGGTCGCGCGTCTCAACCAGCCGACCCTGGGCCCCGAACAGGGCAGAGATGAATTCTTGACGTACGGCAGTCTCTTCCTGCGCCATCCTGATCCTGGTGTCGATATAGGCCGAGCGCGTACTTTCGGCGTAGTCGTCCACCACCCGCCAGACCTCTTCGACCCGGGTCGCCAACAGGAGCGCATCCTCCGGTTCTGCCATCTCCAGAAGTGTCGACCAGATGACCGGGAAATCAAGCCGCACAGCAGACATCAGCGCATCAGCTGAGAGTCCCTGCCGGGCCCGCCTGGTGCCAATGTTGGAAGCGAAGCTGAGCATGCGCGGATAGTGCTGCTTGCCGGAAATCGCGTCGATGATGAGGCCCAGTGAGGCAGACGCCGCGTGCCGCAGGTCCGCGACGGGCACCGCGTCCCCGGCGTAGTCGCTGATGTCCTGGACCTGCTGCACGAACTGGTCCTGCATGTGCGGGAGCCTGGCTTTGAGGCCTGTGACTAGTCGGACCCAATGCTCGTCATTGTCTGCGGTTCTGGATAGTGCGGAACTTGAAGGTGGCGGGGTGTGCATAAGCACATCCTACTGGCCGAAAACCGTTCGCTATGGTCACTCCCAAGCGAAATCTCCGATGGCACGATTGATGGGAAGCGCCCACCGATGGCGCTGCAACAGCTTGACGGAAGGTCACAAGATTTTGAGCACCGCCACCGAACCACTGCCCGCCTCCAGTTCTGCCGGTCACCTGATTGTGGCCCAACTGGAGGCCGCGGGGATCCGCCGCGTCTACGCCGTCCCAGGCGAGAGCTACCTTGATGTGCTGGACGCGCTGCACGACTCGTCGATCTCCACCGTGGTGACGCGCCACGAAGGCGGCGCAGGATTCATGGCCCTCGCCGAGGGCCGCCTCAGTGACCTCCCCGGCGTCGCCCTGGTGACCAGAGGCCCGGGTGCCGCCAACGCTTTCATCGCTGTGCACACCGCGTATCAGGACGCCACTCCCCTCATTTTGTTCATTGGACTGATCCCCCGGGTTGATCGTGGCCGGGAATCCTTCCAGGAGTTCGACGTCAACGCCTGGTTTGGTAGCACAGCCAAAAAGGTGGTGACGCTTGACCACCCCGCCTCCGCCGCCGTCGTCGTTGACGATGCGATTCACACCGCGCTAAGCGGCCGGCCCGGCCCCGTGGTGATTGGGCTGCCGGAAGACGTTCTGACAGAACTGGTCGAGGGCGGAGCCCCCGTCAAACCGCGGGCTCTCGCCTCCACGGAACCAGCTCGGCCTGCGCTGGAAGAATTGGGTCAGCGCGTCGGTGCAGCGCTGAAGCCGATGATCATTGTCGGCGGTGAAGGCTGGACCCAGAACGCGGGCGAGGCGCTGGCCCGCTGGGCGGCGGCACGAAACATCCCGATCGCCTCCGATTTCCGTGCCTACGATGCGGTCCCACACCTGCTCGACGGCGGGAACAGCTACGTCGGTTCGCTCGGCTATGGTCGCAGCGACAGGCTGGCGCGCCGCGTCGACGAAGCCGACCTGCTGCTGTTCATCGGCTGCACCCGGGCTGACGTGCTGAGCGACGGTTACACCCGTGGACTCAACGCCGAAACGGTCGTCGCTATGCCAGGAGATACGCTGGGTCACTTTGGCCGGCTGGACCAGCACATAGTGACCGGTGTCAAGGAATTTGCGGCCGCGCTCACAGGCCACCAGTTCACCACCAGTGTTCCAGCCGAATGGCTCAAGGACGCCCGGGCAGACTACGAGGCGTTCTCGACGCCACGCCCTGATGGGGGATCCGGGGTGGATCTCGGGCTGTGCATGGACATTCTCCGGACGGAACTGGACCACGACGCCGTCATCACGTACGGGGCGGGGAATCACGCCATTTGGCCGGGACGCTACCTGCAGCACACCTCGGCCAACTCATTGGCCGCCCCGCGCAATGGCGCCATGGGGATGGGCGTCCCGGCCGCTGTTGCGGCCAGCCTGATGTTCCCGGGCCGGCAGGTGATCGCGGTGGAGGGTGACGGCGACTTCATGATGAATGGCCAGGAAATCGCGACCGCCATCGGCTACGGCAGCGCGTTCATCTCCATCGTGGCGGACAACGGTTGCTTCGCGACAATTCGTGAGCATCAGGAGCTCCACTACCCTGGCCGGCCCTCCGGCACTCACCTCACGAACCCTGATTTTGCGGCCTGGGCGGAGTCCTTCGGTGGCCACGGCGAACGCGTCGAGCACACCGAACAATTTCGGGATGCCTTCCGACGGGCGATCGCCAGCGGCAAGCCCGCCGTGCTGCACCTGATCCAGGATCCAACGACCCGCGCGCCGAAGACCTCCGACGCCTAACCGGTCCAGCTGCCCCGACACGCGCCGCCCACCTCAACCGTCAGGAACAACAATGGGAACCACAATCACTGAACCAAATCCAGCCAACTTCACCGGGGACGACGCCAAATTCATCGCTGATTTCGCGACCCTCTGCACCTTTGGCGCCACAGCAAATGGCGGCGTCCACCGCCTGGCTGGCTCGGCAGCCGACGGCGAGCAGCGGGCATGGCTCACCACCCTGTTGCAGGGAGCTGGCTTCACGGTGACCTTCGACGAGATCGGTAACCAGTTCGGCCTCCTGGATCTGGTTCCGGATGCACCTTACATTTTGGTGGGTTCGCACCTGGATTCACAGCCAACGGCGGGCCGCTACGACGGTGCATACGGCGTGCTTGCCGCAGCCCACACCGCTTTCCGGCTCGCAGCCAAGTATCGGGAGTCCGGCCGGACACCCAAGTACAACATCGCCGTCGTCAATTGGTTCAACGAAGAAGGGGCGCGCTTCGAACCCTCGATGCTTGGCAGCTCGGTCTACACCGGAAAACTCGACATCGACACCGCCCTGGCGATCACTGACACGCAGGGCGTGAGCGTGCGCGAGGCACTGGATTCCATTGGCTGCCGGGGCGAGGGACCCGCGCCCCGCGCAGCGTATGCCGCCGAGATTCACATTGAGCAGGGCCGAAGCATGGAGCGCGACGGCGTTGTCATCGGGCTGGTCGATTCGAACTGGGCCGCCAACAAGTACGAGTTTGTGGTCATCGGCGAGCAGTCGCATACCGGTTCCACCGTGATCGCTGATCGCAAGGATGCCCTCCTTGGTGCTTCGATGCTGGTTGTTGCCGCCCGCGAGGTGGCCGACCTCTTTCCCGGGGTGCTCCACACATCAGTAGGACAGCTTGATGTTTACCCCAACTCACCGGTTGTGGTGCCGTCGCGGGTGAACCTGCTTCTGGACCTGCGCTCGGCTGACGAAGAGGTGCTGGCTCGAGCTGACAAGATGCTCGATGAGCGGGTTGCCGCCATCAAGGAAGCAGCGAACGTTGTCATCGAGAAGAACGAAAAGCACCGCTGGCCCGTGACGCCGTATCAGCCGGAGGGTGTGGATTTGGCTGAGAAGGTGGCCGCTGACCTTGGTCTGAGTAAGGGACGGGTCCAGACCCTCGCCGGGCATGACTCAACGAATATGAAGGACGTTGTTCCCACTGTCATGTTGTTTGTGCCGTCGGTTGAAGGTATCTCACACAACGAGCATGAATACACTCGTGACGAGGACATTCTGGCCGGCTTGCACATGCTGATGGGAGTAGTCGGGCAGCTGGCTGAGGGCGTACTGGACCAGTGATATCCCGCCCGCATCCGGGCAATAAGTTCGGCTGCAAGGTGCCTCGACGCAGGGCCGGAAAACACAGTTAAACAACGCTAGGGTGGTTGATCAGCCGGTTGCCCGGTTTGATCAACCACCACTCGTGTTTCAGGTCCTAGCAAGATGGGGAATCAATGCAGGAAACCAGCCCGTCGTCGGGATTTTTCGCTCGGAAGCGTCGTCGTTATTCAACAGCAGTCATCCTGGCGGTGTCTGTCGTTGCAGGGGTTGCGGGGTGCGGTACCGCAAGCGCGGACGCCCAAACCGGCGAGGTGGTCCGGATCATCGACGGTGACACATTGGTCATCAACTTTGAAGGTGAGGACCAGAGGGTCCGGCTCCTCAACGTAGACACCCCTGAGACAAAGCACCCAGATAAGGCGATAGAGTGTCTCGGCCCTGAAGCGACGGCCTTCCTGGAGAGCATGTTGCCACCTGGCACCACGGTGGGCCTGGACTTCGACGTCGAAAGGACCGACCAATACGACCGTGTGCTAGCGGCCGTCGCCTTGGAGGACGGCACATTGGTCAATGCGGAGATTGCCCGTCAGGGGCTGGGCATAGCAGTCCTTTTCGAACCGAACAGCAAGTATTTCGACCTCGTTCGGGACGCTCAGGCTGAGGCCACCGCCAACGAAACGGGTCTTTATGATCCTGCGGCGGAGTGCACTGTCCCGGCCGAAATTGAGCAGGCTGCGGCGGCCGTCACCGAGGCCATGGAACAGCCCGTCGGCGCTACAGCCGCGGCAGCGGCGGCGACGGTCGGGAGCCTGGCTGTGGCCCTGGTCGCAGCCAAGGCCCTGCATAGCGCTCTGAAAGCGGGTGAACAATCAGTTCGCTGGCTCGCGCATTCGACGGCCGCCGGAGTTTCTCTCCTGTCCGGGCTGTCGGCAACGATCGATTCCGGGGAATCGAGGCTTGCCTCAATTGAAGCCGAGGCCGAGACGCTCAAGTCTGAGGAAGCAGAGGCCAAGGCAGACGCTGCAGCGAAGAAGGCGGAGGCAGCCCGTGTGGCGGCGGAGCAGAAAGAACGGGCAGCAGCTGCAGCAGTGGCTGAGCAGGAACGAAAAGAGGCGGCCGAGCGGGCCGAAGCGGATCGTCTGGCAGCCGAGGCTGCCGCTTTGGAAGCTGAAAGGCTCGCCGAAGCCGAACGGGAGCGCGTCCGAAACCTTCCCGCGCCCTACGTTCCGCCAGCTCCGCAACCCGCCCCTCCGGTCGTGCAGCCTCCACCGCCGGCGCAGGAGCCCTTCCCGGGTTATACCGGTCCCCGGTGTTACGCCCCCGGTGGGAAGACCTGGAAGCCCTGCCCCTAACGGGTCAGGTGGTTGGGCAGCCGGTTCCCCGGCGCGCGCCCCCGGATTTCCAGCAGCTCCCGCGCATGCGCCTCAAGTCGGCGGTCCTCTTCGGACCGGGGTATCCACCCCGGGACGGCGACAGCTGTGCCGTTCGCATCCCTGGCCACCATCACGGTGAGGCAGTAGGTGGTCAGATTCATGTCCTCGTCGGTCGGTTTTCCGGACCTGACGTGGACGGCGATGTGCATTCCCTTGTTGCCCGTATAGACCAGGCGGGCTTCCACCTCCACCACGTCCCCGATCAGCAGCGGCCGATAGAACCGCACCCCACCGGAGAACACCGCCACGGTGTCCTGGCCGCAGTACCGGGCCGAACAGACGTAGGCGGCCTCATCGATCCAATCCATCACCGTGCCGCCGTGCACTTTGCCACCCCAGTTCACGTCGGTCGGCGCCGCGAGGAACCGCAGGGTAACTTTTTCGGCGGTCCCTTCGTCGGTGTAGACCTGTCCGCGCATTGCCTCGACAATTTCCTCGCGCACAGCGATCCGGGCCTTCGCCGCGTCCCGGCGGCTGACCTCTTCGGGGGTTGACGGTTCGAACGGTGGTACTGGAACAGGCTTGCCATCCGGTCCGACCGCTACGAAAATCACCAGGCATTGGCTGCGCATTGACGCGTCGCCGCCTTTGACGTCACCGGAGGACACCACGGTCTGGATGTGCAGCGACGACCGCCCGGTGTACACAATGGTTGCCTCGACCTCCACCATGTCGCCCACATTCACCGGATCAGCGAAGTGGATATTGCCGACGTACGCGGTGACGCAGTAACTTTTCGCCCACCCGACGGCGGCAGCGTAGGCTGCCTTATCCACCCATTCCAGCACCGTCCCGGCGTCGACGGAACCACTGTGTCCTAGGTCGGTGGGAGCAGCGAGGAAGCGCAGGGTTACCGAGTTGGTCTGATTCATTGAGTCAGTATTGCGCATCTGGAACTGGCGCTCATCGGTGCAGGACCGAACCTAGTCAAATCAGGTGGTCTCAACGGGGCACAGATCCGGGCCGCCGCTCGGGTGGTTGGCGTCAGCCACCCTGCTCCGGCCCGTCACTTCGCTGATTCAGCCAGCTATCTTGGCGCAAGCCGCGGACATTATGCGCGCTCAGATGTCCGCTTTGGATTGCCCCACACATCGGTGTGGAACAGCGGTCCGAGCAGGCAAAAGTTGACCACCCCAGCCGCGATCATTACGAAACCGACCAGCACCAGGGCTATCCCGCCGGCACCCTCCACGGCAAAAACACCCACCAGGGCCAGTACCACTCCAGCCGTGATGCGCAGGATCCGACCGCTGCTGCTGCGCATAAACTTCACGAATTCCATCGTCTTTCCTTTCCTCTGTCCTTCGCGGATACTCTGTTAGACGGTTCACCGAGCGGAACTGGACGTAGGAGCGTGCGGCAATGCTGTCATCCGAAGAATTTCTTACCGCGCTTAGCGCCGAAATGCCGCGACTTCGACGATTGGCGCAACGGACTGCGCCGAAAGGCATCGACGCCGACGACCTGGTTCAGGACACTCTCGAACGGGCGTGGCGTGCCCAGGGCACGTACCGCGGCGACGCCTCGTTGGCCACGTGGCTGCACCGCATCCTGATCAACCGTAGTAAAGACCTTGCGGGGCGGAACGCACCCCTGACTGTGCCAGCCAATGAGGATCTTCGGGCAATGACGGTCCCAGATCCGCTCGCCGTGATTGAACAGGCAGAGGACGAACAACATCTCCGCGCCGGACTGGCGCAACTCCCCGTACAGGACAGGATGATGCTCGTTCTGCATGACAGTCTGGATTGGAGCGCAGCTGAGATCGCCGATCTAGGAGGCTTTTCTGAAGCAGCCGCACATAAACGCCTGCAGCGGGCGCGATTACGCATGGTCCAAATCCTGGCAAAGACCAGCGGGACGATCGAACGACAAACCGCCGACTGCCGGCAGGCCCGGGACTCCCTAGCCCCTTACCTTGAGGGGACCCTCGCCGACGAAACTCAGCGGCATATCGAAGCGCACCTCAGACACTGTCCGCACTGCCCACCCCTGGCCCAGGCCCTCGTTGGCTTACGCTCAGCCCTGTCCCACCCATCCCCCAAGTCCACGCCAGCGCCTCGACTGATCAAAGCACTCGCTTCTTTCCGTCAGGAAGTCGACGAATACGACCGTACGTCCGAAAGGTGAAGCCCTCGGCCGTCGCCGCATGGGACAGGGGTCGCTTCATGGCTCCAGCATGCGCGCTGGCTGTTTCGGCTGCGTTGCGTCGCCGTGACCATTTACCGCCAATCGGTGTCGGGACGATATTCTTGACCTATCACCCGCGCACCATCCCCGCCCCCGACGCCGTCGTCCGGGCGGCCGCGCGCATGAGCCAGCCGCGCCAGACCTATTCGACCAGGTCCGCGGCGGGCCGCACACAACGCTGGAGAACCCAGCGGCAGGAAGGGATTGACAGTGCACCGCGACCCATCGGAATGCCTTGACACATGGATGAGCCGAGAGGCTCTTGCGGAGGGAATGATCCCCGTCATCGGGCGGCTGTACCGCGAAAACAACGTGGTGATCAGCATCCACGGCCGCAGCCTCATCAATAAGTCGGCCATGAACATCCTCAAAGCCCACCGGTTTGCCCGCCGGATCAGCAAGGAAGAGTTGTTCCTCGAGGAAACCGCGCCGCTCCTGCGCACCCTGGTGGACCTTGATCTGGGCGCCGCGGCCATCGATATTGCCCGGCTGACCCAGAAGTTCAAGGCCGACGGCGGTGGCGCCTCCCTGGAGGACTTCCTCCGCGCGGAGCTGGCCGACGTCGTCGACAAGCGCGGGGCCGACGAACGCACCAGCACCGACGTCGTGCTCTATGGTTTCGGGCGCATCGGCCGCCTGGTGGCACGGCTCCTGATCGAGAAGGCCGGCGGTGGCCACGGGCTGCGGTTGCGCGCCATTGTGGTCCGTAAGGGCGCCGACAACGACCTGATGAAGCGGGCCAGCCTGCTCCGCCGCGACTCGGTGCATGGCAGCTTTGAGGGCACCATCCGGATCGACGAAGAAGCCAACACGATTACCGCCAACGGCGTGCACATCCAGGTGATCTACTCGAACGACCCGTCCACCGTCGACTACACCGCCTACGGCATCAAGGACGCCCTGCTGGTCGACAACACCGGACGCTGGCGCGACGAGGAAGGGCTGTCCAAGCACCTGCAGAGCAAGGGCATTGCCCGGGTGCTTTTGACGGCGCCGGGCAAGGGTGCGCTGAAGAACATTGTGCATGGCATCAACCACAACACCATTCTGCCCACGGACCAGATCGTCACCGCCGCGTCCTGCACCACCAACGCCATCACCCCCGTGTTGAAGGCCATCAATGACCGGTTCGGTGTGGTGCACGGGCATGTGGAGACGGTGCACTCGTTCACTAATGACCAGAACCTGATCGACAACTTCCACCAGGGTGACCGGCGTGGCCGTTCAGCGGCGCTGAACATGGTCATCACCGAGACCGGTGCGGCGAAGGCCGTCGCGAAGGCGCTCCCCGAGCTCGAGGGCAAACTGACCGGCAGCTCCATCCGCGTGCCGACCCCCGATGTCTCGATCGCAATCCTCAACCTGACCCTGGCCGACGGGACCAGTAAGGACGAGGTCAACACCTACCTGCGCGAAACGTCGCTGCACTCCGATTTGCGCAAACAGGTCGACTACATCGACTCGCCCGACGTCGTCTCCACCGACTTTGTCGGCTCCCGCCGGGCCGGGATTGTCGATGGACTGGCGACCATCGCGAACGGCACCAACCTGGTGCTCTATGTCTGGTACGACAACGAGTTCGGCTACAGCTGCCAGGTGGTCCGGGTGATGGAAGAGATGGCCGGCGTGAACCCGCCGTCGTTCCCGGCCAAGGAACCCGTCGCCGCGACAGTGCGGTCCTCGGCCTCGGCGGGCTGAAACACGCCGCCCGCACGAAGGCGCCCCTCGAGGCGACCTGTGGGGGCGACCATAGAACCGCCGGTTGGGCACAGAGTCGCCGCTTGCAAGCGGCGACTCTGGACCTAACCGGCGGTTCTGTGTGGAGGGGCGCCCTGGTGCTGCGTACCCCCGGCGTGTTTGCGTGCAGGTCCGTACGCTGTGCGAGCGCCGTCGGGACATGACCGGGATGTCTGGCCTCATCAGACCGAGCGCAGGCGCAGCCAGGCCTCGAAGGTCAAGCCGTTGACGGCCGAGTCGCGGGCAAGATTCTCGCCGCTACTGAAGAACTTCCCGAGAGCACCCGGCAGCGGCAGGGTGATCTGGCGGCCGGTTGCTCCTGTGACGTCGCGGTAGATGCGAGCCAGCTCGGCCATTTCCAGCACTTGTGGGCCGCCGACGTTGATGGTCCCCTGGGGTATCGGCTGATGGGTTGCCGCGTCGGCCAGCGCACCTGCCACATCCTGAACGGCGATCGGCTGAAACACGGCGTTCTTCAGGACAGGAAGTACTCCGGCCTTGCGCCCGCCGTCGAACACTACCGTCAGAAAGTTGTGGAACTGGGTAGCCCGGACCACCACTGATGGAATCGACGAATTCTGGTAGATCTTCTCCTGGCGCACCTTGGCCCGATAGTAGGAGAACGCCGCCAGGTCACAGTTGACAATCGAGAGCACCACAGCCCGCGCGATTCCTGCCTCTCGGGCTGCGGTAAGCAGGTTCAGAGCGCCGTCGTCGAGCGCCCGCTGACCTTTTCCGAACTGTCCGTCGAGGACGTCAATCAGGACATCGGCCTCGGCCAGCGCATCCGTCAGGCCCTCCCCGGTCGTCACATCGGCTGCCATGTGCTCGGCACCGGCGACCCACCGCGGCGAGTGGTGGGCGGGAAGGTGACGGCTGACCGACCGCGTTTGGTGGCCTCGTCTCACGCATTCGTCCACCAGATGGTGTCCCACCAGACCAGTACCCCCGACCACAACCACTCTCATCATGGCCCCTAGGCTACGCCTGCCCGCTCCGACGGACCAGAGCGCAGCGGACCGGAATCCGGGGATTGCCGCGCCAGACGCTCGGCTGGCTAGAGTCAGTGGATGGAACAACGAACTCTTGGTAAGACCGCACGCTCCGTTTCGACCGTAGGGCTGGGCACCTGGCAGCTCGGCGCCGACTGGGGAGACGTAGACCCCAACGATGCCACGGCCATCCTCCACGCCGCCGTGGATTCCGGCATCACCTTCTTCGACACCGCCGACGTGTACGGCGATGGCCGCAGCGAACAGACCATCGGCGCCTTCCTGGCGGATAACCCCGGCCTGGACATCACCGTCGCCACCAAGATGGGCCGCAGGGTGGAGCAGAGGCCGGAGAACTCCACGCTGGCAAACTTCCGCCAGTGGATCGACCGGTCCCGCACCAACCTCCGTGTGGACACTCTTGACCTGGTGCAGCTGCACTGTCCGCCGTCGTCGGTCTATTCCGACGCCGAGGTCTACGATGCCCTCGGCACGCTGGTCAGCGAAGGCGCCATCCGCAACTACGGGGTCAGCGTCGAACGCACTGATGAGGCCCTGGCCGCCCTCAAACACGGCAACATTGCGACCATCCAGATCATCCTCAACGCCTTCCGCCTCAAACCACTGGACGAGGTGCTGCCCGCGGCCAAGGAGGCTGGCGTCGGAATCATCGTGAGGGTTCCGCTCGCCTCGGGGCTGCTCTCCGGCAAGTATTCAAAGGACACGACGTTCGCCGAGAACGACCACCGGAACTACAACATCAGCGGTTCAGCGTTCGACGTCGGAGAGACCTTCTCAGGCGTTGACTTCAATACCGGCTTGACGGCCGTCAAGGAGTTCGAGGGCTTGGTTCCCGACGGCGTGACCACCGCCCAGGCCGCGATCGCCTGGATTGTGGCGCAGGACGGCGTCAGCACCGTCATCCCCGGCGCCCGCACCGTGGAGCAGGCGCGCGCCAACGCAGCAGCAGCGGACACCGGGGATCTTGGGGCCCGGTTGAACGACGGCGTCCGTGATATCTACGACCGCCACTTCCGTGAAGCGATCCACCCCCGCTGGTAAACGGCACACCGGCCCTTTGGTCGGAGAGCTGGTCGACCGACGACGACGGCTCGTTAACGACGGCGGCCCCCACCCCGCAAGGGGTGGGGGCCGCCGTCGTTGGTGCAGCACTACAAGCTGCGGGTGGTTAGCCGCCGAACAGTGCTGACACGCGGGTCATGGTCTGGAAGATCCCATATGCCAAGGGAACGGTCACAAGGGCCCATACGAACGTGGTGCTTGCTACCTTCATCTCATGCCTCCATAGCGGATTCTTTGGTGGACGTCCCGGATTCGGGAGCCGCCTTTGGTTCGTGGAACTTCGAGTCGACCGGCTTGATCATCAGGTTGGCGATGAAACCGATAACCAGCAGACCCACCATGGTGAGCAGTGCCGGCTGGTAGGCGGCTGCGGTGAGCTCGCCTGGTGTGCCCTGAGCATCGAGGAAACCGTTGACGATCAGTGGTCCGGCGATACCCGCGGCTGACCAGGCGGTCAGCAACCGGCCGTGAATGGCGCCGACCTGGTAGGTGCCGAAGAGGTCACGCAGGTAGGCAGGAACGGTAGCGAAGCCGCCGCCGTAGAAGGAAATGATGAAGAAGGCCAGGAACACGAAGAGGATCGTGGTGCCCGCGCCGGCGAGCGCCAGCGTGGTGTACAGCAATGCGCCAACACCCAAATAGATCATGTAGATCCGCTTGCGACCAATGATGTCTGAGGTGGAGGACCAGACGAAGCGACCGGCCATGTTTCCAATCGACAACAACCCAACGAACCCACCGGCGACAGCAACGGTGACCGCGGTGGAGCCGTCTGCCTCGCGGAAGAAGTCCTGGATCATTGGGGACGCCTGCTCAAGGATGCCGATACCTGCCGTGACGTTGCAGAAGAGCACGATCCAGACCAGCCAGAACTGCTTGGTCTTGATGGAGTTCTTGGCCGAGACGTTATCGGAGGTTACGAGCGCTTTGGTCTTGATTGTTGAGGGGTCGAAGCCTTCTGGCTTCCAGTCAGCTGCGGGGACCTTGATGGTGAACGCACCGAACATCATGTACACGAGGTAAATGGCTGCGAGGGTGAGGAAGAGCATGCCCACCGAATCGCCGCTGGCTACCCAGCCCTCGACGTCGGAGTTCGGGTCATACATCCGCAACAGCTGGGTGGAGAGGGGGCTGGCGATCAGGGCGCCGCCACCGAAGCCCATGATGGCCATACCGGTAGCCAGCCCTGGCCTGTCCGGGAACCATTTGATCAGGGTCGAAACCGGGGAGATGTAACCGATGCCAAGACCGATGCCACCGATGAAGCCGTAGCCCAGGTAGACGAGCCACAGCTGGTTGGTGAAGATTCCGAGTGAGCCGACAAGGAAACCACCGGTCCAGAAAAGAGCCGAGGTGAACATGGCCATGCGGGGGCCGTTCTTATCTACCCAGGTGCCCATCACTGCGGCCGACAGGCCCAGCATCACGATGGCGATCGAGAAGATCACGCCGATCTGCGTCAGGCTCGCATCGAAGTGCTCAACCAGGGCGTTCTTGTACACGCTGGTGGCGTATGCCTGGCCGATACAGAGATGCACCGCCAGGGCTGCGGGGGGGATCAACCAACGGTTAAACCCGGGCGGGGCGATGGTGTGTTCGCGGGCAAGCCAACTCATCAATGTCTCCTTCGTGCTGGAACGGTGGGTACTGTCAGGACCGCGGGCGCTGACGCTGCGTGAAATTGTTCAATATTCAACCTCACTAAGGGTAGACGAAGATCACATAATAGTTTGAACGGGCAACCGATGAGTTTTGACGACCTGGTCGACTCAGGAACGGGGCGCGAGCGCTGCGTAGTAGCCCGGGATCTGCTCCGGCTCGCCCTTCGCCCGCATGGCAACAGCGTTAATGGTCACCGGACCGTCCTCGAGCACAGCCCAGGACTCGTCGTCGAAGGCTGACTGACGTTCGGCGGGGCCGAAATGACCGGGTTTCGGCAGACCGCCGATGGCGAGCTCCAACGGTTTGGGAATCCTGCCGGGCGAGGCGCCAAGGCGCGAAATGTAGCTGAGCGCGTCGCCTCGATAGTTGGTTTCCACCAGAAAAACCCGCCCCTGGGGCCCGACCAAGGATTTGAGCGTGGCGGCCAGGGCAGTGCGGGCCGCCGGGTCGAGGACGTGGAAGACGCCCCGGACGAAGACGTTCGAGTGGCCAAAGTCGGCTGCCAGGAGCTCGCCGGCCCCCGGAGCGGTGCAGTCGGCGGTGCGATAGTCCACGTTGCTGAGGTGAGCCGATTCGGTCAGCGCACGGGACGTGGCACTCGAGGCGACGTCCACCCCTACAGCCAGGGGGAAGTGGGCGGCCAGCAACCGGGTGAATGCACCGTTGCCGCAGCCGATATCAATGACCGGCAGCGCAGGGTTCAGGGTGCGGCTGAGGCCGGGAAGGTAGCTATTGAACTCCTGGTCCCCGCCAGCGTCCCACAACACGTCGCCGTCGGACCCTGTGCTTTGAATCCGGTGCCAATAGTTTTCCCAGGCGACATTACGATCCCTGGGCACCCCTGAGGAGAGCCTGATGACCGCAGGCAGCAGGAGGTATTTCTTCGGGAATGTCGGCACGCGTCAACACTAAACCCTCAGCGAGGGCAATCCTTTACCGATTAGCCCTGCCATTACTGCCGCCTCTGCCGGCCGGCCGAAAAAGTAACCCTGACCGTAATCGCAGCCCATTCGGTTCAGTAGCCTGGCCTGGTCAGCCGTCTCAATTCCCTCCGCGACCGAGAGGAGACCAGCCGCTTCGATCAGTTGCAGGACGGCAGCGACAAACTTCAACTGCCTCGGATCATCGACAATGTCTTCGATCAGCGAGCTGTCCATTTTCACCGCCTGGGCGGGAAGTTTCCTGAGGTAGCTGATGGACGAGTAGCCGGTACCGAAGTCATCGATTTCGACACCGACGCCAAGCTCCCGCAGCCCGAGCAAATTGGCGGAGCTCGCCTCCGGATCAGTCATCAGGGAAGTCTCAGTAATCTCGACGATAAACCGATCGGTGGGAACAGCATGCCTGGCGAGGGCCCGATCGATGAGGTCAGCCAGACCGGGGGCCCTGCTTTCAGCGGCGGACAAGTTGATTCGGACGGCAAAGTCCCGACCATCCAACACATCCCCCCAGTCTCCGAGCTGAGCAGCGACCGCGTTAATCATCCATTCACCGATATCGACGACCAGTCCACTCTCCTCCGCTATCCCAATGAAATGGTCCGGATAGAGCAGCCCACGGTCCGGGTGCTGCCAGCGCACCAGAGCCTCGGCGCCAATAATCGTGGAGGTCTGAAGGGAGACCAGCGGCTGGTAATGAACTCTGAGCTGGCCTGCTGGGATGGCCTGACGCAGCTCCTCGAGAATGGTGAAACGCTCGTGCGTCGCTTGCAGCATGGCTGGGTGAAACACCTGGACATTGCTGCGGCCAAGGTTCTTCGCCACATACATTGCAGTATCGGCGTCGCGCATCATGTCTTCGCCCGACTGCCCGGCTTCACCGCACCGGACACCGATACTCGCCAGGATGCGGATGCTGGTTTCGGAAACGATCATCGCCGGCCGCAACGCGTAAAGGATACGCTCAGCGATTTCACAGGCGATCTCGTCGGCAGTTTGCGGCAACAAGACCGCAAACTCGTCGCCGCCCAGCCGTGCCACAGTATCGGATTCCCGGACGGTCGATTCAAGACGACGTCCCACTTCGATCAGCACCTGGTCGCCGGCAGAATGGCCGAGGCTATCGTTCACCGCTTTGAACGCGTCAAGATCCAGCAGAATCAATGCCGCAGGTTGCACCCCTGCGGCCGCGGCCAGCGTTTCGTCGTCAATCCGTCGGCGCAGCAAGGTTCGGTTCGGGAGACCGGTGAGACTGTCATACATAGCCATTCGTTCCAACTCGACCTGGGCCGCGTGCAAGCGGGCGGTCCGGTCACGGACCCGCTGCTCCAGGTCTTCATAGAGAACTTCGAGTTCCTCGGCCAGGAGATTCACACCGCTGATCACGGCGTCCATTGAATCCCGGGCGGGAGAAACTTCCATCCTGGCTGACAGGTCTCCGGAGGAGAGCCGGACAATTCCCTCCACCAAGGCGTCGAGCCGCTTGTCCACAAACTCTTCCGCCACTTACCTCTCCTTCAGCCAGCCAAGCGCGGCCGGTTCGGAGGTGAAGAATTTTGTGGGGCACGGTAGCGAGCTCACGCCCAGAATGAAGTTGGCAATGACCTTATCGACCTGCGAGGAGCCCAGGAGCGCAATCCGCGAGGCCGAGCACGGCAGACCGAACACCGTTCGCGCTCCCCGGCTGACGGCCTTCGTTGTCGCCATGTCAACGAGCATGGGGAGGCTTTCCCCAGCGCACAGCTTGTTCACCTGATCCATTGCCAGGCGGGCGTCGGCTTCAGTGATTGAGATGCCTCGCGCCCACCGCAGCCTCAGGATGTTGTCCGCACCGCGACTGAGGGTGGCGTCAATCCCCTGCACGCCGTCCGGCGGGAGCTCACCCACAACGGATCCTTCGGTAGCCCAACGCGCGCGACCAGGCGGAGGGGAGAGGGAAATATAATTCGGCGGGGGCCATGGTTACAGCATAGAACCTTCGGGGCGCCGCCCCGGAATGAGTCGGTCCCCCCGGATCAACCCGCCATCACCCGCGCCAGGGCGGCAAACCGCTCATTGTCCGGCAGGTCCTCGAGGAGCACTGACTGGCCGTCAGATCCGGCGAGGGGGATCCGCCAGTTGGGGTACTCGTCCTTGGTCCCCGGTTGGTTCTGGGTGCGCCGCTCCCCCACCGCATCCGTCAGCGCGACGCCGAGCAGCACCGAAGGAGTTCGCACAATGAACCGGTGCAGCGCTTCTACAGTTGATTCCACCGTGTCGGCGGCGCCTCCGGCAGTTGGTCCCGTCACTGCACGGACCAGTGCCAGCACCGAGTCCTGGGCGGCCTGGTCGGCCGAGCGTTCTTCCTCAACCGGTCGGTTCAGCAACCCAAGTGACTCCCGCAGGTCAACGTGTTCGCCCGCCAGGTACCCGGCGGACGGCGGCAGGTCGTGGGTGGTGACGCTGGTCAGGCACGCCTGGCGGTAGTTTTCGGGACGGCGCGGGCCGTCGTCGTCGTGCTCGAACCAGAGGATCGAGGTGCCCAGGATTCCGCGCTCGGCCAGGTAGTCCTGCACCCCGGGCTCAAACACGCCGAGATCTTCGCCGATGACGACGGCGCCGGCCCGCTGCGCTTCGAGGGCCAGGATGCCGATGAGCGCCTCATGGTCGTAATAGACGTAGGTGCCGTCGCCGGACCCGCCGCCGGCGGGGATCCACCAGAGGCGAAACAGGCCGAGGATGTGGTCCACGCGGATACCACCGGCGTGTTTGAGGACCGTGCGCAGCATGTCCCGATAGGCGGTGTACCCGGATTCGGCCAGGCGGCCAGGATGCCACGGCGGCTGGCTCCAGTCCTGGCCCTGCTGGTTGAACATGTCTGGTGGTGCGCCGACGCTAATCCCTTCCGCGAGGACGCTGCGCAGGGACCACGCGTCGGACCCGTGGGAGTGCACGCCGACGGCCAGGTCATGGATGATACCGATGGTCATCCCGGCGTCGAGCGCGCCCTGCTGCGTGGCGGCAAGCTGCTCATCGCAGAGCCATTGCAGCCAGAGGTGGAACCCGATCCGGTCCGCCAGGGCTACGCGCCGGGTGTCGAGGTAGGACTGGTCGTCCCATTCGGGGGCTCCCGCGGGCAGGGTTTCTGCGAGCGCGCACCAGAGGGCGAAGCTTTCCAGGCCCTCACCTTCCTGCGCCCGAAACTCATCGAAGGAACGTTGTCTTTCGTCGGTCAGTGGCACCTGGTGGATGCTCTCCAGCGCGCTGAGCTTCGCGGCGTAGCTGCTGTCCCGGTCCAGAATGTCAGCGTCACTGTTGGCCTGCCGCAGGGTCACAGCATCGTGTTCGATGGCATCCCGCGCCCCGGCGGTCAACGCCGCGTACTCGGGGACGTTCTCCACCCGAAGATAAAGAGGGTTGAAGAAGCGCCGGGTAGACGGCAGATACGGTGAGGGTTCGACAGGAGGAGCGGGTTCGGCGGCATGCAAGGGGTTAATCAGCACAAACCCCGCCCCCCTGCTCGCCGAGAAGGCTGCCAGCTGACCCAGGTCAGCGATGTCCCCGACCCCCCACGAGTCCTTGGACCGCACCGAGTACAGCTGGGCCATCAGCCCCCAGGTTCGGTTGAGCCGCGCCGTGGTGTTCAGCCGCTGTGGAGTCACAACCAGTGTGCACTCGGCGACGGCGCCATCGGCCTGGACCGCGTGCAGGGTATGCCACCCGAGCGGCAAATCCCCCGGGAGGGTGAGGTGCAGGCGTTCCAGGGGGACGCCGTCGATCTCTGACTGCTCAACGGCGCTGCCGGACAGCTCCAGTTCCCTCAGCTGTCCGTCTTCGAGCACGAGGCGAATCGTCGGCCGGCTTCCCGCTGGGGTAATAATCGGAACGTCCTGGACCACCGTTTCCCTGCCGACGACGACGGGAGGGAGCGTCCGCCGCCAGGGAGCCGTTTCGGCGTCGTGCAGCGCCCGGACGGCGTCGTCGTTCGTTTCGCAGGCAACACCGAGCGCGCTCAGCACTTTCGTCAGGGTCTGCGGGCTGACACTCTTTTCCTGGCCGTCCCAGCCCCGGAACGCTGTGCCCACGCGGTGAGCCTCGGCGAGGCGGATCAGGAGGTCTGGCTCGGGTGGTCTGGACGTGCTGGATGTTTCGATTGCAGGCATACCCTCAAACCTAGGGGGTTGAGAGGTGGTTCGCTACGCTGAACCGATGAATGAACAGCAGCAAACCCGGCTCACAGCGACCGTGACCGGAACCGTGCAGGGTGTCGGGTTCCGCTACTACACCCGCAAACGGGCTCTGGCGCTGGGGCTCTCAGGTATCGCCTCGAACCGGGCAGATGGGTCGGTGCTGATCGTGGCCGAGGGCGCCGATCGGGCGGTCCGTGAACTGGCCTCCTGGCTTGGCTCCACCGCCGCTCCCGGACGGGTGAACGACGTCGACGGGTCCTACGGTGCTCCGACCGGCGAGTTCACTGATTTCTCAACCGAATAAGTCCCGCCGGGCGGCCGGCTGGCACCTTCCGCGTGCGGGAAACTCGAACCAGACCTACCGGACCCAGACGTGCGGGGCGGGGCGCCTGGTGCTGGGCAATGAGTTGTTCAGGCGCCACTCGTGGATCCATTCCGGCAGGACCAGGGCGGCAGGGGGCTGCCCCAGGGCGGCGAAGATGTCTTCGTTGCTGACCGGGCCGTCCTTGGAGACCAGCCGGGTGGCGATGACCGCCTTGGCGTAGATTTCGCCCCCACTGACCATGCGCTGCTCGAAGTAGATGGCACGCTCGTCGAACCCGACAATGCGGGTCTCGATGGTGTACTGCTGACCCAGGGTCAGGGATTTGCGGAAGCTGATGGTCTCGCCGTTGGCTACCGGGCTCCAGCCCCTACGCCGCATCATTGACCAGGTGCCGCTGCGGATCATCAGGTCGAACCGGCCCAGGTCCATGAGGGAGAAATACATGCCGTTGTTGACATGCATTGCGATGTCAATGTCCGTGGGCAGGACACGGAGCGGCAATGAAGACTCTCCCCAGATACTCAACTTTGGGCGGCGTCTGGAGATGAACAGGGTCAGCAGGGTCCGAAACAGAAGGTGCATGAACCTATATTACCGGCCAGTAACATCCGGGGTGCAAACAGGCGATGAGTCTTTGCGGCCGGACGGGCCCCGCACCAGTTCCTGGCCGCCGGGCTCACGGCCTTCTGCCAGCATTGTGCCTAGACTCGGGTAATGACAGCTCCGTATCCGTATGCCCTTCCCTTTGACCGGTACCGTGCGCTGCTGGCCCGCGACCATGCCCGGATGGTTGAGTTGGCGCCCTCGGCTCTGACCTCTGCGGTATCCGCCTGCCCGGGCTGGACCGGGGAGGACCTGATTCGCCACACGGCGATGGTGTACCTTCACAAGTCCGAGTCCATCCGGACCGGTGCCAGGCCGACCGGGACCTGGCCGCCACCAGAGCTGGACCAGATGCAGCCGGTCCCCGCGCTGCAACAGTGCTACGCGCGGCTGATGGACCAGTTCGATGCCCACGCACCAACGGATCCGGCTTTCACCTGGGTCAAGGACGACCAGACGGTCGGTTTCTGGATCCGCAGGCTCGCCCACGAAACGTCCATCCACCGCTATGACCTCGAATCCGCGCTGGGCCATCCCCACCCAATCGACCCCGACCTTGCGGTGGACGGCATCGATGAAATCCTCACCGTGATGCTCGTCCGGAGCAAGCCCGACGACGACGCCAGCGGCGCCACCATCACCCTGCGGAGCGCAGGACTAGCCTGGACCCTGACTATCGCCCCGGACGTCGTCACCCTTGAACGCCAGGTCAGTGACCAGGCGGATGCCCAGATCAGCGGCAGGCCCGCCGAGTTGCTGCTCTGGCTCTGGGGCCGTGGACCACTGCCGGAAGGAAACCCGCAGAGCGGCGCGGCGGACGAACTCCGACGACGTCTGGCCTCCGCCACCTAGGGCAGCGACCCTGGGCCGCCACCTCACCGTAGTGACGCCGGAGGACGACCTGACGACGGCAACAACCCGGCGGCTACCCCGGGTTCCGCCGCGACCGCGGACAACGTCAGATCCTGATGTCCTCTGACTGGAAGAGGGCGCTGACCGATTCTCCGGTGTGGATACGACGGATCGCTTCGGCGAAGGCGTTGGCCACCGAAATGACTTTCAGTTTCGGATGGGCCTTGTCTTCCCCGATGGGAACGGTGTCGGTGCAGAGCACCTCAATGACGTCGTCGCGCTTGGCGATCCGCTCGACGGCTCCGTTGGAGAAAATGCCATGGGTGCAGACCACCCGCGCCTTCCGTGCTCCCATTTTCGCCAGGTGATCCAGCAGCTCCAGAACGGTGCTGCCGTTGGCGATCTCGTCGTCAAGCACCACGATGTCTTTGTCTCTGACGTCGCCGATGATGGAGGTGATTCGGACTTGGTCATTCTCAAACCGTTCCTTGGCCCCGGCGGCGACCGGCGTGCCCAGCAGTCGGGAGAACGCCGTCGCGGCCTTCGCGTTCCCCAGATCCGGGGACACCACGATGGCGTTACTCAGGTCCAGGTCCTTGAAATGGGCGGCGAGTTCCCGCAGGGCGTGCAGCTGATCCACGGGAACGCCGAAGAACGCCTGCACCTGCGGCGCGTGCAGGGTCATGGTGAGGACCCGGGATGCGCCAGCGGTGGTGAGAAGATCCGCCACCAGCTTGCCGCCGATGGAGATGCGCGGTGCGTCCTTCTTGTCCGAACGCGCGTACGAATAGTGTGGCATCACGGCCGTGATGCGTCCCGCGGAGGCCCCGCGGGCGGCGTCGATCATCATGAGCAGCTCCATCAGGTTCTCCTGCACTGGCTTGACCAGCGGCTGCACAATGAATACGTCCCGTTCACGGCAGTTCTCCAGCAACTGCACTTCCAGGCAGTCGTTCGCGAAGCGCTGCAGCCGTGACGGGAGCAGCGGCACACCCAGGTGCCCGCAGATCTCCTCGGCGAATCCCCCACTTGCTTGTCCACTGAACACGGCGATCTCTTTGATCAACGGCTTACCTTTCCACGGCAGTTGGTGGGGATGATGCTGTGGACACCATTGTCGTACAGATTGACCCGCGGCGGTTGCCGGTGAAGTAACGTTGGTGCCGGATCGGAGCCCTACCGAACCGACAATGACGTCTATTCATAGGAGAACCCAGCCATGCCGACCTCCGGTCCCCCAACAAAACAAAAAACATCAGCGGTGTCGGCTGCGATGCGTCCGATCAACTCGGTGGTTGAACGTTTCCTCCCCAGCGCGCTGGTGTTCGCCGTCGTACTCAGCCTCGTCGTCGCTGTCGCCGCGCTGATTTTCACGGATGCGGGGCCGGTTGACGTCCTCAACGGGTGGGGCGACGGCCTGTCAGGGTTGCTCGCCTTTATGACCCAGATGGCTCTCATCCTGTTGCTCGGTCACGCGCTGGCCCACACCGGCCCGGTCCGGAAACTGCTGGCCCGTCTCGGCGGGATCCCCCGAAGCCCGATGCAGGCCTATGTTTTCGTGTTCGTGGTTGCCGCCACGGCGTCGCTGATCACCTGGGGGCTGGGCCTCGTCGTCGGCGGCCTGCTCGCCAAGGAGGTTGCCGCGCAGGCCCGCGAGCGCGGCATGGCACTGCATTTCCCGATGCTGGTCGCAGCAGGGTTCTCCGGTTTCGTGGTGTGGCATATGGGCTACTCGGGGTCCGGCCCCTTGACCGCGGCGACCGAGGGTTCATTCATCGCCGAGCAGCTCGGCACCACCATCCCCATCACCGAAACCACCTTCTCCTGGTGGAACATCACTGCCGCCATCGCCACGATCGTCCTGGTGAGCGCGGCCCTGGCACTGGTGTCTCCCCGCTCCGGGGACAGGATTTCCGAGCTGCAGGTCGACGCCCGGCACACCGATAACGTCGCGCTGAACGACGACGTCGTCACCCCCGCCGACCGCATCGACGCCAGCCGTATCCTCACCACGTTGTTGGGCCTGGCGCTGGTTGCCTACCTGGTGGTCCACTATGTGCAGGGCGGCACCGCCACCCTGGACATCGTCAATTGGACGTTCCTCGCCCTGCTCTTCCTCCTGGTCCGCAGCCCCTTCGAGCTGATCGCGCTGACCAAGAACGCTGCGTCAAACGTCGGCGAAATTCTTCTCCAGTTCCCTCTCTACGCCGGAATCATGGGCATCATGACGACGACGGGCCTCATCAACGTGGTTTCGGACGCCTTCGTGAGCATCGCCAACCCCACCACGTTTGGGTTGTTCGCCCTGCTCTCCGCAGGGTTGGTGAACTTCTTCGTACCATCAGGTGGCGGACAGTTCGCGGTGCAGGCACCGATCATGCTCGACGCAGCCGAACGGCTGGGCGTAGACCCCGCAGTAGCGATCATGGCCGTGTCCTACGGCGACCAGTGGACCAATATGATCCAGCCCTTCTGGGCCCTGCCGCTGCTGGCGATCGCTGGCCTGAAGATGCGCGACATCCTGGGCTACACCATGGTTACCCTGATCGTCTCAGGAGTGGTGTTCGCCGGGATCCTGCTGATTGTGGGGGCAAGCTAGGGCACGCCGGGCCCGCCCAGCGTCGCAGGCAGGCCCTGGTCCTTCACGAGGCGGCGAAGCCCGCCTTTCGGTGGCACCACCACCGGGGTGGGCCAGCGCGGGGGCAGGTTGTCGCCGAGGGTGACCCGGCGGATCTTGCGCCCCGCCAATGGCAGCACCCAGTCGTGGATCCACCGGCGCTGGGCGCGTTCCCACTCCCTGAATGTCCTTGGGACCGCTGGCTCCCAGTCCTTCAGTTTCACCGAATGCTGCACCTCCAGGAGGTCCAGCACCCGGGTGGCCATGTATTTGTGGCCAGCCTTCGACATGTGCAGCCGATCCGGCCCCCACATGCGCCGGTCCTCGTAGGCTTCGAAGCCCCAGTAATCCACCAGGTCCGCGCCGTACCGGTCCGCGATCTGGCGGACGCCGTCGTTATAGAGCTGGTGGCGCTTGCGCAGCAGCCGGAGCGCGGGGGACACATCGACGTCGTACCCCGTGAACAGGAGCACCCTGGCCCCGGTCGCCGCCAACGGTGCCACCAGCTCCTCGTACGCCGCGAGGAGGAGCGGCACCGAGGTTCCGGCGTCGAGAATGTCATTGCCTCCGGCGTAGAGGGTGATCAAGGTGGGGCGCAGAGCCAGCGCTGGTTCCAGTTGCTCGGCGGTGATGTGACGCAGTCGTTTGCTGCGCACCGCCAGGTTTGCGTATTCCCATCCCGGCTGGTCCTTCGCCAGCCGTTCGGCCACCCGGTCGGCCCAGCCGCGGACGCCGTTGGGCAGGTGTTTGCTCGGATCCCCCACCCCCTCGGTGAAGGAATCGCCGAGCGCCACGTACCGCCGTGTGCGCTCGCTCATACCGCGGTGGCGGCTACACCGCCCTGGGCCTCAGAGACGAAGCAGCGCATGTTCCTCCATGACCTCTTCATAGTGCTGGACCAACAGCTCGCAGAGCACCGGCCAGGTGCGGCCCTGCACGCTCGCGAAGGCGGCCTCCGCGAACGCCTGACGTTTCGCGTCATCCCCGATCAGGTCCATCACCTGGCCGCGCAACTGGTCCAGGTTGCCGGGCGTATAGAGCCAACCGGTACGGGAGACATCGACGAGGTCCAGGGGTCCGCCCCTGCCGGTGGCAACGACCGGCACGCCGGAGGCCATGGCCTCCTGGATGGTCTGGCAGAAGGTTTCGAGCTCTCCGGGGTGCACAAAGAGGTCAAGGCTGGCGACGGCTGCTGCCAGTTCCTCCCCACCGAGGAACCCCGTGAAGACCGCGTTCGGGAGGGCCTCCTCAAGGGTGCCCCGCAGGGGGCCATCGCCGATGATCACCAGTCGGGTGTTTTCGATATCAGCCAGGACCCGCAGATCCTCAACCTGCTTCTCGGCGGCGAGCCGGCCAACGTACCCGATCAGGCGTTCCCCTCCGGGGGCGAGCACCGACCGCAGGTTATGGTCCCGCCGACCGGGGTAAAACCGTCGCGTATCGACCCCCCTCCGCCACAGATGCACCCGCGGAATACCGTGCCCGCGCAGCTGGTCGACAGCTGAGGTGGACGGCGCCAGGGTGCGGGCGGCGCCTGAGTGAATGTTCTCAACCCGCTGCCACGCCCAATTGGCGAGGAATGGGACACCGTAGCGGGCGGCGTAGCCGGGGACATCAGTCTGGTAGACGGCAACCACGGGAATGCCAAGCTGCTCGGCAGCACGCACCGCCCGCCACCCCAGCTCAAAGGGCGAAGCGAGGTGGATGATGTCCGGTGCGAAGTCCGCCAGAATATTGCGTACCCGGGTGACACCGCCCAGCGCCACCCGAACGCTCCCGTACCCGGCCAGGGGCACGGCGGGCAACCGGTGGATGCGGACCGTCCGTCCACGGTTAGGCTCAGCCCCGCCGGCCCCGGAGGGGGCGATCACCAGCACCTCGTCGCCTCGCGCCGCGAAATGCTCGAGCATTTTCTGGACGGAATGGGTTACCCCGTTCACGGCGGGCAGGAATGTTTCAGCAACAATCACGATCCTCACACCCCCACGGTGCCACCGCCGGATTGGTCAGAGGTGACGGGCGGGTGTCCCCGATCCGAAGGGTCGGTGAACAGCAGGCGACGACGACGACGGGTAGCGGCGGCCCGACCGAACCTACGGCCAGAGCAGGGCCCGCGACCAGCCGTCGCCGTCACTGGCATAGCGCAACCGCAGGTGTCGACGTTCGGGGTCGGCCTGCCAAAACTCGACGGTGTCCGGGACCACCGTGTAAACCGTCCAGGTGGCCGACCCGGGAGCGGCAGCTTCACCGTCGAGGGCGTCGAACCGATCCAGCTGGGCAGCGACGGCGGCGTCGAGTTCCTCCCGATCGCGCAGGCGGCTGCTCTGCTCACCGGCGAGCACCAGCGCTCGCGCCACCGGGTGGCGGCGGCGGAAGTCGGCGTCGTTCTCCTCGACGCCCGCGGGGCGAACCTTGCCCCTGATGCGGATCTGACGGCCCATCGTGGGCCAGAACAGGGCCAGGGCGGCCGCCGGGGAACCCTGCAGTTGGCGTCCTTTGGGACTGTCGCTGCTGCTGGCGAAGGAAAACCCCTGCTCAGTCACGTCTTTCAGGATCACCACTCTGGCGTCGGGGAGGCCGTCCCGATCCACCGTTGCAACGGTGACTGAATGCGGTGCCATCACCGCGGCATCGACAGCAGCCGCCAGCCATTCATGGAAGAGGTGCACCGGCGAATCCGGCACGGCTGCAGGATCGAAGTGAGGCAGCTCATCGGGGAAGACCGCGACCCCGTGCACCAGGTCGCGCAGTGATTGGTGATCATTCATCCCCTCAGCCTAGGCCCCGCCGTCGCGTTAGAGTCGACCAATGACATCCGACAAGGACCATTTCGTTGGCGGCAGGGATTACACCCGCTGGACCACCCCGGTGGGACGGGTCACAGTGCGCTGGGTGCGTGCCCTGGCCCGCTGGATCGGACCGCGCTGGGCCATGCTGCTGATCCTGGCGGTCGGCGTCGGCATCGCGGTGTCCCTGGCCCTCGCGTCGGCCGAAGTGTATGAGGCGGTCGCGGAAACGGATGGGATTGCCGTCCTGGACCAGCCGGCCCTTGATGCGTCAGTGCAGCTACGTAATCCGGTCCTCGTGGCGCTGGCGAGCGGTTTCACGTTCCTGGGCGGTCCGATCATGATGCCGCTGCTTACCGCCGCCGCGATCGCCGGCCTGTGTTTTCGACGCCGGTCCCTGACACCGCTGGTCCTCGTGGCGGTCGCAGCCTCCGGGTCGCTGCTGATGACCGTGCTGGGGAAAAATGCGATCGGACGGCTGCGCCCACCGCTTGAGTTTGCGGTCCCACCGTACGAATCGTCGCCGTCGTTCCCGAGCGGACACACGCTGAACGCCATGGTGATCAGCGGCATCATCGCGTACCTGCTCGTGCTGGGGGCGCACCGCAACCGCTCACGCGCCCTGATCATCGCCGGCGCTCTGATATTCACCCTTTTGATGGCCGCCACCCGGGTCTATCTGGGCCACCATTGGGTCACGGATGTGGTGGTTGCTGCCACGCTCGGCCTCGGGTGGCTGGCAGTGGTGATCACCACGCATCGGCTCTGGCTCACAATCTCCGACCCGCGTGAGCCCACCTAACCGGACCGCTACGGGGTGGTTGGTCCGAGTGGCCAGCGCAGGAGTGCTGCAATCCGGTGCGGGTCGAGCGCCCCGGGCGGGAACAGCACGACGTCGGCATCGGTGAGCGCGGCCGCGCGAAGGAGAGCCGAGGGCGCTGAAAGGGTACCGATCAGACGGGCGCCGGAAATCTCGTTCGTCGAAGCCGCGATCCAGGGTTCGGCGGCGAGCGCCAGCAACCGCTGATCGTCCCAGGCGGAACGCTCAATCAGGAGAGTCCCCACCTGACCCTGCTGAAGCGCATGAACCACAGCGCCCAGTCCTGCCACAGACTCGGGATGCTCCCTTCCCTGCTGGTTCTCGAAACGCTCCAGCAGTTGCTGCTGCTCTCCAGCGACACAGGCAGCCACCCGCGATGACACCTCCCGGGCAAACGCATCCCGGTCAGCCCCATCCGTCCGGGTGTGGCTCTCGACCACGCTCAGGATGGCCCGGCTCGCCTCCGACAGCTGTTCTGCCACGAGGTTCCGCGCCCGGATATCGCCGGCGAGGATCAGCAGCTTCGCGCGGCTATTCCGCACCACCCGATCAATTTCATCGGCAATTTCCCCCGCGTTGGCGCGCCAGATGTTTTCGGTCCGGTGCAGATACCCACCCTGTGACGTGCCACCGCCCGGGATCTTCTTGAGGTTTTCGGTGGACCCTTCCACCTCGGTGCTTTCGTCGTCGGACCTGTTGACCCGATGCAGGTGGATGGTTCCGCCGTCGCGGCCCGCCTCCGCCACCACATAGGCAAACTCCTGGGGGCGGTGCCGGACCAGTGGCACCAGGTTGGGGACGGGGCCGACGTCGTGCACCTCCTGCATCACCAGCCGGCCTGGGAGGAACTCGTCAAATGCCACCTCGCCGTCGTTGACCAGAAGGAATCGCGCCACGGGGTCTGGCAGACCCTTCGCCGAGCTGCTGAGCGCGGCGCCGACCGCCTGGATATCCTGCCGGCCTGCACCGGCCTTGTGGAGGGCCGCGGCGATCGCGTCTGGGCGTGCGTCATCGGCGTGGAGGGAGTCCCCGGACCCGGTACTGGCGTCCATATAGATGGTGCACCATGGGCCGGGTCGTTTATACAGGGCGCTGTGGGAATGAAGTGCTGGAGTCATCTCACCCCACCCGACTTCCACTCGCGACGGCCGCGCTGCGGCTCCCATGGCGGTCTTCCTGTGGTGTCCCGCAGCTTCATGGCGGGCCTCCTGGTTCCTCCGGTGATCGACTTTGACCTCGCCGGAAATGTAGGGTTGCATTCGGTTTACCACTCTTCGCCTCTGATGAACAGACCCAGACGATGCGCAGCAAGTCCGCAACACCCCGAAAGTTCGACGACAGGCAGGACGCCGGCCGCCAACTCGCCCACGCTCTCCTGCCGTTCGCCGGTTCCCCCGGGCTGCTGGTCCTTGGGCTTCCCCGCGGAGGGGTGCCGGTCGCCGCCGAGATTTCGGCGGCGCTGAGCTGCCCGCTCGACGTCGTTCTGGTCCGCAAGATCGGAGTGCCGGGGTTCGACGAGCTGGCCATGGGTGCTGTCGCAACCGCCGGCGGTAGCCTCAGCACCGTCCGCAACGAACGGGTTATTGCGGGCCTGACCGGTGACGGCAACGCAGCCTTCGAGGCGGCGATCGCCCCCGAACTGGTTGAACTGGCACGCCGGGAGGAACTGTATCGGGCCGGGTTGCCGCCGCTGGAGATCGCTGGGCGGACCATCGTCATCGTCGACGACGGCGTGGCCACCGGCGCCACCCTCCGCGCTGCCCTCCACGCCGTCCGACAGCTCCGCCCAGCCCAACTGTGGGTGGCAGCCCCGGTCTTCCTCGGACACTCCCTTGCCGGAATCCGCCCGCTGGCCGATCAGACGTTCTGGCTGTGGGACGCGCCGTCGCTCGGATCCGTCGGGCAGGCGTACCACCAGTTCGGGCAGGTGCCCGACGACGAGGTGCAACGACTCTTGGTGCGGCCTCCGGAATAAAAACGACCCATCGTGCGGTTGACATAACTAGATAGCTGGCAGTGGCCAGCACCCTCCCGCACGTCACAACCTAAAGGACCAGCATGCCCACGGCCAGCATCAACGCCGAACCCTGCCGCACCGACCCCACCCCCGGCGGTGGCAGCCGCATCCGCAGCCTGCGTTCCCTGAAACGGGGTGACCGCATCGAGGCCCGGCTCCAGCGCGAGGTGCTCTACCGCGGGCAGGTCGAGGAAACCGCCCCCGGGCTGGGGACCGTCTGGATGCGCGACGACGCAGTGGATACCCGGTTGGCGCTCAGCCAGGACGACTTCACCTTCTGGACCACCTAACCCGCCACCTTCCTCGGCTGCCCGGCGCCTCGTTACCGTTGCAGAAACGGCCGAAAGGCCAACGGTGCCGCGCCCGTTACCCCTTACCCGCTACCCGAGCCCGGAGGCCGGTGCCGACCCGTTGCCCGGGGCCCGTTGCAGAAACGGCCGAAAGGCCAAGACCTGCCGCTTGCACACTGCGGTTTCTGGCCCTCCGGGCCGTTTCTGCTAATGATCGGCCACAATTGAGGCATGGATTCCTTACTGCCGCGGGAACGAAGCGAACCCGCTCCGGGCGCCGTCCACCTACCCGGCTGGCTCAGCCTCGAGCAGCAACGCGAACTGGTTGTCGCGTGCCGCGGGTGGGCGGCAGGGCCCGTCCCGATGCGGGCCGCCCGCATGCCCAACGGATCAATGATGTCGGTCAAGACCGTGTGCCTGGGCTGGCACTGGCAGCCCTACCGGTACACCAAGACCGCCGACGACGCCGGCGGCGGCCAGGTGGCCGAGTTCCCGGAGTGGTTGGCCCAGCTGGGCCGCGATGCAGTGACCGCTGCCTACGGCGGTCCGAACAGTTACGCACCCGACGCCGCCCTGGTGAATTTCTACGATGATGGGGCGGCGATGGGAATGCACCAGGACAAGGATGAGCGGTCCCCCGCCCCAGTGGTTTCCCTGAGCATCGGCGACTCCTGCGTCTTCCGCTTCGGCAACACCGAGACCCGAAACAAGCCCTGGACCGACCTTGCCCTCGAATCAGGTGACCTGTTCGTCTTCGGAGGCCCTTCCCGTTTTGCCTACCACGGTGTACTGAAAACCCAGCCGGGAACCAGCGATCCGGCACTTGGCCTCAAAGGCAGGCTGAACATTACGCTCCGCGAAACCGGGCTCACCGCACCCCGCGCCTAGTCCGGATCCAGACCCTAGTTCTGGTCCTGGGTCAGCAAACCCCGCACATAGGCCGCCTGTCCGACGTGCTGCATGCAGTCTTCGATCACGCTGACCAGTCGGACCTGAAGCGTCACGGGAGGGTTCCAGGAAGTGTCGACGATCCGGCGCAGGTCCGCCTCGTCGAGCCCGGTGACAAACTCCAGCGTGCGGGCATGCACGGCGTCGTAATAGTCGACCAATAGGTCAGCACTGGCGGGGCGAACCTTACTCACCTGTGCCGAGGAATGTCCGTACCCCGTGTCCGATTCATCGAGGTCCAAGGCGAAACGTCCAGCCCAACCGCCGACGACCCATAATTCCGGGAGCGCTGCGGCGTCGGCAATGTGGTTGTCCTGGACCCGCGCCAGATGCCAGACCAACCAGGCGATTGAATTTCCTGCCACGTTGCCGGGGCCGGCGGGTCTGAACGCCAGTTGACTCGGGTCCAGACCGGTGACGGCCCTGCGCACAGCGTCCGGAATTCTTCCGTAGGCCTCTTCAAGGGTTGCCGTTGCACTCATCGGGTTGCCTCCGTCTATTCGTCGCGTCGTCCCTGAGTTATAAACCCGCTTCGCGGTAGAAGCCAGCGATATGGTCGGCGATCAGGACTGAGGCATCCGGCCCCGGCGAGCGGGCGGCGTCGTCGTTGTCGTCGCTGGCGTCGTCGTCGTCGGCGTTGTTGTTGTTCCCGTCGGCGATCGCCTGAAAGATGGCCCGATGCTCGGCTCGCAAGCGTTCAACAGTGCGGGTCCAGTCCGGCAGGCGGCTGGTCAACTCCAGCGTGTAGGACTCGATCGACCCGCGAAGCGAGGACATCATCGCGCCGATCAGCACATTCCCGGCCGCTTCGGCGAGCGCCACATGAAACAGGGCATCGAGGCGGAGGAATTCGGCGGCCGCCAACCCGGGATTGTCCATCTCATCCAGGAGGTCCTCGGCGACCGCCATGGACGGCGCGGTGGCTTGTGCCTGCCCGACGGCCCAGGTTTCGAGCAGCAACCGCGTTTGGACAATGTCTTCCACTGGAAGATGCGAACTGGCCACGTGGAAGCGAAGAGCTGCGCCGAGCGCCACGGCCGGGTTTGCGGTGATCACAGTGCCAGCACCAGGGCCTGACCCTACCCCCGCCCGCACCACCCCCATCGCCTCAAGGACACGGATGCCTTCCCTGGCCGATGCGCGGGACACGTTCAATTGCTCAGCAACCGCGCGCTCGCCTGGAAGCCGCTGGCCAACGGCCAGCCGACCCGCAGCCAACTCGGCTTCAATCCACGACAGCACGAGCTCATGGTTACGCATGCACCAATAGTAGTCAGCGGTCGGACCACAGGGGCAAAGCACGAAGGCGCAACGCAACCACTGGCAGCTATCAATGCTTGCGTGGCTGGGCCGGGTGACGGTAGAGTCCACCAAAAGCCCTGTGGTCCGACCACACCGGATTGAAGCGAGGTCAGCATGCCATCCCAGATTCCCCCAGCACTCAAACGACGCATCCCGAAAGTCAAGGACCTCGCCCCCCTGATGCAGTTCAAGAAACCTGAACTGGGCGCTGCCGCCCGGTTGAGGCGCGCCAGCACTATCTGGGATCTCCGTGATCAGGCCAAGCGGCGCACTCCCACCGCCCCCTTTGACTACACGGATGGCGCGGCGGAAGCGGAAATTACCTTACGGCGGGCCAGGGGCGCATTCCTCGACCTGGAATTTCGGCCCGGCATCCTCCGCAATGTGGAGACGGTTGACACCTCGGTGTCCGTGTTGGGTCAGTCCTCCGCCCAGCCCTTCGGCATTGCCCCCACCGGTTTCACCCGGATGATGCAGTCTGAAGGCGAATATGCCGGTTCGCAGGCGGCCGAGGCCGCTGGCATCCCCTACACGCTGTCCACCATGGGCACCGCCTCCATCGAGGATGTCGCTGCGGCGGCCCCGAATGGGCGGAACTGGTTCCAGCTCTACCTGTGGACCGACCGGGACCGGTCAATGGAATTGATCAGCCGCGCCGCCAAGGCGGGCAATGACACCCTTATGGTCACCGTCGATACTGCGGTGGCCGGGTCGCGGCTTCGTGATGTGCGCAATGGCCTCACCATCCCGCCAGCACTCACCGCGAAGACGGTACTGGACGCGTCCTACCGGCCGGCCTGGTGGTTCAATTTCCTCACCCATGAGCCGTTGGCTTTCGCCTCGTTGTCCCGCTATTCGGGAACCGTGGCCGACCTCATCAATTCCATGTTCGATCCCACCCTCACCTACGAGGACCTTGACTGGCTCCGTGAGGTCTGGAAGGGCAACCTGGTGGTGAAGGGCATTCAGACAGTCGACGACGCCAAGAAGGCCGTTGACCACGGAGTGGACGGAATTGTGCTGTCCAATCACGGCGGTCGCCAACTGGACCGGGCACCAATCCCTTTGCATCTGCTCCCGGACGTCGCGGCCGCGCTGAAGGGCAAGACGAACATCATGCTCGATACCGGCATCATGAGCGGCGGCGACATTGTGGCGGCACTGGCTCTCGGCGCCGACTTCACCCTGATTGGGCGGGCCTACCTGTACGGGCTGATGGCAGGCGGACGAGCCGGTGTGGACCGGACCATTGAGATCCTCAGCAAGGAGACCGCGCGGACCATGCAACTGCTCGGCGTAAACCGCGTGGAAGACCTCAACCCCGACCACGTGCGACTGCTCTAGCGGCTCACGCTGCTCGCGGGCGGCTAGTCTCGCGGGAGCTTGCGCTGCGCTTCAGCCTGTTGGTTCTTGCCGTCGTTGTGCGCCTTCGACCCCCTGTTGACGAGGTCGGCGTATTCCCTCATCGACCGACCACTGCGATTGTGCGGTGCCCCGTTACATTTATTGGAGTCCTCGAAGGTCCAGCGCATACACTGGCCCGGACTGCTCCAGGTGCGGAGCAAGCTGTTCGAAGTAATGGGATGAGACGCCAATACCGCAGACGAGTACGAACGGGTGCCGACCCCGAGCGCCGACGGAATTCACTCGGGTCCAGAGTTTGCCGCTATACACACGGTCGACGCGAATTCTTTCGTCTTTATTTCTGGTCACGTCCTATTAACGACGATAAAACGTTCAAGTGACAGATTTGGGGCTAGTATCAATCTTGAAACCCGCTTTTTGCGGGTTTCATCGACTACTGGGACCAAGCGAATGGAGCACCAGCGGATGAATTATCCGTTGCAGTACCGGCGTGCTCGTGCGCTGGTTTACGCGGTACTCCTGTTCTGGGTGTGGGCCTGGCTCGGCAGCAGCTTCTTCATCGCCAGCCTCTTCGGATCCCCTGTTCACGCGCTGCTGGCAATGTATGCCCTCAGCGTCGCGGTCCTGGTCTCAATTCCCGCATTACTGCTGGCCGTAGCCCGCATGCTTCTCACTCGGACGCGCGCGCAGACAGGCAACAGGGTTAGCCCCGTGGTGACCGATCTGAGTGCGCGGCGCTCCTCTGAACCAGCTCCCACCCACGAGCCTGACTGGTGGTTCTCGGACAAAGCGTCCTGAGTTTGGCAAAACCTGCGGGAATCCTTCGGGTATTTCGGAAAGACTTTGCCAAATTGGGGCGGTCCTCGTAGTAATAACAAACCATACTTTTGAGGTGACCTTTAGAGGTTCGGCGCTTGTGCGTGCCGAACCTGTTTTGTGTGTAGGACCTCCCGGGATCTGCCGCAAAGCGGTCAAGTCTCTCGCCCCGGTTGAGTTAGGAACAAACATATGCGCGTCTTCAGGCGATCCGCCGCGGCTCTGACCGCCCTGATCCTCTTGGCATCAACACTGCCCACCATGACCGCAGAGTCCGCCACGGCCGCCCCTCTCGCGCCAGCGGAAACCTCGGTCGTTGAGCCGGCCGCGCCGGCGCCAGCAGATCCCGCCGAAACCGCGTTGGTTGAGCCGACCGCGCCGGCGGCAACCGCGTCCGAAGAACCAGCTGAATCGACGTCAGTCACGCCCGAAGAGCCTGCAATCCTCGAACCGGTCGAACCAGTCGACCTGACGTCAGTTGACCCGAACAGCAAAGACATCTTCGACCAGGTAGGCGGCGCCCCGCGCTCCATACACACCTACGAACCCGGCTATGACTTCGAAACCAGCGGACAGCCCCTCGGACTCCAGCGTGAAGGCGCCGCCACCGCGGAGCCCCAGGATGTTCCAGCCAACATCGTCCCCGCACAACGCCAGGGCACCATCAAGGTCAAACTGGTCACCGTCGACCTGGCCGACAGTTCGAGCACGGTCTCGATGCCACACGCCATCAATTCGGTGAATGTTTCAAGCAACTATTGGAAGGCGATGTCCAACAACCGGCTGTCGATGGCGGTTACCTCCCAGGTGGCAGGACACAAGACCAAGGCACGCTCCACCTGGTCCTACAACGACATCATGAACCAGGTCACCAACGAACTTCGCTGGACCTACAGCCCGTACACCGCACTCGTTGTCTTCATCCCGACAGCCCTGCAGGGCGGGATTCTGGGTTACGGCTGGAGCAGCAATGGCACCAGCGGACGAATTCTGATGCCGCAGTACAGCAACTTCACCACCAACGTGGTGACCCACGAATTTGGGCACGTCCTAGGGCTCATGCACGCCGACGCACTGCAGTGCCCCAATGGCCAGAGTGACGTCCCCTCCTTCACAGGAACCGGCTGCTACATCCGCGAATACGCCGACACCATGGACCTGATGGGCTCCGCCCAGTGGTTCCAGACCCCGGCGATCAGCTCCAGTTTCTGGGATTACGGAAAGTTCGGCCGGGGAGACGAAATCCGCAATGTCGGCGTGGCAACAGGTCGTAAGAGCTACACACTGACACCGTGGGCGGGCACCGCCTCAAACCGGGCCGTGAAGTTCACTGATCCCCGATCCCGGGAGGTCTACTATCTCGAATTCCGGGCACCGGTGGGCTACGACAAAGCGCTGGCCGTCAACGGAAACTTCGGAGTGAAAATCGTGCAGCTAGGCGGTGCTGCTCCGAATGCATCGTTGGTCCTGATGCCTTCCACCAAACCGTTCGCCGGCTACTACGCTCCTAACCACGCCTGGAAAGCTGGCAGGACCTTCACCACTCACGCCGGAACTACTGTCACCATCAACGCGCTGTCCACCTCCTCCGCCACGGTAACCATTGATGCGGGACTGCCGTTCACGGACCTTTCGAAGACCGGATTCCGCACCCAAATCGAATGGCTCCACGCCAGAAAGCTGGCCACGGGTTGGGCCGACGGCACCTACCGGCCCTCCGCCACCATGAACCGTGACGCCATGGCAGCGTACATCTACCGGCACGCGGGCAGCCCATCCTTCACCGCACCGGCACGAAGCCCGTTCAAGGACGTTCCGACCACCAGCCTGTACTACAAGGAAATCGCCTGGATGGAAGCCGTGGGCCTCACCACCGGGTGGGGCGACGGCACCTATCGTCCACTGCAGCCCATCAGCCGGGACGCCATGGCCGCGTTTATGTACAGGTACACGGCCGACGCCTGCAATCTGGGTGGTGCCGCCGGGTTCACGACCCCCTCGACCGCGCCCTTCGCAGATGTCCCACGAGGCACCGAGTTCTACCGGGAGATCGCCTGGATGAAGCAGTCCGGCGTTTCCACCGGCTGGAACGACAGGACCTTCCGCCCGCTGGAAAACATCACCCGCGAAGCGATGGCTGCTTTCGTCCACCGGGTCGACGGCGTGCAGCGCCAGCTCGGCGGCTGCCGACTCTGACGGCTCCCCCCCCGAAGTTCCGATTTTTCCCGAGGGAGGCAGGTCTCAGGCCTCCCTCGGGGAGTACGTTTAGGTCATGGCCCCCTTGAAACCGGCAGACCCGCAACCATCTGAACTCATTGCACTGATCGAACTCGAGATTGCCGAACTCCAGTTTCCCCATTTCACCCTCGAGGACGCGCTTTCTCTGGGCCTGCGTCTGGTGAAGCTCGGCACCGACCGAGGTCTTCCGATCGCCATCGACATCAGCCGACCCGACCAGGTGTTGTTCCATGTGGCGTTGCCGGGCGCCACCCCCGACAACGAACTGTGGGCCAGGGCCAAGGCCCGTACCGCCGCGCGATATCAGGAACCGTCATACCTGGTTGGTCTGCGTGCCCTGGATAGCGGGGCCCGGATGGAAGACAATCCGCTCTTCGACACCACAGTCTTCGTGGCCCACGGCGGGTCGTTTCCCCTCTATGTGCGGGGCGTGGGAGCCGTGGCAACGGTGACCGTATCGGGACTCCCCCAACGTGATGACCACGATCTGGTGGTCGAAGCTCTCCGAGGACACCTCCGGCACTAAATACGGCTGGGTAGCTGTCCGTCCAGTAAGGTAAATAAGTGGACTTCTCCCTCGACATTTCGGCAAGCCGCCTCGCCGCTTGCAAAATGACTCCGCGGCGCGTGCCGCGGTCGGCCGCGAGGTCCACCTATGGCGTTGTAGTGGGAGTCTCCCGCTACCCGGTGATCGGCAGTGTTGCTGGCACCAATGAGGAAGATCAGATTTCGGCCAGTAACGGCCACCTGGCGGCGACCCGCTGCTCGCACATATCAATTGAAAACGAGTCAATACTGTGAATACCAACAAGACCACCCTGAACGCTCCGCCAGCCTTGGCGAAGGGCAGCATGCGCATCGTCGCCCTGGGAGGGATCGGCGAAATCGGTCGAAACATGACCGTGTTCGAATTCAACGGCAAACTGCTGATCGTGGACTGCGGGGTCCTCTTCCCCGAGGAAGTTCACCCCGGCGTCAACCTGATCCTGCCCGATTTCTCAGCGATCCGCGACCGGCTGCAGGACGTCGTCGGCGTCGTCCTGACCCACGGACACGAAGACCACATCGGTGGTATCCCGTATCTTCTGAAGGAACGGGCCGACATCCCCCTGATCGGGTCCCGCCTGACGCTCGCGTTCATCAAGGCCAAGCTCAAGGAACACCGCATCAACCCGAAGACCATTCAGGTCGAAGAGGGCACCAGGAAGCCGATGGGTCCGTTCGACCTTGAGTTCCTGGCCGTGAACCACTCCATCCCTGACAGCCTCGCCGTCGCCATCCGTACCAGCGCCGGAACGATCCTGCACACCGGCGACTTCAAGATGGACCAGTTCCCCCTTGACCGTCGCATCACCGACCTTGTCGGCTTCGCACGGCTGGGTTCGGAAGGTGTTGACCTGTTCCTCACCGATTCCACCAACGCCGACGTCCCCGGTTTCACCACGTCGGAAAAGGACTTGCTGCCAGCGATCGACACGGTCTTCCGGACCGCTCCCCGCCGCATCATCGTCTCCAGCTTCGCCAGCCACATCCACCGCATCCAGCAGGTCATCGACACCGCGCACCGGCACCACCGCAAGGTGGCGTTCGTGGGCCGATCGATGGTCCGCAACATGACCATCGCCCGGGAACTGGGCTACCTCACCATCCCTCGCGGCATCCTGGTGGACTTCAAGAAGCTGCAGCAGTCCGATGACCACAAGGTGGTCCTCATCTGCACCGGGTCGCAGGGCGAACCGCTCGCGGCTCTGTCCCGGATGGCCGGAGGCGACCACGCCATCCGCATCGGCGAAGGCGACACAGTGTTGCTCGCCAGCTCACTGATTCCTGGCAACGAGAACGCCATCTACGGCGTTATCAACGCCCTGACCCAGCTCGGCGCCAATGTGGTCCACAAGGGCAACGCGAAGGTACACGTCTCGGGCCACGCCAGTGCCGGGGAGCTTGCGTACGTCTACAACATCGTCAAGCCCCGCAACGTCATGCCGGTACACGGCGAATGGCGCCACCTCAAGGCCAACGAGGCGATCGCCGTCGCCACCGGCGTCGACCCGAAGTCGGTGCTGATCGCCGAAGACGGCGTGACAGTTGATCTGGTCGACGGTAAAGCCACCATCTCAGGGAAAATTCCGGCTGGGCTGGTCTTCGTCGATGGTGACAGCGTGGGCCACACCACCGAGGACACCCTTGAGGAACGTCGCCGCCTTGCCGAAGAGGGCGCAGTCACCGTGCTTGCCATCATTGATGCGAAGACCGGCGAAATGGCTGAGCCGCTCGAGTTCTTCACCAAGGGCTTCGAGTGCAGCCAGGAGGACCTTGACAAGGCGTCCGATGCCATCGAGAAGTCGCTGGCGAATCCAGGCGGCCGACGTGGCGGCGGGAACAACGATCCTGAGGAAGTCATTGAACGGGCCACCGCTTCGTGGATGCGCCGGTTCTACAACCGGACTCCAGTGGTGACCGCGATCGTCGTCGACGCCTAAGCACCGGTCCCAGGCGACCGAACGACCCGGAAGCAGTCCCAGCCCGGCCTCGCCGCGCTATGGTGTCGACCTTTCGGGTGTGCTTCGTGCGCGGCAGTCTGGTTCGGTCCTTTCCTTGTGGTCGCCGGGCTCACCCCGGCGGCCTTGGGGGCTTTGGGGGCCCTGGGTGCCTTGGCGGAGAAGCTGAGTTACACGACGTTTCACCATCGGTGGGTTTTCGGGCCGCCGGAGGGCCTGCCAGGCCAGCCTTTGTGCGGCGCGCCGTCTCGATGACGCTCGTTGCCTGGGGTGGGTATAGCTGCCGACGCGCTTCTACAGATCCTCCGGGTCCCGACCGTACGGCGCCATAGTTCGTTCTTCGAACTCGGCTCGCCGTGCGGCAGACTCCGCGAGCCGCCGTCGTTCCTGTTTTCGATGCCGCAGGAACACGAACGCCGCGTAGCAGCCGAGGCCTAGAAAGTAGACGGCAGCGATCGCTCGCCACCACGTAAAGGGGTCCCAGGCTGCAAATAGGGCCGCCGAGAAGAAGAACGAAACGATGTATAACGGGTGTGGTGCGTCCTTGGCCATGCTGTCACCTTTCGGGCGATGTGCGTGGAACCAAGCACACTATCAGGCGCTCCTACCGCAGGGGCAGGGAAGGCCTTCGTCGTTGCTGGCTGCCTCGATCCAGTCGATGACCTCATCTGGGTAATAGCCGTCCGAGGCCTGACCTTCATCGGTCGGTCCAGTCTCAGAGGGGATCGGCCCTCCCGCCTGCCGGATCTCTTCAATAATGTGCGCGGGCACCCTGTCACCGTTGTTCGCGATCAGCCAGTCTCGCGTCGAGGGCAGCAGCTTCGACCACCACTGTGCGTTTTCCATATCGGAAGTGTGGCAGTTCCACCGCTGCAAGCAAAGAGTGCCTGTCCAGCACCCGCCCCATCAGCGTTAGACCGGTCCGGTCAAAATCACTCATGCGGTCGATTTTGGGGATCCGACTCGCTCCCGGCGAGGGCGATTATCCGCTCGGCGGCACGCACCATTGCGACGTCAAGGAAAGTGCCATCCTGCAGCACGAAGGCTCCGGTCCCGTCAGCGGCGGCGTCGCGCACGCGATCCACGATGTTTTTTGCTCGAGCCACCTCCGAGGCATCCGGGGTGAAGACGCGGCGGATGACGTCAAGCTGCCGTGGATGCACCGCGGTGCGTCCAGAAAAGCCGAGGGCGCGCCCTGCGCGGCAACTAGCCTCCAGTCCGTCGACGTCGACGACATCGGCGTAGACGGCCATCAGAGGCGAGGGGAGGCCTGCTGCGGCTGCCGCATTCACGACGCGACTGCGTGACCAGGCAAGCCCCGCTTCTCCGGCGGGGCCGGCGGGAACCCCGAGCGCGGCACGCAGGTCCGCCTCACCGGTTGCAATAGTGGAAACTCCTGAGCCGGCGATCTCGAACGCCCGCTCGATCGACAGCGCAGTCTCGAGAAGTGCATGCACCTGGCGCCCAGGCATTGCTGTGCGGAGGGCGGTGATGTCCTCCGCCGTCTGCGTCTTCGGTAACCGCACCCCGAATGCCAGCGGAAGCGCGTCGACCGCGCTAAGGTCGGCTTCGTGCGCCGAAGATCCGACAGCATTCAGCCGCACCTGCACGGCGGGGGCCTGATCGCCGCAGGCCTCCCAATGCGCCGCGAATTCTGTCAGCGCCGCACGGGCACCCGCCTTGCGCGATGCGGTGACGGCGTCTTCGAGGTCGACAATGACCGCATCCGCTCCCGCGCGCAGCGCCTTGCCGAACCGTTCGGGCCTGTCGGCCGGCGCGTAGAGCGCGACAATGATTGGTTGGCTCATCGGATGCTTCCGTCCTCGCGCAGCGCCGTGAGTTCGCTGGCGGTGTAACCCAGCTCGGTCAGCACAGCCTCCGTATCGGCGCCATGAGCCCTCCCTGTAAATGCAATCGTCGCTTCATCTCGAGACATCCGAAACAGCGGTCCCTGCATGGCCATATCGCCGAGGTCGGCGTCGTTGATGCGGTGGATCGTTCCGAGGGCGTTGAACTGCGGATCGGCAACGATCTCGGAGGGGTCGTAGATAGGAGCCACCGCGGCCTCTGCGGCCTCGAACGCAGCGATGACCTCGTCTCGCGAGTGTCGGGCGATCCATGAGCCGACGGCGTCATCGAGAATGTCGGCGTGCTCGGCACGGGTCGCGCCGGCGGCGAACCACGCCTCGTCGGCGAGTTCGGGTCGGCCGACGAGAGCTACGACGCGCTCAGCGATTGACTGCGCACTTGTCGACACAGCGACCCATGACCCGTCCTTGGTTCGATACGCGTTGCGCGGCGCGTTGTTCACTGAGCGATTTCCCGTGCGCGGTTGCGCGGTTCCCAATTGATCCCACCGCGTGATCTGCGGGCCGAGCATCGCGAGGATCGGTTCGATGATTGCGACGTCGACCTCCTGGCCTTTGCCGTCGCGATCACGGGCGTGAAGGGCGACCATGATCGCATAAGCGGTCGCGAGGGAAGCGACGCCATCCGCGAGCCCAAACGGTGGAAGCGTTGGCGGCCCGTCCGGTTCCCCGGTGGACGATGCGAATCCGCTCATCGCCTCAGCGAGGGTCCCGAACCCCGGCCTGCTCTTGTACGGACCGATCTGCCCGAACCCGGTGACGCGGGCCAGGACAAGCCCCGGATTATCCGCAGACAGCGTGGCGTAATCCAGCCCCCAGCGCTCGAGCGTGCCGGGACGGAAGTTCTCGATCACGACGTCCGCGGTCCGAGCGAGGCGCAGAAAAGCGTCACGCCCGCCCGCCGTATGCAGGTCGATTGCCACAGTGCGCTTGTTGCGGCCCAGCGTCTTCCACCACAGGTTTTGCCCGTCCTTACTCGGTCCATGACCGCGTGCTGGATCCGGCCTGTTCGGATGCTCGACCTTGACGACGTCGGCACCCATATCGCCCAGGTGCATCGCTGCCATCGGACCGGCAAAGAGCGTGGAGGCATCCACGATTCGCAAGCCGTTAAGAGGGCTCATCGAGTTCCCTCCTGGCCTGCGGCTTGGCCGTCGGCCACCTGATCGGTGCAGATGCGGAAGCCAATGGAGTTGGAAGCATCCTGGCCAAGCCCTGCCAGAAGGAGCTTCGCACTGAACTCCGGATGCTGGACCCCGCCGTCGAAGTACCAGTCCGAGCCCTCGCTGCGGTGGGCGCTCCCACCCTTGAGCATGACGAAGCGGGTACGGCCATCGGAGTGCTCAGACTCGGTCCAGTTCCATACTTCAGGAGTCCGGCGGAGAAAGCCCACCTGAGTGGCAGCCAGCTGCCACTCGTCTTCGGAGGGGAGACGCCCACCAGCCCAGGCTGCGTATTCGCGGGCCCGTGAAAACGTCACATTGGTGACGGGACGCTCGGGGTCCCGAGCAGTAGCATGCTCGCCGATCGCATCGAGGAAGCTGGCATATTCTGCCTCACTCACCTCAGCCACAGCGACCTGCACCGGAAGCGCGACGACGACGGAGCGTTCCAGCGTGCGAGGGTCGTGGAGTCGAGGAGGAAGAGGCTTCCACTCGTCGACGTAGGGTGCGCCGTTGTACATTCCCGTCTCTCGCATCCGGAACCGAACGGTCAGCGTGTGCTCGCCGGCAGGAACCGTGACAGTGGGCACGGATGCCGGTGTAACCGGACCATTCCAGCGAGGTGCGCTCATGCGTCGCGCGGTGCGGTGCCGGAAGGACGCGTCACGCTCCCCGGTTTCGCCGCTGAGAGCGGAGCGGACGGTGGCGAGCTCTTTGGGGACCCCGGCATCAGCGCTGATTTGCAGCGCGGCGGCTATTCCCCTCGCGGGCACGGTGATCGTGTCGGCGGTGTCACCGGTGTGCAGCGCCAACCAGCCGCGGCCGGCCAAACGATACTCGGTATCCGCGGCCGACGTGTTCGCCAGGAGCAGCAGCGTCACACCGTCGAGTTCGAAGGTCGACCCGACGGTCGGGCCGTCGACAACCGTCAGTGGCGTCCACTCGCCCTCGACGAGCCAGCGATGGAATCCCCGCTGGACAGGAAGCATACGGCGCAACGTCGCAGCATCCCGGTCATTCCACCCGACCCACGCCCCAAAAACGACCTCCCAGACCATGATTCCGACACCGTTGAGCCAGGCCGAGCGTAGCTCCTCGGCGTGGTCCCGGTGCCACCGACGGATGTGGTGCTGCATGTGGCGGCGCTCAAACCATCGCGCGCGAAGGACGCCCGGAGTCTCGGAGTCGGCGAACCATTGGGCCCAGGACAGCGTGTGGTCGGCGATTCGCTCGGTCGCGAGCTTCGACTCACCCTCAAGGCCGATGCCGGGGCGCGCTGCATCCAGGGCCGCGACAAGCGCTGGGTCCGCCTTCTTCAGCGTGTCGAGGAAGACGCCGTCCGCCCCCAGGCGGCGTACTGCGTCTGCGAGCTCGTCCGCGTCGTCGCCAGCTCGGCGCGTTCCCGTGTCCCAGGGGTTGTAGTCCAGGAACACGGCGACCCCCGCGGCGCGCAGGACCGCTGCTGCTTCGGCAAGACCGGGCACATTGTAGAAGTCCCATTGGTTGCGGTCATCGATGCCGATCACGGGATACGCGTGCCACAAGACCAGGCCATCAAGGCCACCGAACCGCTCGCGGCCGTCGGCCAGGAAACGCTCGGGCGTGAACCGCTGCGACTCGAAGTCGAAGAACAATTCGTCCCACAGCCAGACCTGCGCCACGGTGAAGCACCGGCTCGCCCAAGCTGAGGCGTCGTCGTCGTACCGGGTGGGCTCGCCGTGTCGCTCCCGCGCTCCGTCTCGCCACGCAGTGAGCTGGGTTCTCCACTGAGTCAGATTGTCTGGATCGGCCGGGGCCGCGAATATCTTCGCGTCGTCGAGCGCAATTGCTGCGTCTCCACTCAACAGGTCCGTATCCAGCGGCACCCGACTGGGCAGATCCAGTTCGCGGGGATGCAATGGGTCGAAACCGCCGCTCATGCGTTGGTCCTTTCGATGAAGGCTGACACTTCGCTCGCCGTCGGTACCGCGTCCTGAGCTCCGGATCGGGCAACGGCAAGCGCTGCGGCAGCCGCTCCGCCGCGAGCGGCTTGCAGGAGCAGGGGGATGTCCACGGTCCCCGGTGAACGGCCAGAGGCGTCGAGGGTCGCTGCGAACACTCCACAGAAGGTGTCGCCAGCACCGGTCGTGTCGATGGGGTCAGCGGCGAATGCGGGCACGTCCGCGCGTTCGTCCCCGCAGACAACGAGCGAGCCGTGTCGGCCGAGCGTCACAACGAGTGCGCGCACCCGCGACGCGAGTGCCGTGACAGCGGTGTCGAGGTCATCTACTCCGGCGGCGTCGAGGGCCTCGTGCTCGTTCACGATCAGCACGTCGACCGACAGCAGCAGTGCAGCACCGTCGGTGACGAACGGTGCTGATGGTGCTGCATTGAGAAGGTGCCAGGCCTGGTTGTTACGGGCGGCCGCAGCATCCAGCACCAGCGCAGTCGGAACTTCCAGCTGCGTCAACACGACGTTTGCGGCGTTCACGAGGTCGCGTTGCGCCGTGGTGAGGGAAGTAGGCACAGCATTTGCACCGGGCACGACGACGATGGTGTTCTCTGCTGCCGCGTCGACTGAAATCAGTGCCGTACCGCTGGGCCCGTCGACCTGTGACAGGCCGGAGACGTCAATATCGTCTGCGAGGAGGGCCTCTCGGAGCATCTCTCCGTCAGGGTCCGTGCCGACGGCGCCGACGAAAGCGACGGATGCGCCGCCCGCGCGGCGGGCGGCTACCGCCTGGTTGGCACCCTTACCGCCGCCGGTGCGCACCAGTGTTGATGCGAGGACGGTCTCCCCCGGCCGGGGGATCCGGTTGACGCGCGCGACGATGTCCTGGTTGATGCTGCCGACGATGACGACACTCATGATGTTCCCTTCGACAACTGGTAGGTACGCTCAGCGAGCTGACGAATGGATCGCTCCGCATCACCGGGGAGAGAGGTAGCTATGCGGTCCTTGAGCGGCGCGGTCCAGGCCTCACCTATTGCATCGGCCCCGATCAGCCCGCCGACGACTGAACCGACGGTCGCGCCGACCGAGTCGGTGTCCCATCCGCCTGCGACGGCGAGCGAGATGGCGGCACCGAAGTCGTCGCCGTAGGCCTGGATGGCGCACGCCGTGAGCGCGGCGTTGTTGAGGGTGTGCACCCAGTGCATGCCCTTGAACTCCGTATGGAGTGCATTGAGTGCCGCATCGACGGTCAGCGAACCGTTGGCGAGGGCGCGGCCGGTCTTCCGGCCGACATGCACCGCGGCGGCGAGACGCGATGCTGGTGGCACAACCGTATCGGCAGCATCCAGCACGTGATCGGCCGAGGCCTCGGTGAGCGATGCGGAACACAGCGCAGCGGCCCACATCTCGCCGTAGATACCGTTGCGGGAATGGCTGAGCCGCGCGTCGGTCCAAGCCGATGCAGCGGCGGCGCGCACATCTCCGGGATGCACCCAGCCGTGCACGTCGGCCCGGATGAGAGCACCAATCCATTCCCGAAACGGATTGTGATGCCGTGCGGTGTCCGGCACAGTCCGAGCGTCGAGGAGGTTCCGGTAAGCCGCGCGTTCGGCGGTGAAGACCCTGCCTGCGGGCAGTGCCGCCAGCCACGCCCCCGCGATGTGCTCGGTCGTCAGGTTCTGGCCGTGAGCCTCAACCAGATCAAGCATAAGGATGGGGAAGTTCAGGTCGTCGTCTTCGGGCATCCCGTCGATGTTCTCCACGAGCGATGTCGGCGCGGAGCGGCGGTTCCATGGCCAGCGCTCCGCGATATTTCCGGGGAGCCCCACTGCGGTGAAATAGGTCTGGATCGGCCAGTTCCCGGTTGCTCGTGCGATCTCCTCAATGCCTTCGCGGGGGATCTTCTCCACGGGCTTACCCAGCAGGCATCCCGCCGAGCGGCCCAGCCACGCTCCGTGCACCCGCGCGGACGCCACGGACGCGCTCGGGACCGGCACGACCGGCGGGAGTAGCGCGACGATATCGACCCATTCGTCCGGTTCTTTGGCACTCGGCGCCTGCAGGGTCTGCAGCTCATCGAGCACCGTCCGGGCAAAGGCTCGCACCTCTGGTGGAGCGGCTTCGTTACTTGCCCCCGATGGCGCAAGTCGAGTCGACCCCCCGGCCTTCGCCCATCGCTGCTCGATCGGAGCGATGTCGTTCTCCGCGACACCCTGTTCCCGAAGAGCGACGAGCTCAGCCGCGACTAGGTCCTCCGGCTGCGCCCAGGTCAGTCTCACGCCGCGTTGTCCGGGCCGAGCAAGGATTCCAACGCCGCAGCCCGCTGTGCGGCGCGGTCGGCATCTGCCCGCGCGACATCGCGCACCACTTCCGTCATCGAAGCCACCACTCCGTCGAGATCCAGGCGGCTGGCGGTGGTGACATCCGCGACCCAGTCGGTGGGCACGGCGCCGATGCCGTGGAGGCCACCGCAGATAGCGCCGGCCATCGTCGCAATTGAGTCGGAGTCACGGCCGTAGTTGACGGCGTCGAGCACCGCTGCACGAAGGTCGCCGTCTCGGGCGACAACGAAACCGAGAGCGACGGGCAGCTCTTCGATTGACTTGGTACGCGAAGGTAGACGTGCATCCATCGCCGGAGCACGGTACTGGTCGCCCACCGTGTCGAATGGCGCAACAGCGGCACGCACAATCCGTGCGAGGTCGCGCGGATCATCCGATCCTCCGTCTGCAATGAAGGCGTCTACCGCATCAAACACGGCGCGGATCGCTGCGGCGGTTCCGTCGTGAGCGACAGACAGCACAGCTTCCCTCACCTCGGCGACGGTCGCACCGGGGGCCGCGGATGCTGCCACAGCTGCTGCGAACACACCTGCGGCCTCGCGTCCGTAAGATGACTGGTGCGCTCCGGCGATGTCGATGGCCTCCGCGTAAGCGCTGCGCGGGTCGCCAATGTGCACGAGCCCGACGGGAGCCATGTACATGGTGGCGCCACAGTTGACGATGTTGCCAACGCCCGCCTCGCGGGGGTCGGCGTGGCCGTAGTGCAGTTTCGCAACGATCCACTTCTCGGCGAGAAAGACGCGCTGCAGGATGAGGGCCTGATCCTCGAGCTCGGGAACCCATCGACGCTCACCGATCATCAGCGGTACCAGATCGCCCGCGACGTCGTAGGCGTCGAGGTGACGGCGCCGTTTGGCGTACACCTCTACGAGTGCGTGGGTCATGAGGGTGTCGTCAGTGATATGCCCATCACCCTTGTGGTACGGCGCGATCGGTCGCGCGGTCCTCCAGTCGGCGAGGAAGGGACCAACGATGCCCTCGACCCGGCCGCCGTGTCGCTCCTCGATCTGTTCGGGGGTCCAGCCCTCCGTCGCACCACCCAGCGCGTCTCCCACGGCAGCGCCCGCGAGTACCCCGGCCACTCGATCCTGTAACACGTTCATTCTCTCTCCTTGATTGCCTCTGATAGCGACGACGTGGCGGGGGTGAACCGGTGGCTCACCCCCGCGCATCATCAGTCGGCGATGTCAGTCCAGCCGTCGGTCAGCTGGGTGGCCAGCTCTTCGCGGGTGATCTGGTCGGCCAGGTACTGCTGGAAGGCGGGCGTGGCGATGGTGTCCTTCCACTCCGTGTACTTCTCCACCTTGAGGAACGGGGGTCCCTCGAGGCCGTCTCCGGATGCCAGCACCTGGGTCCAGGCGGGGTTGTCCGCTGCCAGCGTTTCAACCTCGGCCCGGGCCGAGTCGGACGACGGGATGAGCGCATCGGCGTAGGCAATCTGAGCCAGGTTCTCGCCGCTTGTGAAGAAGTTGAGGAACTCGGCCGACTCCTCCACATACTCCGAATCGATATTCACCGAATAGGTCTGCGGATTCGCGGCCTGGATGGCACCGGCTGAACCCTCAAGCGGAGGCAACGCGACCCAGTTAAGACCCTCCGGGGCGTCGTTGGCGATGTTCGTGGCCTGGAACGAGCCCTGCACGGTCATCGCCACCTTGCCGCCGTAGAACGACGCCAGCACCTCCGATCCGGACTGCGTTAGCGACGTGGGCTCGACTGATTCGTCGGTGTAGGTCATCTCATGGATGAGCTCCGGTACAGCGAGCTCGGCGTCACCGACCTCGATAGATGCATCGGTGCCTTCGCCCTCGAAGTAGCCGCCGTCGAAGCCGAGCGAGAGACTCATCATCGTCGCCGTCGGCGATCCAAGACCCCATCCGAGGCCGTAGTTGCCGCCCGTGGTCGTCGCTTGGGCGATCTCCCGCAGTTCCTCCCACGTCATGGTGTCGCCGCTGGGCATCTCCACACCCGCGGCCTCGAGAAGGTCGGCGTTGGCGAAGACCATGTATGACTGCAGTGTCGACGGGTACGCGATAATCTCGCCGTCCTGGGTAACGGAATCCCAGATGCCCTCTGAGATGTCGGCCTTCAGATCGTCGTCGATGTGGTCGGTCAGATCGGCAAGGTAGCCGTCGGACGCGAAGGAGACTATGGAGCTCGCCTCGTAGTGAATGATGTCTGGCGCCGTTCCGCCGGTGAACTGGGTGATGAGCTTGTCGAATGTCCCGTCCCATCCGGCCTGGACGATCTCGACCTGAACATCTTCATTCTCCCCGTTCCACTCGTCGACGATCGACTTCACGGCGTCCTGAGTAGCGGGCTGGTCGGACAGCGACTGGAACTGGAGTGTGACTGCGCCACCTTCGTCCCCGTCCGATCCATTGCTTGCACTGCCCTGCTGGCAACCGCTCAGGGCGAGAGCGGCTACGCCCGCGAACGCGACGACGCCTATGCCTCGGATTTTTTTCATGATGCTCGCCTTTCTAGTTGTGATGCGCTTGGTGATTCTCTAATGGGCAGGTTCAGCCTTTGACTGCACCGGCGAGCATTCCGCCGGTCAGCTTCTTCTGCAGGATGGTGAAAATGATGAGCGACGGAATCGTCGCGAGGATCGCCCCGGCGGCCAGTGGGCCTAGCTGCGTCTGTCCTTCGGCGCCCAGGAACGAACGCAGGGCGATTGGAAGCGTATAGAGCTCCGGACTCTGCAATAGGACGAGCGCGAGGAAAAACTCGTTCCAGGCCGAGACGAAGGTGAACATGGCCGTCGCAACAAGTCCCGGTGCCAGCAGCGGGAGGATGATCGTCCGCAGGATCGTGATGCGGGAGGCCCCATCCATTTCACCGGCTTCCTCAAGTTCGACCGGGATCGCCGCCACATAGCCCTGCAGCATCCACAGGGTGAAGGGCAAGGTGAAGGTGACATACACCAGGATCAGACCTAGCAAAGTGTCGTTGAGGCCGATCGAACGCAGCACCAGAAACAACGGGATGATGATGAGGATCGATGGGAATACCTGGCTGGTAAGGATCCAGATTGTGCCAGCGGCGCGCAGCCGCCCCTTGAGGCGAGCGAGGGCGTAAGCCATCGGCATCGACAGCAGCACCGTGATTATCATCGTTGCAAGCGACACCATCAAGGAGTTGCCAGCCGCTGGCAATAGGTTCTGGCGCTCCAAAGCGGAACCGTAATTGCTGAAGTCCCATACGGCCGGCAAGAGGTTGACGGCGAGCGAGTTCAGTTCCGCCGACGACTTGAACGAGGCGGACAGCAGCCACAGCAGCGGGAAGCCGAGAAAGAGGAGAAACGCCGTCAAGGCGGTGTACATCAGCACGGTCGCGTACCAGGGACGCTTGAAATTCATGAGCGTGCTCCCTTCGTCTGGCGGAACTGATTGACGAGGTAAAGCGACAGGATCAGCATGATCGCGATCACGAGTACGTCGCCCATCGCCGAGGCGTATCCGATTTCACGGTTACGGAAGGCTTCCAGATAGGTGAACAGTGGTGGAATCATCGTGCGACCTCCGGGACCGCCCTCGGTGAGGACATAGATGAGGCCAAAGGAGTTGAACTGCCAGATAAAGTCGAGGGCTGTCACCGCAAAAATGATGGGGCGAAGGGAGGGGAGGGTGATGTGCCAAAACCGGCGGAACGCGCCGGCGCCGTCGACCGCCGCAGCCTCATGCTGCTCGGATGAGACCGACTGCATCCCCGCCAGCAGCAGCACGGTTGTTTGCGGGATGCCCGCCCAGACACCAACGACGATCACTGCGGGCAACGCCGTCGAGAAGTCACCGAGCCAGTTGACGCCCGGGATGCCGACCGATTCGAGCACTCCGTTGAGTGGACCCGAATTGGGGTTGTAGATCATCCGCCACACGATCGCAATGACCACCGGCGGCATCGCCCAAGGGATCAGGGCCAGCACCCTGGTGAGACCCTTCAGGCGCAAATCGCTGTTTAGCAGGAGGGCCAGACCCATCGCGCAGATGAGGGTGAGGAGCGCGACCGACCCTGCCCAGACAATGCCGATTCCAAACGATCCCCAGAAGCGGTGATCGCCGAGGAGTTCGATGAAGTTTCCGAAACCGATGAAGTTAATCTCGGCATTCCGCCTCAGCGTGGCATCGGTGAAGCCGAGAGCTACACCGCTCACCAGCGGGATGACGGAGAAAATGATGATTGGAAGGAGCGCCGGAACCACCAGGCCGATGGCTTCTCGACGTTGCGCGCGAGCGCGGTAACCGACCCGGTTCACTGCGCGCGGTGTCTTCTTCACCTCGCGCGGGGCCTTTGTGGCGCTAGTGCTCATCGGGCGGCCCTCTCGTCGTTGAAATCAATGGCTTCGGTGCGGTGGCTGGGAGGTGATGCGGCGGGGTCCTGACTGCGCGCGAGGGATGATCCGCGGACGACCAGCGAAGGTGCGACGGTAACTGTATGTGCTGGACGATTCGGTTCCACGATCCGCGCGAGCAGCAACTGCGCCGCGACGCGACCACGTTCTTCTGCGCCGAGGTCGACGCTGGTGAGACCTGGGCGAATAACTCCTGCTAGTTCGGTGTTGTCGACGCCGGTGATCGCAATATCGCCGGGGACGGTCAGCCCGAGGTCTGTAGCTGCTTGGATTGAGCCGATGCCGATCAGGTCATTCGCCGCGACGATAGCGTCAGGACGCGGGCGTTCCTGTAGGACCTGGAGCGCTGCGGCGTAGCCCGCCGCGATAGTGAAGTCGTCCGCGCCGACGCTGCGCGCCGAGATGGCCGGGTGCGCAGCGACCGCAGCAGCAAACCCATCGCGTCGGAGGGCGCCCGGGGTGGTGTCGCTGGGACCGTTCACGAACACGACATCCCCCCGACCCTCCTCGACGAGGTGGTCTACGAGAAGGCGCATAGCTGTGATCGAATCGGCGCGCACGGTGTCCAATTTGGCGCTGTCAGGCAACCGTCCGAGGACGACGACCGGCGTCGGTGTTTTTGCGAGTGCTGCGAGGAGTTCATCCGTGACGCGTAGTGGCGAGAGGATCATGCCGTCGACATATCCTCTGCCGAGGTCCCGCACCACGTCGACGGATGAGGAGGACGTGCCCGTCGATGACAGCACCAGCCGGTAGCCGGAAGCGGAGACGACGCGTTCGATCGCGGTCATCATCTCGACGTAGACGGGGTTGCCGATGTCGGCGACAGCGTAGGCGAGCTGGTTCGTGCGACCCAGCTTCAGCGACTGCGCCGTCGCGTCGGCAACATACCCGAGTTCTTCGGCGGCTTGCTGCACCTTGGCTATGGTCTTGGCGCTCGCGATTTGACCGTTCAACGCCCGTGAAGCAGACGCAACGGACACACCGGCATGTACGGCAACCTGCGTGATAGTGACCCGGACCAACGCTCTCCCTCGAGTGTTGTAAACGTTTACAGTGAATGCACGAGATAATTCCATTGACGCGCGCTGGTGTCAAGAAAAGCGCCCTTGGACGTCCGGATAGTGTTTACTGATTCCCCTCGAGGCCGTGCGTGAGACCACCCGAATCGACTGGTTTCTGCCAAGTGCCACGATCGATGCCCCAGCTGGCCAGTCCTGAACACCAAGACCGTGGCCATGCCCGGTTCTAACCGGAACTTGGGCATCGACACGATCGTTGGAAAGGCATGAACAGACGCATTGTTGTTCCGATTGTGGTCCTGTTGGCCTTCGCGGTTGTTGCCGTCGGGTTGTATCTGTTCCAGCCGTGGCGGATATTCACAAGTTCAACCGTGACCGAGGACATTCCTTCCGTTACGGAGACTTTCACCTCTGCGCCCGCCCAATCCGGGCAGCCATCGGTTGAGCCCTCCCAGCCATCGGTTGAGCCCTCCCCGATCGCTCCTCGTGAACTTCTTACGGGTGACCTGATCAGTCACGAACATGCCAGCACCGGTACCGCGAAGATCATTGAACTCGCCGACGGGAGCCAGATCCTGAGGTTCGAAGGCCTGGACACCTCCGACGGCCCGGACCTTCGGGTGTGGCTTACCGACGCCCCCGTAATCGAGGGAGTTGACGGGTGGCATGTCTTTGACGACGGTGCCTACCTTGACCTGGGTGCTCTCAAAGCCAACAAAGGCAACCACAACTACGCCATCCCGTCCGGGGTAGATCTGGCCGCCTATAGCTCGGTCAGTATCTGGTGCGAACGCTTCGCTGTCTCCTTCGCCGCCGCCGAATTGAGGGGATAAGTTTCGTCCTGGGCCAAGGACAGGCGGGGCGGCCGCGTCGTTGACCGCGCGTGGCATTCCTCCGGCACAGCTACTGGGATGAAGATCCTTGAAAGTGGAGCTTAGGGGAATTGAACCGCTGACCTTTTTTCAGGGGACGGCCTATTTCTATGCCTGCCAAAACCTCGCATTGTGCCAAAAATCCGCGGAATCTAGACGGTTTTGTCGATTTGCAAAAACCATGACATGTCACCGTATTTCATCGTTTCCGTGTGGTAAACGTGTGGTGAATATCGTCCTCGCCGATGTACCTTCCAAACGGCCACGGCCGAGACCGACACCCCAGTCTGCCTCCTGAGAGGCCTTGACCCGTGGGTCAAGATGGACCATCCCAACACGCTCGCGGCACTCGAAAGACTGGCCCCCACGATGGCGGGGATGACCGAGGTACTGCAAGTACTTACAGCCGGGTCCATTAGTGCCGGGAACCGGGCTGTAACGACACTTCTTGCCAAGGTGATTAGGCAGCAGCTGCTCGATGACGGTTCCGAGGCGTTGGGCATCTCATTCGCGTCTAAAACGCTTTTCGGCCGTTGCTGGGCATATTGGGACCGCCGCTTCGATAACGGGTTGCCTCCTGGGTCCAACGATCTGCGCCAGCTGTCATCCGAGAACCTAGGCCCTGATCCGGACTTCGCCCATGTCGCAGCGCACTACGATCTTCCACTAGTGGGCCGCCACACCTAGCACCCTGCGCTAAGGAACCGCTTGTTGAAGGTCCGTCACCGCCCATCCAGACATGCAAAGCCAGGATCCCGACGACGAGGGCGATGAGTCCTAAGAAGGTCACGCCAGCGCGCGGCAAGGCACAGAACGTCCATGCCTTTTCCCTGCTGCTCATCACCGCTGCCTTTCGTCCATCGATTCCAATGACCGATTACTAGGTTCCCTCACCCACGCCTGAGCAGGCCGCCGGCGCCCGCGAAATCTGTCGTCTTCTGGACTGAGGTTCCTCGTATATTCACCGAATCGATTGGGGCTTTAGGTGCGGGGGCGCTGTCCGTGTTCGGTAGCGTACGCGTCGAAGATCTCTTCGAGGTTGTTCCCGGTGTGCAGGAAACTCTCCTTGAGTTCAGCCCCGAGCTGGTCAAGCGCCAGAGACAGTCGCAGGGCGCTCAGCCGCACCACTGCCTCCTGCCGCTCCAAAGCCGCATCACGCAGACGTAGCACATACGGTAGTTGACGGGACAGGGCGAGTTCGGGGCTCTGCTCTTGGAAGTAGAATCCCTCGGTGTGATGCATGTAGTCCAGACGGACCTTCACTACCTCAGCAGTGAGGGAGTCCAGGACCCGGGAGACGGTGGCTGCGTCCATCTCCCTGATCGCCTCGGCGTAACCCGTATCAGCCAGGCCTTTAATCTCCAGTGCCAAAGCTCGACGTCGGGACAGCGGCGGATAGATCTGAATGAACCAGGTCAAGGCTGCGGTAAGTAGGGCGAAGCCGGTCAACGCCTCCAGAGGAGAGGCCACTCGGATCCATGTATCAGTAGCCACGACATCCCCGTAGCCCAAGGTGGACAGAGTAACGAAGGATACGTAGAGCGCTTCGTTAAAGTCAGGGTAAGACGCCTGGTCCACACCCGGTGAGTACATGAACCCGTCCGGAATATGGGGGTAGTAAATCAGAGCCCAGCCGACACTTTGGAGCATCACCCACAACAGAATCACGGCGACCATCGCCACCGGACCCACGACCGAGCCCAGACGGTGCCCCATCAGCTTCGAAAGACGCCACGCCCCGGAGAGCACCAACCCACTGAGGCGTCCCTGGCCGCTGGGATGCAGCAAGGTATGGAACATGTCCATCAGCCCAAACAGGATGATCGCGACCCCCACCACCGTCAGCACTACACCCATTCCAAGGTTCCTCTCTCAATGATCACTGATACTTCACTCATTCACTCGCTATTGCGGCCCGCCAAAACCCATCAGACTGCCGTTGAACCGCCCCGGCCTACTTAGCGGAAAAGATGCCAATAGTGACGCGGGCGGAGCCTAGAAGGATAGCGGGTGGCAGCGCGCCCGCGGGACAGGAACACTCTCACCTCCTGCTTCGCCACGCGCTGGCCAGTGGCCCGACGCGTTACCCGCTTCCAGGGTGTCTAGGTGCTGATGCGTTCTGGCTTGAGGTCGATCCTGCGCAGTAACTGTGCATTCAAAGCGACCACGATGGTTGAAACACTCATCAGCACTGCTCCGGCCGCGGGCGAGAGAACGAAACCGGCGAAGGCCAGCACGCCGGCGGCCAGCGGCACAGCGATCAGGTTGTATCCGGTGGCCCAGACGAGGTTCTGGATCATCTTCCGATAACTGGCTCTGGATAGGTCGATCATCGCCAGGACTGATCGTGGATCGTTGCCCGCCAGGACTACGCCGGCGGATTCCATTGCGACGTCGGTCCCAGCACCGATGGCGATGCCGACCTCAGCACGGGCCAGCGCGGGGGCGTCATTCACGCCGTCGCCGACCATCGCCACTTTCAGTCCGCGGTTCTGCAGTTCGGCGACCTTGGAGTCCTTGTCCTGAGGCAACACGTCAGCGAAGATTTCATCAATGCCGAGCTCGGTCCCGACGGCGTCCGCGACCTGGCGTGCGTCCCCGGTGATCATCGCAACTTTCACGCCCCGGTCTTGCAGCGCTTTCACAGCTGCCCGGGACTCATCCCTGACCCGGTCCTCGAGTCGCACGGCACCAATGACAGCTCCGTCGCGAACCACATGCAGTACAGAGGCGCCGCGACCGACCCATTCCTGAATGGTGACCATCATGTCCGAGGGGGTCTCCAAACCAAGTTCCTTGAGCATGTTCGGCCCGCCAACGGTGATCTCGGACCCGTTGACCGTCGCCCGGACACCGCGCCCGGTCATGGATGAAAACCCGCTGCCTCGGTAGCCGAACGCCGTCGATTCCTGATTATGCTCGGCAGCCTGAACGATGGCCCGAGCGACCGGATGCTCGCTGTCGGACTCCGCGGCTGACGCTAGAGCCAATAGCTCCCCCTCAGTCATTTCTCCGGAGGTGACGGTAGCAGTAACTGCGTGTTGGCCTTCGGTGAGGGTTCCGGTCTTGTCGAACAGGACGACGTCGACGGTGCGCATGCGCTCCAGGGCCATCCTGTTCTTGATCAGAACCCCGGACTTCGCCGCGCGTTCGGTCGAAATGGCGATCACGAGTGGGATGGCCAGCCCGAGGGCGTGCGGGCAGGCGATGACCAGCACCGTGACGGTACGGATCACCGCATCATCGGGGCTTCCCAGCAGAAACCAGGCGATGAACGTGATGATGCCAGCGCCTAGAGCGAAGTAAAACAGCAGTGCTGCCGCCCTGTCGGCCAGCGCTTGGGCCTTCGACGAGGATGCCTGCGCCTCAGCGACCAGACGCTGGATTCCTGCCAGGGTGGTGTCCGATCCGACGGCTGTCACCTTAACCCGCACCGCGTTGTCAGTTGCTACCGTCCCGGCCACCACTGTCTCACCAACTGTCCGTTGGACGGTGCGGGATTCACCGGTGATCATCGCCTCATCGAACTCGGCTGTCCCGTCGACGATCTCACCGTCTGCTGGTACCCGGGCCCCCGACCGGACCAGGACGACATCTCCAGTGGCCAGCGAGCTCACCGGGACGGTTTCAATTCCCGCGTCGGTGACTTTGTCTGCCTCATCCGGTAGGAGCGCGGCCAACGCGTCAAGGGCACCGGCGGCGGAGCCGAGGGCACGCATTTCCATCCAATGCCCCAACAGCATGATGACGACCAGCAGAGCGAGTTCCCACCAGAAGTCGAGGTTGAAATCTCCAATCCCGAGGGTCGTGATCCAGGACGCGATGAACGCGACGCTGATGGCCATCGCGATCAGCAACATCATGCCCGGTTGCCGGGATTTGAGCTCCGTTACTCCGCCTTTGAGGAACGGAGCGCCGCCGTAGAAGAAAATGATGGTGCCCAGGACTGGTGAGATCCACATGGCACCGGGGAAGTCCGGTGGCGTGTAGCCGACGATCGTGGCGAACATGTGGCTGAACAGCACCACGGGAACGGCAAGGATCAGGCTCAACCAGAACTTGTTTTTGAACATTGCGGTGGAGTGTCCCGCATGCTCGCCGTGGGAGTGCACCTCATGGTCCGCATCCGCCGCGGGCGTTTGGTGACCGTGGTCTTCGTGTTGGTCGGCATCCAGCGCGGAGGTCGGTTCCGTCGTGGGCATGGCCTGGCCGTGCGTCTCGTCGTTCGCGGGGGTCTGGCGTTTCATGGTGGTTTCCTTCAGTCAAACGGGATCGTGTCCCGGACCCGAGAAAAGATCAGGCGTTAGAAAGCTGGTACCCGGCGTGCTCGACTGCGGAGCGTACTGCTGCCGCGGGAACAGTCTGGTTGCTGAGGACGGTGACCGTGGAGGTCCCGCCGGACACGAGATCAATCTGGACATCGGTGACGTCATCGATCGCGCCGACTGCAGAGGTCACCCGGGACGCGCACGAACCGCAGGTCAACCCGGCGACACCGAAACTCGCGCTGATGTTGCCAGTTGCAGGAGCGGTCTTAGTTTTGCTGTCCTGCGGGGCGCAGCAGGCGCATCCGGAAGATGATGTATCAGTCAGAGTTAGATCCGGAGAAGTGCCGCACATGATGGGTCTCCAAAATACGAGGAATGGTTATTCGAGAATCAGCGGGTGCAGTCACCCCGGGGTCATCCACGCTGGCTGCAGTCGCAGTGAGGGACCTTCAAGGAGTAAGCGGTCCATTTGTGGGCTCGGACTTCCCGCTCGGTTACCACAAAGTATACCCCCTAGGGGTATATGTCAAAATCAGTTTTTACCGCATCGTTACTCACCGCGACCGGGGTGAGTAGACAGGGGCGCCCTCACTTCAGAGAGCGCCCCAACTTCTTGTGTTCCTTGTCAGTCGGATGCGTATCGATCGAGGATCGATTGCATTTGGCTGATTTCCTCCCGCTGGGTCTCCACAATCGCGTCACACAGTTCCACTATTTCCGGATCCGTGATGTTCGACTCCTGGCAGACCAGGATGGCGCGGGAGTGGTGCGGAATCATTGACTTCAGGAATTCTTCGTTGCCGACGAAGGTTTCCGTCCGCCCCAGGGAGAAAGCGCCCACGAAGAGCACGGCGAATCCGACCAGCATGGCGATGTTCGCCTTTTTGTTCTTGAACATCGACCACATGCCCACGACCATGACGATTGCCATCGCCCCAACCATTAACAACGCCATCCAGAAGTTGCTTAGGTTGAAGTAGAAGTGATCGATGGACCGGACCATCGACATTGATAGCACCCACATCAGTCCGAGACTGATCAGGAGGATGACGCCAAACTTTAGATACATCTTGCCTGAACCGCCGCCCTTGGAGTGGTCCTGGCCGTCCCGGGCATTGTCTTTAGCGGAAGATGTTTCCTGTTGGCCGGGTTCGGTTTGCTGATGCTCGCACCCGGAGTCTCTTACTGGGTGACTACCTGGCGTGTTTTCTGCTGAATTCATCAAGTGCTCCTTGGATCGCCGTTAGGGAAAAGGTGTCTAACCGAGCGAAGACAACAATTCCTCGCACGCCTTCTCACAGCGCCGGCAGGCCTCAGCACAGACCCGACAGTGATCGTGCATCTCGGCGTGCTGTTCACACTCGTCCGCGCAGGCTCTGCATGCCGTACGGCAGGCCTCGAGCACGGCTCGGGTAAGTTCCGCGTCGTACCCGGTGCGACGGGTCAGGACAGCGCCGGTGGCCGCACAAATATCGGCACAGTCCAGGTTGGTGCGGATGCACTTCGTTAGATCGGCGACCATGTCCTCGCTCAGGCAGGCATCCGCGCACGCGGTGCAGGTCTGGGCACATTCGAAGCAAGCCTCGATGCATTCAGCGAGCTTTTCCTTATCCACTCCCCCGAGGTCCTTGGGGAAGGTATCTAGCATTGACCTCACGTGATGTGTCATTGGTTTCTCCTCAGTCAGGGTGCAGCTGAGCTACGTCAGCTGCTGGTCATTTTGTTGTTGTCGAACGGGGCGCCGATGGGCGACCGGGAGCCGATGCTATCGGCTAGAGACAGGCGACATGGCGGGCCGGTGGGGACCGGCATGCCAGGGAAGAGGGGTTTATGTACGACTGATCGATAGAGCCGTCAACGACGGCCGAAGATGATCGCGCCTCTCAAGAGTCGGATCAAACAATCCCGGCGGCATGTACCTGTGATCAGCAGGAAGCAGTTCCAGCCGCGCTGGAAAGGCCACGCCCTGCTCCGCCGGTAGCGCACGCTGCGGCGCTGTGACTCTTTCGGTCGCACTGACCTGTTGATGGCAGCACGTTTGTGCCGACGGGGAATGCGTGGGTGTCACGGCCCTGACTGTCGTACTAGCGCCGCTAGCCTGCCCCGGTAAATCCATACCCACCGCATGGTCCGCCATCGCGGGGGACTTGTGTTGTTCCATCGGAAGGCACAAAGCCGCGGTGCCTGAAGAGGTAAACGCGACAAGGAGCGAAAAGCTCAACACGAGGCGCACCACCGTCTGCACAGTGATGCCCGTTCTGCCCAGCGCTGAAACTGTGATGGGTCCTCCCGTCTTGTTCACCTGACGACCACCCTAGTAAAACGTAAGCTAACTGACCAGAGACATTCCAACCACTGTTCGGCCTGGTCCACCGTATGCCGCTTCCTACCAATGCCTCCGGATCAAGTAAAAATCTGTCGGTGATGTGGATATTAAGCAGGCGACCCAGACCGTGTCGAGGGTTTCCACATGCCCAGGCGTGAAGCGTAGCGCAACCACAAAGAGGTATAGGCGGCAGTCAAGCTACTAGCTCTTCCCCGTTCGGCTGCTCAAATTATTCGCGTACTAAAACATGTCCGCGGCGCTTGCTCTCTTGAAAAGCATCACGTAACTCGCTCTGTACCACGCCGCTCAAATTTGCCGGAACTGTCCAGCCACCGACGGCATCACCCGCACCGCTGAAGTCTGGGGAACCGGTGGAGCCGCCGCCGAACGAAACCTTGTCACTTCGTTCCAAGACCGGCGAGCCCCTGCCACAAGTGATATTTCCAGAGATACTCGGCTATCCGAGCTCAGCGATCTGTGGTTCGAAGAAATTGAGAACAATGGTCGCGCCAGCAGAAGGACCATCGATGGCTACCGCGACACCTACAGTCGCGTCATCGAACCCGCACTGGCCGGACTCCGGCTGCACGAACTGAGCACCGGCCGTATTGACCGGTTCCTCAAAAACGTCGCTGCAGACCACCCTGCCACCGCACGTCATTCCAAAATCGTTCTGACCGGCATGATCGGTCTCGCACTCCGGCACGATGCCCTGCGCAGCAATCCAGTTCGGGATGTCGGAGCCATCAAATTCGCCAGGAAAGACGTCAAGGCACTGTCAGTCGAAGACGTTCAGAAGCTCCGGGCTGTCATTGCCGGGTGGCAAAAGGACCCCGCACACCAGGGACGGCCACGCGCACTAGACCTGCTGGATGTTCTCGACATTTTCCTCCCCACGGGCGCCCGAATTGGTGAAGTCCTGGCCATCCGTTGGAAGGACGTCAATTTTGAAACAGAACCGCCGACCATCACGATCTCGGGAACCGTCATCATGGAGAAAGGCCGCGGTGCCTACCGGCAAGACCACCCGAAGACAAAAGCCGGCTTCCGCACGATGAAGGTCCCGCCGTTTGCCGTGCAAACACTTCAGCGCAGGTATTCAGCCAAGCAGCCCAAACCCGAAGACATGCTGTTCCCGTCTTCCACGGGAACTGTGCGCAGCCCGCACAACTTCCGCAGGCAATGGCGGGACGCCCGCGCTGGATCACCCTTCGAATGGGTAACCCCGCATGTTTTCCGGAAATCCGTTGCCACTCTCATCGACCAGGAATACAGTTCCAAGCAAGCCGCCGCACAGCTGGGTCACTCTGGAACTGCAATCACAGAGAAGCACTACATCGCCAAGGCAACCCAGTCACCGGACCTCACAGCGGTCCTCCAAAAGTTTGGGACCGCATCATTATCCGGACCGGAGGGCATGTCTATGTGAATACCACCCACCGTCGCTGAGGCCCAGACGGACGGAATGCAACACCCAAGGCTGATCCGGAATAGTCCGAAAGCGTGTGGTTTCCGTGTGGTTGAGCCGTCGCAGGACAGAAACGAGGCCCTCCCACCCAACGTTTCCGCAGGTCAGAGGGCCTTCAGAGTGGAGCTTAGGGGAATCGAACCCCTGACCTTTTCATTGCGAACGAAACGCTCTACCAACTGAGCTAAAGCCCCGCAAAAAGTACTGTAGCAAATCGGTGCCCGCAGCCGGAGTAACCTCGGAGAATGACCGCACAACGCTCCGCCGAGGAGCAGACCGAGATCAACGCCTGGCCTGCACTTTGGGCCCTGGTCATCGGATTCTTCATGATTCTCGTTGACTCGACCATCGTCTCCGTGGCCATCCCGGCAATCATGAACGGACTAGGAGCCGACCTCGACAGCGTGGTCTGGGTCAACAGCGCCTACCTTCTGGCGTTCGCCGTCCCGCTGCTGATCACCGGACGCCTCGGCGACCGGTTCGGCCCTCGCCGAATCTACCTCGCCGGCCTGACGGTGTTCACCCTGGCCAGCGTGTGGTGCGGGATGGCCGGGTCAGTGGAGATGCTCATCCTGGCCCGGGTCCTTCAAGGACTCGGCGCGGCGCTGATGACACCCCAGACCATGGCCGTCATCACCCGCATTTTCCCACCGGAACGCCGGGGTGCTGCGATGGGACTGTGGGGATCCGTGGCAGGCGTCGCCACCCTCATCGGCCCGGTGCTTGGCGGCCTGCTGGTCGACTCGCTGGGCTGGGAGTGGATCTTCTTCGTCAACGCACCGGTCGGCGTCGTCGGCCTGATCCTCGCCTACCGCCTGGTCCCCCGGCTTCCGACCAACAGCCACAGCTTCGACTTCCTCGGCGTGGTCCTGAGCGCCGCGGGTATGTTCTGCCTGGTGTTTGGTATTCAGGAGGGCGAGACCTATGACTGGGGTACCATCGCCGGACCCATTTCGGTCTGGTCGCTGATCATCACCGGCGTCGTCCTGCTCGCGACCTTCATCCTCTGGCAGCGCTATAACCGCAAGGAGCCCCTGGTGCCGCTGGGGCTGTTCAAGGACCGCAACTTCTCGCTCGGCAACACCTCGATCTTCGCGATGGGCTTCGCCATCACCACTGTTGCTATCCCCCTGATGTTGTACGCCCAAAACGTTCGCGGCTTTTCCCCCACTGAAGGCGCCCTGCTGCTGACCCCCATGGCGATCATCTCCGGCTCGCTCGCCCCGCTGGTGGGGCGACTGGTCCAGCGCGGCAACCCCAAATACATGGCTGTCTTCGGATTCTCGGCCATGTCGGTGTCACTGTTCTGGCTAGGCGCCATCATGACTCCCGACATGCCCGTCTGGGCGTTGCTGCTCCCCATCTCGCTGCTCGGCCTGGCGAGTGCCGGCATCTGGGCTCCGGTTTCCCTGACGGCTACCCGCAACCTGCCTCGGTCCTCCGCGGGCGCCGGCTCCGGCGTTTACAACACCACCCGGCAGGTGGGGGCCGTCCTGGGGAGCTCTGCCATTGCGGCGATGATGCTCACCCGCCTGGCTGCCAACATTGGCGACGGCGGAGCCGAAGCCGTGCCCGGACAGCAGCTCTCCGAAGCACTACAGCCCGGATATGCGGCGGCCATGGGCCAGTCCCTTTTCCTGCCGGCCACGGTGATCCTCATCGGACTCGGCGCCGCCCTGTTCTTTGCCCGCCCCCAGCTCCGGACCGGCTGGGCAGACGACGAATCGCCGTCGAGCGTCCCGACGTCGCCAAACGCAGCAAAGTAGCCACTTCGGGGCGGCCCCTTGGTGAGCAACCCGGACACGCGGGGCCAACCTGGACATCGGGATGGCCGACGACGGCGGACACCACGGAGTGGTTGCCTCTGGGAACTACCTGTACGCTCTAGTCATGGCTGACGACACCGCAGAAACTATCGAAGACTCCGCAACCTCCGAGAAGGTCAAAGAAGTCAAGGAAGTCACCGACGACTTCGCCATCCGGCAGCACACCACAGCGTCGGGCCTGAAGTACACGAGCACTACCGGCCGACTGGTCCTGCGCCGGGAGGAAACGAAGGACGGGAAGTCCGACGGGTTCAAGCCCAAGGCCGAAATCTTCATCGTGGCCTACACCAAGGACACCGAGCCCGACGACGACGGCCAGACTCCCACTCGACCGGTCACCTTCGCATTCAACGGCGGTCCCGGCTCGGCGTCAATCTGGCTTCACCTGGGTTTGCTCGGCCCACGTCGGGTCGATTCCGGCGATACCGGAGCCATGACTCCCGCACCGTTCGGGCTGGTGGACAACCCCGAGACACTCCTTGAACACAGCGACCTGGTCATGATCGACCCCGTCAACACCGGCTTCTCCCGCGTCGTCGAAGGCGAGAAGTCGGACGAGTTCCACGCGTTCATCGAAGACCGCGATCTGGTGGCCGAGGTCATCCGGCTCTGGACCACCCGCAACAACCGCTGGCTCGCACCGAAGTACCTCGTCGGCGAATCCTACGGAACCCTCCGGGCCGTCGCCGTCGCCGGCCGGCTGTTCGACGCCTACGGCATGGCTGTGAACGGCCTGGGCCTCATCTCCACGGTCCTGAACATGTCGACGCTGCGGTTCTTTCCCGGCAGTGACCTCCCGTACGCCCTGCACATCCCCACCTACGCGGCCATCGCCCACTTCCACGGCCGCCACCCGGGGCGCGACCTCGCCGACGTCGTCAGTGAAGCCGAAACCTTTGCCGCCCGCGACTACGGGTACGCCCTGACGCAGGGCAGCCGACTCAGCGCTGAGGAGTACGACGACGTCGTCGCCCGACTGGCCGCGATTACCACCCTCGACGAGGCCTTTGTCCGCCGCACCAACCTGCGGTGGCAGTACGGTGAGTTTGCCGCGGAACTGCTCCGCGCGGATGGGCTTGCGGTCGGCCGGATTGACGGGCGGTTCACGGCGCAGCCCGCCAGCCTGCAGAGCTCCACTATGACCGATGACCCGAGCATCCGCGCCATCACCGGTCCGTACGCGGCAGCCATGAACCACTACGTGCGCGCCGAACTTGGCTACGAAAATGACCTGCCCTACGAGGTGCTCACTGCCCGGGTGCACCCGTGGAGTTACAAGACCTTCGAGGGGGCACCCGTGGATGTGAGTCACACCCTTGAGCGGCTCCTGGTGCACAACCCCTCCCTCCGCGTCCACGTGGATTACGGCTATCAGGACGGCGCCACTCCGCATTTCGCGGCCGAATACGTGTTCGCCCACATGAATCTGACGGACCAGATGAAAGACCGATTCACGCACCACTATCACGAGGCCGGTCACATGATGTACCTGAAGCCTGAGTGCCGGTTGACGCAGTTGGCGGCGCTGAAGGAGTTCGTGACGCACGCCGGCTAGCCGCTATGCGGGCCGTTCCCAGTTTCCTTCAAGCCAAACTATAAGTAGACTTAGGTTTCCCGTGGAAACCCTCGGTCCTCCAATAGATAAGGAACATGTCGTGCTGATGAAGAGAATCCTGTGGACCCTCGTCCCCGTCATTGCCTCCAAGCTGCTCAAAAATCGACGTGGCAATAACGAGAACACCCGCGCCAACAAGACCCGGTACAACAAAAATCAGGGCCACTAGCCCACTGGATGATTGATCCGAATGAGCTAGCCGACCGCCGAGACGGCTACGTTGACCTGCGTTCCTATGCAGCAATCGGCGACGGGCGAACGGTTGCCCTGATCGCCCACGATGGATCGATCGATTGGTACCCCACCCCCGACCTCGACTCCACCCCTGCGTTCGCCCGGCTGCTGGACGCCGACGACGGCGGCGCGCTGGAGTTGTGCCCGGCTGAACCGTTCACCGCCACACGGGCTTATGTGGACGGCACCAACGTCCTGGCCACCATCTACACCACCAGGTCCGGCACCGTCCAGGTCACCGATTCCCTGAACACGGGCGTGGCAGGTCGACTGCCCTGGGGCGAGTTGGCCCGGCGAATCGAGGGCCTGACCGGGAACGTGCCGATGCGCTGGGCAGTCCGGCCCGGCAACTGCTTCCAGACCGCCTCACCCTGGGTCCAGTCCACCGACCACGGCGCAGTACTGATGGTCGACGGCACCGCGCTGGGCGTCCGCGGCATCAACGAAGGCGATGTGACCATCGAGGGTCAGGCAATTTCCGGGGCCCTCACCACCGATCCCGGCTCACGCCACCTCATCGCTGTCATCTCCACCCACGACGAGCCCCTGCCACTCCCCGATCCCCAATCAGTGGACGCCGGCATCGAACGAACCATCTCCAACTGGCAGACCTGGTCCAGAGAGTTCAGCTACGACGGACCCTACGCCGACCAGGTGCTCCGGAGCGCCCTGGCCCTGAAGCTGCTGATCCACAGCCCCTCCGGTTCAATAGCCGCAGCCGCGACCACGTCGCTACCCGAGAGCAGGGCTGGCGGCAAGAACTGGGACTACCGGTACACCTGGCTGCGGGACACCGCCTACACCCTTCATGCGCTGGTCCGGACCGGAGTGCGCGAGGAAGTCCACGCCGCGGTGTCCTGGATGCTCAAAAACCTTCGCACCCAGGGCAGGGACCTGCAGGTCTTCACCCGCCTCAACGGAGAGATCCCCGCAGGCACACGCACCCCGGATCTTTCCGGCTGGCGAGGAATCGGCCCGGTGGTCGACGGGAACCCTGCAGCTGGCCAACTTCAGCTGGGCGTCTTCGGGGACCTGTTCGACATTGTGCGACTGTACGTCGAGGCCGGGCACGTCTTGGACCCCACCACGTCCCGCCAGCTCGCGGACATAGCGGATCTTGCGTGCGATACCTGGCAACAGCGCGACGCCGGCATCTGGGAACTCCCCGAGGAGCGGCACTACACCACCTCGAAGCTGGGCTGCTGGCATGCACTGGATAGTGCTGTGAAACTCTCCGAAGCCGGGCAACTGCAACGACCCGCCGAGCGCTGGCGGGCCGAGCGCGATCGGATCCGGGACTGGGTCGAAGCGAACTGCTGGTCGGAAGACCGCCAGAGCTACGTCTGGTATCCCGGTTCCCAGGAGTTGGACGCCTCGATCCTGCTGCACGCCATCAGCGGCTACGAGCGCGGACCGCGAATGTCCTCAACCATTGATGCCCTGCGGGGCGAGCTTGGAGCTGGCCCCCTCCTCTACCGGTACAGCGGCATGCAGGACGAGGAATCCACCTTTGTCGCCTGCGCCTACTGGATGGTGGCTGCCCTGGCCCTGGTCGGACGCAAGGAAGAGGCACGCTCCCAGATGGACGAACTGCTACCTCTGGCGAACGACGTCGGCCTGCTGGCCGAAATGATCGACGCCGATGACCGGCACGAGTTCATGGGTAACCTGCCGCAGGGTCTGAGTCACCTGGCCTTGATCACCGCCGCGCTATCCCTGTCCGACGGCGAGTAGCGCCACCCACTCACAGCTGGTGGTGGGTAAACCGACCACCCAGCAGGGTGGCCAGAACCGGGATGTCGGCGATGTCACCGGTCGGAACCTCCAGCGGCGATGCCTCGAGGACAGCGCAGTCAGCAAGCATCCCGGCGGCCAGCCGGCCCTTGATCCCACCGAATCCGGTAGCGTCCGCGGATCCGACCGTATAGATGCGGAGGGCTTCCGCAGCGGTGAGCCGTTCGGATGCGGCACCGAAAATGGCGCCGCCGGAGGTCAGGCGGTCCACGTAGGACTGGATGGAGCGCAGCGCTGTCCCATCAGCACAAGGCCGATCGGAGCTACCTGCCATCCGGATGCCCGCGTCGAGGAAGGACTTGGCCCGGTAGGTGAATGCCGCCCGGCGCGCCCCCAAGGACAGCGCCATCGCGTCGCCTATCGGGCGGAAGAAGGAGGCTTGAGGCGCCACCGCTACCTCCAGGGCGGCGAGTGCTGACAGCTGGTCCGGTCGGACCACCGCCGCGTGCTCGATCCGATGCGGCAGGCTCCCGTTGGGTCGGTCAGGAAACTGGCGGAACGTGTCAATTGCCAGGTCCATGGCAGCGTCGCCGATCGCATGCGCGGCGATGGACCAGCCGGCACGGTGCGCGTCAACCATCTGCCGCCGCAGGGCCAACGGATCATCCAGCAGGTAACCCTTGTTCACGCTGCCGGTGGAGTAAGGCTCGGTCTGCGCAGCAGTCTCGCTGGAGAGCGCGCCATCCAGGAAGATCTTCGCCGGGCCCAACGACAGCATGTTATCGCCGAACCCGCTGTACATCCCCAGGCCCAGACCGGCTCCCGTATCTGACTGCAGCGTCTCGATGGCGGGCATCAGCTGCGCCCGGGCGTGCAGCTTCCCCGCTGTCCGGGCGTCCTGGAACGCGCCCAGTTCGTCTGGTGCATGACCAATCCAGCCGCCCCCGATGCCGGCATCGGTGAAGCTGGTGATCCCCTCACTCGCGTACCGGGCGCTCGCCCGGTCGATGGCCGCGACCAGGGTTTCACGGGCGTAGGGGCGGAGCAGGTCAAGGACCAGGGCCTGGGCGGTTTCCTGCAGCAGGCCCGTCGGTTCCCCCGAGCCGTCCCGCACAACCCTCCCGCCGACCGGATCGCTGAAGTCCTGGGCAAGAACTCCCGCCCGCCGGAGGGCCTCCGTGTTGGCGATTCCACCATGGCCTGAAGTCCGTCTGATGAACAGTGGTCGCCCTCCACTAACCCGGTCCAGGGCACCCCGGTTGGGGAACTGACCGCCGAACCGGTGGTGGTCGAACCCGCTGGCAACCAGCCAACCGCCGTCGTCGTCCGCCGGAGCCTGCGCCGCCGCATGGAGGCGGGCATACACCTGCTCCAGATCGGTGAGATGGGACAGGTCCACCTCACCGAGGGTGAGCCCGAACCAGGCGGTGTGGCAGTGCGCGTCATTCAGCCCCGGAATAAGGACCCTGCCCCGCAGGTCAATAACCTCTCTGGCGCTAAGGCCCGCCAGCTCGGTGTCGAAGCCGACGATCCGCCCGTTCAGGATGCCAACGCTCCCCGCTGCCGGACGCTGGGCGTCCATGGTGATGATACGGGCGTTGGTGAGGATGAGATCCAGCAACATGGTCAGCTCCCGAGCGACAATTTTCAGACGATAGTGGTGTTCAGCGATCCTTAGACGGTGGCAAAGTGCACCCACACGCCGATGACCCAGACGCTTCCTGCGAGCAGTGCGAGCCCAAGTTCGACCAGAATTCCGATGCCGGTTGCCTTCAACGCAGCCCCGCTGGACGATAGCGCCGGGCCGACTTGCCGCTGCCGGGCGAATTCGCTCGCGAACAGACCAGCGGCGAAGCCCACGAAGAGCCCGACCACGGGGATCAGGAACATTCCCAGCACGCCAGTGACCAACCCGATCACGACCGATCTGCCCGGAATCTGGCGCTGCTGGAGTTTCCGGCCAGTCAGGACCGCGCCGGCGAGCAGGCCAGCGACAGCCAGCGCCGCTCCGACGCCAAATGCCATCCAGCCCGCGGTGCTGGACACCACCAGCGCCCACATCAGGAGGGAACCGATGATGAGAATGCTGCCCGGGAGGATTGGCACAATGACTCCCGCGACGCCAACCACGATCAGCAGGCCGGTCAGCACGGTCATCAGGATCTGAAATTCCATAGGAAAAGTCTCTCACTGCGCTGGCTCCCATCCGGCCACTCTTGTCCCCCACCGGCAGTAATAGTAAGGTTGCTGAGGAAGCCGTACGGCACCGATAGTAGGAGGCACCATGAGCACGCAAGGAACAGGGAACGACCCGGCAGAGGGCAACTCTCCCCGGGAGAACACCCCCAAACATTCTGACGGCACTGCGGATTGGCGTGATTCCTCTTCGGCCAGCGCCAACGACGGCGACGCCACCCAGGTGCACGACTACACCGACTCGCGCCGCTCCGACCGCGACGGTGACGCCACCGAGGTGCACCGCACCACCGACTCGCGCCGCTCCGCCCGCGACAGTGACGCCACCCAGGTGCACCGCACCACCGACGGCGAGACCACCCGCGAACACCAGACACAGTCCGGCGGCTCAACAGGCGCAGTAGCTACCGGCGCCGGGGCGGGTGCCGTAGCGGCGTCGCCGTCTACCCGTACCCAGCCCGTCGCTGCGCAGCCGGTCAGTCATACCGCTGATCCGGATGACGACCGGTACCGCGACACCCACGACGACCGTCCGGCGCTACCGGCGTCGGCCGAACGGGCAGCCCTCCTGCAGCACGAGAAGGACACCTTTGGTGGCATGAAGTTTGGGTCGGCGTTCTTCGGCTGGCTCACCGCCACCGGGATGGCAGTGCTGCTCACGGCGCTCGTCGCCGCGGCTGGAGCAGTCTTCGGGCTCTCCACCAACACTGACCTGACCGATGCCGCCGACCAGGTGGCCGCAGATCCGCAGACCGTCGGCATCACGGGAGCAATTGTCCTGCTGGTGATCCTGCTCCTCTCCTACTTTGCCGGTGGTTACGTCGCCGGACGGATGGCGCGGTTCAACGGAGCGAAGCAGGGGGTTGCCGTGTGGCTTTGGGCACTCATCATCGCGGTACTGGTGGCGGTGCTCGGCTTGATCTTCGGAAGGCAGTTCGACATTTTCGCGAATCTCAACAGTTTCCCGCGGATCCCCCTCAATGAAGGGAACCTCACGACCGCGGGCATTATTGCTGTCATCGTGGCGCTGGTCGCAGCCCTCGTCGGAGCCGTCCTGGGTGGTCTCACCGGCATGCGCTACCACCGCAAGATCGACCGAGCGGACTACGACAACACGCCGACCCGATAGCCCTCAGCAACTGCGCCCCACCCGTGTCAGCTCATGGGTGGGGCGCAGTCGTGTGTGGTCAACGTCCCGGCGACCTCCGCTGCAGGCTTTCAAGATGCTGGTTGTAGGCGGTGAGTTTGGCGTCGTCGTCCCGGTCAGCGGCGCGGTCCTCGCGAACCGCTGTCCGTTCGTCATCCTTCCGCCACGCCATGGCGACGCCTAACGCGAGGAGTACCGTCGGGATCTCCCCAATTCCCCACGCGATCGCGCCGCCTCGCTGCTGGTCAGCCAGCAGAGCTGCCTGGTCGGTGAGCTGCAGGTTAGCCCACCAGGTGGGTGCCAGGATCTCTGTGCCGCCCAGGAGCGACAGGCCGAAGAAGGCGTGGAACGCCATGGTCGCGAGCAGGATGATCAGCCTGAACGGGTACGGCGATCGGGCTGGCCCCGGATCGATCCCGATGAGCACCCAGGCGAAAAGATATCCGGTAATAAGGAAGTGCACGATCATGAACACGTGTCCCACATGGGTGGACAGGGCCAGTTCGAAAACGGGTGAATAGTAGAACCCCACCATGCTGCCCACGAAAATCAGCCCAGCAACCGGGGGGCGGGTGAGGAAGTGACTGAAGCGTGAGCGGAAGAGCCAGAGCACCCACTCGCGGAGGCCTCGGCTGCCGTCGGTGCGCGGACGTGTCGACTTGAGAAGCAACAGGATCGGCGCCCCCAGCACAAAGAGCACCGGTGCGTACATCATCAGGCCCATATGCTGGATCATGTGCCCCGAAAAACTGGTCCTCCCATAGACGGCGGGCCCGCCGCTGGTTAGCCAAATCAGCAGGGCGCACCCTGCGAGGAAGGCCAGCGAGCGGGGAATGGACCAGCGATCGCCGCGACGCCGGACCCTGATGACCGCAGCCACGTAGGCTCCGGCGGCAACCAGAACCAGGAGCCCAATCGTCCAGTCGGGGTGCCACGAAGTTAGGAAGCTGGGGACAGTGAGCGGCTCCGGGTACGGGTAGCCGAGGAGGGAACGGCGCAGGTCGACGTCGGCGATTGACCCCTGCGGAACGGGCGGCGGACTCGCGGCAAGACCGGCGGACACGCCGATGGTAACAATCATCAGCGCTGCTTCGGACACACCAAAGGTAACGAACGCCCGTCGGTCCTCCGGGTCGCGGTCCAGGCGCGGCAGAATCCTGCGGCGCTGATACCACCCAGCGAGCCCGAGCAGGGTCAGGCTACCCATCTTCACCACCACGAGCAGACCGTAGGGTGTGGCCAGGTCCGCCAGGGACCCGAGGCGGAGGCTGGCGTTGATAATCCCAGAGAAGGCCACAGCCCCGAACGCCCACGCAGCCAGTGCTGAGTAGCGGCGAAGGACCCGCCCCGTGTCCTTGCCCAGCCGGGATCCCAGCAGCAGCACCGCCGCGAGCCCGCCGACCCACACGCATACGCCGACCAGGTGGAGCGCCAGGGAGTTGACGGCGTTGCCGTGGTCATCCGACCCGGCAGCATGCCCGGCCAGGGCCAATGGCAGGATCCCCATCGCTGCGATGGCCAGCGCAATACCAGCCCCAGTGGTCGACCGGACCATTGGCAGCATCACGACCAGAACCAGGACCGCTGACAGCGCCACCAGCAGGATCTGCCCGAGCTCCAGTTCAGTGGCGAAGAACAGGAAAATCGACGCAAACCCCGGACTGTTGATCGGTTGGCCCGCAGTGTCAGCGGCAATCAGCACCAGCGAGGCGACCGAGGCGACAAACCAGACACCCGCCGAGATCCAGGCCCAATTGAGAGCCTTCCATTGGGCGAACCCAATGATCGACTTGTTCCGGTCGGACGCCGGCAGGAGACTGGCGCAGAGCACCAGGAAGCCGATTGTCATGGCAGCGCTGAGATCCTGGATTACCCGCGCGACTGGCCGAGCATGCACCACAAAGTCGCCGGGATCCGCCATGGTGGTTCGGTACGTGGTGAGCGCTTCGCTGAAGTACATCGACAGGATCGCGACCGCCAGGCTGACCGGCACTGCGATACCGAAAACTACCCGCACAATGCTGCGCTCCGGGATCCGCTCCCCCGATACTGGCCGCTCATCCCTCACGGCGGCCAGCTCAGCAGGATCCTGCAATGGGCCGCCTTTAGGCACCTCGGGCCTCAATTGCGGCTTCGACGCCGGTCACGAAATCGGCAGGCGACGCGAGTGGCTCACCATCGATGTACACGGTCGGCGTGCCTGAGATGCCCGAGGAGGATGCTGCGTTGGTGGTGAAGTCCACCCAGGGGCGGAAGGTACCTTCAGCAACGCAGGTGGAGATGTCCCCTGCGCCCGACGCTTCAGCAAGGTCGCTGAGCTCGTCATCGCTCAGTTCCCCAGTGGGGAAATTCCCGAATAGCGCTTGAGTGAATGGCAGGTATGCCTGCGGGGCCGTGTCAGCCACGCACGCTAGCGCGTTGGCTGCCCGGGAGGAGTACGCGCTGGTCGAGTTCCGGTCGAGGAAGGCAACGGTTCGGTACTCCAGGGTGACGTCGCCGTCGTCGAGCCACTGCTTAATTTGGGCTGAGTAGGTTGTTTCGAAGTCCGCGCAATGCACGCAGTTGACGTCGACCCACGCGACCACCCGGACCGGCCCGGGCCCAGCGTCGGCCTCCACCCCCGCCGGTGTTTCGCGTGTCTCCAGCGCCGCCTCGGCGTCGACCGTCCTGGCAGCGGTGGCCGCCAGGTCGGTGGGAGAGGCAAGCGTGATCCCGCCATACTCATTGCCGTGGGCTGGCGCGGGACCGGCAGCCGGAACATCCGGACGAATCGAGGACACAATCACCACAGCGATCACCGCGAGGACAGCCAGGACTCCGCCAATGATTCCCCACCTCATCAACAGGCGTGAGCGCTTTTCCCGCCGCTCGTGGTCCAGCCGAAGTTGCTGGGCTGATTCGCGGGAGGAGCCGGCGGATTTAGTGTTTGGTGCGGGCATTTTGGGGTTTCCTTTGAGTGGGAGGATGCGTGTTCGGGGTCAGATAGCGAAGAGCGAGTCTCCGATGAACCCGCCTTCGGCGCAGCCCGGCGGGATGGCGAACACTGCAGAACCGATGGGCGTGGTCCATTGGTTCAGGAGGTCCAGTTCGTCCAGTCGTTGCTGCAACGGGACGAATTGACGGTCGACGTCGGCCTGATAGCTGAGGAAGAGCAGGCCGGCGTCAGAAACAGGCCCTCCAGTTGGTGTCGTGTTGTAGTTATACGCACGACGGAATATCTTTTCGCCAGGCACGCTGGACCGGGCCCTGCGCGTGTGCGCGAACTCGGCGATGACCGGAAATCCCAAGGGGGTGGTCTTCTCGAAATCTGGCTCGTCCTTCTCATTGTGTCCGGTCAGCGGAGCGCCGTTCGTCAGGTAGCGACCGACTGACTCTTCACGGCCCGGACGGTCCAGCTCATCCCACGTGTCCAGGTCCATGGCAATTTTGCGGATCACCATCGACGTTCCGTTGAAAAGCCAGGCAGGAGAAGCGGAGCTGTCCCAGACCACCGTCTCGAGGTCGTCCGAGCCAAGTCGGGGGTTTGCTGTCCCATCGACCTGGCCAAACAGATTGCGCATCGTCACGGAGGCCTCTTCCGAACCGAACGCCCGCCGGAATCCTTCCGTCGACCAGCGGACCTGGCCGAAAGACCGGGTGTCCTTGAGGAGCATCCGCTGCGCATGCGACACCGTGACGAGATCTTCAGAGGCGACGTGAATCAGGAGATCGCCTCCGCACTGATCCTCGTCGAGATCGTCAATGGAGAAGGCGGGGAGCGGCCTAAGCCAGGAGGGTGCACTGTTGTCACCAGCGAGCCGCACAATGCGTTCCCCGAACCCGAAGGTCACTGTGAGACGGGCTGGAACGATGGCCAGCTCCGGTTCCGGATCTGCCAGGGCCGCCGCGCCCTGTGTCAGACGGGCCGCATCGTCGGTAAGGAGCCGCATCAGTCGAACCACCTGTTCCGCTGTCTGTACCTGAACCAGATCCACAGCGGTAATCACTGTGTGAGACTGGGCTGGAGTATCAATACCCGCCTGGCGCGCCCCGTAGAACGGGACGGTTAGTGCGCCGTGGATCGCCGATCTGGCGTCCTCGGCGTGGCCTGCAGCAGCAGTTGACGAGGCGTCCCTCCAGGAGGAACCGATCAGGGCGGCGGTGGCCGCACCCACACCGGTGGCGGCGCCTCCCCACAGGAAACGCCGACGATTCAGCCCCGGCAGGGCATCATTGGTATCCGATTGAGTCACTGGTCGGGTGCCCCTTCATCGGCGGACCCGGAGCGAGTATCCGAGCCCCTGTCATCAGCTGAGCCGGAGGCGGAATCCGTTTCGATATCCACGGACTCGTCGCCGTTGTAGGTTTCATTCGCCCCCGAGTAGTCCTTGACAGGTGCATCGAAGCTGAAGATCGAGCCATCCTCCATGGTCAGCTCGAAGCCAACAGTGTCACCTGCCAGCAGCGGTGCAGTGAGGCCCATCAACATCAGGTGGTCGCCTCCTGGCGCCAGGATCATTTCGACTTTGGAGACGACAAATCCCCCGTCTTTCTCCTGCATCATCATCTGACCGTCGTCCCCTGCGACTGTCTCGTGCAGCTCTATCATTGGGGACGCTGCGGTGGAGGCCGAGATGACTGTCACCTCGGCGCCGTCCGTCGACAGGATCCCGAAGGCAGCGCTCATGCCTTCTTCGGCTGATTTCACCCAGGCATCCTCGATGGACACGGAATCCGCCTGTGCTGCCACGGCAGTACTGGGAGCGGTTTCGGAAGCTGTTGCTGCGCAGCCCACGAGGGCGGTGATTGTTCCCAGGGCAACAAACCCGGTGGCGAACTTGGTGGAGAGTTTCATGGTGATTCCTTAGCTAAGTAGTGGCGGTGACGGCGCTCTTGATCAGCGGGCACGTCGGAGACGCAGAACCAGCGCGAACATGCCGAGGCCGCCGGCGGCTCCTATCAGGGCGTACTGCCAGACCGGCAGCATGGCCCAAAAGCCAGCCGATGGTTCCGGTTGTCCGGCGAGGTTGCCGGGCGCAGCATCAGGAGTTGCGGTTTCGACCGACGGCGCGCTTGCGGCGGCCGTGATGGGTTCTGCGGAGGCTGGGTCGCCGACAATGAAGTCGAAGGACCCAGCAATGGGATGTCCGTCGCCCGAGACCACGCGCCATCGCACCTGATAGGCGCCGTCGTCGAGGTCGGCGACTGTCTGAGTCAGAGTATTGCCGGCTAGTTCGGGAACTCCGATGGTGCGATCTGTGGAGGTGGAATCAACCACCAGCACCGCTGCGCCCAGATCCAGGATGTCCGCGCTGAAAGCGAGGTCAATGGATTCTGGAGCTGTCGCCAACTCGTCCCCCTGTTGGGGGTTGCTGGAAACTAGCTCATCGTGTGCACTAGCGCTGGGCAAAGAGACGAATCCACTACCTAAAGTGATTCCGCCCAGCGCTAATGTCACGAGAGCTGCACGTCGGAAAATGCGAACCAACCCGCCAGAACGCGGGGTGGGCAAAGGGTTCTCCTACCTTTGTGAGGTACGCGAAGTCAGGCGGTGATTCTCGGTGCCGCAGCTGACTGGGTCAGGCGAAGGACAGCTGCTGGACCGGGGGCCCTCGAAGGCGACGCCTTGAGTCGGCATGCAGGAGATCGTGCATACCCAGGGTTGCCGGACGGACAGGAAGGGAGCGCAGCTCCTCGGAGACCGGGCAGGAGCCAACCCAACGGATCATCGCCGTCAAGGATGCAGCCAGGGCGCCAACCAAGGCCCACCACAGCGCTTCGCCGTGACGCACCAGAGCAATCGTCAGTAGACCAGCCGCGAAGTGGGACACGATCATCAGGATGCCCGGATGCTCAGTACCGGTCAGAGCAGCCGATGGGACCGGCAAAAATAGCTCATGGCCGTGGCCGGTACTCGATCCGGTCGGTGCCGTCGAACCGCTAGTGAACAAGGCGAAGAGCGAGTGAAAAATCACCTGGCTGATCGCTACCCCAACGGTTGTTCTCGCAAGGGTCAGTCGACGCCCGGCAAGAATGACGCATACGAGCGTCCCGAAGGTCAGCGCAACGACAACCGCGATCGTTGGAACGCCACCGCCAGCGATAGCATGTGAGGCACCGGCGAGGGAGGTCGATGCGGCAGCAGCGAGTAGCCCACGGGTTAGGCGGGCGGCTGGTGTCACACTGGTCCTGCCAGACATTGTTCCTCCCTCCTGAAAATTGTAACCTCTTCTACGGAGAGTAGAAAAAGTTGCACCACGACCACCAAGGCTTCGAGAAAGTCACCATGGACACCGCTACGCCACGATTCGCGCAGGACAGGCCTTTCGGTCTGATCCTGGTCATCTCAGGGGTGGTGGGGTGGTTGGCATCTGGTCAGTTGGTCCTTGAACGGCTGGCTGTCTACGCGGACCCCAACTACGTCACCAGCTGCGACGTCAACGCCTTCGTTTCCTGCGGTGAAGTCTTCAAGACCTGGCAAGCGAGTCTCTTCGGCTTCCCCAACCCCCTGCTGGGTATTGTCGCGTTCTCCGTCGTCATCACCACGGGGGCCATGCTTCTCGCCGGGGCAAACGTAGCTCGCTGGTACTGGCGCGCATTGCAGGTGGGTGTGACTCTGGGGATGGTCTTCACCATCTGGCTATGGAGCCAGGCCCTCTTTGCGATCGGGATCCTCTGCATCTACTGCATGATCGTGTGGGCTGCGATGATCGTGCTCACCATTTTCCTCACTTCACGCAATTTTGTTTGCGGCGTGTTTCCGGCGAGCGAGCGAGTGCGCCAGTTCCTCAGCGGATGGACGGGGACCACGGCGGCACTGTTGGTGATTGCGACGGCGGCCACCGTATTCTTCCGGTTCATCGGCGTATTTGCCGGCTGACTTTCAGGCTGGCCGGCCCGTCCAGCCTGCACGGAAGGGCTCCAACCATTGATCCACGTCCCGCAGGGGCCCGGCCTCTACGGCATACAGGCGCCGGGTACCGTCCCCACGGACGCGAGCAAAACCGTTCTCGCGTAACACCCGAAGGTGCTGCGAGACGGCAGGCTGGGAGATCCCAAATTCGGTGCGAATGACCCGGGCAATATCGCCAGCCGCCCATTCCTCATCGAGGAGAAGCTCAAGAATCCGGCGGCGAACCGGGTCGCCGAGGACGTCAAAAGCATGCATAAGCAGAACCTATCAAAAAGTGCTTATATTCGTCTAGATTTATATACGCGACATCCCCTGCCACCGGGCCGAAGCGGCCCGCCAGCAGGGGACAATCAAGATCTTTCACCTCAACAACACGGGCTAGGGCGAAGGCTTTCCGCCGTTGACATTCAAGGTTTCGCCCACCACATAGCTTGACTCGGAGGACGCAAGGAAGACGTAGGCCGGGGCCAGCTCGGTGGGCTGTCCTGCGCGACCTAAGGGGGTGTCCTTGCCAAACTCCGGCAGCTTGTCCTTTGGCTGTCCATCCGAAACCTGCAATGGGGTCCAGATCGGGCCTGGAGCAACGGCGTTGACCCGAATACCCTTGGGTGCCAACTGCTCGGCGAGGCCCTTGGTGAAATTGTTGATCGCAGCCTTGGTGCTCGCATAGTCCAGCAGAGTCGACGACGGGCTGTAAGCCTGAATCGATGTCGAGTTCACGATGCTCGATCCGGGCTTCAGATGCTTCAGCGCTTCACGGGTGATCCAGAAGAACGAATAGATGTTCGTCTTGAAAGTTTCATCCAACTGCTCATCGGTGAGGTCCTCAAGACGCTCGACCGCAATCTGCTTGCCGGCATTATTCACAAGGATATCTAGGCCACCCAGCTGTTCGGCGGCATCGTTCACGAGTGAACGGCAGAAAGCCGCATCGGTCAGGTCGCCCGGAAGCTTGACAGCCTTCTGGCCGCTCTCTTCGATGAGGCGCGCCACCTCGACGGCGTCGGGCTCCTCGACGGGGAGGTAGGACAACGCGACGTCGGCACCTTCGCGGGCGAAAGCGATAGCGACGGCAGCGCCGATACCGGAGTCCGCTCCGGTGATAAGAGCCTTGCGCCCCTTGAGGCGGCCGGTGCCACGATAAGAGGTCTCGCCGCGGTCCGTTTGTGGTTCCAGATCCCGATCCAACCCGGGTTCGGGCTGGTCCTGCTTGGGGGCCGAGATGCTCGGGAAACGAGTCACCGGATCCTGGAAGGTGTACTGGTCAGTCGTTGAAGTCTTATCAGTCATGCGTTCCTCACTAGCCGTGCGTACGTACGATACGGTCTGTGCAGGCCAACCGGGAGACGGATCGAATACCGCCCTCCCCGAAAGCTAAGCCTACTGACTATCCTAGGACGTACCCACCCATCAGACAAGGCAGTGCGGGGAAGCTAGAAGATCTGAGCGAAGAATCCCGCACCAATACTCGCCACGAGAGCGATAATGAGAAGCCAGACGATGGGCACACGGTATTTGTTGATGTAGCGCATGGTCCCCCAGTCTAGGCGAGCCTGGCAGCTTGCCGCCGAGCGGAAATAATTCACCACCTCCCCACGCTGCAAAGGGGTATGGACAAGCTGATAGCAGTTACTGGATCGACCGGGGCCATCGGCGGCGCTACGGCACGCATTCTTGCTGCGTCCGGGCTCGCACTTCGCCTGCCGGTCCGAGACCTCGGCCGCGCACCGGCGCTGCCGGGCGCAACCGCCGCTGAGTGCAGCTACGCGGACCGTTCGGCAGCCGTGACAGCTCTTGAGGGTGTCCACACCCTCTTCATGGTCTCAGCAAGCGAATCCAAAGATCGCGTGGAGCAGCATCTGACCTTCGTCGACGCGGCCAGTGAAGCCGGTGTGCAGCACATCGTGTACACCTCATTTTTTGGTGCCGCCCCGGACGCCACCTTCACCCTCGGGCGCGACCATTGGGCCACCGAGGAACACATCCGCCGTTCCGGGATCGCCTACACCTTCCTCCGCAACAATCTGTATCTGGACGTCCTACAACATTTCGCCGACGACGACGGCGTCATTCGCGGCCCCGCTGGCAACGGGCGATTGGCCGCGGTGGCCCGGGCGGACGTGGTGCAGGTGGCCGCCGTTGTCCTTAGGGATGCCGCCGCCCATGCGGGCAACACCTATGAGCTGACCGGCCCCACGGCGCTAACCCTGGCGGAGGCTGCAGCGATCATTTCGCAGGAAACCGGCCGGGAGGTCACTTACCGGGCCGAATCGGTCGGTGAAGCGTACGGTTCCCGGCAGCACTTCGGCGCGCCCGACTGGCAGCTCGATGCCTGGGTCAGCACCTACACAGCAATTGCCGAAGGAGGGCTGGCCCGGACCACCACCACGGTGCAGGATCTGACGGGTCAACCAGCACTGGATCTCGCTCAAGTCCTCCACGGCGACCGCTAGGCTCAAAGGATGCGCAGAGACTTCAGCAGAGACAACACCTCGACGCGTGACTTTTACCGGCTGCTCACCTCGACGGTGGTACCCCGCCCGATCGCCTGGGTGTCGTCCCGGTCAGCGGCAGGCGAGGACAACCTGGCGCCGCACTCATTTTTCACCATCGCGTCGGTGGACCCCCCGATGGTCGCTTTCACATCGGTAGGGCGGAAGGACACCCTGCGCAACATTGAGGAAACCGGCGAGTTTGTCGTCAATCTCGCGCCAGAGCAGCTGTTCGAGCAGATCAACGCCACCGCCACGAATTTTGACCGGGAAGTCAGCGAGTTCGACGCCGCCGGTCTCACCCGGGAGCCGAGCCACACGGTGACGCCCCCACGACTGCGGGAGTCTCCGGTCGCCCTGGAGTGCAAGCTACATCTGGTGCAGCCCATCGGGGATTGCTTTGTGGTTTTCGGCGAGGTGACCCATGCAGCCATTTCCGAGGACGTCCTGGACGGGACCCACCCACTGATGGACCGCCTCAAACCACTGTCCCGGCTAGGCCGCGATGAGTGGGGTACCACCGGAGTCGTTCACACGATCAAGCGCATTCCCGTGGAGGAGTGGCCGGGGCACTTCCGCGGCTGAACGGGTACCGCGGAAGCGCCCCGGCCACTCCTCCTCCCGGGTTTCACCTTCCAAACAGTCGACCAAACCAACCTGGCTGAGCCTGCCCCTCAGACCGCGCACGCTTCGGCTCGACGGTCGGATTGCAGGAGCACTGATCCTTCTTTGGTACCGACCGCATTACCTGATCGACGTGATTTCCACAGCCGGCCCAGGTGGTTTTCCGGCAGCGCATACAGGTGGTTGTCCGGCACATGCGAACTCTCTTTCATTAGGGTCCAGGCTGGAATCGTGGACGGCGTTCACTCAAGTATGCAAATACCCCTAGGGGTATGTCAAATACAGGCCACGCCGAGACTGACCCTCCTTCGCCCACGAAAGGTCAAGGAAGCTTGACATGATGGCAGAAGTCAAGGAAGCTTGACCCCATGACAAGCTTCCTTGACCACTTTGGTTTCCAGTGAGGAACGATCTCAGTACGCTCCGCCGCGCGGCTGGCATCTCCCAACGTGAACTCGCAGAAGTCCTCGACGTTTCGCGTCAGACCATCAATTCCATTGAGACCGGCCGCTACGATCCGTCGCTCCCACTGGCCATAGCTATCGCCCGACACTTTCGCAGCACCGTAGAGGAGATCTTCCATGTCGACTAGCACCTATACCTCAAAGCAAAAGGCCGCGGTCCTCGGGCTGGTACTGGCAGGGCTGACTGGTCTCATCCTGACAGGGCTGTTGCTTCAGGAGTACGGGCCGGGAAATATGGGGGCTGGCCTTCTGGCGGGCGGCGCCGTCGGCCTGGTCGCCGCCCTGATTGGCCTGTGGCGCATCACCAAGACCCCCTCACGAGTGAGCACCTTCGAACGCGCCTGGACCCAGACGGGCGATGAACGGGACAACGCCGTCCTCACCAGATCGCTGGCAATCCTAGGACTCCTAGCGGTCCCGCTGACCGCCATCGCGGCAATAGCCGTGGGCTTTGGGGCTGCCGTGGAGATGGTTCTGGCTTTGCTGCTGCTGGCACAAGCTTTGGTGGGAGCCGTCGCGTTCGTTGCGATCAACCGTAAGAGCTGACGCCTCTTTGGGCGTCCATCCTCACAGATCACTAACTATGCCGTAGGGCGCATACTTACAGGCGGCATACATCTAACTCACATAAACTACGTATATCCGCGGGTTTAGCATCCCTTCGTCTGCTGGGGACAGAATCTAACGCAGGGACACTTATGAGTACTACAACCTCCGGCCGTAGCGTGCGCGTTGCTAAGCCGAACGACGTCGTCGCCTCCTATGCGACGCTGCTGAAGCAGGTACGCAAAGAAGGTCTGCTGAACCGTCGCCGCCGCTTTTACGTTTCCGTCTTCGCTGCACTGGCGTTGACCATGGGTGCCGCCTGGACCGGTTTCGCCCTGCTGGGCGATACCTGGTTCCAGTTATTGATCGCCGCCGTGCTCGGCGTCGTCTTCACGCAGATCGCGTTCCTGGCCCACGAGGCCTCCCACCGGCAGATTTTCAAGACCCGCGGGGCCAACGACTGGTCCGGACGGATCCTGGCCGCCGGCGTCGTCGGCATCAGCTACCAGTGGTGGATGAATAAACACACCCGCCATCACAACGACCCCAACGTGGTGGGCAAGGACCCGGACATTGAGATCGATACCATTTCCTTCATTGAGGAAGACGCAGCCAAAGCCAAGGGACTCCACGCCTGGATCACCCGCCGCCAGGGCTACCTCTTCTTCCCGCTGCTGACCTTCGAAGGTTTGAACCTGCACGCCAAGTCGATCGGCACCCTGTTCCGGCCGGGGGCTGTCCAGGGCCGCTGGATCGAACTGGCTCTCCTCGCGATCCGGTTCGGCGCCTATCTCGGCGTCCTGTTCTGGTTCCTGCCCGTCGGCATGGCGTTTGCCTTCATCGGCGTTCAGATGGCCGTGTTCGGCATCTACATGGGAGCCTCCTTCGCCCCCAACCACAAGGGCATGCCGATCATCCCCAAGAACAGCAAACTGGACTTCTTCCAGAAACAGGTCCTCACCTCACGCAACATTCGCGGCGGCAACTTCGTCAACAACGCCTTCGGCGGCCTGAACTTCCAGATCGAGCACCACCTGTTCCCGGACATGCCCCGCCCACACCTGCGCAAGGCCGCCCTGATCGTCCGCGAGCATTGCGAACGCCTCAAAGTCCCCTACACCGAGGTCGGCGTCGCAGCCTCCTACGGCGCAGTAGTGTCCTACCTCAACCGGGTAGGCCTCGCCGCACGCGACCCCTTCGACTGCCCCATGGTCAACAAATACCGGCACCAATAGCCCGACACATAAAAACTGCCCTGCGGGTCAGATCTGCCGCTAGCGGCGGACCTGACGGGCAGGGCAGTTTCTATGTCCGAGGTGGGTGTTTAGGCGTTCCACAGTCCGTAGGAATCGGCCAGTGAAGAGATTTTCTGGGCTCGGGCCAGACGGGGAAGATAGGATCCGTCACCGACGACGGCCCCAGCCTCATGCGCAACGAGAAGTTCATGCGCCCACATAATCTCGGACTCGCTCGGCGAGAGACCCTTGTTGATGGTGTCGGTGGCGTCAGGTAGCAGGCAGAGCTTGCCGGTCATGCCCATCGAGGCGGTCACCTTGCAGGCCTCCAGCAGGGTGTCCCCCAGCGCTCCAACGGTTGGACCATCGATAGGGCCGGGCAGCTGACCCACCCGCGAAGCAACCACCAGTTTGGCGCGGGCGTAGGCCAAGGCCATCGGCTCGTCGGAGGCTCCGGTATCTCGCCGGAAGTCACCGACGCCAAACGCGAGTCGGAACGTGCCCGGTGCGCTGGCAATCGATGTGGCGTTCTCAATACCCAGCGCCGACTCGATCAGGGCCAGCACCGGAGTGCCCGCCTGAAGTCGCATGGCGGTGTGGGTGACCTGCTCGGGCTTCTCCGTCATGGCCAGCATGACCCCGCGTAGTCCGGGAGCCTTGGAGAGTGCCGCGAGGTCGTCGGCCCAGAAATCGGTTTCGATGCCGTTGACTCGCACCCAGGCCGTCATCCCGGTGGAGAGTGCCTCCACCACCCGCTCCCGCGCCTCGGCTTTGCCATCGGCGGGAACGGCGTCTTCCATGTCGAACACTACGGAGTCCGCCTCGGAGGTGAGGGCAGGCGCGAAGTTGGCCTCAGACGCCGCGGAGGCAAGGAGCCAGGAACGGGAGAGCTTGGCGGGGAGCGCAGCTGCGCGGCTGTTTCTTAAGGAGGCCATATATGAACACTACTGAACGGTCGGAGCCATAATCCACCGCAGCACCGAAGCTGACCCAAACACTACGAACAAAACCAGCCCCAATCCCCGGCCTAAGCGCTCAGATGCTGGTAGACATGGTCAGCAGTTAGGTGAGTTGCCCTGAACATTGGTGGCTTGGCCTAGCGGGCGCACTGCTGGGTAAGACCAACATAAGCAGCGATCTCCTTGCCCACTTCCTCCAGCAGACTGGCAGCGTTGGCAATACACAGCTCGACGTCGGGTTCCCGGTCCGTCAGCGCGAAGGTGCGCTCAAACCCGGCCGTGGATAACTGGTCGGGCGTCAGGACGGTGCGCCCGCAGACGGCGATAGCCCTGACGTTCGCCACCGCCGCTGCGGTCGCCACTCCCATGGGGGTCTTTCCGCCCAGGCTCTGTTCATCGAGGCTGCCCTCTCCCGTGATCACCAGGTCTGCGTCGCGCAGCTTCTCGGCCAGGCCCGTCAACTCCAGGACGACGTCGATGCCCGGCCGTCGCCGCGCGTTCAACACGGCGAGCGCAGCGAACCCCACCCCACCGGCGGCACCGGCACCCGGCGCGGTGGCCGCCTCATCGATCGCGGGGCCGGCTACTGTCGCCAGAACGCTCACGAACCGTCCGAGGGCGGTATCGAGATTCTCGACATCACTGGCGGTGGCGCCCTTTTGCGGGCCGAACACTGCAGCGGCGCCGTTGGGGCCCAGGAGTGGGTTGTCGACGTCGGAGGCGAGAGTGATCGAAGCTGTCGACAGGCGTTGGTCAAGACCAGTCAGGTCGATTGATGCGAGGTGGACGAGCGCTGCACCACCGGGCGGAAGGTCACCGCCGTCGTCGTCGAGCAATCGTGCGCCCAGTCCGGCCAGCAGGCCCGCCCCGCCGTCGGTGCTGGCGCTGCCGCCCACCCCGAGCACGATGTCGGTGCAGCCGTGGTCGAGCGCGAAGCGAATGAGGTCACCGGTGCCTCGGCTGGTGGCGCCGCCCGCATCGAGCGTGCTGTTCGGCAATACGGCCAGGCCCGACGCGAGTGCCATTTCAATCACTGCCTGCGAACCGCGGATCGCAATCGGCGCTTCCAGCGGCTCACCCGTGGGGCCGGTGACCGTGGTGATCAGGAGGGAAAATCCGGCGGCGGCGGCCGCATCGAGAGTCCCTTCGCCGCCGTCGGCCGCTGGCACCTGCTCAATGTTGAGGATCGAATCGGGTCCCAGCGCGCCGCGCAACCCCGCGGCCACTGCCTCGGCGACCTCGGGGGCGGAGAGTGAACCCTTGAACTTGTCCGGTGCAATCACTATGCGCATACCGCCATTAGATCATTGGTGGGCCGGCTGCGGCCTCGGGACAGCCCGGTGCAGCAAGTGAAACGCCACCACCGAACGGATTGCCGAGGGTGTCCAATGGTGGCCGTGGTGTTCTACATCCTGTGAAGGGGTGTTCCTGCCAGTCGTCACGTCGACGCAAGCGGTCAACCGATGCGGCTTTCACCTGACAGCTGCCGGCCAAGCCAGGTGAACGCCTGCTCCGGGGGGCTCTTGTATTCGAGGCCGATCGGGCCCTGATATCCGAGGGTTCGACTGCGATCGATCCAGTCGGCAAGCGGAAGGTCACCGCTGCCGGGTGCCCCGCGCCCTGGTGCATCGGCGATCTGGATATGTCCAAAGTCCTCGGCGTGTGCTTCGATGACTCCGCCGACGTCGTCGCCATTCACTGACAGGTGGTAGAAATCGGCGAGCAGTTTGATGTTGGTGGCGCCGTGGGCGTGGACATTGGCGATGACGCTGAGCGCGTCCTGGGCGGTCTTGAGTGGGTAACGGTCTGCACCGCTGATTGGCTCCAGGAGGACCGTCCCGCCAATTGCTGCGACAGCGTTGGCGGCCAGGACCAGATTGTCGACGGCCAGCGTGTCCTGTTCCTGCGCGCTCACGCCCTCCAGCCGGTTCCCGTAAAGGGCGTTGAAGTGCTTACAACCCAGCCGCTCGCCAATACCGACGACGACCGGAACGTTGGCTCGGAATTCCTCGCTGCGGGCCGGCCATGAGACCAGACCTCGATCCCCGCCCGGCATATCACCGCCATTAAAGTTCAAGCCCGTCAGCTGGACTCCCGCATTCGTGATGGCGTCTTCGAAGTCTTGAACTTCGGCTGCGGTGGGCGTTGAAGTGGGGAATGGCCACCAAAACTCGACCGCATCGAAGCCGGCGGCCTTCGCGGCAGCTGGTCTGTCCCATAGCGGCAGCTCGGTGAAGAGGATTGAACAGTTCACGGTGTAAGTCATATGGATTCTCTCATCGGTGATTCCGCATCTCGGAAGTATTCTTCGCCTTGCGAAATGTTAGGAGGATCACGGAAGTGCGTCAACCAGTTCCCCCCATCTACACCCCGGGAACAAACCCGTGGGTCCATGCGTTTGCATCTACATACCGGCGTCGAGCGCTGGATCTATCGAGGAGGAAGTTGTGACCGCACAGACCGAAGGGCTCCACCACGTCACCGCAATTGCTGGTGACCCCCAGAAGAACATCGACTTCTACATCAAGGGTCTAGGCCTGCGGCTCGTGAAGAAGACAGTGAATTTCGATGATCCCGGCACCTACCACCTCTACTACGGGGACGAAGCGGGCAATCCCGGCTCCCTCCTCACCTTCTTCCCCTGGCAGGGCATTCGCAGCGGCAAGGTCGGCAGTGGACAGTCCACCACCACTGCATTCTCTGTCCCGCAGGGCAGCCTCGGCTGGTGGCAGGACCACTTCAAAGCTATCGGGGTCGACTCGGTGATTGCTCGCGCCTCCTCCGAGGAAGAACGCCTGTCACTGCGTGACCCTGACGGCCTGCAGATTGACCTCGTGGCATCGTCGCTCTCTGACCCCCGCAACCCCTGGGACTCCGCCTCGGTGCCAGCCGAATACGCGGTCCGCGGGCAGCACTCCTCAGTGCTCACCGTCGAGGACCCCACCGCCAGCCTCGAAACGTTCACCCGCGACCTCGGCATGAACATCCTCAGCGAGACCGATGGCAGGTACCGGCTCAGCACACACAATGGCGAGCCCGGAACAGTTGTTGACATCGTCACCGACCGCCGCGGCGAGCGTGGCCTCGTAGCCGGCGGCACCGTGCACCATATCGCCTTCCGGGTGCCCGACCAGGCCACTCAGGAGCTCTGGCGCCAGGACCTGGCCGACCGCGGGTACGCCGTGACAGCCATCCTCGACCGCCAGTACTTCACCTCGATCTACTTCCGGGAGCCCGGCGGAACCCTCCTGGAAATCGCCACCGACACCCCAGGCTTCGACATCGACGAGCCGCTGCTCGAACTGGGCCGCTCCCTGAAGCTGCCACCATGGCTCGAGCCGAACCGTGACGCCATCTCCAACGCGGTCGCGAAGATCGACGTGCCAGCGGAGAACAATCCGTCAATCGCTACTTTCCTGAGTTAGGAATCGAGATGACCAACGTTGAGAACTGGCCGCACCTGTATCACGCAGGAACCCTGGCTAGCCCGGTCCTGCTGTTGCTCCACGGCACAGGTGGGACTGAGCACGACCTCCTGCCGCTCGCCGAACGCCTCGCACCCGGCGCCGGCTATCTTTCCCCTCGTGGCCCGGTGCAGGAACAGGGCATGAACCGGTGGTTCCGGCGGTTCGGCGAAGGCCAGTTCGACGTCGACGACGTCGTCCGGCGCGCGGGCGAGCTTACCGACTTCATCGGTTGGGCGCGGGAACATCACGGCCTTGGGGGCCGGAAGATCATCGCCGTCGGGTTCTCGAACGGCGCGAATATCGCGCTCGCTACGGTGCTGCTGCACCCCGAGGTGCTGACTGACGTCGTCGCCTTCTCCGGCATGTACCCGTTGGGTGACCGGACGGTCGACGGCGGCCTGGCGGGCACCGCCGTCGCCCTCTTCAACGGGGAGGCGGATGCGATGGCGCCACTAACCAGCGTGATGCAGCTGAAGTCGGTGCTCGACGCCGCCGGCGCCGACGTTCACCAGAGCGTCCGCGAGGGCGGGCACGGGGTACACGCCTCGGAGGTGGAGGGCGCGGCAGCATGGGTCAGCTCCCGAACGGCCACGACGACGAGCTGATCCCTCCGGCCAGCCTCCCACCAAGCCAGGCAGACCACGCGGCCCCACGGCCCCACGGCCCCACTATCGAGCGCCCGCACCATCGAGCGTCCTCACCATCGAGCGTCCTCACCAATCGAGTCAACAGAGATAACGTATTTCCGACCGGAAACCTGCTATATCTGTTGACTCGATCCTGGGGTGAGGGGCCCGATCCTGGCGGGACTTAGAGGTGCGGGAGCACGTGCTGCGCCCAGCGGGATTTCACCGTCTCGACGACGTCGGCTCCCGGGCTGTCCCAGATGGCCTGGTTGAAGATTTCGACCTCCACCGGACCGGCATAGCCGGTCTGGGCGATCCATCGCCCGATAGTGGCGAAATCGACAAAACCGTCGCCCATGTAGCCGCGGGAGAGCAGCGCATGGGCCGCAATCGGTAGGTTGAAGTCACACACCTGGTACGACGCGAGCCTGTCCTCGGACCCGGCGCGGGCAATCGACGCCTCCAGGGAAGGGTCCCACCAGACGTGGAACGTATCCACCACTACCCCGACGGTGTCCGAGGGGAAAGGCTCCGCAAGATCGAGCGCTTGCCCCAGGGTGGAGAGTACGGCCCGGTCAGCCGCATACATCGGGTGCAGCGGCTCCAGCACCAGTCGAACCCCGTGCTGCTGCGCCACCGGAACCAGCTCAGCGAGCCTGTCGGCCACCCGTCGGCGGGCCGCGGCAACGTCCTTAGCGCCCGGTGTTGAGGGGTCGACGGCGGGTCCCCCAATCAGCGCGCTGGCTGCGGGAAGCCCGCCCACCACCATGATCAGTTCCCGGGTGCCGAGTGCCGCGGCTTCACGAATGGCCGCAGTGTTGTCGGTGAGGGCGCGCTGCTGCCCGTCGGCGTCGGCGGCGGTCAGGAAACCTCCCCTGCACAGGCTCGACACCTCCAGGCCGGCTTCGCGGACCAGCCGTACCGCCTTGTCCAGGCCGGCTTCGGCGACCCGGTCACGCCATACGCCGATGTGCTGGAGGCCTGCGTCGGCATAGACCCGAACCGCCTCCTGCAGCGTGAGGCTCTTGGTGGTGGCAGTGTTGATGGATAGCCGACTGAAATCAAGTCTGCTCATGCGCTCACTCCGTAGGCGCTGAGCAGTTGGCCGAAGCGGTGGGCAGCCAGCTCCGGGTCGATCAGCAGGCCAGCGGTGTCGGCTAGCGTGAAGGTCTCAGTCAGGTGGAGCACGGAGCGCCCCGAATGCAGGCCGCCCACCATCTGGAAACCCGGCTGCTTGCCGTTGAGCCAGGACAGGAACACTACCCCGGTCTTGTAATACTGGGTCGGGGCGCTGAAGATGTGCTTGCCGAGCTCCCGGGTCGAGTCGAGGATTTCACGGCCCCGGGCGGCGTCGCCGTCGTCGTAGGCTTGCAGCGCCGCCGAAGCGGCAGGGTAAATCGCTGCGAAGATTCCCAGGAGAGCGTCTGAATGGTGGGTGCCGTCGCCGTGGATCAGCTCGGGATAGTTGAAGTCGTCTCCCGTGTAGAGCCGGACACCGGCGGGTAGGTCCGCGCGCAACGCCACCTCGTGGGCGGCATCCAGCAACGACACCTTCACCCCATCCACCGCCGCGGTATTCGCCGCGATGAGGTCGCTGAACGTCCGGGTCGCAGCAGCCACATCGTCGCTACCCCAGTACCCTGCGAGGGCGGGATCGAACATGGTCCCCAGCCAGTGCAGAATCACCGGCTCGTCGACCTCGGCGAGCAGCGTGCCATACACGTACACGTAGTCATCGGGACCGTCCGCGACGGCGGCAAGCGCCCGCGATGCCATCAGGATCACCTTCGCGCCAGCGCCGGACACTACCTTGATCTGCTCCCGGTAAGCCTCGATGACCGCGTCCAGGCCAGCGCGTCCAGCAGGGAGGCCCGCAAGATCCAGCTGGTCGGTGCCCGCACCACAGGCGAGGATGTCGCGCACCGACTTGCCGCGGGTGGCGGGAGCGTCGGAGGCTACGACGACGGCGGCTTCCGCTCCGGAACGACGGATCAGTTCCTGGGTGGCGGGCCAGTCCAGACCCATCCCCCGTTGCGCAGTGTCCATGGCATCAGCGACGCCCAGCCCGTAGGACCACAGTTCCCGTCGGTAGGCGAGGGTATGGTCCCAATCGAGCACGGCTGGGGAGCCGGGGGTGTTGTCCGCGGTGACGACGGGGATGACATGGGCTGCGGCGTACACGTGCCGCGAAGTCAGCGGCGCCACGGGCTTGGGCCACGACCTCACCTCCCGCAGTTCGCGCCGCTCAAAGGTCCCGTCCCGGGTAGGGAGGTGGATGGCGGTCACAGGGCGATCTCCGGAATATCGAGGGTGCGGCGCTCGGCCGAGGACTGCAGTCCCAGCTCGGCCAGCTGGACTCCGCGGGCGGCCGAAAGCAGACCAAAGCGGTGCTCGCGACCGGCGACGACGTCGCGCAGGAACTCCTCCCACTGCAGCTTGAAGCCGTTGTCCAGCTCGGCGTTGGCTGGAACTTCTTGCCACTGGTCCCGGAAGGACTCGGTGACGGGCAGGTCCGGGTTCCACACCGGCTTCGGGGTGTGGGCGCGCTGCTGGGCGACGCACTTGTTCAACCCGGCGACTGCCGAACCATGTGTTCCGTCGATCTGGAATTCAACCAGTTCGTCGCGGTAGACCCGGACGGCCCATGAGGAGTTGATCTGGGCAATGACGCTGTCACCCGCGGGGGTTTCCAGTTCGAAGATGCCGTAGGCGGAGTCATCGGCAGTCGCCTTGTACTCGTTGCCCTGCTCATCCCAGCGGGCGGGGATATGGGTGGCGGTCTTGGCGTTGACGCTGCGAACCTCACCGATGATGCCTTCGAGCACGTAGTTCCAGTGGCAGAACATATCGGTGGTCATGCCGCCGCCGTCTTCCTTGCGGTAGTTCCAGGAGGGCCGCTGGGCTGGCTGAATCTCGCCTTCGAAGACCCAGTAGCCGAACTCGCCGCGGAGGGACAGGATGCGACCAAAGAACCCCTCATCGACTAGGCGACGGAGTTTCACGAGCCCGGGAAGGTAGAGCTTGTCGTGTACCACCCCGGCGGTCACCCCGGCGTCCCTGGCAATCCGGGCCAGCTCAACGGCCTCGCCAAGGGTTTCTGCGGTCGGCTTCTCGGTATAGATATGCTTGCCGGCCGCCATGGCCTTTTTGAGGGTCGCCGCACGCAGCGACGTCATTGACGCGTCGAAGACGATATCGACGGTGGGGTCATTGATGATGCCGTCCAGATCGGTGGTCCAGTGCTCCACCTTGTGCTGCTGGGCAAGGTCGCGGATTTTCGACTCGTTGCGCCCCACCAGGATGGGTTCCACCTGCACGCGGCTGCCGTCCGCAAGGAGTACTCCTCCAGCTTCGCGGATGGGCAGGATGGAGCGTAGCAGATGCTGGCGGTACCCCATCCGTCCGGTGATCCCGTTCATGGCGATGCGGAGGGTGCGAGTGCTGGTCATGGGTTGTCTCCCGAAAGCTTGGGCGGAAATGAATTAGAACCAAAAGATTGGAAAGCGCTTTCCACATTAGTCCTCTGCTTCAGAGTTCGTCAAGGGTCAGTCGAGTGTCATCAGTCCGCTTACATTGACCACACCTCAACCTGCCTGCTACCTTCCAAGAAAACGCTTTCTTCGGAACCTGCGCACTCCTCATTGCCTTCCAGCGCTCGCGTCCGGCTGCTCATTTCCAGAAAGGCTCGGGCGCCACATGACCCAACCCACCGTAGGAATCGAACCCCGCCCGGTGGCCATCGCCGGATATGGGGCGGGGGACATGGCAAACAGCATGGCATTCACCACCATCGGCATGTTCCTGCTCGTCTACTACACCGACGTCGCGGGCATTCCTGCAGCAGCGGCCGGTACCGTCCTGCTTCTTGCAGGGCTTTTCAACGGGGTCACCGATATCCTTGCCGGCCGCCTGGCTGACCGGAATTACCATCGCCGGCTCGGTAAATTTCGCCCGTTCCTCCTGTTTGGCGCCATCCCGCTCTCGTTGTGTGTCGCGATGTTTCACGTCCCCGGACTCGATCCCGCAGGCAAGTTGATCTACGCGTATGTCACCTACTTCGCGTTCTGCCTCGCCTACAGCATGGTCAACGTTCCCTACGGCGCCCTCGTTGGCGCCATGACACGCAACCCGCGGAGCCGCGCCCGGCTGGCCAGCGCGCGGACGATCGGGGGACTGGCGACCAGCTCAATCCTCGGTGTTTTCGTGGCGCCACTTCTGGGTGCGGGCGCCGACCTGCAGGGCATTTTCACGACGCTCACCATTGGCTTCGCCATTGCAGGCACCGGCCTCTACCTCTTCTGCGCCCTGTCTACCCGGGAGCAACTCCATCAGGCGTCTCCGAAGCTCTCTCTCCGCCAGGCTGGTGCAGCACTGAAGGGCAACACTCCCCTGCTGGTACTCTGCATCAGTTCCTTGCTTTTCATGACCTCAAATGTGGTCACCAATACGGCCAAGCTGTTCTATCTCAGGGACGTGCTGCAGCGGCTGGATCTCTTCCCGATAGTGGCCTTGGCGCAGGTCCTGCTCACGTTGACCCTCGCCGCAACCGCTCCACGCCTGGTTCACCGCTTCGGCAAGCGCAGCATCTATATCGCCGGTGGGCTCACCAGTGCCGTCGGAGGAATCCTCGTCTTCGCCGCACCGACGGAGCTCGTCTGGGTCGCCCTGCTGGGGATTTTCCTCGCCCTCGCTGGTGCCGCCAGTGTGAGCATCATGGTCTGGGCCCTGATCGCCGACACGGTCGAGTACGGCGAGTGGAAAACAGGGGTGCGGTCCGACGGCATAAACTACTCCCTACTGTCCTCCACCCGAAAAATCGGGATGGCGTTCGGTGGCGCTCTGGCCGCCTTCGCGTTGGCCTGGGGCGGCTATCAGTCGGGCGCCGTCCAGCAGTCCGAAGCAGCACTGTTGGGCATTCGGGTAGCCGCGGGGCTCGCGCCGGCGCTTGCCATCCTGGCCGCAGTCGCAGTGATGGGTTGGTATCGCCTCACCGATCGCACCCACGCCGAACTGGTCGCCACCATCCAGGGTCGCCCCTCACCCTGAGCCGGTTCGACCCAGCATCACCCCGCCCAACCCTGCGCGGCTGCGACGACCTCCCTGCCGGGTTAGCCGGGCGGGACGGGACCAGTACTCCCACGGGCAACGACCTGCGGGCTAAAGGTCGTCGCAAGGCTGACGCCCTCATCTTCCTGCAGTACCGCTTTCATTCGTTCCCAGGCAGCCTCACCCAGTTCGGTAATAGGAACCGCAGCTGTAGTCAACGGAGGCGTGGTGTAGCGAGCAAACGGAATGTCATCGAACCCGGTCACCGAAATTTCGCCTGGTACGTCGACCCCCCGCTCATGAAGGCCGCTGAGCAACCCCATCGCCACCAGGTCGTTGAACGCGAGCACCGCAGTGGCCCCCGAAGCAAGAATTCGCTCAACAGATTCGTGTCCCTCCGCAAAACTCACGCCACCGGACAGTGTCTGGAGTTCGACGTCGGGATGCTCGGCCACGAACTGGGTCAACCCGTCCACGCGCAGCCGGTTCGAGGCGCTCTGCGCGGGCCCAGAGAGGAACGCCAGCCGCTTGTGGCCCAACTCCACCAGGTAAGAGGCAAGCTCCTGAATACCCTGCCCGTAGTTGGCGGAAAGGGACGGAGTATTCTCGATAGCGACCGTGCGGTTTATCAGTACCAGCGGGTGCAGCGCGGATGCCAGCTCCTGAAGTTCAGCATCGCTCATGCGCGGGGCGCAGAGCACGACGCCGTCACACCGCCGTCGCGCCTCGGCCGCGAGAATGGCTTCCTCGCTCAACACCTCCGAAGAGTCCGCGATCAGCACCCGGTACCCGTCCCTCGCCGCCGCCCTGCTGACACCGCGCAGCATGGCCTGGAACGTGGGGTTTCCGAGGTCGGGCACCACCACCCCGATCGTGTCGGTTTTCCCGAGGGCGAGTGACCGTCCCACCGAATTGGGATAGTACTTCAGCTCTGCCGCCGAATCGCGGACACGCTGGGCAATCACCGGATCTACTGTGAAGTTTCCGTTCATTACCCGGGACACCGTGGCGTGCGAAACTCCGGCGTGTTTGGCCACGTCGGCAATGCCGGTGCGACGTGTGGTGGATCGCTTAGCCATAAGACCGTCCTACATCCATTCGGTTCGGTGCTCCACGCTACGCCCTGTTGACGGATGCACCCTTACTTGATACAAACTATATAACGCTTTCAGAAAACGTTTTCTCGTTCAGCTGTTCGCATCCAGCTGGATCCCACACCCCGTTCCTGGAAAGGGATATCCTGTGACCAACGTTGACACAGTGGACCTACTGCCCGACTCTGCCTTGGCGAGCGCCGACGCCTCCTCCGATACCCGGACCCGGTTCGCGCTGATTGGCACCGGCGCCCGCTCCGAAATGTACATCGAGGCTATCCTCGATACTCACGCAGATGTAGCCACCCTCGTCGGCCTCAGTGACACCAACCCGGGCCGGGTGGAGCACTACCAGAACGTGATCCGCCACCTCACCAAGGCACCCGATTCGACGGTTCCCACCTTCCAGCCGGAGAATCTCACCGCGTTCATCCGTGACAATGACGTCCAGCGGCTCATCGTCACCACCCCTGATTACACCCACGCCGACTACATCGTTGAAGCACTTGAAGCGGGCGCCGACGTCGTCGTGGAAAAGCCACTGACCATAGATGCGGAAGGATGCCAGCGAATCACGGCGGCCGTCGAGCAGACCGGTCACAGCGTGGTTGTCACCTTCAACTACCGGTATTCCCCCCGCAACAGTGCGCTCAAGGAAGTCATCCAGAGCGGAGCCCTCGGGACGATCACCTCGGTGGACTTCAGCTGGATGCTCGACACCGTCCACGGCGCTGACTACTTCCGTCGGTGGCACCGCGAAAAGGACAAGTCGGGCGGCCTACTCATCCACAAGGCATCCCACCACTTTGACCTCGTCAACTGGTGGATCGACGACGTCCCGCAGCGCGTCTATGCCTCGGGAGCCCTCCGCTTCTACGGCGATAAGAACGCTGCGGCCCGCGGTCTCGGGGAGCGGAACGACCGCGGAACCCACGATGGGGCCGACGCGGATCCCTTCGCCCTGGACCTGAGGGAAGATTCCCGCCTCGAATCGCTTTACCTCAAGAACGAACACCACGACGGCTACCGACGCGACCAGGACGTCTTTGCCGGTGGCATCACCATCGAGGACAACCTGGCCCTCGTGGTCGACTACCAGCGTGGTTCCACCCTCTCCTACTCCCTCAACGCCCACAGCCCCTGGGAGGGCTACCGGGTCTCGGTTAACGGTACCGAAGGCCGCGCCGAACTCGAAGTGGTTGAGCGCGCAGCAGTGTCTGGCAGCGCCGAGAAGAAGGACGTGGTCGACCCCAGCGCAACGCCCATCAGCGAGGACGACCAGGTTCGCCGCAACGGCGAGCGCCTCATCGTCCAGCGCCACTGGGAACCAGCATCCGAGGTCACCATCCACAACGGCGAAGGGGCTCATGGTGGCGGCGACCGACTGCTCCTGTCCGATCTGTTCAACGGCCCTGGCGCCGACCCATTGGGACGCCCCTCCGGCTATATCGACGGTCTGAGCGCGGTCGCCGTCGGGATCGCAGGCAACGAGTCTCTGGCCAATGGCATGCCCGTGCGCATCCCCGATCTAGGCCTCGGCATGGACCTCCGGCGGACGCCATGACGTGCACCACGTCAATCGGCGATACCCCACCAGATCGGGGTACTGTCCTCGTGACGGGTGGAGCGGGCAGACTGGGGCGCAGCGTCGTCACAGGTCTCGCGGAGGCCGGCTACGACGTCGTCTCTGTGGACCGCGACAGGGCTCCCGAGGGCATCTTCCCCGCTGGTGTAATCCAGGAGGCCGCGGATCTACTGACCGACGGTGAGCCATTCCGAATCATCCAGGCCCACCGGCCAGACTCGGTGATCCATCTGGCGGCCATCGCCGTCCCCTTCAGCGCACCCGAAGACGTCATCTTCAACACCAACAGCCGGCTGGCGTTCACCGTACTCCAGGCAGCCACCGATCTGGGCGTCGGCAAGATCATTACGGCCAGCAGCCCCACAGTGCTCGGTTATGGCGCCCCGTCAGGGTGGCTTCCAGCCGCCTTTCCCCTGGACGAAACCACACCGCCCCAACCATGGAACGCCTACGCCCTGTCCAAACACCTGGCCGAGCAGATCATGGAGATGTTCACCATTTCGCATGGGGAGCGCAGCCGGTACGCCGCCTTCCGTCCGTGCTTCGTCATCTCCCCGGAAGAGTGGCGTGGGGCGCCAACACAGCAGGGTCATACGGTCGAAGAGCGGCTCGCTGATCCGGCGCTCGCGGCGCCAGCACTGTTCAACTATGTTGACGCCCGTGATGTGTCCGATTTCCTTGACGTGCTGCTCCAAAAGATGGACTCCATCCCCAACGGGCAAACCTTCTTTGTTGGCGCGGCTGACTCGCTGGCCACGGAGCCGCTGGCGGTCCTGCTACCGAAGTTCATCGCCAATAGTGGGCCCCTCGCTGAATCCTTAACCGGCACCCACCCGGCCTTCTCCGTCGAGAAGGCCCACCGACTGCTCGGCTGGTCGCCCCGCCGCAGCTGGCGTTCGGAGTTGCAGCCCTCCGGGTCGGATTCCCTCTCCCCCGCAGCACCGCCCACCCTCGATATTGCAGCCGAGCTGGCAACAGCCTCGCGCGGAAACCAGGTAAACCCATGAAATTCGACGGCGTTCTCTTCTTTCCCGTTACCCCGTTCTCCCCGGACAACACAGTGGACCTTGAGGCCCTGAAAGAACACGTGGGCGCTCGGATGGAACACCAGCCAGGCGGAGTTTTCCCCGCCTGCGGCACCGGTGAGTTCCATGCGCTCAGCATCGAGGAAGTCAGTGACGTGGTGCGCGCAACAGTCGAGGTGGTTGCGGGGGCCGTACCGGTCGTCGCAGGCACCGGTGGTCCGCTCGGTCATGCCCTCGCCACGGCGCGGGCTGCAGAGCAGGCTGGGGCTGATGCGCTACTGGTCCTGCCCCCCTATCTGGTCAACGGTCCGACTGCAGGGCTGATTGCCTACGTTGAAACCATCGCCGCAGCAACCAGCCTGCCGGTCATCGTCTACCACCGGGCCAATGCGCGCTTCACTGCGGCAGCGATGACCCACCTCGCCGCAAATCCTCAAGTCATTGGCTTCAAGGACGGCATGGGCGACGTCGGCCTCGCCCAGGAAATTGTGTCCGCCGTCAAAGCCTCGGGACGCCGCGACTTCCTGTTCTTCAACGGTCTACTCACCGCCGAACTCACTCAGGGCGCCTACCGCGGCCTGGGCATTCCACTGTATTCTTCGGCCGCTTTCGCGATGGCACCTGACATCGCCAACGCCTATTACCGTGCGTACGTCAACCAGGATGAGGACCGCCGTCAGGAACTCTTGACCGGCTTTTACGAGCCGCTGGTGCGCCTGCGCGACCAGACCCCAGGGTTTGGCGTGTCGCTGATCAAGGCTGGGCTCGGCCTGGCGGGACACTCGTACGGGTCGGTGCGCCCCCCACTCGTCGATCCCACCGAGGACCAACTGCTTGAGCTCAAGCGCATCCTCGAAGCTGGCCACACCCTGGCGTCCGCCCACGCATGAGTGCCCGCATCACCGGGCTGACCACCCGGTTGCACACCATCGAGCTGTCCCGGCCGTGGGGTCCTGACGTTCCCGAGGTTCATGTCGTCTCCACTGAGGTGAGCACCGACGACGGTCGCACCGGGCTCGGCTTCTCGTGGACCCCCACCATCGGCGCCCACGCTGTCCAGGCGCTGCTGGAGCACGATATCGCCCCATTCATCAACGGGCTCGAAGCCAATCCGGAGATCGTCTGGGACCAGCTGTGGAAGTGGCTGCACGAGGCCGGCGGCGGCGGGCTCACCACCATTGCCATGGCGGGGGTTGACCTGGCACTGTGGGACCTGGCCGCGAAGGAACATAACTCCTCACTGGCCGGGTTGCTGGGTCAGCGCCAGGACGCCGTGAACGTCTACGGGTCGGGGGTGAACCTGCACTACACCCAGGATGAGCTGGTAGCCCAGGTGGGCCGGTGGGTTTCGGAAGGTAAAACTGCTGTCAAGATCAAGGTCGGCAAACCGCACATCCGGGAGGATGTGGAACGCGTCGCCGCCGTCCGGGACGTCCTTGGATTAGACCGGAAACTCATGATCGACGCCAACCAGCGGTGGGATCTGCCGACCGCACTGCGAGCCATTGATGCCTTGGAAGAGTTTGATCTGGAGTGGCTTGAGGAGCCTCTGCGAGCCGACGACCTCTGGGCATATGCCCGGCTGCGGAAGCACTCCCGCGTGCCGATCGCCCTCGGGGAGAACGTCCACACCATCTACCGCTTCCGTGATTTCATCGCAGCCGAAGCCGTGGACATCATTCAGCCAAACATTGTCCGGGTGGGGGGTATTACTCCCTTCCGGCGGATCGTCGAACTGGCCCGTGCCCACAGCATCAAAATCACCCCACATTTGCTGCCCGAACTGTCGGGCCAATTGGCGCTCACCCTGGCCGAACCGACCTGGGTGGAAGATGTCGAGGACGCCTCGTTCGAAGGCCTTGGCGTACTGGCCGGACCCAGCCCAATCTCCATCATTAATGGGAAACTCACCACCACAGGGCAGGTTGGCCTCGGCCTTCGCTTCGCCCCCTGAAACCATCCGGTCAGCATCAGCACAGACCGCTGACCCATCTATTGGAAGAGGAACACATCGTGACCACCACTTCAGAGCTCAATGAGCTCACCAAAGCCGCCACTGCCGCGGCGGCCATTGCTGCAGCAGCCACCGACGCTGAGCGTGCCACCTGGCTGATCGCCGCTGCCGACGCACTGGATGCGAACGCGGACGAACTGGTAGCTCTTGCCGATACTGAAACCCGGTTGGGGCCAGTCCGCCTGAAGAGCGAGGTTGGTCGAACCACCGGCCAGTTGCGTCTCTTCGCGCAAGTGATTACCGAGGGCTCCTACCTGGAGGCCATCATCGATCACGCAGACCCTTCGGCGGCGCCGCCGAAACCGGACCTGCGAAGGATACTGCGCCCGCTCGGCCCAGTCGGTGTCTTCTCGGCCTCCAACTTCCCCTTCGCCTTCTCTGTGGCGGGCGGTGATACAGCCTCAGCTCTCGCCGTGGGCTGCTCGGTGATCGTGAAAGCCCACTCGGGACACCTGAAACTTTCCGAACGCACCGCCGAGATCGTCGCCGACGCGCTCGACAAGGCCGGTGCGCCCCGCGGTATCTTCGCCCTGATCAGCGGCCGCAGTGCGGGAACCGAACTGGTGCAGCATCCAGCCATCAAAGCGGTTGGCTTCACCGGCTCCATCCCCGGCGGCCGCGCCTTGTTTGATCTCGCGGTATCCAGGCCCGACCCCATCCCCTTTTATGGCGAACTGGGCAGCCTGAACCCCGTCGTCGTGACGGCTACCGCCTTCGCCGCGCGCAGCACTGAACTCGCCGAGGGCCTGGTGGGCTCCTTCACCATGGGCACCGGACAGTTCTGCACCAAGCCGGGGCTGGTGTTCATCCCAGCGGGCACCGACTTCCCGGCACAGGTTGCCGCAGCTGCCGCGACCAAGGGCGAGGCACCCATGCTCACCACCCGGATCGCCGAGGCCTACCCTGACGGCCTCCGGCAGCTCGCGGACCAGCCAGGCGTCGAGGTGCTCAGCGGTGAGATAGCCCAGCAATCGGCCAGCGGTGAGGCAGCCCCGGTGGTCTTCTCCACCAGCGCTTCGGCTGTGCTGGCCAACCCGGAGACCATCCTGGAGGAGTGCTTCGGCCCGACAACGGTGCTCATCGAGTACACCGACCAGGATGAACTCGCAGCCGTTCTTGAAAAAGTACCCGGCAGCCTGACCGGAACGATCCACGCTGAGGCTGGCGAGGACGTCACGGCACTGGTGACGCAACTGTCAGGTCTCGCCGGCAGGGTGCTGTTCAATGGCTGGCCCACCGGTGTCGCAGTGAACTGGGCCCAGCAGCACGGCGGTCCGTGGCCCGCCACGACCTCCCTTTTCACCTCGGTGGGCGCGACGGCGGTCCGCCGGTTCCTGCGTCCCGTCGCCTATCAGGACGCACCAGAAGCAATGCTCCACCCGGCACTGCAGGAGGAGAATCCACTCGGCATCCCCCGCCGGGTTGACGGTCAGCTCACCGTCTCCAGCTAGCGTCCACCAATACCGAAACCGCCCTACAGCTGAAGAGTTGTGGGGCGGTTTCGGTTGCCTACCCCGATGGTTGGCCAGCGTGGGTCAACGCTGAGCACGTCAATCCCCGCGTCGCCCACCAGCACCGTGTCCTCGATTTTCACGCCGGGAGCCGACGGGTTCCAGGTAAAGGCCTGGTTGGCCAGCACCTCGTCGTCAGTAGCTGGCGTGGCCCGGGGGTCTCTCCCCGCGTAGCCCGCCGGACCACCCTGGTGATGCAGTTGCCATTGGTCAGCACCAAAACCGTGCTTCTGATAGGACGCCCGGAGCACGCTGAAGGCTTCATTCAACCGCGTACCGGGCACCGTTGCGTTGAAGATATCCCGCTCCACCAACGCGATCCGCCGCTCGGCGTCGAGCGCTGCTGCAGTTGCACCACCAAACCGCACCCACCGGGTAACGTTTGCGACCATGCCGTGACGGCGCGCGCAGACCACCACCATGGCCCCGGCCCCCAGCGATGATTTGGTGGGCAGTGGATGCCGGAAGGCCGACCGGCTGCTGCCGTTGCACAGCAGGACGAGGGGCTCAGCACCAGCGGCGGTCACCAGCCCGGCCAGGGCAGCTACTACCTCCCGCTCCGTGGTCTGCGGCGTCACCGTTGCCAAAACGTCGGTCAGGATCGTTGCGACCTCCCGGTTCAGCGACCGGTACCTGCCGAGTTCGACGGGCAGGAGGCTGCGGCGGGCGTCACGCAGGTCGCGGCTCACCTCCGCTTCGGCAACGGCGGAGATTCCGGTCCCGAACCAGCCGGCGACGTCGTGCAGGGGCTGATGCCACGGCACCTGGTGGAGCGCGAGCCCGGGCGGAAGCTCCTCGGCCGTGAGCCGTTCGATCTCGTTATTGAAGGTCACCAGATGATCCCCGTCGCGGGTCACCAGCACAGCAGCCACCGGGTCCCCGGCCAGACTAATGTGAACCCGGCTACCGCCGAGATACCAGGTCAGGACCGTGTTGGTGGTCAGAAGAACAGCTTCGTGGCCTCGCCGTTCAAGGGCCGCCAGAACCCGGCTCCGTTTGGTTTGCCGGTCGGCTGCCTGATCCGCTGCGGTGGGTTGATCCTCCGGATTGCTGGGCGCAGGGAGCGCAGGGTCACCGACCAGCATGCCGCCGCTCACTTCCGGCCCATGGTGCGATTGAGGAGGGCTTCGATACCTGGGGCGTCGAGCCTGCCATCGGCGACCATGACCTTGACGGTCCTGGTCAGCGCGGACCCCGGTTCGAGGACCACCGGATGCTCCCAGGCCAGCGACAGGCCGACGCCGGGGTATCCCTCCAACCTGACGAACCAGGGGTCGGGCGCCTCCGGGGAGGCCAGGAACAGCAGGGTCGCGTCGCTGCCGCCAAACTGGGCGTCAACTGCCAGCCACGGGGAGGTAGTTCCGTGGACGCCCGCTTCCCCGGCAGCGTCGGCCGTGTGGATGTTGGTTTCGCTCACTGGGGGCAGCCGCCAGAAGAACCCACCGTAGCCGCCTCCTGTCCGCCCGTTGGACCCTGGGCTGCCGAGCTCCACCCGGGTCCCGCGAGCGGTGAGGGTGAACTCCAGGGTGAGCAGCCAGGTGGAGCGGTCCACCTGGGCCCAGGACCAGCGGCGTATTTCATCCAGCAGGACCGATTCGTCAGGTCCGGTCCAGACCAGGGTCTCGGTGAGCGTTGTGCCGGTTGCCTCCGAGCCGGTGGATTCGATGCGCCCGTGGTCGTCCCGCCAGATGTACCCGGCCGCTTCCCTGCGGTAGGTGCGGCCGCCCCAACAATTTACGCCGTTGACATCCTGGATGGCGACTCCCGCGCCCAGGTGCCAGACATGGTCCAGTGGCAGATGGTCGGTGACGACCGTGCCACCGAGGGTGCGTACCGGGTGAAGGTATGGTCGGGGGGCCAGCGGCGGCGCGATGGTGCTGCCGTCGCGATGGTCGGCGACGGTCTTTCCGTCGAGCGTGAAGCTCTTGGCTGAGGAGGTCGCCCCGGTCCACTCCGGGACGAGTTCACTGAAGAGGGCCTGCGCCCGCTGTGCACGCCGAATCAGGGATTCGACGTCGTGCACCACCGGGTGGGCGTCATCTGCGTCGCCCTGCCAGGTGATGAATCTGGACGGAATGGCGCGGGGTGCTTCGGCGGTCCGAATAGCCTCCATTACGGTCATGAAAGCGCCTGCGGATTCGAGCGGGCTCAGGAGGGGAACGCCTTCGGAGCGGTGGGCCAGCAGGTTCTCGAGCAAATCGGTTCGGCCGAAGTATTCAATCTGGTCGCCTGCGGCTGTGGTGACAGCGAGCTCATCCTCGGTGTAGTAGAAGACGATCCGCCCGCTGGTGCCTTCTACCGTGACGCTGGGGCGTTCCTGGGTCGACGCGGCCAGGGTCAGCGCGCAGAGTACTGTCTGCCCGGAGGCGGTGCGGATCCGCAGGGCCGTGGTGTCGTCGCTTTCGATCTCGTGCGCGCGGAACAGGTCGGTCTCGACCGACAAGATGTCGGCCCGGGTGCGGGCGCCGGCCACCCGGAGGGCAGTTGCCACGGCGTGGGCAAGGGGGTTGGTGGCTACACCGTCAACTACATCTTCGCCGTCGAGGGTTCGTTTGCCGGCCCATCGGGACCGTTTGAAATATCCTCGGCTACGGACCCAGCGACCTTCAGCACTGATCCCGCGCACCGAGCCGATCTTTCCGGTGGAAACAAGTTCATCAATACGGTCCAGGGCCAGGGAGCCCAGGCTCTGAAACCCGGTTTGGACTACTGAAGCAGAGTCGGCTGCAGCGGCAAGGAGGTCCTCGAACTGCGCCATCGACGCGACAGGGGGCTTTTCCAGGTAGACGTCGCTGCCCAGGGTGAAAGCGGTCTGGGCGAGCGGGGCGTGCGACTGGATGGGAGTTGCAATGATCACGATGTCTGGCTTGGCTCCCGAATAGGCGAGGGCGTCGAGATCGCGGTACACCCCTACTGAAGCATCAAGGGTGTCGGGCTGAGGTGGTGTTGGATCCGCGACGGCGACCAAACGCGTCCGTCCCTCCGCCTCCAGCCGAGCGAGGTTGGCCAGGTGGCGCGCTCCATACCCATGCACGCCAACCAGGGCTACCGTCGGAACCGGCTGCATCACCGTGTGATGGGGGGTTGCTGCGTGAACATCGGGGAGGGCCATCAGTTGATCTTTCTGTAGATAAGCGGCCGGGAACAGGTGGGAGGGGACGGCGTCATGCCATCCCCTCCCACCTGAGGTTTCCTAGCCTGCGCTGATCAGGTTTTCGATCTCGCTGGTCATCTGCTCGGTTGCCTGCTCGGGTGTCAGTGTCTCGAAAAGCACCTCCGAGACGTACCGGCCCACGACATCCTGCACGCCGCCGGCTCCGACAGGCGAAGGCAGCGGGGCCTCAGCCATGTCAGGACGAATCTCGTCCAGGAAGGACACCACTGACTGGTCTGCCTCACCCAGCTCAGGGGTGATTGCCTCGGCCATGTCAGGGTTCACCGGGACCCCACGGTCAACAAGCATTACCTTTGCCGCTTCGGCGTCGTTGGCGAGGAAGTTCACAAACTCGGCTGCCGCTTCCTTGTTTTCTGACTGCTCTGAAACGGACCAGTACATAGAGGCCTTGTAGTACATACCGTTATCGGCTGCATTGCCTGACTCCGATGGAACACGGAGCATGGTGATGTCGCTGTCAGACGCCGTACGTAGGGCGGCCAGCTGGTTGGACCAGTACCAACCCATCCCTGCGCGGTTGGTGGGGAACTCGCCGGCTTCAAAAGTTCCCGAGGAGTTCTCGGTGAACTCGGAGGCGGTAGGTCCGCCGCCGTCGTCGCGCACGGTCAGAAGGTGCTCAAACCAGGAGGTGACGTTCTCCGGGCTATAGCCGACTCCGCCGTCTTCCTCGTTGTAGAGGGACTCGCCCTGCTGGCGTAGCCAGATGCGCAGGTCAACGTCCTGCGCTCCAAACTCGGTGCCAAGGGCATCACCCCCCAGCTTCTCCTCGAGTTCTGCCGAGATGTCGTAGTAGTCATCCCAGGTCCAGGTGCTGTCATCCGGTAACTCCATACCGGCTTCCTCGAACAGACCCTCGTTCACCATGACCACGTAAGCGTTCTGGCCGGTACTCAACCCGTAGAGGCCATCCTCGTACCGGCCCAGGTTCAGGGCCGACTCGTCGAACTTGCCAAGATCCAGGCCCGGGAGCTCGCTCAGATCGGCGAGGGCGCCGCGGCCGGCGTACTCCTGAAGATACTTCTCATCCATGGTGATGATGTCTGGAGCGTCGCCACCTGCAGTTGTGGTCGCCAGCCGGTCCCAGTAACCGCCGAAGTCGCCGTACTCACCGGAGATGGTGACACCCTCATTGTTCTCCTCGAACATTGAGATCAACTGCTCATTGGCCTCATGGCGGGGGTCTGAGCCCCACCAAGAGAAGCGCATGTCTGCAGCGCCGGAGGCGTCACTGGCGCTGTCGCTACCCCCACCGCAAGCGGTCAGTCCCAGCCCGAGCGCCATGGCCATGGCCACCGCGCTGCGGCTCTTATTAGTGCCTGAGAATTTCGTCATTGATTTCCTCTTCTGTGATTTGTTCGACTGCATTGTGGATTCGATTGATCTTGTGGGCGGAATGACTAGCTCTGGATCAGGGCTTCAATCTCAGCGGTCATCTGTTCTGCCGCCTCGGCGGGGGTGAGGTTCCCGAACAGCACTTCCGAGTCGTAGCGGAGGATCACGTCCTGAACCCCGCCAGCACCTACCGGTGATGGGGCGGGACTGGTGGCGACACTCGATTCGATCTCTTCCAGGAAATCGACAACTGCCTGATCCGCCTCGCCGAGCTCCGGCCGGACGGCGGCTGCCATGTCCGGGTTTACTGGCACGCCGCGGTCGACCAGCATCTTCTTGGCTGGCTCCTCATTGTTGGCGAGGTAGTTCACGAAGTCCGCTGCGGCGTCCTGATTCTCGGACTGGCTGGAAATTGACCAGTACATGGATGCTTTGTAGTACATACCGTTATCGGCTGCATTACCTGCCTGAGAAGGCGCACGCAGCATTCGAACGTCGCTGCCCGACGACGCCCTGAGGACGCCCAACTGGTTGGACCAGTACCAACTCATTGCCGTTTTGTTTGTCGGAAAGCTTTGACCTTCAAAGGTTCCGGCCTGTGCCTCAGTCCATTCGGATGGAGACGTTCCGCCAGCCTCGTCACGGACCTTCAGCAGGTGCTCAAACCATGACTCAGCTCCTGCGGGGGTGTAACCCACCCCATCGTTGGTGTCGTTGTAGAGAGCCTCACCCTGCTGGCGCAGCCAGACCCGCAGGCTGCCATCCGGTGAGTTTCCGTAGTCGGAGCCACTCACCCCGTCGAGGTTTTCGGAGAGTTCCTTGGAGATCTGGTAGTAGTCATCCCAGGTCCAGGTAGTGTCGTCGGGAATTTCAACCCCCGCTTCTTCAAAGAGATCAGCGTTGACCACGACGGTGAGCGCATTGCGTCCGGTGCTCAAGCCGTACAGCCCGTCTTCAAACCTGCCCAGGTCGAGTGTTGTTTCATCGAACTTGGACAGATCGAGGTTCGGCAGCTCGGAGAGGTCAGCCAAAGCACCGCGGCCTGCGTATTCCTGCAGGTACTTTTCGTCCATCGTGATGACGTCAGGCGAGTCGCGGCCCGCAGTGGTGGTGGCGAGACGGTCCCAGTAGCCGGAGAAGTCCGAGAACTCCCCTTCAATGGTGACCCCCTCGTTGGCAGCCTCATAATCCTCGATGATTGCTTCATTGACTGCATGGCGGGGGTCTGATCCCCACCACGAGAACCTAAGGCTGCCGTCCCCCTCGCTCGCACCACCACCGCCGCAGGCGGCGAGTGAAAGGCTGAGGCCGGCGACCATGGTGACTGCGGTGGCGGTCTTGATACGGGTTGAGAAATTCTTCATCGAACGCTTCTTTCCTTGCGCGCCGGATGACGCTGCATACGTGCCGTAATTGGTTTACTTACCGCCGGTGGTGGCGATGCCCTTGACGAGATACTTCTGGCCGAGCAGGAAGACCAGGAAGATCGGAAGCAGGGAGACAATCGACATGGCGAACAAGGAACCCCATGAGGATGTGGCGGTCGAATCGACGAAGGAGCGCAGGGCGACAGGCACCGTGTACATCTCCGGATCGGTCAGGTAAATCAGCTGGCTGAAGAAGTCGTTCCAGGTCCATATGAACGTGAAGATGGTGGTGGTGGCCAGCGCTGGAAGCATCAGCGGGAGGATGATCTTGCTGAAGATCTTGAAGTGGCCGCAACCGTCGATCCGGGCAGCCTCATCCAGCTCTCTGGGCAGGCCGCGAATGAACTGGATCATCAGGAAGACGAAGAATGCATCAGTGGCCAGGAGTTTCGGGAGGATGAGCGGGACAAAAGTATTCACCCAGCCGAGCTCAGAGAAAATGATGTACTGAGGCACAATCACCACGTGGATCGGGAGCATGATCGTCATCAGCATGATGGCGAAGAGCACGCTCCTCTTCCTGAACCGTAGTCGCGCAAAGGCGTATGCGGCCAAGGAGCAGGAGACCAGGTTGCCGACAATGGAACCGAGGACCACGATCATCGAGTTGATCATGTAGTGACCAAACGGCGACTGCAGGGCGTTCCAGCCCTCAACATAGTTGCTGACCTCGAAGTGGGTGAGGAACAGACCGGTGAGGCGGAAGATCTCGTCGTTGGGACGAAGTGAACTGACAAGCATCCACAGCAACGGGTACAGCATGACGAAGCCGAAGACGATCAGGATCGCGTGTTTGATCAGACGGTTCCTGCGGCCGTTGTCTTTGGGCTTGACAGCCCCTTGGGGGGATGGTGAAGGGGACGTTTCTGGCCGTTCGGGGACTGGGGGTACCTGTCCCTCGCTGGCCTGCATATTAGTCGTCATAGAACACCCAGTATTTCGATGCGATGAAGTTCAGGAAGGTGAAGACAGCGATGATGACCAGGAGTAGCCAGGCCATCGCTGAGGCATAGCCCATGTTGAAGTTTCCGAAACCCTGTTGGTAGAGATACAGGGTGAAGAACATGGTCGAGTCGCTTGGCCCGCCTGTCCCGCCTGAGACCACGAAGGCTTGGGTGAAGGACTGGAAGGCGCCGATGATCTGGAGCACCAGGTTGAAGAAGATGATGGGGGTCAGCAGCGGGATGGTAATGGTGGCGAACTGCCGCACCTTCGAGGCGCCGTCCACTGAAGCAGCCTCGTAATACATGGTGGGAATCTGGCGGAGGCCTGCCAGGAAGATGATCATCGGTGCGCCGAAGGTCCACACATTGAGGATCATCAGGGTGCCGAGCGCGGTCGAGGGGTCGGAAATCCATCCCATGCCATCAATGCCGACCAGGGCGAGTACCTGGTTGATCAAGCCGTCGTTGCCGAAGATCTGGCGCCACAGGACGGCGATAGCAACCGATCCGCCGAGCAGTGATGGGAGGTAGTAGATGGATCGATAGAATCCAAGCCCTTTCATCCCACGGTCCAGAACCAGTGCCAGCGCGAGTGCCGCAATGAGTTGAAGGGGTACTGAGATGAAGACGTAAAGGAAGGTGACCTTCAGGGAGTTCAGGAGCCGGGAGTCCTGCATCATCCGGATGTAGTTGTCCAGGCCGATCCATTCGGGAGCCTGCAGGAGGTTGTAGTTCGTAAATGAAAGATACAACGACGCCGCCATCGGGCCGACCGTGATCAGTGCAAGACCAAGGATCCACGGCGCCAGGAACAGATAGGAGGCGCGTTCTTCCTTCTTCTCAGCGTCGGTAAGTTTGCGCTTGGGCCCCTTGGGGCCGCGCTTCATTTGGGATAGTTCACCTAAGGCTGACATTACCCGCCCTTACCGCCCGCAGGGGAAAGTGAGCGGGCGTATCAGTTGGGAAGTTATCTGGCACCGTACCCATTCCGCCTCCTATCGAATCGTCATTGGTCCTAGTAGTCTTTAGCGAACCGAGAAAACGGTTTCTCAGGCGGCCTTAGTAGACAGTAACGTGTGACGTGTCCCACGTCAAGGAAAGCGGTTTCCAACAGTGTCGGTCAGTCACATAACTCAGCAGTGGAGCTCGCGCAGATGCTTATAGAAGGCCGATTTGAGCTCGAATCCAATGCCTGGCGCGTCCGTCGGACTGGTCCGCCCTCCCTGCACCACAGCCTGGTCAGCAAATCCGCCGGTCGGGAAGAACTCGCCGGGATACGACTCGTTGCCGCCCAGTTTGAGCGCCGCGGCGATATGCAGGGCAAACTGATGGCCCCCATGCGGAATGCAGGATCGGGTGGACCAGCCGAAGTCCGGGAGGATCGCCTGAATTCGAAGGTACTCAACCAGCCCGTAACCCAGCACCGGATCAAACTGGAGAATATCCAGTTCGGGCCTCATGCCGCCGTAGCGCAGGAGGTTACGGGCATCAGGCAGCGAGAAGAGGTTCTCTCCGGTCGCCATCCGATGCGGGTACCGTTCGCCGAGGCTGGCTTGCAGGTGATAGTCGAGAGGATCCCCAACCTCCTCGTACCAAAAGAGGTTATATGGCGAAATTGCCTCGGCGTAGGCCAGCGCAGTATCCAGATCGAACCGCCCGTTGACGTCGACGGCGAGGTTCTGCCCGCCGCCCATGATCTCCATGGCGGCTTCAATCCGCCGCAGGTCCTCCGCGAGGCTTGCTCCGCCGATTTTCATCTTGGCGACCGTGTAGCCCAGATCCAGGAACTTCTTCATTTCATCCTGAAGTTCCGGCAGGCCCTTTCCGGGGGCGTAGTACCCGCCGGCAGCGTAGACAAACACATCTTCGTCAGGGGAACCGTCGCCGTAGTGGTCCGAGAGATAGCGGTAGAGCGGTTTGTCATCAATTTTGGCGACGAGGTCGAAAAGTGCCATGTCGAGGACGCCGACGGCGACCGATCGCTCGCCGTGACCGCCCGGCTTTTCGTTCTGCATCACGATCTCCCAAATCTTCTCCGGCGAAAAGTTGCTGCCATCCTCCCGAAGAATGTCTGCTGGGTCCGCGGCCATCAACCGGGGAATCACCCGCCGTCGCAGAATGTCACCGGCACTGTATCTGCCGTTGGAGTTGAAGCCGTACCCCACCAGGGGCTTTCCATCGCGAATCACGTCGCTGACCACAGCGATAATCGAGACGTCCATCATGCTGAAATCAACCCAGGCATTGCGCATCGTGGAACTGATGGGCAGCGTGTCCTCGTGGATGGAAACGATCCTCATTGATTTACCTCCGGTGTTATAACTTATAATCTAGGCCGGGACGCTATCAACGCGTTGACGACCTGTCAATGATCGCGTCAGAAGGAACGGGTGCTGCGTGGACAATGAAGCTGTGATGTACAAGACCAAGAGCGACCTGGCCTACGCGGAGGTGCGGAGCCGGATTTTGTCGGGCGCGTTGCCGCCTGGATCCCTCCTCCCCCAGCGGCAGCTGGCAGCATCCCTCGGCATGAGCCTGACCCCGCTCCGCGAGGCGCTCAAGCGCCTCATGACCGAGGAACTGGTTGATCTCGAGAGTCATCGGGATGCTCGGGTCTCGACCATCGACTCGCAGGAAGTCCGGGACTTCATGGATGTCCGGTTAGCGCTCGATCCATTTGCCGCCCAGCTGGCGGCCGAGCGCTACACGGAATCCGACGTCGCCGTGATGGAAGAAGCTTTCAAGAACCTTCTTCCTGTTACCCGCACCCACGGTGATGCGGCCCTGAGCGCCCACCGGGAATTTCATGCGTCAATTTACCGTGCCACCCACAACCCCCGCTTGATCCACCTGCTGGATGAAACCTGGGATCAGTCTGATCGGTACCGCCGGCTCGGACTTGCCCGGCCGGAGGGCGAATCCTTGCGCGCCCAGGACCATGACGAGCATGCCGACCTGTTACGGCTCGTTCTTGCTCGCCGGCCGGAAGCTGCGAGGGATCTAATGGAGGGTCACGTGCGGCGCAGCGTGATCTCGCTGGCGGCGGACGGCCTCGCCGGGGATTGACTGAGTGCCCTGCCTACTGCTTCGCTCTCTTGTATAACAAGTCAAGAACTTGTATTATCGGATGAAAATTTCAACGTCGGGACATTTTCATGGACACTCTCCTCACCTCTTCCGATCCTCTGGCCGCTGTCTCGGGCGGGGAGGCGTCCTCTGACCGGATCCGGTACGTCAAACTCGCCACCCTCACCCTCCCGCTCAGCACCCCTATCAGCGACGCCAAAGTGCTCACCGGACGCCAAAAGCCTATGACGGAGATCGTCTTCCTCTTCGCCGACATCTACTCGGAGCAGGGGCACCATGGAACCGGTTTTAGCTACTCCAAACGAGCCGGCGGGCCAGCCCAGTACGCCCATGCCAAAGAAGTGGCGGCAAACCTTTTGGGCCAGGATCCCAATGACATTGGCAGGGTCTATCAACTGCTGTTGTGGGCCGGGGCATCGGTCGGCCGCAGCGGGGTTGCCACCCAGGCAATCGCCGCGTTGGACATTGCGCTTTACGATCTCAAAGCGAAGCGGGCAAACCTTCCCCTGGCCAAGCTTCTGGGTGCCTACCGAGACTCAGTGAAGACCTACAACACCTCGGGCGGCTTCCTTCAGGCGTCAGTCGATGAAGTGAAAGAGCGAGCTACAGCGTCTTTGGCCGAGGGCATCGGTGGAATCAAGATCAAAGTGGGGCACCCTGACCCGGCAGTTGACCTGACCCGCGTTGCGGCGCTTCGCGAACATCTCGGGCCAACCGTCCCGCTGATGGTCGATGCCAACCAACAGTGGGATCGGCCCACGGCGATGCGGATGGGACGCACACTCGAGCAGTTCAACCTCACCTGGATTGAGGAACCGCTCGATGCCTATGACGCCGAAGGACACGCCCAGCTGACCCAGGCCCTGGATACACCCATCGCCACGGGTGAAATGCTCTCCAGCGTCAACGAACACCTCGACCTCATCACCCATCGATCCGCCGACATCATTCAGCCCGACGCACCACGCATCGGCGGCATCACCCCCTTCCTGCGGTTGGCGGCCCTCGCCGACCAGGCGGGCCTCCAACTCGCGCCACATTTCGCCATGGAAATTCACCTTCATCTCGCTGCGGCATACCCCCGGGAACCGTGGGTGGAACACTTCGAGTGGCTTAACCCGCTCTTCAACGAGCGGCTCCAAACGATTGACGGCCGCATGATCGTTCCAAACCGGCCGGGGCTGGGATTCACCCTCAGCGAACAGGCCGCGGCGTGGACCTCAGACACAGTGGAATTCGGCACCCGATGACCACCCTCGCCAGTCGGGTCGTCGAAGACCTGAGGCAAAGCCTGCTCGACGGGCGCCTGGTGCCGGGGGACAAGCTGCCATCCGAGTCCGCGCTGGAGAAACAGTTCTCAGTCAGCCGAACGGTGGTGCGGGAGGCCCTCTCCCGCCTTCAAACGGCAGGTCTGGTGGAGACCTACCGCGGCAAAGGGACCTTTGTTCTGACCCGACCGAGTGGACAACCGTTCGCCGTCGAACCCGGAGAAATACGCTGCCACCAGGATCGCCTGGATCTCGTGGACTTCAGGATCGGCGTGGAGACTGAAATCGCCGCTCTCGCAGCCCGTCGCCACACGGTGGTGGAGTTGGGTGCCATCGAGAAGGCGCTGGCCGCATTTGGTGCTATCGAGCAGTCCCCTCGCGCCGCCGTCGAAGCCGACTTCGCCTTCCATCGCAGCATCGCCGTCGCGGCCCACAATCGGCTTTATCTGGACCTCGTCGTCTCGCTGGGCGCGTCAATGATCACCATGCCGCAGACCCGGCTGGTGCCGGAGAATCCGGAATCTGCGGCCAGCCGTTTCAACGTGGTGAGCCACGAGCATCTCGTCATTTTCGCCGCAATCGGCGACAGAGATCCGCAAGGCGCTGCCGCAGCGATGCGTACCCACCTCACCAATTCGCGGCTTCGGCTGGCCTCCACCACGGGTCAGGCTTAGGGCATTGAGTCAGCCCAGCGCCATTGGCGGGTATGAGGACTGGCCCGCGTTCATGGCGACCCAGGACCGCTACACCCCCGCCGACAGCACATCGAACCGGGTCGCAGCAGCGCTCGGCGTGCCCGCGGTCACCCCGCTCAACCATGACCGCGACCTCTTCTGGCACGACGACGTCATCGTCGATGGGGTACGGATCCGCCACCTTGGCTGGCAGCTGCCCTTCGGCCCTCTGACCAGGGCCACGCTGCTGATCCCGCTGCACCACACCGGGAAACTGCCCGGCCTACTCTGGCTGAACTGCCACGGAGGCAACAAGTGGCTCGGGGCGGAACGTTTGGTCGACATTGGCCCGGACACCTCGCCCGACGTCGTCGCGCTCCAGCACAAGCTTTATGCCGGACGTGCAGTCGCCAACGACTTTGCCAGGGCCGGTTTCGCGGTCCTGGTGCACGATGCGTTCAGCTGGGGTAGCCGGCGGTTTAATCTCGATCCTGCACCCGGCCGGGCCGCCGATGCCCTGCGCGCCGCCACCGCTCTGTGGGCCAACCAAGGGGTGCAGGCTGGCCAGGAGCTGAAGTACAACACCTTGGCCGCCCATCACGAGAACACCGTGGCGAAGGCCGCTGCGCTCCTGGGCACCAGCTATGCAGGGATGGTGGCCTACGAGGACCTGACGGCGCTCAGTGTCCTGCGCGGCCTGCCGGGAGTCGACGCGACCCGGATTGGGACTGGCGGGTTCTCCGGCGGGGGTGGACGCGCGTTGGTGTTGGCGGCGATCGCCGGGGATCTGGCTGCCTGCGTGATCGCCTGCATGATGACCACCCATGAGTCGCTGCTCCCCGCCCACCTTGAGAGTCACTCCTGGCTATTAAGCACCCCGGGTCTCGCCACGGTCTCCGACTGGCCCGATCTGACGACGCTCGCGCCGGGCACCCACTTCCTGATGCAGTACGCCCTCGATGACGGCCTGTTCCCGGTCGAGGGCATGCGGGCGGCGGACCGCCGCCTGCGGGAACTGCACCACGACACTGCCGACCGCTACCGTGGTGCGTGGCACGCTGGCGGCCACGTGTTCACGGCTGAGTTCCTCACTCAGGCTCGTGATCACTTCCTCGACGTCCTGCATTAGTCCTCGGGCTTGTCCCAGTCCTTGCGATGCTGCCTTACATTCACGGTCAGGACGGTGAACAGCAGGCACCCCATCCCTGCCACGAACAGTGGTGGCAACAACCATGTCACCACCCCCGAGACAGCCAGGACCACCACGATCAGCACCCCGCCCACCGGGTCGCCGCTCAGCATCCGAACACCCTCGAGGACTGCCGCCTTCCAGCCGCGTTCGGGTGCCCAATGGTAGCCCGCCTGCAGCAGGATCAGCACGGTCAGCGCCAGGCCCAAAATTCCGACGGCGAGGATCACCGGCCACGCGAACAATACCTGGGCCAGGGAGAGGAAGATGTTCAACCCGAGGAGCCCGGCGACCACTACTGCCACCGCGCCGACCACCAGACCGCCAGGCAATGCCCGTAGAAAATCGGCGCCGTAGTCCCGCACTGAACTACGCTCTGCCCGAAGGTACCGCTGCAAGTGTCGGGTGCCGGCGGCGATTGCTGCCGGAAGGGTGATGATCGGGAGCCCGGCGAAGGCGGTGAGCACGCCCGCCCAGATCACCTGCGCGAACAGTTCAACCCCTTTGGTGGCGCCTGGCCACTTCGATTCGGTGCCGTCCGGTTCCGGTGGCATAGTCTCCCGGCGACGCCAGCCAACCATTACGTTCTACCCGGTGGCGTGGGGCCAATCGACGCGCGGCATGAGGCACAGCTAAGTGAAACCATAGCTACAGCATGACAGGCTCTGGCGCCGAGGGTGAAGTGGGAGCAGACTGTGGGGAAGCGCTTACCATCAGGTGGCACTTGCCGCCCCGTCTTGGGTGCGCATGCAACAATGCTAGAGGCACCGACTGGGGACGAGCATCCGGCGGGCCGGCGGAAGGATGCAGTTCACTCATGGAACCAGGCGCAAACAAGCCCGCGGTGACTCTCAACGACGTGGCCCTGGCCGCTGGTGTTTCACTGGCGACCGCCTCCCGGTCATTGAACGGCAGCGCCCGGAAGGTCAATGACGCTTACCGGTTGCGTGTGGTCGACGCCGCCCAGCGCCTCGGGTACATCCCTAACCTTTTCGCCCAGGCTGTCGCCAAGGGCACCACCACCACCGTTGCGCTGTTGGTGGCTGACATCTCCGACCCCTATTTCTCCACCATCGCGTCGGGAGTGATCAAGGCTGCGGAATCCGCTGGCCTGGTGGTCACCATCGCCGTGACCGGCCGTAATCCGGAGCGGGAGCTGGCCACGGTCCGGGCACTCCGCGGACAGCGGCCACGGGTCATGATCCTGGCGGGATCCCGGATGGCGGATTCGCCGCAGGAGGCTGACCTTCGCAAGGAGCTGTCGGCGTTCGAGGAAAATGGTGGCCGCGTCGCCTTCATCAGCCAAAACGCTGCTCCGTTCGCCACGGTGTTACTGGATAACCGCGGTGGTGCCCGCGCATTAGCCGAGTCGCTGGTCGAGTTGGGGTACCGCCGCTTCGCCGTCGTCGCTGGCCCGCCAACTATTGTCACGTCCCAGGACCGTTTGCAGGGTTTCCGCGAGGGCCTCGCCGCGCACGGCATCGAACTGGATGGCAACCACATCGCCCACACCGACTTCACCCGGGATGGCGGGTATCAGGCCGCCACCGAACTGGTCCAGGCGGGCCTCGACGACGTCGATCTGCTCTTCGCGGTCAGCGATGTGATGGCGATGGGCGCGATGTCGGCGCTCCGCGATGCGGGCCTGGACCCGGGGCGAGATCTGGGTGTCGCCGGCTACGACGACATCCCCACCGTCCGAGACATCACCCCGTCGCTCACCACCGTCCGCATCCCTCTCGAAGAGGTGGGCCGTCGAGCGCTGGAACTGTCCTTCGGCGTCGTCCATGGACAGGGTGTCACTGGACAGGATGGCGCGACCGTTCCGGTGGTCACTGAGGTGGTCCGGCGGGACAGCACACCCCGCCGCTAGGCAGTCGAGTCATCAACCCCGGGATCGAGTCAACAGATATAACGTGTTTGCGGCCGAAACCCTGCTGTTTGCGTTGACTCGACGTAAGGGTGTTGGCTCGGCCAAGCGGCTAGGGCGGCTACTGGTCCTCGAGGTGGAAGACCTCGGTGAGCCGCAAGAAGCCCTCATCCGGTCTCCCGTCTAACTCCACAAAGAATTCGCCCATCTCTGCCTGCCAGCGGGCGTTGACGGCGGTGGCAGCCATGGCCCGTTGTGCGGCGGCGAAGTCATAGGATTCGAGATAGCCAATGAGCAACCCGTCGTCCCGGAGGAAAAGGGAGTAGTTGTGCCATCCGCTGGCCTTGAGGGCTGCCACCATGTCCGGCCAGACCGCCGCGTGACGTTCCCGGTACTCAGGGATGCGGTTGGGCTTAACCTGCAGCTGAAAACAGATCCGTTCCATTATTTCCTTTCTGTTCGGGCGCTCAGGGTCAAGAAGCGGCTCTGGGGCCGCTTCTTTCCCCGTCGGTGGTGCTTGCAGGGCGCTAAAGCGCTACATGCCGGTATTCAATGCCAAGAAGGTTCGCGGCCGCCTTGAAGTCGGCGGCCCGGTGCCCGATGCACAGGGCCCAGTGGTGGCCAATGCCGGTCTGTGACCATTCGTCGACCCACAGGCCGGGATCGCCGCCGAAGTCCACCCGGGACGTTGTGTTGCCAATGGCCAGCAGCGGCCCGGGCACTACCTCACCCTCTGAGGTGATGAAAACGAAACTGCCGTCGGGGTCCTGACCCAACCCGAAGGTGGTGACCGGACCGTGCCGGACGTCGAACTCCACTGACACACCCCAGCCCCTCTTGCCGTGATAGATGCCGAGCCCCCGCAGCAGCGGGTCCCCCGCGCTAACCGCAAGATGCGCAGGCCCGTCGTGGCCCATCTCCACGACGTTGTCGACAAAGTTCAGCGCCTGGATCTCGGTGAAGGATCCACCGGCTTTCATTGCCTGGGCAGCGAGCATGGCAATCGAGGTGCGCAGCTCATATTCGCCAGCCATCGGTACCCCCCTGGCCGTCAGGATCGATGCACCGAGGATCATCCCAGCACCGAGGCGTTCATGCTGTTCCCCCGCGAGGCCGCGGTGATAGTAGGCAAGGGAGTCGAGGTCAAATTCCTCGACCAGACGGTCAAGGCCGACCGAGACCCTGGCGCCCCAGGCGAAGTCGCCGTCGTCGACCGATGGGTCCACCGTGAACAGTCCGCGTGCCAGCTCGACCCGCTCCTTCACCTCCACTTCGGAGACGGAATTCACCAGTTCTCGCAGGTCGTCGAATTCAAGGATCTCCACATGGGAGCCGAAGGTCGTGGACACTGTTGTCAGGTCGGTCGAGACGTCCAGCATGCCGGGGTACAGGTGCCCCATCAGCCCGTGCCGCGCGTAACGCAGCCGCCCCCGGACCCCCGCCGCATGGACCCACTGGTTTATCCGCTGCCAGGCGGATTCCTGGGTCAGATACCCGGAAACCGAACGGAACGGGATGCCAGCACGGCGAAAGACATTGGCCACCTCCGGCACCGGGCATTGCCCGCAATACGCGAGCCATTTCCCGGTATCAAAGGAGCTGTGATCCATCGCCTCGGTAGGCTGCAAATCAATCACAAGAACCGGGGTCTGTGACCGCTGCGCGATCGGCAACACCATCGAGGACGTGAGATAGGTGGCTAGGAAAATCACAATGAGGTCGCAGTCCGCGACCCGCAGCTTCTCTGCCGCGGCGCCGGCTTCCTGTGGGTCGGATACGAAGCCGACGTCGATCACCTCTGCCTCCAGTGCCGTGAACCGCTCGGTCACATATCGGCTGGATTCCCGAAGCTGCGGCAGCAGTTCGGGGAACTGGGGCCAATAGGCACCCAATCCGCCGGACACCAGTCCGATCCGGGTGGCCCGACGTCGGTGCGGGGCAAGCTTCTGGACGGCGGACAACGCGTCCGCCACGGGGGCAGACACGGGGGCCACGGGGTGGTCACCGATCATCGGTTAACTCCTTACTGCAACGGACTACTCACTGCGACGGGCGACGAGAAGAACGCGATGGCAAGCGCGAAGAGCCGTTAGGCTCCCCGCGCTTTCCATCGTCTAGAAGTCGTAGTCGTCGATGTTCTCGGCGTTGAAGACCGTAGGCGGCCCAACAATCACAATGCCGCCTTCTTCAACCTCACGTTCGCCCAACTCTCCGGCTTCAAACGTGTCGCCAACAGCTCCGGTAATGTCACCGTCGGCCAGTGCCTTCCCAGCGAAGGCTGCGACGTAGCCCAGCTGGGCTGGATCCCATAGCGCAAATTCGGAAACCGTTTCGTCTTCGACGAATGGCCGCATTTCGTTGGGCAGCCCCAGGCCGGTCAGGGCAACTTCGCCCTTGTACTCGGAAGTGGAGAGGTAGCGCGCGGTGGCGGCAATGCCCACGGTGGTCGGCGAGATGATGCCCTTCAGATCCGGGTAGGCCTGCAGCAGACCCTGCGCCTCCTGGAAGGACTTGGTGTCGTCGTCGTCGCCATACACCTTCGCTACGAGATTGATATCCGCGTAGTCCGGGTTGGATTCCAGTTCCTCTTCCATGAACTTGATCCACTCGTTCTGATTGGTGGCGTTGGCCGTGGCCGACAGAATGGCGATGTCACCCTCGCCGCCGATCTGTTCGGCAATCAGCTCAAGCTGGATCAGCCCCACATCCTGCGCATTAACCTGGCTGACAAACAGGTCGCGGAAGTCGGGGTTTGTATCGGAATCGAACGCCACAATCTTCGCGCCGGCGTCCCGCGCCTCCTGCAGGGCGGGCCCGACGGCGTCCGGATCGTTCGCGGCAATCGTGATCACGTTGGTCCCGGCCTGGGTTTCCGCGTTGATGAAGGAAACCTGACTGGACGCGCTGGCGTCGAGCGGACCGACCACCTCCGAGGCGGCGAATCCTGCCTCCTCGGCACCCGTCTCTCCGCCGCTGAGAACCACATCCGTGTAGGGGTTGTTCAACTGCTTGGGGATGAAGGTGATGGACTGTTCGCCGTCGGCGCCGCTGCCGCCTTCAGCACCTGACTCAGCGGTTTCTCCCCCGCCGCAGGCGCTGAGCATTAACGCAGCGCTGGCGGTCAGCGCGATGAGAGCCGTGCCCCGACCCCGCCGGGACGTGTTGTGAGTAGACTTCATTGTTCTTCCTCTCATAAAGCGCTGGTGGACCAGTCGCTGATTTATGCCCCAGTGGGGACGGACTTAGGGATGAAGCTGTTGCCGCACACGTCGGTCATGTCGACGTTTTTTGAGCGCGGTGCTAACGCTGGGTGTTACAACCGAGAGAATCAGCAGGGACCCGGTCACAATGATCAGGACGACCTCGGAGACCCGGTCAAGCCGCAAGGCGTACGTGATGGTGCCGATCAGCAGCACGCCCGCCAGTACGCCGGGGATCGAGCCCTTGCCCCCGAAAATCGACACTCCGCCGAGCAGTACCGCGGCAATGACCGCCAGTTCAATGCCGCTGGCGTTGTCGCTCCGGGCGCTGGAGTAGCGGAGGGTCCAGTAGATTCCGGCCATAGCTGACACCACGCCGGTACCGATGTATAGCCAGAACTTGGAGCGCGCCACATTGATCCCGACGAAACTCGCCGCCTCCTTGCTGTAGCCCAGCGCAAAAAGCCCGCGACCAAACGGTGTGAAGTGGAGAAGCACCCCAAAGAACGCGATGATCAGTACGACGCCAATCATCACAGTGGGAATACCGGTGGCCCCCAGCTTGGACGTGAAGAACGTCGTCAGTGCGGGCGGGAAGTCCGCCACCGCGTTGTCACCGATGACCACCAGAGCCAACCCTCGAAAGAGCGCGAGGGTACCGATGGTCACGGCGAGGGAAGGCAGACCGAGATATGCGATCAAGAGTCCGTTGAAAGCCCCGGCAACCAGTCCCACGACGAGACATACGATGAGCGCAATCCAGATCTCGGTTCCCGCCGCCCAGAGGACACCCAACACGGCGCTGCTGAGCCCGGCGATACTGGCCACCGACAGGTCAATTTCTCCGGAAACGATGACCAGGGTCATCGGCATGGCAATGATCAGGATGGGGATTACGTCAAGCAGCAGAAAACCGACGGTCACCGGCGAGGCAAAGCGGGGGATGGCGAGGCAGGCAAACAGCACCACGACTACCAACGTGTAGATCATGATGGCGTCGCGGCCCAACAGCAGCCGTTGCGCGCCGGTGCGAACCTTGGCCTCGGATTCGAGTGCGGCCGCGGTGACCGTACCACTCACAGTCGTCGTCGCAGTCTTAGACATTGCGGGCCTCGCTGATCCGTAGCTTCCTGGCGGTGCGAATAGCAGCCAATCGGTCAATAATGATGGCTGCGAGAATCAGAATTCCCACGATCGCCTGCTGCCAGAATTTATCCACCCGGAGGGCGGCCAGGGCGCTGGTGATAGTGGTCAGCAGTAGCGCGCCAATCGCGGCTCCTACCACTGTCCCGCTCCCGCCGAAGATCGCAACACCCCCGACGACCGCGGCGGCGACCACGTCCAACTCGAGGCCCGTGCCGGTGGTGGCCCCCACGGAGTTGAAACGGCTGGCGTAGAGTACGCCAGCCAACCCCACGAGCACCCCATTCGCGATGAAGGCGAGCAACACCCGGCGGGTGACTGGAATGCCGAAAAGCTTGGCGGCGTCCGGGTCGGAACCGATGGCGTAGAGATCACGCCCAGGTCGGGTACCTGCCATAAAGAGGGCAACCACGATCACCACAATGACAGCAATCAGGGTGATGAGCGGAAACCCCAGAACGGTGTTCACCGACAGGGCGCCGAATTCCTGTGGGCGGTCCCCAGCGAAATACTGGGTTCCGCCAGCCCAGGCATTATTGATGCCCCGGAAGATATAGAGGGTGCCGAGCGTGATCACCAACGCTGGCACTTTCGCCACGGTCACCAGGATGCCGTTCACGGCGCCAAGTACGCCACCGAGGATCATCCCCAGGATAAACACCACTATGACGGGGACATCTGGCATAGCGAAGAATAGGGACCCAGTCGAGAAGGCCACCAGCCCCAGCGCCGATCCGACCGAAAGGTCCACGTTCCGGGTGATGATAACCAGAGCCTGGCCTACCGCAAGCAGCATGACTATTGTCGCGTTCAAGAGCAGGTCCTTGACCCCTTGCTCGCTGAGAAATAGGGGGTTCACCAGCCAGGTGAAGAACACCAGTCCCACCAGCGCGATAATTACGGGCAGTTCGCGGAGGCGAAGCACCGCTGCGATTCCGGAGGTCCGGCGATGCCGATCCTCGGGTGCCTTGACGATGGCGGGGCGGTTCAGGTCTGTGCTCACGTGGCGCTCTCCGGTGTTGCAGTGGCAGCGTGCATGACAGTTTCAGGGGTTGCTGAAGCCCGGTCCAGTTCCGCGGAAATCCGCCCTTCATGCATAACCAGGACCCGGTCCGCCATTCCCAGAACCTCGGGAAGTTCGGAGGAGATCATGAGGATTGCGATTCCTCGGCCAGCTAGTTCAGACACGAGGCGGTGCACTTCGCTTTTGGTGCCGACGTCGATGCCGCGGGTCGGTTCGTCGATGATGAGTAGCTTCGGTTCGGTGGCCAGCCATTTGGCCAGCACCACCTTTTGCTGGTTGCCGCCCGAGAGCGTTGACACGGGGTGCTCCGGGGAGCCGGCCTTCACCTGGAGTCGCTTAGTCCACAGGGCAGCGGCCTGACGTTCATCCTTGCCCCGGATGATCCCGCGTTTGGCGAGACTATTGCGAAGGGTCAGCACGGCATTTCGTTCAACCGACAGTTCCATGACCAGCCCCTGGTTCCGCCGGTCTTCGGGGACAAACCCGATCCCCGCGTCAATCGCTGCTCGGGGATCACGAGATTTAAGGGCATGTCCGTTCATTTTGACCGATCCGGCGTCGTACCCATCTATACCAAAGATGGCCCGCGCCACCTCGGTCCGTCCGGCACCCACCAGTCCTGCCAGCGCCACGATCTCGCCGGCTTTGACCTCGAAGGTGATGTCGGAGAACACTCCCGCGCGGGAAAGGCTATCGACCCGCAGGATGGTGTCGCCAATTTCCGCCTCCTCCTTGGGATAGAGGGCAGCGATGTCGCGGCCGACCATCTCACGCACCACGGCTTCCACCGTGATGTCCGCCGTGTTGTGGGTATTGATGTATTGGCCGTCCCGCATGACCGTGATGCGGTCACAGAGGCCAAAGACCTCATCAAACCGGTGCGAGATGAACAGGATGCCGCTGCCGGCGTCGCGAAGGTTGCGGGCCACTGCGAAAAGCCGGTCCACCTCGAGACCGCTCAGCGCAGCGGTGGGTTCATCCATCACTAGGATCTTCGCATTGAGGGAGATGGCCTTGGCGATCTCGATGATTTGCTGGTCCGCGATGGACAGTCCCTCGGCGGGACGATCCGGGTCAATCGGGACACCCAGTTCCAAGAAGAGATCGGCTGCTGCGCGGCGCATCGCGCTCCTGCTGATCAGCCCGAGGGCACCTTTTGGCTGACGTCCAATAAAAATGTTCTCTGCAACGGTGAGGTCTGGGAAAAGGGTGGGCTCCTGGTAGATCACCGAAATCCCGGCGGCTTTGCTATCGCCCACATTGCGGAAGGACACCTCGGCTCCCGAAACTGTGAACCTGCCGCCATCGGGAGAGTGGACCCCTGCGAGAATCTTCACCAGTGTGGATTTGCCGGCACCGTTCTCCCCCACCAACCCATGGATTTCACCTGGCCGAATCTCCACCGTTCCATCAGCCAGTGCCACGACCGGCCCGAAGGTTTTCGCAGCACCGACAAGTGAGAGCAGTGGGACCGCCGGAACCGGGGATGTGCTGGGTTCCGAGGCAGAAATCCCGGCATCCTGATCTTGCGGCATTGCAAGCCCTCTCAAAAATGAATCGTTTCATAAAAGTGGTTCAGGATTGATCGTAGGCGTGAGGGGGATCACCGTCAACAGCTGATTCCAATCCGTGACCTTCGACGGGCATACCGGCAGTTACAGGATGTGCGAGTCACCGGGACGGGCGTAGGAACCTATATTTGGGCAGTGATCCGGCCACTTGTGCTCCCCCGCGCAACAAGCTCGGGCTGGAACACCACCTGTCGCCGCTCGCTCTGCGCGTCGTCGATTTCTCCGAGCAATAGCTCGACGGCGGTGCGACCCATGAGCTCGGTAGGCCTGCGGATTGTTGACAGGGGCACCACCGCGGATTCAGCAAAGTCAATGTCGTCGTACCCGATCAGCGCCAAATCTTCCGGCACCTTCAGCCCGCCGATGAGCAGCACCGCCTGCATCACGCCGATCGCGAGCAGATCGTTGGCACAGAAGATTCCATCGGGCATCCGCGCCGGATCTGCCTTGACCACCTGCTCCCCCGCTGCCCGACCCGCCAGCACTGTCATGGCTTCCGCAAGCACGAATTCCAGCGACGCACCGGGGAACTCCTCGACGGCCCTCCGGGCTCCCGCCATTCGGTCGGCCACCTGCTGGATCGATGCGCCTGCTCCTACAAACGCGATCCGTCGTCGACCGCCTTCCAGGAGGTGCCTGACAGCGAGGTAGCCGCCGGCCTCGTCATCGACCGACACCGAACTGAAAAGTTTCAGATCGTCCTTCCGGTCAACCAGGACCACGGGGACTGCCCGTGAATGAAGCACCTCCAGCCGGGCCGCGAGGTCACCCACAGGCGAGATCAGCATTCCCTGTACCCGCTGTTGCTCGAACACGTCAATGTAGCGGGCTTCACGGTCTGCGTCATGGCCGCTATCACCGAGTACCACCGTGCTCCCCCGTTCGGCCGCGGAGTCCTCTGCCGCCCGTGCCAGCGAGGAGAAGAACGGATTGCCGATGTCCAGGACAATCAGCCCGATGGTCCGACTCTGTCCCGCCCGCAATTGTCGCGCCGCATCATTGCGCACGAATCCAAGATCTGCGATGGCTGCGGTCACCCGCGCCCGGGTGCGCTCCGCCACCCGGGTTGGGTGGTTCAAAACATTGGAGACGGTCCCCACCGCAACCTGTGCACGATCGGCCACGTCCTTGATACTCACCGGGCGGCTGTTCATGGCTAATCCTCACTGGCTGCGGACCACTACCAGGCCGTACCGGCACCCAGCACAGTGATCCTTGACACTCTCTCGTATGCAAGGATAACTTTGACAGATCAAAGTGAAACGATTCAAGCCAGCTTTTGAAGCCTGCACTTCATGGCAGGCTGGCCCGCACCTTGAATGACCTGGAGACAAGAATGAGTGTTCTGGATAGCGTCACGCCACAGCTGGAGCAGCTGGCCATTGAAGTCCCATCCTGGGCGTATGGAAACTCCGGCACCCGGTTCCGGGTCTTCCAAACCCCCGGCACCCCGCGCACGGTGCGGGAGAAGATCAGCGACGCGGCGAAGGTGAACGAGCTCACCGGGCTGGCGCCCTCGATCGCGCTTCACATTCCGTGGGACAAGGTCGATGACTACGGTCAGCTCGCCGACTATGCCCAGCAACACGACATCTGCCTCGGCACCATCAACAGCAACACCTTCCAGGATGAGGACTACAAGTTCGGTAGCCTCACTCACAGCGATGCCGCGATCCGCAGCAAAGCCATCGACCACATGTATGAGTGCATCGACGTCATGAACGTGACCGGATCACGCGATTTGAAGATCTGGCTGGCGGACGGGACCAACTATCCGGGCCAGGGTGACATGCGCTCCCGTCAGGACTGGCTGCAGGAATCGCTGCGCAAGGTCTACGACCGGCTCGGCGACGACCAACGGCTGGTCCTGGAGTACAAATTCTTCGAACCGGCGTTCTATCACACCGATGTTCCGGATTGGGGAACCTCCTACGCTCAGTGCCTCGAGCTCGGCGAGAAGGCTCTGGTCTGCCTGGATACCGGTCATCACGCCCCCGGAACCAATATCGAGTTCATCGTCGCTCAACTGATCCGGCTGGGAAAGCTTGGTTCATTCGATTTCAACTCCCGTTTCTACGCCGACGACGACCTCATCGTCGGCTCGGCCGACCCCTTCCAGCTGTTCAGAATCATGGTCGAGGTGATCCGAGGTGGTGGGCTGGACCCGGCATCCAACATTGCCCTCATGCTGGACCAGTGCCACAACCTGGAGGAGAAGATCCCCGGGCAGATCCGCTCGGTGCAAAACGTCCAGGAAATGACGGCGCGCGCGCTGCTGGTTGACCGCCAGGCCCTGACCAGGGCGCAGGAAGCCGGTGACGTATTGGGCGCCAACGCCGTGTTCATGGACGCCTTTTACACAGATGTCCGACCCGACTTGGCTGCGTGGCGCGAATCCCGTGGACTCCCGGGCGACCCGATGGCTGCCTATCAGGCCAGCGGCTACCAACAGCAAATCAACGAGGCCCGCCAGGGCGGCCAGCAGGCAGGATGGGGCGCATAATGACCAACCCAGTAGTCGAATCCTTACTCAAACGGTCAAACCGCTTGGGCGCTGACCACCGCAACACCAACTATGCGGGCGGTAATACCTCAGCCAAGGGCACGGCGACCGACCCGGTAACCGGCGACGACGTCGACCTCCTCTGGGTGAAGGGCTCTGGAGGCGACCTTGGCACCCTGAAAGAGCAGGGCCTTGCAATCCTCCGCCTGGACCGGCTCCGCGCGCTGACCACCGTCTATCCCGGCGTCGACCGCGAGGACGAAATGGTCGCGGCCTTCGATTTCACGCTGCATGGGAAAGGCGGTGCTGCACCTTCCATCGACACCGCGATGCACGGGCTGCTTGACGCCAACCACGTGGACCATCTCCACCCCGACTCCGGTATCGCCATCGCCACCGCTCAGGACGGGGAAGCCCTGACCGGGACCATCTTTGGCGACAAGGTGCTCTGGGTCCCCTGGCGTCGCCCGGGATTCCAGTTGGGGCTGGACATCGCCGCCATCAAAGCCCAGAACCCGCAGGCGATCGGCGTGATCCTCGGCGGACACGGAATTACCGCGTGGGGAGACACCTCGGATGAGGCCGAGAGGAACTCGCTGTGGATCATCAACACGGCCGAAAAATACATTGACGCGCATGGGCGCACGGAACCGTTCGGCGCCCCCCTACCGGGTTACGGAGCCCTTGCCCCCGCCGAGCGGCGCGCGAAGGCAGCGGCGCTCGGACCGTCGATCCGCGGTCTTGCGTCCACCGATAAGGTGCAGGTGGGTCACTTCACCGACGACGACGCCGTCCTGCACTTCCTGGAAGCCTCCGAGCACCGCAGGCTGGCGGACCTCGGCACCAGTTGTCCCGACCATTTCCTCCGCACCAAGGTCAGGCCGCTGGTGCTTGACCTCCCCGCAGATTCGTCGGTGGAAGACTCGCTGAGCCGACTGCGCGAACTCCATGAGGCTTACCGCACCGAATATCAGGCCTACTACGATCGGCATGCTGCGCCGGACTCGCCCGCTATTCGGGGCGCCGACCCGGCAGTGGTTCTGGTTCCCGGCGTCGGCATGTTCACCTTCGGCGCCACGAAGCAGACCGCCCGCGTGGCTGGTGAGTTCTACCTGAACGCGATTAACGTGATGCGTGGGGCCGAAGCTATTTCCACCTACTCGCCGATCGACGAGAACGAGAAATTCCGCATCGAGTATTGGGCACTCGAGGAAGCCAAGCTGGCCCGGCTTCCCCAGCCCAAATCCCATGCTGGGCGGATCGCCCTGGTGACCGGGGCGGCGTCGGGCATCGGCAAGGCGATTGCCACCCGGCTCGCCGCCGACGGGGCGTGCGTCGTCATCGCTGACCTGAACCTGGAGAATGCACAGACGGTTGCCGCCGAGTTGGGCAGCACCGATACAGCGATTGGGGTGCAGGCCGACGTCACCGATCCAGCGCAGGTACGGCTTGCCATCGGCGCCGCGGTGCTGGCCTTCGGGGGGCTGGATCTGGTGGTCAACAATGCCGGACTGTCGATCTCCAAGCCTCTGCTTGAAACCACCGAGCAGGATTGGGATCTGCAGCACAACGTGATGGCCAAGGGGTCCTTCCTGGTTTCGCAGGCCGCGGCGAAAGTGTTGATTGAGCAGCAGATGGGCGGCGACATCATCTACATCTCGTCGAAGAACTCGGTTTTCGCCGGGCCGAACAACATTGCCTACTCGGCAACCAAGGCGGACCAGGCGCATCAGGTGCGGCTGCTTGCCGCCGAGCTTGGTGGGCACGGGATCCGCGTCAATGGGATCAACCCGGACGGTGTGGTGCGCGGATCCGGGATCTTCGCCGGCGGGTGGGGCGCCAAGCGTGCGGCAGTCTACGGCGTCGAAGAGGACAAGCTGGGCGAGTATTACGCCCAGCGCACCCTCCTCAAGCGGGAGGTGCTGCCAGAAAACGTGGCCAGCGCCGTCGCCGTCCTGACCTCCGATGCCCTGTCACACACCACGGGGCTGCACATTCCAGTGGATGCGGGTGTGGCGGCGGCGTTCCTGCGATGACCGGCCGCGCTGGCGCGGTGTTCATCGCCGTCGACATCGGCGCCTCGTCGGGGCGGGTGATTCTCGGTCGAATGGGATCGGACGGCCCGTCGCTCCAGATCGTGCACCGGTTTCCCAATGGGGCGGTGGAGGTGGACGGCACTCTGCGCTGGGACGTACGCGCGCTGTTCACCCAGGTGCTTGCGGGACTGACATTTGCGTCAGGTTCGCTTGAACCCGGAGAACGGATTGCGAGCGTGGGTGTGGACACCTGGGCAGTGGATTACGGTCTGCTCGACGACGGCGGCGCCCTTGCCTCTCTACCCTTCAGTCACCGGGACGTTCGAAGCGAGACAACCGTGGCGGGCGTGCACGCGCTGATCCCGTTTGAGCGCTTGTATGAGATCACCGGATTGCAGTTTCTGCCGTTCAACACCGTCTATCAACTGGCCGCCGAGACGTCACTGGACCGGCAACAGGCGCTGCTGGTCCCGGACCTGCTCTGCTTCTGGCTGACCGGACGGCGGGCCAGCGAGGCGACCAACGCGTCAACCACTGGATTGGTCGATGCGCGCACCAATGACTGGGCGCCCGAAATCTTCACCCGGTTGGGACTTCCTTCCGGCCTCTTCCCGCCGTTGATCCAGCCGGGACAAACGCTGGGCATTCTCCTACCCGAGGTGGCGCGGAGCACCGGGCTGCCTGCGGATACTTCCATCGTGGCGGTGGGCTCGCATGACACTGCATCAGCCGTTGTCGCGGTCCCCGCCGCATCCGCAGCCGAAAAGTTTGCCTACATTTCCTCGGGCACCTGGTCCCTGGTCGGAGTGGAACTAGACCATCCCGTGGTCACTCCGGCCAGCCGCTCAGCCAACTTCACCAATGAACGCGGTATTGACGGCACCATCCGGTATTTGCGGAACGTCGGAGGCCTCTGGCTCCTGCAGGAGTGCCTGCGCAGCTGGGCTACTGGCGGTGAAGCCCCTCAGTTGGAGTCGCTACTGACCGAGGCTGCGTCCCAACCTGCCGACGGTCCCCGAATTGACGTTGACTCAGCCACCTTCATCCCCCCGGGAAATATGCCTGCCCGAATCCTCGACGCGATCCGCCGAGCCGGGGGTGCGGCACCTGCCGATCCCGCCGGCGTCGCGCGCTGCATTCTGGATAGCCTCGCCGACGCCTACGCGCGAACGGTGCGGCAGGCTGTGGACCTTTCCGGCGCCTCGGTCGAAGTGGTGCACATTGTGGGTGGGGGTTCCCAAAACGCGCTGTTGTGCCAGCTGACCGCTGACGCGACTGGCCTGCCGGTCGTGGCCGGACCGGTCGAGGCGACAGCATTGGGTAACATCATGGTGCAGGCCCGCGCAGCGGGACTCCTCGGTGATGCAGCATCGCTTACCGATATCAGGGCGGCGGTCGCCCGGACGGCGGACACCACCAGGTACACGCCTCACGGGCCCGGAAGTGCCCCAGGGGTCAGCCCTGTCGCAAGGAACCGGTGTACCTGAGTCTGACACCCACGGATCGAGGGGTGGAGACGGGCTGCTACGCATCCTTGATGGTGCCGCACCCTTGTCAGTGCACAACCACCGGCATAGCATCCAATAATGGATGCCGTTGAATACACTCCAGCCCGAGATCAGCTCGTCTACACGTTCGGCGGCGCAGCGCCAGTCATGACGATCCAGCCCGGAACGGTATTGAAACTGTGGTCTGAGGACGCCTTCAACCACGCCCTGACCAGCGTCGATGATCTGTCCAGCGAGAAGGTGGGCCTCCGGTTTGTGAACCCCCAAACCGGGCCGTTTTACGTAGCTGGCGCGGAACCCGGGGACACTCTAGCCATTCATATTGTGGACCTGACGCCCGCCCGTTCCTGGGGTGCATCGGCCACCATCCCCTTCTTCGGCGGACTCACCAGCACCGATCGCACTGCTCTACTGCAGGAACCGCTCCCGGATACCACCTGGATCTACCACGTCGACACTGCGCGGCAGACCGTTGGATTCCAAGCCCGACATACCGAATTCGAGGTCGCGCTGCCTCTTGAACCAATGCTTGGCACCATTGGGGTCGCTCCGCCCGGCGGCGAAGTGCGGTCATCGCTGGTCCCGGAGCGTTTCGGCGGCAACATGGATTCCCCCGAAGTCAAAGCCGGAACCACGGTCTATTTAGGGGTGAACGTCGAGGGAGCCTTGTTCTCCATTGGTGACGGCCATTACCGGCAGGGCGAGGGCGAAGCATGCGGAACGGCCGTGGAGGGGGCGATGAATTCAACCATTATCGTCGAGCTTATTAAGGGTGGAGCTCCGGCCTGGCCCCGACTCGAAAGCGACAGCCACTGGATGGCCGTTGGTTCTTCACGACCTATGGAAGACTCCTGGCGAATCGGTCAGGTGGAGATGGTGAGGTGGTTTGAGGAGCTCTTCGGACTGCATCAGATGGACGCTTACCAGTTACTCACCCAGACGGCGCTGGCGCCCATCGCCAACGCCGTCGATGCCAATTACAGCGTGGTGGTGAAGGCCGCAAAGAAGCTATTCCCCCGAGTGCATGCTTTTGACGGATTACACGATGACCTGCGTCACCGCAGCAAGAACCTTTAGGAGAGACCATGGACCTGCAATTGGCTGGACTGACCGCACTGGTAACCGGCGGTACTAAAGGTATTGGCCGGGCAATCGTCGAATCCTTCGCGGCAGAGGGTGCCAACGTGGGGTTCTGCGCTCGGAACCCCGTCGAGATCGAAGCTAGTGAAGCCGCACTGGTTGGCAGCCGCGGTCGCATCTCTGGTACGGCGATGGACATGGGCGACGCCGCCGCGGTGGCACGATGGGTCGGTGATTCAGCGTCGATGTTCGGCGGGATCGACATAGTGGTCAGTAACGTGAGCGCCCTCGCCATCCCCGACACTGACGAAAACTGGGAAGCATCCCTCAGGGTAGACCTCATGGGTACGGTCAGGCTGGTCAAGGCGGCGCTGCCCCACCTGCAGCAGAGCGGCGCTGCGTCAATCATTGCCATCTCCAGCGTCTCCGGACGGGAAGTGGACTTCGCCTCCGGGCCCTATGGGACCGTCAAGTCGGCTCTCATCGCCTACATGGCAGGGCTCGCTTTTCAACTGGCCGAGCAAGGCATCCGCGCCAACACGGTCTCCCCCGGCAATACCTTTCACGAGGGCGGCGTGTGGCAGAACATCGAACAAGGCGACCCCGAGCTGTTCAGCATGGCGATGGGACTGAACCCAACACACCGGATGGGCACGCCGCAAGAAGTTGCCGATACCGTGGTATTCGTTGCCAGTCCGCGGTCCAGCCGAACCACTGGAGCCAACATCCTGGTCGACGGCGGGCTGTCCCGGGGCATCCAGTTCTAGGCCAGGTGAAAAGTGCTACATCCGGCCGAACCTGGCACGGATGATGGCGAAAGCGCCGTAGAAGATCAGCCCCACAGCGATGGCGATCAGGATCCCATTCCCAAACGGGTGGTCCTGGAGCGCCTTGAGGCTCCCATCCAGACCCGTCGATTGGGACGGTTGGTTGGTGATGGCAGCAACCACAAAGAGCAATCCCATGAGGATGAGCGCCACCCCCTTCGCGACGTGGCCCAGCACCCCCAGTGCGTCGACCACGGCACCCCGCCGCAAATCAACAAAGTGCTCCAGTTCGGGCCTGAACGTTCGACGCAGCCCTTTGACGATGAAGTAGACGCCAATCCCTAGCACCGTGCCGCCCACCACGAGCACGATGAAGGATCCCAGCGGGTAGGCCATCATCGTCCTGGTGAAATCCCTGGTGAACTCACTCGAGTCCGGGCCATCGCCCAGTGCGAATCGTGCCATGGTCACCGCCATGATCCCGTAGGTGACGGCCAGGGACCCCGACGAGACGGCTTTCTCAAGCCGCTTCCCCACTGGCTTCCGCCGATACCGCAGGGTGGACTCGCTGAGCTGCCACAGGGCAAGCCCCAAACAACCAATCGCACACGCCCACATGGTCCACGGTCCAGCAGATCCTGAAGCCAACTGCTCCAGCGCCCCCGTGGGCTCCGCCTGCCCGTCCCCACCGGACGCGACCTGCAATGCGATGACCCCGATCAGGATGTGCACCACCCCGAGCACCGCAAACCCAAAACGAGCGGTGACGTCCAATGCCAACCCGTCCGAGATACTTTCAGCCGTATCCGCTATTCCGGACCTGTTGCTTCCCCCCGCGGACATCCACGCTCCCCCATTAGCCAGAGCTTCTACCCTATCCGGGCGGGGGAGCGACCCGGAAAACTTTGGAAGCGGCCCGTCGTCAGCTCCTGAAGGGACCCTCGCCCACGCTAGTGGTTGACGAAATGTCAGTGGGAGGGATGCCTTCGCAGCAGGGCGCCCTTTCGGTCACGGAAAGCGCGGTGCTACAGTTCGAACGAAACCAACGGCGGGCGTCCCGGCTGGGATAGCTATCTACCAGGTGGACCTGCACATTGATGACCCGCAGTTGCCCGGAAGCGCCCGCCGGCAGGATTCCCCGGCCAGGGCTCGACGGCGGCTGCCCACCCGGGAGACAACACCTGTGAACACTCAAGACGAAGCGCGGTTCCTCGACGAGACCGTCGCGTTGGCGGTCGCAAATGTCCACAACGACGGCGGTCCATTCGGGGCGCTAATCGTCACCAGCGATGGTCGTAGCTTCGCGGGCGTCAACCGTGTCACCGCGTCCAATGACCCGACCGCGCATGCCGAAGTGATGGCCATCCGCAACGCCTGCACCGCACTGCAAACCTTCGAACTCTCTGGAAGCACGCTCTACACGAGCTGCGAGCCCTGCCCACTTTGCGTCTCCGCCGCGCTTTGGGCGCGAGTCGAATCGGTGGTTTACGCGGCCGACCGGTTCGACGCGGAGAAAGCCGGCTTTGATGACGCGGTCTTCTACGACTACTTCAACACCCCGGTTGAAGAACGGTCGATGCCAATACGGCAGGTGGCCCCACTCGCGGAAGCGGAACTCCCAGCCTCGGCTCCGTTTGACGCCTGGCGTACCCTGGCCGCGAGGGTCGACTACTGAGCAGTCATGGACCGCGGCAGCAGTTCGACCGCCACCAGGGCCAGCCCAGCAGTAACCGTCGTCCACAGTACAACGGCCGCCGTCGGCTGCTGCCACAGCACCAACACGACCATTGCGACGACGATGACGGCGGCTTGGGCCGCACGTTTGTGCCGCCCCAGGCTGTGCTGCCAGGGCTCTGGGTCGTTGTCGCCGCGGGCGTATCCGGCATCCGGGGTATTGCCGCGCCGTTGCCCCACAGCCACACTGGACCGTCTCACCAGGAACGCAACCAGCATGGTCAGCAACGCAACCACGAAGACGCTCCTCAAGCTGACCTGCAGTGGGGCAAGTAGACGATCGATGAGACTCTGCGCTGCCGCTGGGGTAATCCGGTCGGACGGGATCGCGTTGAGGTAATACGCCCGCCCCAGTCCCACTGCGACCGCTAGCAGTGCCATGGCAAGCGCAGTCCCAAAGCCCAGCGTCCCAATCGCTCGCAGCCTCGAGCCGGTGGGTGCCACCGCGATCGCAGCGACTGACCCTAGCGCGGCGAGCCATGTCAGGGTCACTGCACCACGGTCAAGGACATTGATCGCTCGCCCAGCCCAGACCAGCTCTGGCGACTGGAAAAGGGTGACCTCGGCGTCGATCTCTGGAATTCTTGCCGCGATCGTCACATCTTCTCGGATCAGCCGCTCCTTGACCTGCGCGATGATCTCCCCGGTGGAAATAGTTACAGCACCGCTCTCGTCGAGGCTGGCCGCACCGGTGGGTTCGCCCGTGATCAGACCAATGAGCCGCTGGTGCGCCTCGCGGTTCGCCGCGATCCACAGGACCTGAAACTCCGGGGCGGTGACCACCCGGGAAGCGACAGCCTCAATTCTGGCGTGGGTTTGTTCAACGATCACCGGCACCAGGTCCGCGATCAGGGGTTCTGCCAACGGTGCCGACCGGGTCAGCTCGGTCAATGCATCCCGGGCGCGTCCCTCAACGTCAATTGACGCAACAATTCGCTCGGTCACGTGTTCGGCCACCTCTGCCTGAATCGCTGGGTCGGCCGCCAGCGGAGCGACTGTTGCCACATATCGATCGGTGGCAAGAATGTGGGTGCGCAGGCATAGAGCCGGAACCGTGGCGAAGACCAGTCCGGCGGTGAGGACTACCAGGATCACTGACGTGACCCAACGTTTCCTGGGCATGGCCGCGCTCCGGCTAGGCCAGCAATCTGGATTTCGCGGCCGCGAATTCCGCGGCGGTCAGCACCCCGGCCGAGTGAAGGTTGGCGAGCCGGGCCAGTTGGTCAACCAACTGATCTCCGCCTGTCATCGGCGGTGGCGGGCTCGACGCCGGATGGGGGCGAACCTGTCGGTCATGCATCCGATGGTTGATAGCCGCGGCGGTCATCTGTGCTGTGCCTGAGATGACTGCTGTTCGGGCCACGGATCCAAGGAGGCCCGGTCTGCCCTGTCTGCCGAATGGCATTTCGTGTCCTTCGAACGGATTTTGGGGATGAGTCGATTAGCTTGCAGCGACACCATCGGCCTGAAAAGCGTCGACCACTGTGTCGTGCGGAATGTGGACGTGCAGCGCGGTTGTCCCGCCCGCGGCCCGCACGTCTTCAGACAAGCGCCGAGCCCACCGATGCTCCAGCGTGACGATCACCGAGGACTCGTTGTCCCCGACTGACTCCGCCACCACCTCAATGTCGGTTTCGCTGAGCAACGTCAGTGGCCGCGGATCGACAATCAATCGCGACCAGACGGCCGGCAGATCGTCCCCCAGATCCCTGACGTTGAGCGTGCCCAGCCCATCCCTGGCAACAACAACTACGTCGAGGAGGGCGACTGCCCCCGACTCAACTGCCTCGCTCAATGAGAAAGCAACACTCTGGTCAATCTCCGGGCTGGGAAACGTGCAGATGATCACTTCGACTGGGCCGACTCGCATGTGGCTCCTCTTCAACACCTACGCTCAGGTTCAAAGCTCAATTTTCCACAAACCACACGAACTGAAATCACCCGGTCCGGGTGATCTGCCAACCACGTCCCGAACGACACAGTTAGATGGTCACCACTGGCACCTCGGCACTCTTCCTGCTGACGAGTGGGGCAATCGTCGACCGGGTCAGTGAAGCCTTCGCCGGGACCAGGATGGTGCTCCTCGGACCTAACCTGGGCTGGGAAGCAGCGGATGCGCTCCGCAACACTTTTTCGGCGACCGACCACGCCTCTCGGGAAACGCTCTTGTGCTCAAAGCCAGGAACTCCCACGATTGGTATCAGCTGACGGGTTCTGCTGCAAGGATGCATGAGACCGCCCGATAGTCCATCGTGAGGACGTGTTGATCCATGGTCACATATGGAGCAGTTGCCGCGACAAAGGTCAGGCCGCCACGGCCGGACCAGTCTGCTTTGCTGCGTCCACGTCTCTTGCAGGCGGTGGACGCCGTGCTTCAGCCCTGCTCCCGACTTGCCTCGATCACCGGTGGGATGGGCTATGGCAAAACGACGCTCGCTGTTCAGTGGGTTTCCAGGCGGAAAGCTCAGGGCCGCCCCGTCGTCTGGCTCACCATCGACCCGGCCGACGACCAACCCGCACGGTTCTGGTCACTGGTGGTGAGTGCCATCGAGCTGGCAATTCCCACGCTGGGGGATGGCCGCCTGCGCAGACACCCAGCGCCGGAGACATCCGGGGACAACGCATTCATCGACAGCATCATCACGACCATCGCTGAGGTAAAGGGACAGGTTATTTTCGTCCTGGATGACTGCCACGCGCTGAGGGATCGTCGGGTCCTTCAGGACCTCGACTATTTTGTTCTGCGCTCCGCATCGAACGTGCGCTTCATTCTGATCGGTCGATCCCTACCGAGGCTCAGTGCGTTGTATCAGGTCAACCTTGACGACGCTCTCATCGAGGTCGACGGCGGATCGCTCGCCTTCACCAGGCGTGAGTTGGTTCGGCTGGTGAGGGGTTCCCCCCTGGACGTTGACCGCTTACTTGATCTGACCGAGGGGTGGCCTGCGGCGACCAGACTGGCGTCCCGCCACGCAGAGTCGGTCAGTTCCCAGAACCCACCAGATGCGACCTCAGACCCTTTGCATCGCCAGCTTATGCGGCCTCTCTTCGACTCCTACAGGCCCGAACTGCAACAACTACTGCTCTCCGTGTCGACGCTTGCCACCTGGACTGTCGAGGATCTCAACCATGTTCTGGGCCGAACCAATGGCGCGCAGGTCCTCGACCGCCTCCGCGCCGAAACGGGTCTGATCATGGACGTCAGCAGCGAGCCATTGGCGATCAGACATTTTCGATGCCACCGGTTGCTGCGGCGCTTCCTCGACGCTCACGCTGCGGCGAATCCTACAGATTCCTTGGCTGCCGCCCACGCCCGGATGGCCGCCTGGTTACCGGAGCAGGGACGACACGCGGAGGCTCTGGTTCATGCGGTGCAGTCAGGAAACCCCGATGTATTGCGAACCACCGTGGCCACCTCTGGTCTTGAACTCCTGTGGGGCGGCGAAGCCAACCTTATTCTCGAAATATCCGCCAGCCAAAAGCGTCACTCCTTCCAGGAGCTGACGCTCCTGGAAGGGGTGATCGCGTTGCGGGCGGGCGACCCGACCGTAGCCTCCGAAGGCCTCGATCGCCTCAAACGCAGCGGCGCTGGGCAGCACCTACCGGCGGCATTTGTCCTGCTGGCAACCGCTCTCCAGGCTCAGTTGGATATGTCGCGAGGCTCATTCACTGACGCTGTGGACTTGCTTGAAAAGGTCGTTGAACAACCTCCCCTCGACGACCTCGACCTGTACCTGACGAATGTCCTGGCCGCAGCGATGGTTGGGGTGGGGCGGTTTGAAGACGCGCTGGCCCTATCGCTGCAGGCATCCCGGCTTGCCCGTAACCGCGGGAACCAGACCGCTCTGGTTGATGCCCGATCGGTTGCTGCCGCTGTCCATGTCTCCCGTGAAGAATTCAGGCTGGCCCGGGCAGAAGCCTCCTGGGCTATCCGGCGCGCCGGTGAAACCGAACTACGCTACGGCCCCAGCCTGAGGCCGGCGCACCTGATCGCCGCGTGGTGCGCCTATCACGCCTTGGACGATTCGTCGGCCCGGCTCCACAACGCCTACGTCAGACGCGCCGATTCGGCCGTCCCAGTAATCGCCCGTTCGAACTCAAAGCTATCCCTGATCCTGCAATTTCAAAGCGGGAGCAACCGGCATGAGGCTGCTGCCGGGCTGTTGAACCGGGTGCGACACGACCTTATCCACGGTGCGTTCCCACCAGACCTCGCTATTTGCTCCCTCCAAACGGCGTCAATGCTGCTCCAGCTGAGACACGGCGACGCATTGGAGACGCTCAAGTCGGAACTCAGGCAGCATCAAGGGGTGAGCGGAGAACTGCACACCATCTCCGCGTGGGAGCTCCTCGCCGCCGGGCATCTGAATGCCGCCCGGAAGCTCCTGTCAGCAGTCACCGCTGGCTACGTTGAAAGCCAAAGCCGGTGCTCCATTCTGACCGCGTGGGCTCTGACCTGCCGCATAGCGCTCGAAGAGGACCGGACCTACGAGGCTCGAACCGCGTTGGGGGAAGCTCTTCAACTGGGGGCCAAAAGCGGCACGCTACGCGCGTTCGCGTTTGCCGGGGCCGAAGTCCGAGCTGCTGTGGTTCATGAACAACTCTACTTTCCCGCGTTCGGCCACATCATCGCACGCATCACCCGTTTCCGGGGTAACGGGCAAAGCTCGTTCTACCCGCCCCTCACCCATCGTGAATTGGATCTCCTCACCCTGCTGCCCACCTTCGCGACCGTCGACGAGATCGCGGAGCGGCTGTTGATCTCAACAAACACCGTAAAGACACATGTCCGGGGCATTTACCGGAAGCTGGGGGCGACTTCCCGCCGGGAAGCGATCGCCATTGCCCAGGACCTTGGGCTGTTGCCGGCAACCGCCAGCACACCAGCCAGTTCCGCCGTTGTGCTCAACGGCGCGCGTAAATCCCTTACCCCGCGCTACGACAACTAGTCGTAGCACCCGACCCTAGGAGGTGCTCTGTGAGCATCAACTTCTGGGACTTCTTTTGGGCAACGCTGGTCTTTTTCCTGCTCGTGTCCTATTTGTCGCTCCTCTTCTTTGTACTGGCCGACATCTTCCGCAGCCCGGAAATGGGTAGATGGGTCAAGTTCGTCTGGGTTCTTCTCCTCATCTTCCTTCCCTTCTTCACAGCATTGGCCTACCTCGTAGCCCACGGACAGGCGATGGCCCTGCGCAGCTACGGAATGATTGAGTCTTCTCGCACCGCAGCAGCAGCCACCGCGGGCAACGAAGAGGCGACGGCCGTGAACCAGATCAAGACCGCGAAGGCCCTGTTGGATGACAACGCAATTTCTGAAGCCGAGTTCCAACGGCTCAAGGAGAGCATCCTGGTCGATCTGCCCTTCAGCACAGGCCGCTCACCTGGAGCGGGCACCCAACCTCGATGACACCAGACAGGCGGAACAGCAAAAACCGGCCGGCGTCCTTTCTTGAACTCGATCAACGACGACGACGCCGGGTCGTTGTCGTCGCCGTGATCCGTTCGATCGTGACTCTCGCAGTGATACTTGCCGTCTACTTCCAGTTCCCCGTTTCCGGATTCGCATCAGGCACTGCGGCAGCCGCCTGGATACGGCTCATCGCGCTGTTGCTCATTTTCCTGATCGCCATGGCCCTTCAGATCCAGCTGGTCCTCACCTCCGGGGTCCCCCAGGTGCGTGCCGCCGAGGCGGTTGTCCAGAGTGTTGCCCTCTTCCTCTGCCTGTTCGCCCTGCTCTACGTGTCCATTTCTGTGACGGATCCCCAGTCATTCAGCGAGCCCCTGAGCCGGGTGGACGCGCTATACCTCACCACAGCTACATTTGCGACCGTCGGCTTCGGCGACGTCGTGCCCATCGACACTCTCGCGCGGGTCGCGGTGACCATCCAGATGATCACCGGTTTGGGGTTGTTGATCCTGATCGTAAAAGTGGTGTTCTTCGCGGCGCGTCAGGGGCTACTTCGGCGAAGTTAGCGCTGCCCGCTGCCACTCCTGACCGGGGTGGTGGACGGATCGCGCTGCTCTTGCCGTTCGAAGTCGGTTTCACCCCGGCTCGGTGGTCTGGCCGGGGACGCCCAGGTAATCCAGCTGAGCTGCCACCGACGCCTCGGCTGCCCGCCGGACTGACCCGTCGACGTTGGCGTAGACCACGTCGGTAACGTTCTGTACCGTTGCGCCAGCACCAATATCCGCGAGCGCAGCGCGGATTTGATCCAACCGTTCTCCCCGGTGCCGTAAATAGTGGCGTGAGATGGCTGTCAGATCCGGGAGGATCGGGCCGTGGGCGGGAAGGACCCTGGCCGGTCCGAGCGCGCTGAGCTTCGCCAGCGAGTCCAGGTAAGGACCCAGCCGGCCATCGGGGTAGTCGATGATGGTGGTGCCGCGGCCCAGGATTGTGTCGCCCGTCAGGATTGAACCGGTAGCGCCGTCGTCGGGCAGGAGAAAACAGACCGAGTCAGAGGTGTGCCCGGGGGTGGCTAAAACCCGGATGGTCACCCCCGCCGCGAAAATTTCTTCACCGTCGACCAGCTGAGATCCCCCGTGGCAGTGGTCCGGATCCATTGCCCGTACCGGCGCTCCGGTCAGCTGATGGAAGCGTTCGCTGGCTTCGGTGTGGTCGCGGTGCCGATGGGTAATCAGGACCAGTTCAACTTTCCCTGCGCCGGCCAGCGCCGCCAGGTGTTCCTCATCCAACGGGCCGGGATCCACGACGACAACCGGGCGTTGCCCCGTCTCCACCGCTGCGACACCGGCTGCTTCACCGGGCACTTCACCGGGCACTTCGCCCTCCGGGGCTGCAATGAGATACGAGTTGGTGCCCTCCAGGCTCATCGGCCCCGGATTTGGGGCAAGCCGATACCGGGTGAGGTCGCTGCTGGAAACCAGACCTGGCGTGTGCAATTGAACCATGCATCTACCCTAGCGATCCCGGTCCCTGCGCCGACCCCCGTATCGGATAAAGTGCGCAGCATGAGAACATCCCACAACGACGCGCCGGCGGTGGTTCCCCGCCTGGCCGTCAGCGTCCTGATGGTCCGTGGGGATGAGGTTTTCATCCAGAACCGCTCGCTCACGATGGACTTTGCTGCAGGGGTTGTCGTCTTCCCAGGGGGCCGCGTGGACGCCGTCGACCATGTTACCGCCGTCGCCCACCCCGCCCCGGCGCACCTCCTGGCCAATCATGCGCGGAGCTGGGCGGCGACCAGCATTGCCTCCGGCCGGGGGCCCGGCTCGATTGAGGTGTCCCCGGCTGAGGCATCCGGCGTGTTACTCGCCGCAGCGGTGCGCGAAGTGCAGGAGGAAACGGGGGCTGTGTTGGCGCCCGAGGATCTGACCCCGTGGGCCAACTGGATTACGCCTGCCAGTTACGGCAAGCGCTTCGACACCTTCTTCTACCTGACCGTGCTTGCTCCGACCGTGGATCCGCGGCACCAGACCACCGAGGCCGATTCGTCGCACTGGGCAACAGCCCGGTGGATTCTCGCGGGCGCCGCCGATGGGCAGCTGAACCTGATGCGCCCCACGGAGGCGCTCCTAACGGAACTGGCCGGCCTCCCGGGACGCCTGGCGGCAGCGCTGGAGCCGATCCTGCAGGCGCCCCGCTGCATTTCGCCGGTGGGCCGACCGTAGCCCACCTCAAACCCCACCCAGCACCCCGCGACCGGATCGTCCGGGGTCCTCAACCTTCCGCGATCCGCCGGAGGTAATCCCGCCGTTCCCCACCACGATTCCCTGGCGCACCCATCACGGCGTAGTCTCTGGAGCAGGTCGCCGCTGCCGCGGCGCGTCGATGGGGGAAACATTGAACTGGATCCGCACACACAGGGTATTCGCGGGAGGACTGGGCGCCGCCGTCGTCGGGCTGGCCATGATCATTACAGCAGCGATGACCAGGCCGCCCCTGGAGTTTGGCTGGTTTGCCTACGCGCCGCTGTCAAACTCCGTGCTCCTGCCCGGTCCGACCGCTGGTGAAATCTTCGGGCTGGGTCTTGCTGCGCTCGGGCTGATAATTATCGCCTGGGCACTTGGCAACTTTCGCGGGTGGCGGGCACCATGACCACTTTCACTCTAAAGCCGGTGGCCGTCTGGCTTGTCGCGCTCTCATTTGTGGTGACGCTCGGTGGGGTGTCACTCCTGTTCGGCGCCGCCCCCACCACGCTGCCCCTGCCCACCGGCGTCGGCGAGCAGAGCATCGCCTATTCCTCCGAGTTGGTCATAGCGGTCGACGACGACGCCTCCTCCTTTTCCGACCTGCTCGCCGTGTGCGGTCAAGTGCTGCTGGTCGGTGGGCTGATGGCCAGCGCCGCAGCCGCCGGCCGCCGGCTGGGGAAAGGTCAGCGGGTCATGACTGGGACAAACCCGAGGAAGCCCAGCTCACCGGTGGTGGTGCTGTGGGTGGGCGCCGGTCTACTTCTGGCCGGAGTCCTCATTGCGGTGGGATCGGGACTCGTGCCTGCCCCTCTGGCCTCGCATCCGGGTGCCGTCCACACGCCCTTCGGCAGTGGACTCCCGATCCGGCCGATCGGCACCGCCCTGTTGACCAGCGGGGTCGCCCTCGGCGCCGCGGTCGGCGGCTACCTTTTCGGTTCACGCCGCCGTTAGGTGCTTACTTTCCCCCGGCCAGACCGTTCGCTTCCCTAGCGGACAGGGGCGGGAAACTCAGATCAAACTCTCAGGAAACCGGAGTAACGTCCAAACATAACCGTTGTGGTTGCGGAACTTGTGATCAAGGGAGATGGACCATGAACCGTAAGTGGCGAAACTGGGCGCCGGCCGTAGCAGTGACAGCTGTCATGGGCGCCGGGGTCATCCTGGTCCCACTCACGGCTAACGCCGCGGTCGACCTGCCGGACCTGACCGCCGCCGAGGTACTCGAACTAGCTGCCGGCCACTCGGTGGATGCACTTTCGGGCACCGTGGAGCAGACGTCCGACCTCGGGCTGCCTGACCTCTCCCTGATCAATGGTGCGGGCGGAGGCGGTATGGGGCCCAGCACAGCCCCTGGAACTGATCCCGGCGCCGACGGGGGGTCGGTTCCGACTGCCGAGGGCGCCATGCTGGAAATGCTCACTGCCCCACACACCGCACGGGTCTTCCTTGACGGCCCAACCCAGGCTCGAATCCAGATCCAGGACGAGATGGCCGAACGAAACCTCATCCTCAACGGCGATAAGCTCTGGTTCTACGACTCCGAAGAAAATTCCGCAGTACATTCGGTAATCAAGTCGGCAGACGGAGTGCCGGCTGACCTCCCCGGGGTGCAGACCCCGGACCAGCTCGCCACACTCCTCCTCGAGAAGGCCGACCCGACCACCGAAGTTTCAGTTGGCCCCGACCGGATGGTCGCCGGCCGTGCCGCCTACCAGCTGATCATGACCCCCCGCAGCAACGAAACTCTGGTGGGTTCGATCACGGTCGACGTCGACGCCGAGACGGGCCTCCCGCTCGCGGTCAGCGTCGCTGCCAGTAGCGGAACCACCCCGGCGTTCAGTGCCGCATACACCGAGATCAGTTTCGAGGCGCCCGCTCCCGAGATATTCGACTTCACGCCCCCGGCTGGTGCCACCATCACTGAGGCTCCGGAACACGGCGAATACCGCGAACACGACGACAAACGCGATCATAGCGATGGCAAGCCCGAAGCCACCGACGAGTCAACCGAACCGACTGTCACCGGCACCGGCTGGGGAACCGTGGTGGAGTTTTCCGCCGGGGACTTCCCGACCGGAGACCCCGAGTTGACCGGAATGATCGATCAGCTAAGCACACCGGTCGACGGCGGCCGCCTGATGCAGACCCGACTGCTTAACGTTCTGCTCACCGATGATGGGCGGGTTCTGGTGGGTTCCGTGCCCGCCGATCGTCTCCAGGCAGTTGCCGACGACGAGTGAGCGACGAAACGTTACCGGAGGGCCCTGCCGTTCAGACCAGGGGGCTCTCGAAGCGATTCGGTGGGCAAACAGTCCTGGACGGTATCGACCTGTCAGTACCACGGGGGTCGGTTTTCGGCTTCCTCGGCCCCAATGGGTCAGGCAAAACTACAACGATCCGTATCCTGCTAGGCCTGGCGAGCGCGACATCGGGCGACGTGGAGGTACTCGGGCGCAAGATCCCCAGGTTTCTTCCCGAGGTACTGCCCAGGGTGGGAGCCCTCGTGGAAGGACCTGGGTTTTACCCTTTCCTCTCGGGGCGGGCCAACCTGCACCGCCTCGACGCCGCAGACCGCTTCGTTGACCCGTCGACCCGCCGCGCCCGCACCGCGCAGGCACTGGAACGGGTAGGCCTTTCACAGGCGGCCGACAAAAAGGTGGGGGCCTACTCTCTGGGAATGAAGCAACGGCTAGGGATCGCCAACGCACTGCTGACACATCGGGACCTGATCGTCCTGGACGAGCCGACCAACGGCCTCGATCCCCAGGGCACCCGCGAGGTACGTCATCTGGTCCATTCCCTCACCGCAGAAGGCACCACGGTCTTCGTCTCCAGTCACCTGTTGGCCGAGGTGGAACAGATCTGCTCCCACGTGGCGGTCCTCCGAGCGGGCAAGCTGGTGGCGCAGGGCGAGCTGAGTGAGCTGCGCGCCGCCGGCCAGACCCGGGTGGAGGTACTTACCCCCGACGGCGCGGACTGCCGACAGGTGTTGACCCGGCTGGGATTGACCCCGCAAGAGCCGACACCCAGCCACCACACCCCGGGCGGTTCCGATGTTGCGGTGGGCGCCCCGCTACCCGAGCATTTCCCACCCGAGACCATCGTCGCCGCTCTCGTGGCCGCCGGGGTCCGAGTGAAGGGCTTTACCGTCGATCAGGTGGGGCTTGAGGAACTTTTTGTGTCGCTCACCGGGGAAGGGTTTGACGTTGTCCAATAACGATCCGGCGCACAGCATCGGGCGGCGGCCCGCAACGGGGCTGGTGTTTATGGCTTCGGAACTTTCAATCCTGTTCAGACGACGGCGCACCTGGGCCCTGCTTCTTGCGCTGGCGGCCATCCCGGTTCTGATTGCGGTGGCTGTCCGGCTGACCTCCGGTCCGCCTACGGGGCGCGGCCCGGCCTTCCTTGACCAGATCACCCAGAACGGGTTGTTCGTGGCCGTCGCAGCGATCACTGTCGCTATTCCGCTGTTTCTGCCGCTCACTGTCGGGGTAGTGGCTGGCGATACCATCGCCGGCGAAGCCAGCACCGGAACGCTACGCTACCTCCTGGTGGCACCCGTGGGCCGGGGCCGGCTGCTCGCCGTGAAATTCGCCGGTGCTGTGGTGTTCTGCCTGGCAGCGACACTCGCCGTCGTCCTGGCCGGAACGCTGATTGGCGCTGTCCTGTTCCCAGTGGGGCCGGTGACCCTCCTGTCCGGTGACACCGTGAGCATCGGCGAGTCTCTGCTGCGGTCGGCGTTGATCTGCGCCTACGTCACCGTGTCGCTTACCGGGCTCTGCGCCGTCGGCCTGTTCATCTCGACCCTCACGGATGTGCCGGTCGGCGCGATGGCCGCGACGGTGGTCATCTCGGTCGTCTCCCAAGTGGTGGGTCAGCTTCCCCAGCTGGAACTCTTGCACCCCTGGCTCCTGAGCCACTACTGGTTTGGCTTCGTGGATCTGCTCCGGCAGCCGATCGAGTGGTCCTCCTTCGCCGCGAATGCCCTCCTACAATCGGGTTATGTGCTGGTCTTCGGCGCGCTCGCCTACGGCCGGTTCACCACGCGCGATGTCCTCGCCTGACGGCTGCCCTCATCTTGCTGGATTCCCGATTCCACTGAGTGGAAAGTACGATAGCCTCTAGAAAGTTTCCACCTCGCGGATCAAACCTGTCAGTGGGAGCTCGAGAATTGGGAGTGTCACATGGCTGAGAAAGCAGCAGGCGGCGGGGTACAGTCCGTCGAGCGGGTCTTCGAACTGCTCGAGCTCATCACCGACGCCGGCGGGGAAGTCTCCCTCAGCGAACTTTCCTCCTCGACCGATCTTCCCTTGCCGACCATCCACCGCCTGCTGCGCACCCTGGTCGCCAAGGGTTATGCCCGCCAGCTACCAAACCGCCGTTACGCGCTGGGCCCGCGGCTAATCCGGCTGGGCGAAGGCGCCAACAAACAGCTCGGAGCTCTTGCCCGTCCCCAGCTGAAGAACCTGGTTGACAGTCTGGGCGAGACGTCCAATATGGCAGTCCTGGATTCGGACATGGTCATCTACATCGCTCAGGTGCCCTCCCCCCACTCGATGCGCATGTTCACCGAGGTGGGCCGCCGCGCCCACACCCACGACACCGGCGTGGGGAAAGCCATCCTTGCGCAGTTGAGCAACGATGCGGTGCGCAGCATCGTCGGCCGCGCGGGCATGCCCACGCCGACCGACAGGAGCCTGAAAAACATCGACGAGTTGCTGGCCGAACTGGAGCTCATCCGCGAGCGCGGTTACTCAGTCGATGAGCAGGAGCAGGAACTCGGCGTCAGGTGTTTCGCCATGGCCGTCCCCGACGCGCCGACCCCCAGCGCCATTTCAGTATCCGGGCCGGTCTCCCGCGTCGATGAACGGTTCGCCGAGAAGGCCGTCCCTCTGCTCCGCGAGGCGGTCCGATCAATCGCCGCGGAACTGAATCTGAAGGCCTGACCCGGTGTTTCGGCGACTTCAGACCGGGTTATTTGTAGGGTGAAGCATGGACGCCGTAGCTGCGCTTAATGAAATTGCCTTCTGGCTCGAACGCAAGGCAGCGCCAACCTTCAAAATCAAGGCATTCCGGAACGCCGCCGATCTTCTCGGTGAGCTGTCTTTCGACGAGCTGCTGGCCAGGACCAGAGATGGTCGACTCAAAAGGATGAAGGGCATCGGGGCGCGCACCTTCGAGGTGGTCTCCCAGTCCGTCAGCGGAGAGATCCCCGATTACCTCGCTGAACTCCGCGAACAGTCGGCCATGCCCCTGGTGGAAGGCGGACACTCGCTCAGGGCCGCCCTACGAGGCGACCTGCATAGCCATAGCAACTGGTCCGACGGCGGTAGCCCCATCGAACTGATGGTCCAGGCCGCACAAACCCTCGGCCATCAGTATCTGGCCCTCACTGATCATTCGCCCAACCTCACTATCGCCAATGGGCTCAGCGCCGAACGACTCGCTGAGCAGCTCGATATTGTGGAGCAGATCAACGCCAGCGCCGCCGGGTTCCGGCTGCTGGCCGGCATCGAGGTCGACATTCTTGAGGACGGCACCCTCGACCAGACGCCAGCGCTGCTGGACCGGCTCGACGTCGTCGTCGCCAGCGTGCACTCCAAGCTTCGCTCTGACCGTTCCACTATGACCCGGCGGATGCTCGGCGGGATCCGGAACCCACAGACCAACGTCCTGGGACACTGCACCGGCCGTCTCGTGCAGGGGGCCCGGGGGACTCGCCCGCCGTCGGAGTTCGACGCCGTCCAAGTCTTCGCGGCCTGCGCCGAAAACAACGTTGCCGTGGAGATCAACTCCCGACCGGAACGCCAGGATCCTCCCGATGAACTGATTCGCCTGGCACTGGATGCTGGCTGCCTTTTCAGCATCGACAGCGACGCGCATGCGCCCGGCCAGCTGGATTTCCTGCAGTACGGGGCGGAACGGGCCGAAGCCAATGGCGTTCCAGCTGAGCGCATCATCACTACCTGGCCGGAGGAGCAACTGCTCAGCTGGCTCAACGGCGACTAGGTGAGCCAGCATCGCGGAATGAACCAACCGACAGCACCAGAACTAGCCCAGGGGAAACAGATGGACGTAACACCCAGTACGCCCACCGCAGTCGTGACAGGCGCCGGCTCGGGCATTGGGCGTGCCGTGGCCCGAGAGTTTCTCACCGCCGGGTTCGACGTCGTCCTGGCGGGCCGGAGACAAGCTGCCCTTGAAGAGACCGCAGACGGGCATCCCCGCGCCCATGTGGTGTCCACCGATGTTACCCGGCCCGACGATGTCGACCGACTTTTTTACTACGTCCAGCAGGAGTTCGGGGCCCTGTCGGTGCTTTTCAATAATGCGGGCGTGTTCGGTCCTACGGGCGCCGTTGACGAGATTCAGCTGGCAGAGTGGGCCGACACCGTTGCGGTCAATATCACCGGCGCGTTCCTGTGTGCCGCAGCCGCTGTTCGACTGATGAAGAGCCAGCAGCCACCGGGTGGGCGGATCATCAACAACGGGTCCATTTCGGCTCATTCACCCCGCCCATTGTCGGTCGCCTATACAACCACCAAGCATGCGATTACTGGCTTGACCAAGTCGATCGAGCTGGATGGACGCCCCTTCGGCATCACCTGCGGCCAAATCGACATCGGGAACGCCCACACCCAACTCATGGACACCATCGGCGTCAACGGCGGCGCGTTACAAGCAGACGGCTCCCGCCGACCGGAGCCCACCTTCCCCGTGGCAGAGGCAGCCCGGGCGGTCCTTTTGATGGCTCAACTGCCGGCCTCTGCATCGGTCGGGTCGTTGCTCATCACCGCGAGCGGGATGCCCTTCGTCGGCCGCGGCTGACCCGGGCGCCTTTTGGCCTCTGGGCGGTGCGGCTATGCCAGGAGGTGCAGCGCCGTCAGGAGTACCAGAACCAGTTGGGCGGGTTCCAGGAGTCCGGCACCTCGTGCCCGTTAAACCTCCCGCAAACAGAGCAGGAGTAATTGACGCTCGCTGCAACCAGGTGACCGCCCCCCGCGGGACGACGCGCCGGGACGAAATCCTCATACATCAGGAACTCGTCGGTGTCGCATTCGGAGCACCAGGGCAGGCCCGGGTCACGTTCCCTGACATCGCCTGCGGGCACTCGGGTCCGCTCGGACTCGTATGGATTGAATATTGCCATGGGAATCACCACTCCAGCCAGTGAATAATTGTGCTCCGGTTAATTCCGCCCCTTATGAGTGGACCCCACCCTAGTCCTCTCACGACATTTGGGGAAGAGCCTGTCGTCACCACTGGATTAAAGACTTCTGTTGAAACTTTCACTTTTGACAGGCCTTGGCAGAATAGAGGAATGGTCATCCGCAGCCCCCACACCACCGAGGCCCTTCGCCCAGCCGATGCAGCACCGTTGAACCGTGCCCTCGCCGAAACTGCTGACGTCACCGTATTTGTTGACGGCACCGCGGTGAAACTGCCACCTGCCGCCCGGGATGCTGTCGTCGACGTCCTGCGCCGGCTTGCTGCCGGTGACGCCGTCACCACCACCTCCACTGCCGAGACCCTGACCACTTCACAGGCCGCGGCGGCAGCTGGAATTTCACACACCTATTTACGAAATCTCACTGATGCAGGGATTATTCCGGTCGAATATCGCGGCACCCATCGACGAATTAGATCCCAGGACATTACCAAGTGGCTGGCCACGCAGAAATCAGACAAACGCGGAGAGTCGCCGCGATCAATTACGGGCAGCTAACAGACTGCCAGTACGGGATTAGATCCTGGGACGCCGTGACCATTTCCGCGCCTTGAGGGCTAAATGGAGTTCCAGCCGCACGTGACCGTTCAGCGGGTCCGCGCCGATGATCGACCGGATTCGCGCCAGCCGGTTGTAGACACTACTGCGGTGTAGGTGCAGTTGCGCGGCTACATCCTGAACCGACCCGTTCTTGTCGTAAAGCAACTCCAGGACGGGCAGTAGTTCAGAGTTTTTATCCTGCTCCTCAATTTCGGCGAAGTGGACCGATTTGGCGGATGTCAGCTGCCATCCTCCGGCGGCTAGGAACTGATAGCACCCGGTGGCCCGGTATTCAGTGATCAGACCGAGCCCTCCATCGACCGCCGACGCCTGGACGGCGCGGCGTGCCTGGCTGAAAGCCTTTGGCAGCTCCCGTAGATCAAGCACCCGTTCGCTCAGCCCCAGCAGGGCGCGCCCCACAGCACCGCCTTCACGCTTGGCTTGTTCCTGATCGTATCGGCGAAGGATCTCCGCGTATTCGCCGCCGCCCACGTCACCGGTGAGGAGCAGCACAGCGATGGCCGGAGTCCCGGCGCTGAACAGCACCGACCTCACACCCACGGTGGCCTGCAGGGCGGCGGTGCGGTGGGTCAGCAGGCTCGCGTGGGGGTCGACTGGTTCGGGCAGATCGTTCTGGGCGTAGAGCACCGCTACCTGCCAGGGAGCAGTGTTGTGAAGCTCGGGCCAACCAGCCAGCTCGTCGGTACCAGCCTCGGTCCCGTCACAGGCCGCCAGAAAGATGCTTTCCCTCTTGCGACGGTGTTCGGAGGCTGCCGTGTTGCCTTCCAGTAGTAGTGATGCAAGTCGATCCATGTCAGCACGCACATCCGGGAGCTGGTCGAGAATTGCCTCGGGGGTCGTCTCGTTTGCCTCCTGCTGCACCCAGAGGTAGCCCACCCGGAACCCTCGGACCAGCAAGGGAACGCAGACTCGTCCGAGCATCCCTAGCGACGGGTTGGCTGGCAGCACCACTGGACGGACTGCCGATGAGATGCCGTGCTGCAGTTGCCATTGGCTGACGTCGGCAGGCACCTTCTTGCTCAGCAGGAAATTGACCCTGACCCGGTCAGCGGCGGATTGGTGGCTGCTGTACGCCAGCAGCACGCCGTCGAGATCTTCAAGAGACAGGCCGCGGTTCAGCCGGGCGGCTATCGATTCGACGGCCGCGTCGACCCCGTCTGGCTGCATTGCCTCATGCTACTGGGCGGCGTCACCAAGGAGACAATTGATGCGCAAAAGGTCGACACTTGTCGACGTCGTTAGCTGCTGTTCGTATGGTAGTGAACCAGGTCACATTCCGCACCGGGCCCGCATCCACAGGGATCGTTGACCCAGTCGGGCCATCATCCGTCCCCGGGCGACGATCTAACACGACCGGGGGGCTGCCCGAAGGCTCCTGGTTGTCCGTAGGCTAGGGACCTGGCTATAAGCCACCTCACCGCACCTTGAGAGTGAACGGAGAATCCCGTGATCGTCGGCGTTCCTAAAGAAGTCAAAAACAACGAGTTCCGCGTGGCCATCACCGCCTCAGGGGTGCATGAGTTCCGTACCAACGGGCATACAGTCCTGATTGAAAAAGACGCTGGAGTCGGTTCATACATTACCGACGATGAGTACTCTGCAGCCGGCGCGGAGATTGTCACCTCTGCCGACGAATTGTGGTCCCGGGCGGACCTGGTGCTCAAGGTCAAGGAGCCGATCGCCGAGGAGTATCACCGGTTCCGCGAGGGTCTGATTCTCTTCACCTACCTCCACCTCGCGGCGGAACCCGAGCTGACCCGGGCACTGCTGGACGCGGGCGTAACGGCGATTGCCTACGAAACGGTTCAGGACGGGCGCGCGCTGCCCCTGCTGGCACCGATGTCCGAGGTTGCCGGTCGACTGTCGGTACAGGTGGGAGCTCAGGTCCTGACCGCTCCTGCTGGTGGCCCCGGTCTACTCCTCGGAGGGGTCCCCGGAGTACGCCCAGCGAAGGTAGTTGTCCTCGGCGCCGGCGTAGCCGGCACAAATGCGGCAGCGATGGCGGTGGGCACTGGCGCTGAAGTCACCATTCTCGACATCAACATTGGCCGGTTGCGCGAGTTGGACGCCCTCTACGCGGGCCGGGTCAAGACCGTCGCCTCAAATGCCTTTGAAATCGAGCGAGCAGTGTTGGACGCTGATCTGGTGATTGGTTCTGTCCTGATCCCCGGTGCCCGTGCTCCGAAGCTCGTGACGAACCAAATGGTTTCCCGGATGAAACCGGGAAGCGTCCTTGTGGATATCGCTGTGGACCAGGGTGGTTGCTTCGAGGATTCACATGTGACCACGCACGAGAATCCCACCTTCACCGTGCACAACTCGCTGTTCTACTGTGTGGGGAACATGCCGGGCGCAGTGCCCAACACCTCAACCTACGCACTCACCAATGTGACGCTCCGCTATGCGGTCGCACTGGCGAACCGCGGGGTCCGGGCTGCGTTTGAGTCCGACGCTGCACTGGCGCATGGCCTGAATATTGCCGGTGGACGGGTTGCACACCATTCTGTTTCCGAAGCTCACGGCCTCGACCTTGCCGCTGACTGGCGAGAACTGGTCTGACTCAGCGGAGGTGGGTTGCCTCAATGATCCGCAGGGCAGCAATGCTGTCCTGCGGATCTACGGGCACCGGTGCACCATCGAGCACGGCTGAGGCCATCAGCTCGTAAAACCGCGGGTAAGCGCCCTTCTCCGTGCGCACCTTGGTAGCGTCGGCGTCGAACCCCAGGAGCCCCCAGGCGAGTTCATCCTCGACTCCATAAAGGGAATCTGTGGGCAGCATTCCCGCGATGATCGACGGTTCCTGCACGTCAACACCCCACTTCGAATAGGCCGACTGGGATCCAACGATACGGAACCGGGGGGCAGCCTGTGGTGCCAGGGCGTTCATCCACAGGTGGCTGATGGTCCCGCTGGTGTGCCGCAGGGCGAGGAACGCATCGTCATCCGGCCCACCGTCGCCGCGGTGCGCGGCAAGCTCGGCGTATTGCAGCTCCGCGGGCCCGAATAGCTGCAACGCCTGGTCGATCAGGTGCGGTCCCAGATCGTAGAGTATGCCGCCGCCCTCCCCGGCGACCGCCCCCTTCCACGGTTTGGACACCACAGGTTTGAAGGACTCCATGCGGGACTCGAAGCGGCGTACCGTCCCGAGGGCGCCGTCGTCGATGAGCTTCCGGGCGGTCAGGAAATCGCCATCCCACCTTCGGTTCTGAAAAACGCTCAGCACCGTCCCACGAGACCGCGCCAGTTCGATGAGCCGCAGACCATCCGCCGTGTCGACGACGAAGGGCTTGTCGACGACGACAGCGAGCCCAGCCTCCAAAGCCGCTTGAGCCAGCGGAACGTGAGTGGCCGGCGGAGTGCTGATCACGGCCAGATCGAGCTGACCAGCCAGGGCGAAGGCGTCCGCGGCAGTCGGTACTACGCGGACACCCGGATACCGCACCTCGGCTTCGGCTTTCCTGGCTGGGTCGGAAGTGACGATGATATCGAGTGAGTACCGCGGGTCAGCGTGGATGAAAGGGGCATGAAACACGCGTCCACCAAGGCCGTAGCCGAAGACTGCTGTTCGGATTGTCGTCATGGGCTCAGCCTACCGGGCGGAGTTAAACCCTTCGATCCTCGACTGTTCGATAAACCTCAGCCGCAATGAACACCGCCCGCAGTGAGAATCAGAGGCAGTCAGAACCAGAGGCAGTCAGGACCAGAGGCTGTCCGCCCAGGCGGCATCGCGCAGGTAGTCCCTGGCCGGTCCAACCTCCCACAATTCGCCACGGGAAGCGAGCACACCCTGCACCAGCATGTCCTCAAGGGTGTCCGGTGAGCACCCCAGAGCCTCACTGAGTTCCCGCACATCGGTTGCCAGGATGACATCATTGCTAATCGCCATGGTGCTCTAATCCTTCCGTGGTGCCCTGCTGGTCGGGTCTGGGTCTGGCCTAATTCTGTCGGTAAGTGGGTGACTCGCGTTCGATGCCCCATGACCGGGCGTACAGACCGAGGACTGCCTCTTCACGGGTAGAAAAGCCCAGCCGATTCAGCGTCAGGTGCGCCTGGTAAACGGTCAGGTGCTGAGCGCTGCGGCTCACCTGGGCCTTGTCGGCGCGGTAAAGATAATTGTCGATCCCGCGGGACCATCTGCGACGCCAGTTATGCGCCGCAGATTCGGCAGCGGTGGCCGCCATCAAGCCGTGGAAGGCTGAAGCCCGGACCTCCACCTGTGCCGCCAGGGCCTCACGGACGCCCACCGCGCGGGGGCCCAGGTCAGCGGTGCAGGTTCTGAGGTGACTGTTCCAATAAAAGTCCCAGCTGATTCGCCGCCGGTCAGGCCAACCAGCAGATCGTGGGCCTTTCATCATGCTCCGTGCAGAGTCGAAAAGGATCAGCGCACCGAACGCCGATCGGTTGTGCATCTTGGGGAAACGTCGGCTGGCCCATGAGGCCAGCTCGGAGGAGAGTTCGAAGACCTCTTCAGCAAGTTGGAGACCTGCAACCCCACCGTATTTCTCGAGGTCGGCTTCCAGCTTCCTTCTGATCTCATTGCCACTGGATTTATCGGAGCCCGGGGGCAGCTGGCTGCCCGCTGGTGAGGAGAGGTACTGCCGGACGTGCAACCCAGCCACAGCGCTGGGGTTTGCGCCGCCAAGGTCCCCCGCGGTGGCCCGGGCCCGGAAGGTGGCAAGCGAGGTCTGAAGACTGGCAATTGCGGCGGGACTGGCAAGAACGTGAAGCCGCACCTGAGGCACCGTTGGTTCCTCACCCCGGGTGAAGAACCAACGGCTGGCCCCCAAAAGCTGAGCCTGCGCCGCCAGTGGGGTGACCAGATCTTCAATGATGCCGTCCGCTACATCGAAGCCACCGGTAAAGAGCGAGAGATGCCACCATTGAGTGCTGTTGGCGGTTCGTGAGGCGTTTCGAACTGCAACCAGCTGACTCATAGCTCTCTCCTTCCGGATGTTGGTCACCGCCACTGGGGCGAGTCTAAGTGCTGCCATCCCGACGGGAATCGGTCAAAACAACCTGCTATTTCGGCCACTCCCAGTTGTCTGCCATCACCGTTTTAGGCCATTCCCAGTTCGCCGCGCTGAGCTCGGGACTGGTAGAGGCAACGACACTCATGACGACTAGAAGACCGGCTACTGTGCCGACAATCTTTTTCACGAGAACCCCCCTTGAGTGGCCACATGTGGTGGTGCGTCGGCGGAAGTGATGCCGATACCCACAACCATGAGCCGCTGGCTCTATCGATGTCCAGCCAGATAACCACCCTGTTCTGGACATGGCCTAAAGATGACTAAATGGCAGATTTCTGCCGGCGCAACCAACGCTCGCAAGACCCCAATACCCGCACCCGTCCAAGGGAAATCCGCTCCTGGGGCGGAACCGCGACAGGCATCAAGCACTGTGTCATAAAGTGGACATGTCATGTTTTACAGCGCCATGATCGACCTATCAGGCGGCGCTGCACAACCGAATCGCCCCGCGAGGAAACAGGTCGGTAGGCTACAGGCAGGTGTGCCGCCATACCGGGGAGGAATGTTCATGCTCGACGGACTAGGTCTAGAGCTCTACCGCTACGCCGTCGCCCACCCCGGATGGACGCGTCAGGGTGCCTCGGAGGCCCTTGGTTACACCCTGAGGGACATTGATTCCGCGACGAACCAGCTCAGTGAGCGGAAGCTGCTCAGCTCACATGCAGCGGATTCGGACGCGTTCGTCGCGATTTCGCCCGACGTCGCGCTGGCCGATCTGGTTGACGCTGACGAGCGCCTCGTCCAGGACTTGAAGAGTCGGATCAACACCAGGCGCCTCGAGCTATCCGGCCTGGTTCCCCTCTACCTCGAAGCCCGCAGGGACGTCCTCTCCAGCGCATCGGTTGAGGTGCTCGAGGACCCGCACCTGATTCAACGGGTGTTGATCGAGTATGGTCGGGACGTTTCCGAGCACGTGTTGATGGCTGTCCCCGGCCAGGGCGCGAATGCAGATTTCCAGGAGGAGAACGTCAGGAAGGACGTCGACCTGCTGAAGCAGGGCGTGAACCGCAGGAACCTCTACGACCTCAGTACCCGCGACCACATGCCGACCCGCAAGGCGGTGAAAGCGATTGCTGCGGAGGGCGGCGAGTTCCGCACTTTGCCGTCGGTGCCATTCAGGATGCTGATTTTCGACCGGAAACTCGCTGTGGTGGCTCGGCAGCTGACGAGCGACGACAAGGCCGCGATGATGATCCGCGACCCTAACCTGGTGAACGTCTTCATTCGGTTCTTCAACTTCACCTGGGAGTTCGCCGAGCCGTTTCCAACGGAGGAGGATACGGTGTCGCCGCTCAATGGAACCCAGCAGGCAATTCTTGCGGGCCTCGCTGCCGGCTACTCGGATGAGGTTATTGCCCGGCGCCTCGATCTCAGTGTACGCACGTGCAGACGGCACATTGCCTGGATGCTCGAGGCATTGAAGGCTGACAGTCGATTCCAGGCGGGCGCGAAGGCCCGCGATGCGGGCTGGATCTGACCACAGGGAGAATACCTACAACAGGCAACACCCGTTGCTCATTAGTTAACCCCTGCCTTAGACTGCGTGAGTGAACTCACAGGCAAAACTTGACCCAACGACCATGCCGGCCGAAACCGAAGCAGCGCTGGTCCGCGCAGTTGATTCAGCTCATCGACACGAGGCTCTATTCTCCGATCGGGCTGCGAACATCAAACAGTCTGCGGTGCGCGATGTCTTCGACATTTCAATCCAACCCGGGCTGGTGTCGCTCGCCGGAGGAAGCCCCTACCTGCGTTCGCTTCCCCTGAAGGAGCTTGGCGACACTGCCCAACGGATCATCGCCGAGCACGGCCTGGAGGCGCTGCAATACGGCGGTGGCCAGGGGATGGAAAAGCTTCGCCAACAGATCTGCGAGGTCATGGCGGCCGAGGGAATTACCGACGCCGACCCGGCAGACCTCGTGGTCACAACCGGATCGCAGTCAGCGCAGGACGTCGCCGCCAAGGTTTTCTGCAACCCAGGCGATGTGATCCTGTGTGAGGACCCCACATATGTCGGAGCGCTCAACACCTTCGAGGCATACCAGGTGGATGTCCAGGCGGTGGCCATGGACGACGACGGCCTGATCCCCGAAGCCCTCGAACAGCGGATCACCGAACTACAGTCGGAGGGCCGAACCATCAAGGCCCTCTACACCATCCCCAGCTTCAACAACCCGAGCGGGATTACCCTGAAGGCCAGTCGCCGTCAGGTCATTGTCGACATCTGCAAAAAACACAACATCCTCGTGCTGGAGGACAACCCGTACGGCCTGCTGCGCTTTGATGGCAAGCCGCTGACCCCGCTGCGCGAAGGCAACCCCGACGACGTCATTTATCTGGGGTCCTTCTCCAAAATTTTCGCCCCCGGGGTGCGGCTCGGCTGGGCGTTGGTGCCCAGGCACCTGCATCGTCGGTTCTATCTGGCGTGCGAAGCTGTGGTGCTTTGTCCATCCCCGCTGACCCAGATGCTGGTTTCGGCCTATCTCAGCGATTACGACTGGCTGGGTCATCTTGAGACCACGCGAGCCTTGTACAGCGAGAGGTGTTCGACCATGCTGAGTGCCCTGGCGCAGCACCTACCAGCGTCGGTGTCGTGGACGCGTCCCGATGGGGGCTTCTTTATCTGGGTAACCCTGCCCGAAGGGATCGACACCTACCCCCTGCTGTACAAGGCAATCGACGCGGGGGTGGTGTTCATTCCCGGTGCCGCTTTCACCCCCTCCGATGCCCCGTCGAACAAGCTGCGGCTTGCCTTCAGCGCAGTCTCCAGCGAGGACATCGTCACGGGAATCGAGCGTCTTGCCCCGATCCTCCAGGAAGCGATCGCATCGAATCATGCGTAAGCGGAGGCTACCTGTTGCGGGAACGCAACCGGTCCAGGACAACCGAGACCGCCAGCAGCAGGACGGCAAGAATCAGCAACCGGACCACGAAGTTCAGTTCCGGGAAGAGCCACTGCAGCACGGTTGAGCCGATGAACGCGGCGAGCAGCATGGGCAACAGCCGCTTGAGGTAGGAACCGGTGGGCGACGGCGCCCCCGAATTTTCTCGGTCGGGGCGCTGGCTCGGACTGGGGTTATTTGGCATCGGAAACCAGCCTAGGGCACAACCTCAGTCGAGCAGCAGCGCAGGCTCCTCCAGGATGGAGGCGACGTCGGCCATGAAGCGTGCGCTGAGGTCGCCATCCACCACCCGGTGGTCGAACGATCCCCCCAATGTGGTGATCCACCGTGGGATAACTTCTCCGTCGAGCACCCACGGTTTCTGTTTGATCGTGCCGAAGGCCACGATTGCAACCTCTCCCGGGTTGATGATTGGCGTCCCTGTATCGATCCCGAGTGCGCCGATGTTCGTGACTGTGAGAGATCCGCCCTGCATCTGGGCTGGTTGCGTCTTTCCCGCACGAGCAGTGGTCGCCAGCTCATTGAGGGCGATCGCGAGTTCCTTCAACGTCAGGTCCTGCGCATCCTTGATGTTCGGAACCATCAGTCCGCGAGGAGTAGCGGCAGCGATGCCCAGGTTCATGAAGTGCTTGACGAGGATCTCGTCACCGGCCCAGGTCGCATTGACCGACGGGTTGCGGGCGGCGGCCCAGATGACTGCCTTGCACAGAATGAGCAGGGGCGACACCTTGATTCCCTCGAAGTCCCGGGAAGCCTTGAGCCGCTTCACGAACTCCATGGTGCGGGAGGCGTCCACGTCCACGAAGATGCTGACGTGCGGCGCCGAGAAGGCGCTGTCCACCATCGCCTTGGCGGTCGCCTTGCGGACACCTCTGACGGGCACGCGTTCAATCCGCTGGTCCTGAGGCTTTTGGGTCGCTTCCCAGAAGGTATTGGCGCCGTCCTGTTCGGCGTCGCGCTGCGCCTGGTAGCTCATGAGATCCCGCTTGGTCACCTCGCCCGAGCGGCCAGTCCCTTCGACATCGGACAGGTTGATTCCGAGATCGCGGGCCGCCTTCCGAACCGGCGGTTTGGCCAGCACCCGGTTGGCTGGCTGCGCCCCGTCAGCCGGCGGGGCGGACTGCGGAGTTGGAGCCTGCATTGGCGCTGCGTCAGCCCGTCGAGGCCGCCGCTTCACCGCATCAGCTTTCGGGCCGGTTCCCACCAGTGGGCCGGCCTCCGGTGGCTCCTGGGCGCCCGGAGGCTGTCCGCTGTCGGCTGCGAAGCCGCTGGTGGCTGACGCGTCCGTCGCGGCTGATGGATGAGTGGTCGCCGGCGGGGTGGATAACTCGCCGGGCATCTGGGGAGCCGGTGCGTCGTCGTCGCCGTCCGCTACAGAGATGATCGGCGAGCCGACGTCGATGGTCTCACCCTCCGTGGCTAGAAGCTCCGCGACGACGCCCGCGTACGGGGAGGACAGCTCTACCAGGGATTTGGCAGTCTCGATCTCGACGATGATGTCATTGATCGCGACGACGCTGCCTGGCTGGACCTTCCACTGAACTATCTCTGCCTCGGTGAGCCCTTCCCCGACGTCGGGGAGATTAAACGTATTGAGTGTCATGGGGTTCCTCTAGTAGGCCAGGGCCCGGTCGACGGATTCGAGGATCCGATCAATATCTGGCAGGTAGTGCTCTTCCATGCGCGCCACGGGATACGGCAGATGGAAGCCTCCTACCCGCATCACGGGGGCCTGTAGCGAAAGGAAGGCGCGTTCGGTCACGCGGGCCGCAAGCTCACCGCCGATCCCGCCGAACGTGGGCGCTTCATGGGCGACAACCAGCCGTCCCGTCTTTTGGACTGATGCCGTCACCGTGTCGAAATCCATCGGTGACACCGACCGAAGGTCGATTACTTCGATACTGTGTCCATCCTCCGCTGCAGCCGCTGCGGCGGCGAGCGCAACGGGCACCAGCGGGCCGTACGCCACCACTGTCGCGTCCGTGCCTTCACGCAGCACGTGGGCGGTGAACGGGTCCCCGGATGGGGAGGTTAGGTCCACCTCCCCCTTGAGCCAGTAGCGTCGTTTCGGTTCGAAGACGATCACCGGGTCGTCGCACTCGATGGCCTGCTGGATCATCCAATAGGCGTCCTGGGGGTTGGAGGGCGTGATGATGCGCAGTCCTGCGGTGTGCGCAAACAACGCCTCGGGTGACTCGGAGTGGTGTTCAACGCTACCGATCCCGCCCCCATAAGGGATCCGGATGACCACCGGAACTCGGAGCATTCCGTCGCTGCGGGCATGCATCTTCGCCAATTGGGTGGTGATCTGGTTAAACCCCGGGAAGACAAACCCGTCGAACTGAATCTCGCAGACGGGTCGATAGCCGCGCAAGGCCAACCCGATGGCTGTCCCGATGATGCCTGACTCGCCAAGCGGCGTATCGACTACGCGATCTGCGCCAAACTCGGCTTTCAGGCCCTCGGTCACGCGGTAGACGCCCCCGAGAGCGCCGATATCTTCGCCCATCAGCAGCGTCGTCGGGGAAGCCTCCAGCGAGGCGCGGAGGCCCTCGTTGATCGCTTTGGCGATGGTCATGACCGGCATCTAGCGACCTCCATCCTTCTCTGGCGCGAATCCAGCCTCGTAGTCCTGCCAGAACCGCAGTTCCTCCTGAACCAGGGGGTGCGGCTCGGCATAAGCCGTGCCGAAACGCTGGCTAAGATCGGGTGCTTCCATGGCGAGGACCGCGCGACGGAGCCGGCCGGCCTGCTCCGCCGCCTCCGCCTCAAGTCGTTCGAAAAACGAGTCGGCGGTGCCGTTGGCTCGGAGATAAGTTTCCAACCGGAGTAGAGGATCACGCGCCAGCCATGATTCTTCGTCAGCGGAGGCACGATACTTGGTCGGGTCGTCGGCTGTCGTGTGGGCACTCATCCGGTAGGTGAACGCCTCGATGAGCACCGGCCCCTTGCCCTGCCGGGCATGTTCCAGCGCCCAGGCGGTGACCGCACTGACTGCCAGGACATCGTTGCCGTCGACGCGGATGCCGGGGAACCCGTAGCCCGAGGCGCGCTGGGCCAGGGGTACCCGGGTCTGGACGTCCGAGGGCACCGAGATGGCCCAGTGGTTGTTCTGGCAGAAGAACACCACCGGGGCGTTGAACGAGGCGGCGAAGACCATCGCTTCGTGAACGTCACCCTCGGAGCTGGCCCCATCCCCGAAATAGGCGACCGATGCCGCCGCGGGGACGGCAGGATCGGCGGTACGGTCCCGCTGAATCCCCATCGCGTAGCCGACAGCGTGCAGGGTCTGGGCAGCCAGCACCAGCGTGTAGAGCTGGAAGTTGTGCTTCCGGGGATCCCAGCCACCGTTCGTGATCCCGCGGAACAGCTTGAGGATGTCCGGTAAGTCGACTCCCCTGGTCAGTGCCACGCCGTGCTCCCGGTAGGTAGGGAAGGCATAGTCCTGTGGCTGCATTGCGCGACCCGAGCCGATCTGCGCGGCTTCCTGGCCGGTCAGTGGCACCCAGAGGGCTAGCTGGCCCTGCCGCTGGAGCGCAGTCGACTCCTGATCGAACCGGCGGATCAGGAACATGTCCCGGTACAGGCCCTGATAGGTGTCCGGATCGGGGGCATAGTCGCTGAACCGAGCATCGTCCAGCAGATCGCCGTCTGCGGTCATCAGCTGGACCATGTCCGGGGTGTCCAATCCAGCACCGGCCGGACCCACGCCGTTTCCGTTGCTGTCCAGCCCGGCTGCGGTCGATTGCACAACGTCCATACGTGCTCCCTCCCCGTCCTTATATACCTTGAATGGAATGTATCGCTGGGACATACGCTCATGCGCATGTACCTCGTCCACACTAGTCACGTGATCGTGCTCAACCCATTTATGACGCTCTACGAAAGGCCGGGCCCATGTGGGTAAGCAGCGCAAAGGTCAAGGAAACGGGTGTTGGCTTCGGGCTCGCCAATACTCACCCGGGCCCCCTCGGTGCCGAAGGCGCGGACCGACAAGGCCCGCTGTTCAGCGAGTCCCGCGAATTCCGGCGTGTTGTCGCCAAGCGCGAGCCAGACGAAGTTTCCCTCGGCGTTGGGCACAGTCCAGCCCAGCTCCCGCAGGCCCTCGACCACCCGGGTCCGCTCATCGACAATCCCCTGGACGCGCTCCCTCACCTCGTCGAAATGCTCCAGGGAGGTGACCGCAGCCTGTTCAGCGATCTGGGAGACTGCAAACGGCACGGCGCTCACCCTGAGATGTTGAGTCAGTTCCGGCTGCGAGACGGAGTACCCCACGCGAAGCCCAGCGAGGCCATGCGCCTTGGAGAACGTGCGCAACACCACAACGTTCTGGTGCTCCCGGTACATCGCGAGCCCGTCCACTGCCTCGGCGTCCCTGACAAACTCCTGGTAAGCCTCGTCGATGACGACGACGATATGCGCCGGCACCCGCTGCAGGAACGAGGCGACCTCGGCCGCCTTAAGGATCGGTCCGGTGGGGTTGTTGGGCGTGCACAGCAGGATGACGCGGGTCCTGTCAGTAATTGCCGCAAGCATTGCCTCGAGGTCGTGGGTTCCATCCTGGTTTAGTGGAATCTGCACACCGGCCGCCCCGGCCAGCCCAACGCAAATCGGGTACGCCTCGAATGAGCGCCACGGATAGATCACTTCATCGGCCGCGTCGTAGTCGTTTTGCCCCGCAAACGTGGCCAGGACCTGGTTCAACGCGCCCAGGCTTCCTGCGCCGGCAACAATGTCATCGGCGGGGACGGCGAGGAACGACGCGAGCGCCGTCCGGAGCGCGGTGGTCATCGGGTCTGGATAGCGGTTGATGTGCGTCTGCGACGCGATCGCCGCTAGCACCGACGGTAGCGGTGGGAGGGGGTTCTCATTGGAGGAAAGTTTGTAGCTCTGCAGGCCCTCGACAACGACCGGCGGCTTGCCGGCCGCATAGCGTGGCAGGCGGCCCAACACGCTGCGGGGATGGATTGAAGGTTCCTGTGCCCCGGCGTCGTCGCCCTGGCGCTCTGGTGTAGTCATAGGTCCAGCTTATCGCTGGGCATGGGTTGAGCCTTATGACAGCATTGGGTCATGCTGAAGTTCATTGTGCGTATCCTCATTAATGCGCTGGCGCTTTTCGTCGCGGCCTGGCTTCTTCCAGGCATCGAGGTGGGAGGAGCGGCGTCCAGTGGGGATACCACCGGAGTCGTGTTGTCTTACCTGTTCGTAGGGTTGGTTTTCGGTATCGTCAATGCGCTGGTCCGGCCAATCGTTGCATTGCTGTCCCTCCCGCTCACCATCCTGACGCTCGGTTTGTTCACCGTCATCATCAACGCAGGCATGCTGATGCTCACCGCGTGGCTGACCTCTTTCACCCCAATTCTGTTCTCGGTTGACGATTTCTTCTGGACCGCAGTCCTCGGCTCACTCATCATCAGCGTGGTCTCGATGGTGGCAGGGTCACTCACTGGCACTCGCAGGTAGCTGGGGTCCACCCACCGAGCGGCCCGGCTCAGGGGCCGGACCAGGCGTGAACCGATGTCCCCGTCGCCGCTGGTCAGTCGAGGAGGTACGCCCCTCAACCGATGGGCGGTGGGCTATGAACACATGCCGTTCGGCCGGGACCCGGGGACCGATCGCAGCCCTGAGTGTGGCGACGGTCGCTACCACTGAGGGGTGGCTGCTGGCCTCGACCGCTTCGGCCCCGGCCAGATAGGTGCCCAGCTTGTGCGCTGCGCCCAACCCTTTGTCGCCGTCGGGAATCCCTGCGACCGGATCCCGCAGGGTCACCGTCACCCGGTCGCGTTCGTCGGGATTCGAGGTGCCATCCACCTGATGGACCCAATCGTCGGCATGCTCCAGGTGCAGGTATTGAGCCCCACCGGAGGGTTCCCGGCCGGTGGGAGATCCCGCGGTCAACACCAGCTCAAGCTGGTAGGTTTCCACGAAGCCCGGGTTCTGGGCAATGTTCGCTGCGTGCATTCCGCCCTGGCTGTAGCCGACGACCATCACCCGGTCCCCCGGGACGGCTCCAGATTCGGCGAGCGCCGCTCCCACTGCCTCGGTGACAAACATGCTGTCGTACTGGACCGCCTCGACGATTCCGGTCGGATCGAAGGGCTGGGTGCTGGCGGTGATGGACGACCCCTGGGTGCCTGGCAGCACTACGACAAACACCGACCCCTCCGGTCCCTGAACTTTCAGCACCTCGAAGGCTCCTGGTCCGTCTGCATTGACCGCCTGGACCCGATCCAATAACGCGGGCACTGTGCCGTCGAGTGTCAGCCCGGCAACAGGCGATAGCCGTTCCACGCTCAACGCACTGGGTTCGGCCAGGTCGCCACCATTGGCGAGGCTGATGGCCCGAGCCAGGTCCCGTTCGACCTCTCCCAGAGCGGTCCTGGCTGCGGCCGAAGCCAGGCGAGCCATAGCCTCGGCCGCTTCGTAGGCCAGTCGGCACGCTTCAACCCGCTGGGCTGTGTCCCGCAGTTCGTCTTCGGCTGCCGCCAGCGCGGTCCGCGCATCGTCAAGGCCGGTGACGGCGCCGACCCCTGCGCCCCGCACGGTCGGGTCCTGCTCTTTGAGAAGCATTTGGAGCCGCCATTGGAGCTCCCCGCACTGCTGGAGGATATCGCTGATGCTGTCGGCCAGGAGCCCGAGCCGTACCGTTCCCTGCCGTAGCTCCGACCATTGGAACCTGATGCTTCCTACTCCACCGTTGACGACGATGCTGGACTCCACCGGTTCCGGTGGTGGGTTGACTGGCAAAAGGTCGCCCGTTGCCCTCATGGCAGCTGCTGCGCCAGGTACCGGTTGTACTCGAAGCTTCTGAGCGTGGCGGCGAACGATTCGACACCGATCGCGGCGTCTCGCAACAGTGCACCGCACAGGCGCACTCCTCCCGCCTGGACCAGAACGTAATCCCGATAGTTCCGGCCCGCCGGTGATTCCCACTCAAGGTCGGCAACCTCCACCATCCGGGACGCCACGTTATCCACCGCGTCAGCCTGGAGCAGGACCAGGGCGCTGAGCGCTACTGCGGTGCCACTGTCGGTCGCCCAGGGCTCGCACGGTAACCCAGCCGCACCGTTCATTGAATCTCCCTGTCTGTCCTAACCGGGGCTGTATCACTCGAACGGTACCCCCGCAGCAGGGCAGCCGTGGGCGAAAGCGTTGCTATGTGAGCTGGCGCAGTGCGTTGGCTGGAGGCGGGGGCAAGTCACACGACAGCAGGCACCCTCCAGATCGTGAAATGATCTGGGTATGGCTGATACTTCCCGAGTAAACCTCGCATCGACTTCAACCCAGTCGGGCGTTCCGCTGGCTCTCGGCCCGCTGGACGGTCGGTACAGCGGTGCCGTGGCGGCCCTGGTCGACTATCTCTCAGAGGCAGCATTGAACCGGGACCGCGTCCATGTGGAGGTGGAGTGGTTGATCCACCTCACCCGCAATGCCGTCCTGCCGGGAACCGCACCCCTGACGTCCGATCAGGAGGCGGCACTCCGGGAGATCGTGACCGGTTTCGACGGAGAATCGGTCGCCGAGCTCGCCGAACTGGAACGGGTGACAGTCCACGATGTCAAAGCGGTGGAGTACTTCATTGGACGCCGGCTCCCCGAGATCGGAATATCGGCCCTCAAACCTCTGGTCCACTTCGGCTGCACCTCGGAGGACATCAACAACCTTTCCTACGCCGTGGGAATCAAGGGTGCCGTCGAGAACGTCTGGCTACCCGCCGCCCGGGCCCTGACTGCCCAGATCTCTGAAATGGCACGCGAGTCGGCAGCCGTACCCATGCTCTCGCGCACCCACGGTCAACCAGCAACTCCGACCACGCTGGGCAAGGAGCTCGCCGTCGTCGCGCACCGGTTGGACCGCCAGCTCAAACGGATCGAACGCACTGAGTACCTTGGCAAGATCAACGGTGCGACCGGCACCTTCGCCGCCCACTACGCCTCCGTTCCCGGTGCCGATTGGCAGCGGGTGTCACGGGATTTCGTCGAGGGGCTGGGGCTGACCTGGAACCCGCTGACCACCCAGATTGAATCCCACGACTGGCAGGCTGAGCTCTACGCGGATGTGGCTCGTTTCAACAGGATCCTGCACAACTTCTGCACCGATGTGTGGAGCTACATTTCGATCGGGTATTTCGCCCAGGTTCCGGTGGAAGGCGCCACCGGGTCCTCCACGATGCCGCACAAGGTGAACCCGATCCGATTCGAGAACGCCGAAGCGAACCTCGAAATCTCCTGTTCCCTGTTGGACGTACTGGGGGCCACCCTGGTCACCTCACGGTGGCAACGTGACCTCACCGACTCATCCTCGCAGCGGAACATTGGTGTCGCGTTCGGTCACTCGCTGTTGGCACTGTCGAATGTGGCGAAGGGCCTGGAGCGGCTCGACGTCGCTGGTCCAGTGCTGGCCGCTGATCTCGACTCCAACTGGGAAGTACTCGGTGAAGCCGTTCAGATGGTCATGCGGGCCGAGGGCATCGCCGGTGTCCCGGGTATGGATGACCCCTACGAGCGCCTGAAGGAGCTGACCCGTGGACAGCGTGTCGATGGCGCCCGGATGCAGGAGTTCGTTTCCGGCCTGGGGCTTTCAGCCGAGGCGGAGACCCGACTGATGGCATTGACTCCCGCCACCTACACGGGGATCGCTGAACAGCTCGTCGGCCACCTCAGGTAGTACCGACCGAACGACCCCCACAGCGACGGGACGGATGCACCCCGAGGCCCCGGGTCTCATCCGAACTTTCCCCATCATCAACTGCGGTCGGAGGGCCTTTGAGCGGCGTACTGGCGGGCTTCGCGATAGTCGGAGCGGTGATCCTGGCGGGCTATATTGCTGCCCGCCTGCGGATCGGTGGGCCCGAGACCGTAAAGGCTCTCACCCAGACGGCCTTTTTCATCACCAATCCGGCCCTGCTGTTCACCATTCTCGCGGACGCTGACCTTACGTCGGTCCTGTCCGCCTACCTGCCAATCGCGCTCATCACTGCCGTGGTCGCGGCGCTCCTGTATGTAGTGGTGAGCCGGATCTGGTTCCGGCGCCCAGCGGCCGAAACAGTCATCGGTGCGATGGCAGGCTCCTACGTCAACGCCAATAACATCGGCATCCCGATCGCTGTCTACGCGCTGGGCAACGCGACGGCCGTCGCCCCGGTGTTGCTGGTGCAGTTGCTTCTGTTGACTCCGCTCTATCTCACCATTCTTGACCTCTCCTCGGGACGGAAGCCCTCGGTCAAAAACGTTCTGACCCAGCCATTTCGCAACCCGATGATCGTTGCCTCATTCATTGGTTTGGCCGTCGGATGGGCTGACCTCGACGTGCCCCAACTGATCTGGGAACCGCTGGCGCTGCTGGGCGGGGCGGCGGTTCCGCTCGTACTGTTGGCGTTCGGCATGTCGCTGCGGGGGAGCCGCCCGCTGCGTGCCAGCGAGGGCCGCACCGAGGTCATCGTGGCGACCCTCATTAAAACCTTCGTCATGCCCGCGACTGCCTACCTGCTCAGCAACTTCCTGTTTCAGCTGGATGATGAGCTGGTGTTTGGCGCGGTGGTCATGGCCGCCCTGCCCGCCGCCCAGAACGTGTTCCTGTTCGCTGGCCGATACAACCGCGGAATCACTGTCGCGAGGGACGTCATCCTGATTTCGTCGATGCTGTCGGTGCCAGCCCTGATTGTGATTGCCTGGTTGTTGACCTAGCCGCTTGTCGCGTTGGTGAGATGAGCCAGTGAGGTGATGGTCTTGGCCTGGCTGTCCCAGCGCCGTGCCTCCACCACGCTGCCCTCGGGCATGGGTGCGCCGACGACGTCGAGCGCTGCTGCCAGCTGCTCTCCCGGCACCGCGTTCGCGAGCGTAATGTGCGGGATCCACCTGCCGGGCAGCGAGGTGTGCGCCGCGCCAGCCACCGCACCGGCGTCGTGCACTCCGCGATGGAGCATCAGCAGTTCGGCGGTGCAGATCACCTGCCGTGCCAGCACGTAGCCCTTCCGCCCGGCGTTGAACAGCAACATCCCACCGCAGGTGAACGCCAGGGGCAGGTTCAGACCTGCCCCTGTTTGCTCATCCCGATTGCCGGTGATGGCTGGTGCGGCTACGAGGGTGATGTGCGGACGGTTATGTGGAGAACGGTGGGAAGCCCTGCTGGGCAGTCCAGCCGCCTGAAGCGCCTCCCACTCGCGCAGGATGAATTGCTCGGATCCCTCATCGAGCAGCAGTTCAATGCTGTCCACCGAGCGGTTTAGCGCGGCCGGCGGCGGAAGTCCCCGACGCCTTCTGAGCCGTCACCCTCGGTCCTGCCGGTGCGCGGATCGAACTGCGGTCGCTGGTATGCCAGTTCCCCTCCGCTGCGCCCGCCGAATGGCCGCCCATGATCGGCGTACTCCTCACGGAAATAGGCGAGGCACCACTGACCCAGTTGGATGCGCGCCCCGGTCCGGAGCACCGACGGCCCCGAGGGGTTGACGCTGCCGCTGACCGGTCCATGCGGGATGAGTACGTACTCGTCGGCGTCGTTGTGCACCACTTCGGCGTGCACGGCGTCCAGGCCGGGCAATACCAGATCGACACCGTCTCCGCTGCCGATCGTGGTGGACACCGGCCCCAGGTTGAACTCCCGTGGCACCTGCCCATTCCAGGTCGCTGAATCCTGGACGAAGATCAGCCGGGCACGCCCGCTGCCGGGCGTGTGGTGGGTGGTGGTCACCCGCCGACGGATCTTCCGGTTCACCGTGGGCACGAGGGGAAACGGGGTCGACGGCGGCAGCAGGTTGGTGGCGTCGGACTTCCCTGAGGCCCGCACGCTTTTGGCCATGGGTTTGAGTGCGCTGAGGGATCCCAGCCGGATGTGGGGTGACCGGGTCAGGAGCCGCTGCGCCCGCGAGACCTTGACGGCGCCGAGGCTTACGAGGTTCCCCTTGGGGCCGGACACCGATACGGCAACGCCCTGGTCAGCGAACGCTTTGGCCAACTCCCGGACGGCGTCGAGGCTGGGAAGGGTAGACCCGCCAAAAGCCTCGGGCGTATCGAGATACACCTCGACGGTCGATCCGTCCGCCTTGACGGTCCCGTTGATCGTTGAGGGGGAGCGGTCCGGCGTTGCTGGTTCGGTCACCGAAAATTCGAGATCGATCTCCAACCGGATCTTTGCGGTCATGGCTCAGCTGCGGTGGGTGTCTGAGCCCGCTGCATCGTTGTCACTGGTTGTGACCCGCAACGTTCCGTTCAGCTTCCATGTGGCGCGAGGGGCGTCGGGACCAATATCCCGGGGTACCTCGACGGTCATGTCGATGAAGCTGTAATTTACGGCTGCGCCCTTGCCGGTGAGGTACGTCCACATTTCCTCGGCAAGATCTGCCCAGTCCCGGATGTTGTGGTGGTCCTGGCTGGCGGGGGAAATGTTTTCGGTCATGAGTGATTCCTTCGTTGGAGCGTGCACTATGACAGACGCCCTCTACCCGTCTGACGCTAACAATCCAACCTTAGTACGACACCCCGAGCGGCAACACCCCCCCAAAATCCAATAGCTCACCAAGCTACTGACCACAGTCTGCACTTCCCGCGTTTCCCCTGAAATCGCGACATCACCGGTCATTCCGCTATTGAGTTTCAGCTTTGCGCCGTGCGCTCCTGTTCTTGAGAAAGATCGCTCCGAGGATCCAGCCTCCTAGCGCGGTGACAATCCACACGATCAGAGTTGCGAGCACCCAGGCGGAGACACCTCGAATCTCCAGCCCTCCCTGAAAGAAGGAGGCGACGAAAAGGGCGATCAGCGTGGTCACCAGCCCTATCCCACCCAGGATGGGCGACGCGTACTGTCGCGCGACGTTGAAAACAAATGGCCCCAGGATGCCCTGCGCGAAGGCAAATACCAGAGTGGCGACGATGAAACCCGCAAGCTGCAGAGTCACCCCGGGGACAAGCCACGCAGCCAGAAGTAGACCGATGGCCGCAGTAATCAAATTGATGACGACATGGAACAGAAACCGGATCATGAGCATTTCACTTTCTCTCGGGCTTCTTACCCGCTTCGGTGAGGCCCATCCTGCCATCAAGGTCTCCTTCAGGGCTCACCCGTATCGGGTGGTCTCGTCACGACGCGTGCGCTATGCAGCCCGCGGCGGTGATGCGCCTATTTGCCCTGCAACCACCGTGCTGCCTCGTTCTGCAGGCGCACCTTCTTGTCGTCGTCGAATTTGTCATAGAGGCTGACCATCATGGAGGACCGTGGATTCCGGCTGAACATTTCGCGGTGATCATTCACGAACTGCCAGTAGAGCGCATCCCAGCTGTCCTGCCACGGGCCCGGTGGAAAATTGCTCATCTTCTTCAGGTAATTGCTGCCGCTCACGTAAGGCTTGGTCGTGATCATGTTGCCGGCCGCGAACTGGCTCATCGCGTAAACGTTCGGGACCATCACCCAGTCGTAGGCGTCGATGAACATCGCCATGAACCATTCGTAGACGTCGTCCGGGTGCATCCGCAACAGGGCCATTGCGTTGCCGAGCACCATCAGTCGCTCAATGTGATGCGCGTAGCTGGTGGCGTCAACTCGCTTGATGACCACGTCGACCGGCTCCAGCCCGGTCTCCCCGGTCCACCAGCCGTCGTCGAGGCGACGCTCAAACCCGAGGGTATTGATGGTGCGCATTTCACGGCCACGCAGCAGGTAGGAGGCGCGCATGTATTCGCGCCACCCGATGACCTGACGGATGAAGCCCTCGACGCTGGCAATTGGTGTGTCATGCCGCGCGGCATGATCCAGGGTCACGTCAACCACTTCCAGGGGGCTGAGCAGACCCAGGTTCAGGCTTGAGCTCAGCACCGAATGGAACAGGAAGGAATCAGGGGCCGAGATGGCGTCCTCATAGGGGCCGAACTTCGTGAACCGGTCATTCAAGAACGCTTCCAGGGCAGCGGCCGCTTCCTGGTGGGTGACCGGCCAGTTGAACCCGCCAGCGGCTCCTGGGTTGTCGGGGAATTCCTGAGCCACCCACTCCAGCGCACTCAGCACCTCATCCGAACGGTCAAACACGGGAAGGTCCGGCAGCGTCATCCCTTTCGGAAGCTTCTTGCGGTTCTCCGAGTCGAAGCTCCACCGCCCACCAATCGGGCTGCCATCGGGCTCGACCAGGATGCCCAACCGGCGGCGCTGCCACTCGTAGAAGTTCTGCATGCGCCAACCGTTGGCCCTGAAGTAGCCGCCGATGTCTTCACTACTGAGCAGGAAACCGGGGCTGGTTTCGATCTGAGCAGGCAGGCCAAGGTCACTCAGGGTCGTGGCGAGCCGCTGGTTCAGCCAGTCGTCCACAACTTCGTAGTAGGTACACCGTGTGGCGCCAAGTTCGCCCAGAAGGGCGCCCAGCCGGTCCTGACTCGCCTGGGTTGCTGACGTTTCGAGGTAATCCACAGCGTGACCTGAATCTTTCAGGCGTTGCGCAAAAAGGCGCATGCTCGCCCGGTGCAGGACCAGTTTCTGCTGGTGGAAGCGGTATTGGCGGAAGAACAGGTCGTCTTCAACCAGAATGAAACGGCGCGACGAGGGGGCCTCCAGGTGCTCTTCGAAGAGCTGGTGGGGGAATACCAACTGAACGTGCATTGCAACTCCTTCGTCCCGCCTGACATGCGTCTGCACCGCTGCAATGCTCGCACATCCGGGGAGTCCTGCGGCTCGGTTGCTAGGCTGAGCCATATGACTCGATTCGCCGTACATGTTGCCTGCGCCGACGGCCGGAGCATCGATACTTTCCAGCTGGACACAGCCTCCGGAACGTTGGCGACCGGCCAGTCCTTGCCGCTGGGCGTGAAGGTTCAATGCCTCGCGATACACCCCTCCAGCCGAGTGCTCTACGCCGCTCTCGCCACTTCCCCGCCCTCGGTCACCGCGTTATCCATCGACTCAAGCTCAGGCAGCCTCGCCACGGCTCATAACGCCGCTCTGATTGCCGGGATGGCCTATCTGGGTGTCGACCCATCGGGCAGCCACCTGCTGGGCGCGTCCTATACTGACCACCTGGTCAGTGTGATGAAGCTCGACGGCGACGGCAGGATGCTGCCGGACACTGCCACCTCCGAGGCTCCCGGGGCCCACGCCCACGCCGTCGTCACGAGCCCCGATGGTCGGTTTGCCTACGCCACCGCCCTGGGTGATGACCTCATTGCCTGGTGGGCATTGGACTCGGCCACGGGCACGCTGACTGATCACGGCCAGATTGCCACCCCTGCCGGGAGCGGCCCGCGTCACCTGCGCTTCTCACCGTCGGGCGCGACGCTCTTCGCGCTCCACGAAATGTCCGGGGAGATCGCGGCGTTCGCCCGGGACCCCGAGTCTGGCGCCTTGACCGAGCAGCAGCGGATCTCCTCGATTTCCCCCTCACTGAATCTGGTGCCCGGACGGGTCCGGGACGGGTCCGGGCCCGAACCGGCAGCCAACGCCATCTGGTGCGCTGAGCTGCAGGTGTCCCCCGATGGTCGCTTCCTGTACAGCACCGAGCGCACCAGCAGTACCATCGCCGTCGTCGCCGTGGCACCCGATGGCACGCTCACCCTGGTCGACACCACCCCCACGCAGTCCCAGCCTCGCGGGATGAACATCGACCCTACCGGTGGGTTTCTGCTGGCATGCGGGGAGGCCTCGGACGGGATAACCCTGTACGCGATCGACCCGCAGAGCGGACTGCTGCACGAACGCGGGAGCCATGGCTGCTCCCCGGGGCCGCGGTGGATCGAGTTCTCACCGCTGGACTAGCTCCTTCTCGGCCTAGAAAAGTACTGGACCCGCAGCTTCGTGGTGGCGACACCACTTGGCTGCGGCCCGGCCACTTTTCTGAGTCCGTGCCGGGTGTTTTTGAGCCGTGCCGGGCCGATATTCACGATGTGCTGCCTGCTGGACCGTTCACCCGGTAACGGGACTGGACGGCACCGCCGGTCAGGACTTTGGTCTCCTCGTGGGTCAACTGGATGTCGGCGGGAACTGAGCCGAAGAGGGGCTTACCGTCACCGATCAGCACCGGCACCCGAGTGAGCGTCAAAGTGGAAATGAGGCCCTCCGCCAGGAACGTCCGCACCGTTCTGCCGCCGTCAACGTAGACATGCCGGGCGCCGCCGTCGTCGAGCCTCGCCAGTGCCTCGGTGAGGGACCGCACCACCTCGATCCGGGGATCGTCGGACTCAAGGGTGGTGCTGAGCACCAGAACCTTGGTGTCACCGTAAGGCCACTCGCCGAAGGAATTGACGATGTCATAGGTGCTGCGGCCCATCACCATGTGATCGACCAGTTGCATGAAGTCCGAGAACCCTGCCTCCTCCGGATCTGCAGCGTCGCTGGGGCTGCCGGTAAGCCAGTCGAGGTCGTCATCTGCGCGGGCGATCATCCCGTCGACGCTCATTCCGATAAAGACGTGCCCCTGCCACTTTCCTCTTTGCATCAGCTGCTCCCATCGTCAGTTGTCCGGCAGTTTAGTCCTGTCGGCGTTTCACCGTTCCACGACAAAGCGAGCAGGACCTCTTGACGCCCACCCCGGGCAGGCGGGGAATAGCTTCGCCCTAAGGACGGCTAGTGAGCACTCCCGCGAGGCTGTCCAGCGCGCCCGGCACGAGCGAATAGTAGGCCCACACACCGCGCTTCTCGCGCGTCAGGACGCCGGCATCCACAAGGATCTTCAGGTGATGCGACACGGTCGACTGCCCAAGGTTCAACGGCTCGGTAATATCGCAGACGCACGCCTCGGCGTTCTCGCTCGAGGAGATGATCGACACCATCCGCAGCCGGTTGGGATCAGCGATCGCCTTGAACTGGGCAGCCAACGACGACGCCGTCTCCTCCGACATTGCAGGCTCACCCGTGGGTGTGCAGCAGGCGGTGAGCGCCTCCGGCGTTGTGCTCATGGCTGTAGTCATCCATCTATTATGCACTGACATTGACATTCGTCGATGTCCTGGGAAATACTTCAGGCATCGAAGACCATCGATCCATGCGACCGTCATTCACCACAGTTCAACGGAGCCCCTTGAGTACTCACACCCTTCCCGCCGAAGAAACGGCCGGCAAACTGTCCACCCTCGATCGGCTGCTTCCGGTGTGGATCATCGCCGCCATGGTGGTGGGCATAGCGCTCGGCCAGTTCATCCCCGGCATGGCCGGTGCCCTGGATTCCCTGGCTGTCGGCTCAGTGTCCCTGCCCATCGCCCTCGGCCTCCTGGTGATGATGTATCCGGTGCTGGCAAAGGTTCGCTACGACCAAACCGGCGCCGTGATCAAGGACCGGAAGCTCATGATCACTTCCCTGGTGATCAACTGGGTCGCAGCCCCCGCCTTCATGTTCATCCTGGCCTGGGTCTTCGTCCCCGATCTGCCCGAGTACCGCACCGGCCTGATTATTGTCGGCCTGGCCCGCTGTATCGCCATGGTGATGATCTGGAACGACCTCGCCTGCGGTGACCGTGAGGCGGCGGCCGTTCTCGTCGCCATCAACTCGGTCTTCCAGGTCTTCGCGTTCGGAGCACTGGGCTGGTTCTACCTGCAGGGGCTGCCGAGCCTGCTTGGCCTGCCAACCACCAGCGCAGACTTTTCCTTCTGGGCCATCACCATCAGCGTCCTCATCTTCCTCGGGATACCACTTCTGGCCGGATTCCTGACCCGCACCATCGGCGAACGCACCAAAGGCCGCGACTGGTACGAAGGGAAGTTCCTCCCCAAGCTTGGACCGTGGGCACTCTACGGTCTCCTGTTCACCATCGTCATCCTCTTCGCCCTCCAGGGAGATGAAATCCTCGCCCGGCCGCTCGACGTCGCCCGTATTGCCTTGCCCCTCCTGATCTACTTCCTGGTGGTCTTCGCCGCAGGAATGGTGATCGGCAAGCTCCTGAACCTTGGCTACGCCAAAACCACCACCCTCGCCTTCACCGCCGCTGGCAACAACTTCGAGTTGGCCATCGCCGTCGCCATTGGCACCTACGGGGTCACCAGCGGTCAGGCCCTCGCCGGCGTCGTCGGACCCTTGATTGAAGTTCCAGTTCTTGTTGCACTGGTTTATGTGGCCCTGTGGGCGCGGAAGCGCTACTTCTCCACCGACTCCCTGACACCATCAAAGGAAACCTCTCATGTCTGATTCATCGACAAAACCCTCAGTCCTCTTCGTCTGCGTCCACAATGCCGGGCGGTCACAGATGGCGGCTGCCTTCCTGACCACACTTTCCGAAGGCCGGATTGAGGTCCGATCGGCAGGCTCGCAGCCAGCCGATTCCATCAACCCGTCGGCAGTCGAGGCCATGCGTGAACTGGGCATCGACATGTCAGCCGAAATCCCCAAGGTCCTGACCGATGACGCCGTCAAGGACTCCGATGTAGTGATCACCATGGGCTGCGGCGACGAATGCCCTTATTTCCCCGGGAAACGGTATGAAGACTGGGTACTGGAAGACCCGGCGGGTAAGGGCGTCGAATCGGTTCGACCCATCCGCGACACCATCAAGGGCCGCGTCGAAGCGCTGATCGCAGAGCTGATCCCCGCATGAGCGGACTCCCAGTCCTCATCATCGGCGCCGGACCGATCGGTCTCGCCGCTGCGGCTCACCTGTTGGAGCGCGGACTGACCCCCCTCATCTTCGAGGCCGGCAGGACGCCGGGCGCAGCCATCAGCGACTGGGGCCACATCCGCTTATTCTCACCGTGGCAGTTCAACGTCGACGCCGCCGCCCGACGCCTGCTGGAGCCCACCGGCTGGACCTCGCCGCGGGGAACGGCGCTGCCCTACGGGTCCGAACTGGTCGCCGACTACGTGGCGCCGCTCGCCGCCGTCCCGGCCATCGCCGAGGCACTGCACCTGAACTCCCGCGTCGTCGCCGTGACCCGTCAGGGCATGGACAAAACCCGCACCAAGGGCCGCGACACCCAGCCGTTCCTGGTTCGCGTGCAAGGCCCTTACGGGGTCGAGGATCATCTTGCTCACGCCGTCATCGATGCGTCCGGCACCTGGGACCAACCCAACCCTCTCGGCCAGAGTGGACTCCCCGCCCATGGGGAGGCAGAGGCGGCACGGTTCATCACGCACCCCCTCCCCGACGTCACAGGATCCGAGCGGGCACAGTTCGAAGGCAAACGGGTCATGGTGGTCGGTGCCGGCCATTCCGCAGCGAACACCCTGATCGCACTGGGACAGGTGGCCCGGGCATCCGAGTCCACCACCCTCATCTGGGCAGTCCGCGGCACCGGCTCCGCTGAACGGCTCTACGGGGGCGGCGACCTTGACGGCCTCCCAGCCCGCGGCCAGCTCGGCTCCCGGCTGCGCAAACTGGTCGACGACGGCGTAGTGGAGCTCAAAACGAACTTCACCATCAGCAGCTTCTCAACCGGTGACACCCTGACTGTCCACACCATCGATGACTCAGTCGAGGTGGACCTGCTGATTCCAGCGACCGGCTTCCGGCCAGATCTCGGCATCCTCCGCGAACTTCGTCTGGAATTGGACCCAGCGGTCGAGGCACCGCGCGCATTGGGGCCACTGATTGATCCCGAGTTCCACAGCTGCGGAACGGTCCCCGCTCACGGCGCCAAGGAGCTCGCCCACCCCGACAAGGACTTCTATCTGGTCGGGATGAAAAGCTACGGCCGTGCTCCCACCTTCCTGCTGGCCACCGGCTACGAGCAGGTGCGGTCAGTGGTCGCAGCAATCGCAGGAGATACGGCAGCCTCAGAGGATGTCCAACTGGAACTGCCGGAAACGGGAGTGTGCAGCACCGACCTGGGGGGCTCCTGTGATGCCCCCGCCCCCGCTGCTGAAGCAGCGGCAGACAGCTGCTGCAGCACACCGCAGCTCGTGACCGTAGGAGTTCCTACTGGAACGGCGCACGGCCGCTCCAACGATCCTGACTACTGACCACCAAGGAGCAATGATGTCCACCAAGCCCGACCCGATGCCCGGATTGATCAACGACGAACACGTCCTACACCGGATTAGCGGTGAACTGGCTGGCAGGTTTGATGGCGTCTTCACCCCGGAGATGGTGGATCGGTACGTCTTCGAGTCCTACACAGCTCTCGCACGCACGGCAAAGATCAAGACCTATCTCGCCTCCATCACCAAGCACTTCGCCGAGGACCGACTCAACGCCCTCGCCCATTCCCAGGGCATTCGTCCCAGCGGAAAAGCCGAGGTGCTGTTCGTCTGTGTGCAGAATGCCGGACGCTCACAAATGGCGGCTGGGCTGCTCAGACATTACGGAGAAGGTCGGATCAATGTCCGTTCCGCGGGATCCATGCCCGCCGAACAACTCAACGTCCTCGTGGTCGACTCCATGAAGGAACTCGGTATAGATCTCGGTGCCGACTTCCCCAAGCCCCTCACCGATGACGTGGTGCGTGCAGCCGACGTCGTCATTACCATGGGCTGCGGCGATACCTGCCCGATCTACCCGGGAAAACGCTACGAGGACTGGCACGTTGAGGACCCCGCTGATCTCGATGCGGCAGGTGTTGAACGGGTACGGAACGACCTGGACGTGCGGGTCCGCAAACTGGCCGACGAACTGTTGGACCAGTAGCAAAGCGGGGTGGTGGCATGAACGCATTAGACTTCGTTCTATGTCCGAAGCCTCAGGCCACAGCCACGATGTGGGAAACGAAATCCCCCGTGGTCCGCTGGACAGGGCGTCGGCGGAAGTTCTGGCACGCACCCTTCGCGCCCTCGCCGACCCCACCCGAATCCAGTTGCTGAGCATGATTATTGGAAGCACGGGAGGCAGGGTGTCGGTAAAGGAGCTCGTCGACCAGCTGAATTTCAGCCAGCCGACCATCAGCCATCATTTACGGATCATGTTTGACGAGGGGATTCTGGACAGGGAGCAAAGCGGCCGAAAGGTCTGGTATTCCATTGCGAGTGCATACCGCACCTCGATCTCGGACCTGCTGCGATGACCTCGGATCAGTTGTCCTCGCGTGCTATTGCGAAGCCGCTGGATGATCATTCAGCCACCGAGCTGGCCTACCAGCTCTCGGCTGTGGCAGATCCGGTAAGGCTCCGGGTGCTGAGCCTGCTCGCCGTCAGCAGCGATCACCACTACCGTCCGGAAGGCCTGAGCCAGGACCTCGACCTCGAGTCAGACGTCACTGAAGATGCCCTGGATCGCCTGGTCCGCGCAGGCTTGGTCGAACACTCGTCTGCGGGGACGCTCGCGCCGTCGGCAGATGCCTGGATCCGATTCGGCAGACTATTGACCAAACCTTCCACTGCTGCACAGCCCTCCATCGAATTGAGCTCCTATGACAGGAGGCTGATCGCCGCTGGAACCTTGATCGCTTCTCGTGGGTCCGACCAGGAGATATTGCCGGACATCATCGTCAGGATCGCCGACCAACTCAGCCATCGGTTCGCCGCCAATTTCTCGCATGACACCGTGTACCGCTACGTCGGTGATACGTACCTTCTCCTCCAAGAACGGGCCAAGGTAAAAAGATTCCTGCCCTCGTTGACCAGCCGGTTCGCTACCGACCGGTTGACGGCTCTCGCATCCGCCCGAGGATTAACGCTTCACCGGGTGCCAGAAATTTTGTTCGTCTGTGTACGGAACGGCGGGCGGTCGCAAATTGCCGCGAGTATCCTCAAACAGCTGGCAGGGGACCGGCTCAACGTTCGTTCGGCAGGGTCAACCCCCGGGGAAGGCGTCGACCCGACAGTCGTCAGGCTCCTCGATGAAATTGGCATCTCGGTGGCCGGGGAGTACCCAAAACCCTTGACCGACGAAATAGTTCAGGCGTCCGACTTTGTGATCACTATGGGTTGCGGCGATGCCTGCCCTGTGTATCCTGGTCGACGCTATCTGGACTGGGCAATCGAGGACCCGCTCGGATTGACCGACGATCAAGTACGCCAGATTCGTGATGAAATCTACGACCGGGTCAAGTCCTTACTGCCAGAACTTGTCACCCCTCGGTAAATCAGAGAGCCATGCGGTATCCGACTCCTCGTACCGTTTCAATAAAGGATTGTCCGAACGATGATGCGAGCGCGAGCTTCTTACGCGTCCGCATGATGGCCAGCCTGGACCGGGTTTCCCCGCCTGGTCCGCCATCCTGGCAATGTGATGTAATCTCGTCCACGCCTACTACTCGAGGCGACTCGGCCATCAGGTAGCGCAAAACCTCGAATTCCTTCGGAGCCAAGTGCACCGGATTACCTTCAACGGTCACCCGCAACGACTGAGGATTCAGGTGCAACGGACCTGAGCTCAGCTCATTCCCTGAACCGCTTGCAAGCACACCCAGCTGACCGATCGCTGCTGCAATCCGCTCCGCAGTGGACGGCAATGGGATTAACCCGCGCGCGCCGCCTTCCAATGCGCGGAAACCCAGAATCTGGCTGGCTTCAGTGGCCAGGATGCCGACTAAAACAGGGATTCCCGCCAATTCCGACGCCGCATGGACGAACCTATCGAGCGGTACCCCCTCCATGTCCGTGGGCGCAATCACCACTTGCGGATTGTTGGCTCCGATACCCAAGAGGGCGCTGGCTCCGTCGTCGTACTGATGAATCTCGATGCCCTGACGCATGAGTGACAGTTCATCGTTGGCGTAGGAAACGGAGGCCGACCTCACCGAGACAACATGGCAGGGCCACCGGGTGATCGCGCCCATGGACGGCCCAGTCCTTTCCACCCTACGTATCCTGCTCTCAACTCGTTCGGCCACCGCACTCATCCGAACCGGCCGGAGATGTAATCTTCGGTTCGCTGATCATCCGGATCCTCAAAGATCTTTGTGGTCTTGCCGTATTCGACCAGGACGCCGGTACGGTCCCCACTGCCTTCGGCCGCGAGCGCCGTGAAGAAGGCTGTCCGATCGGCAACGCGGGCCGCCTGCTGCATGTTGTGGGTGACAATCACGATCGTGTAGTCCTTCCGCAACTCATGCATCAGGTCCTCGATACGAGTGGTGGCGATCGGGTCAAGCGCCGAACATGGCTCATCCATCAGGATTACATCGGGCTGGACAGCTATGGTCCGCGCAATACATAGACGCTGCTGCTGGCCGCCGGACAATCCGAACGCCGATTGCTTCAGCTTGTCCTTCACTTCGCCCCAGAGAGCTGCTTTGGTGAGAGCTTCCTCCACTAGGTCGTTCATGCTCTCGACCCTCATGCCAGTGACGCGGGGGCCGTACGCGATGTTGTCATAGATCGATTTCGGGAACGGATTGGGCTTCTGGAACACCATTCCGATCCGCCGGCGCACTTCAATCGCGTCGATCCCTGGCGCGTACATGTCCACGCCACGGAAGGACACGGTTCCTTCGACCCGTGCTCCTTCGACCAGATCGTTCATCCGGTTCAAGGTCCGCAGCAGAGTTGACTTCCCGCAACCCGAAGGGCCGATCAATGCGGTGATTTCGTTCAGCCCGAACTTCAGGTTCACATCGGTGACGGCTCTGAATTTCCCGTAGTAGACATTGACGTCATCGCAGGTAAGCAATGCATCCGGTTGGTCCGGTAAATTATCGTTCTTTTGGGAGCTACGGAAATGCACAGGAACACCTTGCTGTTCCGACTTGCCCCCAGGCTCGACCGTCATATTCGTTGATTCAGTCATGTTTACCACCGTGTCTGGAAGCGATTGCGGATGAAAATTGCCAAGCCGTTCATGATCAGGAGGAGCCCGAGCAACAGGATGCTGGTGGCTGCGGCGAGTTCCTGGAATCCTGCCTGAGGCCTGCTGGTCCAGTCAAAGATCTGGATAGGCATAGTGGTGTAGCCGCTCATGAGCCCGTTCGGGTCGAAGCTGAGGAAGACCAGCGCGCCGAGCACGAGCAGCGGAGCTGCTTCGCCAAGCGCACGAGATAGAGCCAGGATTGAACCAGTGGCGATGCCTGGCACCGAGGCGGGAAGGATTTGCCGCCAGACAGTCTGCCATTTGGTGGCCCCGAGCGCCATCGACCCCTGTCGGATCTCCAGCGGCACCGATCTGATGGCCTCACGGGTCGAGATAATAATCACCGGCAGGATCAGCAGACTCAGAGCCAGCGCACCAGCTATCACAATGTTCTTGTTCTGCACACCGATGAGAGCGAGAAAAGCCAAGGCGAGAAGTCCGTAAACGATCGCGGGGACCGCTGCGAGATTTTGCACGTTCAATTCAATGATCCGGTTGTACCACTTGCGTTTGTCAGCGAACTCTTCCAGGTGAATAGCGGCTGCGACGCCCAGTGGCAGCGTCATCACGGCGGTAGTTCCAATCACCCAGGCGGAACCCAGGATGGCTGGTCTCGCACCGGTGCGGTCAGGATCGGACGCGGGATATTCGGTGAACAGGCCAGTAGTGAACCTTCCAGCCCCATCAAGAAAAGTGGTGATGATGAGAATAATGAGGAAGAGGAAAGAAAACGTGATGCAGGCCCAGAGGAGGATAAGGAAAATCAGTGCAGTTGGACTTCTTTCACCGCTGAACTTGCTTTGGCGATGACCCAGCGGTTTGACGACGTCGGCTATTGATCTCATCAGTACTCCTCCCGGAACTTGCGGACAAGGCGGATGCTGATGAAGTTCACCAGCAGGGTGATCAGGAACAGCAGGAGTCCAACAGCAAACAGTGTGTCGTATTCGAGGGATCCGACCCTGGAGTCGCCAAGGGCCGCGTTTGCAATGAACCCCGTCATCGTTTGCCCCTGTTCGAGCGGATTGTTAACAATCCGTGCCTGGTTGCCAGCAGCCAGCGCGACAATCATGGTTTCGCCGATCGCCCGGGATACGCCGAGCACAATTGCTGCGACAATCCCCGACAGGGCAGCCGGGAAGACTACCCGAATGCTCGTCTGCATCCGGTTCGCTCCCAGTGCTGCGGAACCTTGCCTTAGCGCTGATGGCACAGCGCTCATGGCGTCCTCGGAAATCGAGGCAATTGTGGGGACGATCATCACGCCCATGACCACTCCTGCAGCGAGTACGCTAAAAGCCCCTGTTTCAAGGTTGAGCCACTCCCTGAAGACGGTCGCCTGAACAAAAGTCAGTGCAAAGTAGCCGTATACAACTGTCGGTACACCGGCCAGAATCTCAAGAATTGGTTTGAGAACCTTGCGGACACCCGGCTTGGCGTATTCGGACAGGAGGACAGCCGCTCCCAGCCCAAGCGGGACTGCGACGACTAAGGCAATTGCGGTGGTCCAAGCCGTCGCTGAAATAAGTGGGAGAACACCGAACGAATCATCGGCGAAGCGTGGTGCCCAGCGGTCCCCGAAGAGAAAGTTGGTGAGCGGAACTTCGCGGAAGAACCCAAGCGACGGTATCAGGAGGGCAAACACGATGCCGATCGTCGTGATAACCGTGAGGATTGCTGCAAGGCGAAGAACGCCGAGTATTACTGCCTCGCCGTAGCGCTTCTTGCCCTGAAACTGGGCCGGGACCGGGCGGTCCGGCGCGCTGGCCGGACCGCCCTTTTCTGTAACGACTGTCATGAATGAACCGTCGATTTCCTGTTAGATAATTTCTTACTTCGAGTGACTAGGAGTCAATTGAGGCGAGTTCTTCCTGCGCGGTAGCCTGCTGATCGTCGGTCAGGCCGATGAACAGCGCTGCCTCAGCAATCTCGGCGGCATTCTCGACGTAGAAGTCAATGAACGTTGCGACCTGTGGCTTTTCGGTGTATGAATCGTTGGCGACATACACGAACAGCGGGCGACCCAGTGGAGCGTAGGTTTCGTCCTGGACGGTCTCTGCCGATGGGGTAACGCAACCGTCACCGTTGTCGACCTGGACAATCTTCACGGCGTCGGGGTTTTCCTCGGCGTAGGACAGCCCGAAGAAGCCCATCGCGCCGGCTGCACCTTGCACGCCCTGGACTGTGACATTGTCGTCCTCCGACGGGCTGTAGTCGGTGCGAATCGCGCCTTCTTCGCCGTTGATGGCCTCAGTGAAGTAGTCGAAGGTACCGGAGTCAGTGCCCGCGCCGTAGAGCACCAGCTCCTCATCAGGGAAGGAAGGGTCGACCTGGTTCCAGCTGGTGATCTCCCCTTCTGACTCGGGCGCCCAGATGGTGGCGAGCTGTTCGACCGTGAGGCAGTCGGCCCAGTCGTTTTCAGGGCTCACGACAACTGACAGACCATCGTTGGCCATGATGATTTCGGTGAACCCGATACCGTTCTCTTCACAAATGGCAACTTCATCATCTGCAATGGGGCGGGAGGCGTTGGAGATGTCGGTTTCACCGGCGCAGAACGCGGCAAACCCACCGCCGGTGCCTGAGGTGGCAACCGTGACGTTGATGTCGGGCTCTACATCGCGGAACAGGTCAGCAGCGGCTGACGAGAGAGGAGCAACTGTCGACGAGCCGTCAGCGGCTACCGAGCCGGTGGCTGCTCCAGCTTCCGCTGGCTCGCCATTCGATTCTGGCTCGGCCTGGCCGCCACATGCGGAGAGCAGCAGAGCGGCAATGGCGATTGATGACGCGACGCCAACGCGACGGGGAAGTCTGTTTTGCACTGTATTGATCCTTCCAATGGCAACTTGCGCTGCCCAGGGTATGGGGAGGTCGGCGGTGCCGACAAGAATCAATAGAAGCTCGCCTATATGAACACAGGATGAACAGAAGTTGGCTATAGAATTTACATAGATAAAGATCTATGTAATGTATCGGCGAGAGAATGCACCGCTGCCTTCTAGGCGCCCCGACGCTGGGGCGCCTGAAGAAGGTCAACCAGCTCCAGGAGTTGCTCCATTTCATCCGCGGATCGTTGATCCGCGCCGCTGCCCGCAAAGAAGGCCGCGTCATAGTAGAGGCCGTCACCCATCAGCTTCACTGCACGGGCCACCGGATGGCTCCCTAGTGCCAACTCAAGTGCCTCGAGCCACAAGGACTGGATCTGGGCGAAGTTTTGCTGTGCCTTCGGGTGCCCCTGCTGGGCCAGTCGCGCCATCGCCACAAGCGCGCGATCCAAAGCGCTGTCTTCATAGACAGAGGTCCGGACGTAGTAGCGTGCCGCACCGTCGGGGTCGGCGGCCATCAGCTCCCGGTCCCGTGCGGAAAGAGCGAGTAGCCGCTCCCCCAACGCATCGACCAACGCCTCCTTCGACGGAAAGTGGTATAGCAGACCGCCCTTGGACACGTCAGCTGAGGCGGCCACCGCCTCCATGGTGGCAGCCCGCTCCCCGTCGCGGATAAGGATGTTTTCGAAACTGTCGAGGATGCGCTCTTTGGAACTGGCCATGCATTCATCGTAACGGTGCTTCAAATTTTACTGTACCGGCTGGACGGTATAGCCTCGAGTGATGAGCACATCGACCTACTTCACCGAGCCGTCAACCGGAGCGGCAGCACAGCACCCCGCTCCCGGCCGGGCGGGGAGGCGCGAGTGGACCGCCCTTGTTGTTCTAATGCTGCCCGTCCTGTTGGTTGCGGTAGACAACACGGTGCTCGCTTTCGCGACCCCCGCCATCTCCCTGGCCTTCAACACCAGCGGCACCACCCTGCTGTGGATCATCGATAGCTATCCCCTGGTCCTGGCGGGGCTACTGGTCGCAATGGGCAGCTTCGGCGACCGTTTCGGCCGCCGAAAGCTCCTCATCATCGGTGCCATTGGCTTTGCCGTCTTCTCGGTCGCCGCCGCCTACTCGCCCACGGCAGAACTGCTCGTCGCATCCCGGGTGGGCCTTGGCGTCTTCGGCGCCATGCTGATGCCCTCGACGCTCTCCTTGCTGCGGAACATCTTCACCGATCGCAACCAGCGCCGTCTAGCTATCGCTATCTGGGCCGCCGGGTTCTCGGCCGGCGCAGCCATGGGACCGCTAGTCGGCGGCGCACTTCTTGAACACTTCTGGTGGGGGTCGGTATTCCTACTGGCCGTCCCGGTACTGGTGCTGATGCTGGCGCTCACCCCGGCGCTGGTTCCGGAATCGAAGGACCCCAACCCGGGGCGGGTGGACTACTTGAGCATCGTCCTCTCCGTGACCACCATGCTGCCCATCGTCTTCGCGATCAAAAACTTCGCGAAGGGGGACTCGGTGACGGTCACCGTCGCCGCCGTCGTCATCGGACTTACGGCGGGCACGCTGTTCACCAGGCGCCAGCTCAGCCGATCGAACCCCATGCTCGACGTGCGGCTGTTCACGGTGCGCGCCTTCACGGGGGCGGTGCTGGTAAATCTGCTGGCGATCTTCTCCCTGGTGGGGTTCATCTACTTCGTGTCGCAGCACCTGCAGCTGGTCCTTGGGCTGAGCCCCTTGAACGCGGGCCTGGTTCTGGTTCCCGGCCTGGTAATGACGATCATTGCGGGACTCACGGTGGTTCCCATCGTCCGCCGGGTGCCACCGCGCGTAGTTGTACCCATCGCCTTGCTGCTATCCGCCGCAGCGTACGCCTTCGTGGCGGTCACCGGTCAGGGTGGGTCGGCCGCCATCTTGTTGTTCGCGTTCATGCTGCTTGGTGTGGGTGTCGGTGCATCCGAGACGGTGTCCAACGACCTGATCCTCGCAACGGTGCCCGCAGAAAAGGCCGGGGCGGCGTCAGCAGTATCCGAAACCGCCTACGAGGTTGGTTCGGTATTCGGCACGGCCCTGCTGGGTAGCGTGCTGCTCGCGTCCTACCAGCGCAACCTGGTCCTTCCGGAGGGCTTGAGCCCGGATCAGGTGACCACCGCGACCGAAACACTGGGCGGCGCGGTGAATGTGGCCGCCGCGCTACCGGCCGACGGCGGCAGTCGGCTGCTCGAGTCGGCTTTCCACGCCTTCGACAGCGGAGTGGTGCTCACCTCAAGTATTGGGGCAGCGCTCATGCTGTTCGCAGCCGCGTTGGCCCTGTGGAGCCTGCGGCGCGCTTAAGAAACCGCGGGCGTACGTGGGGAGTATGCCTTCCCACGTACGCCCGGCAGATTCGCTCCCGGCAACCCTAGGCCGAAGGGGTGATGCCACCGGAGCAGGCAGCGCCCGGCTCAAGGGTCTGCTCGCCCTGAATGTACCGCTCCAGGAAGACCGCGAGACGGTCGTCGTCGGCCGTGTCAACGCCGAGCTGTAGGCCCCAGGCACTCGCGGCGATGGGCGACTCCTGATCGGCGTAAGGGCTGAGCAGGACGTACCCACTGGACCCCACGAGGTCGGTCAGGGCATCAATTTCGTCCTGAGGCAGATCGGGCTGATAGGTGATCCATACTGCACCGTGCTCCATCGAGTGGACGGTGTTCTCGTTGGGAAGCTCCGAGGTGTAGACGCCGCAGTTGGTCCAGACGGCGTTGTGATCTCCGCCCACGGGTGGAGACTGCTCGTACTCAACAGGGGCGTCGACGTGGTTGTTCGTCAGGCCATCAAATTCCTGCAGGCCTTCGATGGGCTGACTGGCGAGCGCTTCGATGCGCTGGTTCTCCTGCACCTGACCCACAATCACAATGGTCACCGCGACAATGATCGCCACGACCACCGCGCCGATGCCACCAAGGATCAGAGTGGTGCGCTTGCGGTCGCTGGCGCGCTGCTTGGACTGGATGGCAGCCAACCGCGCCTGGCGGTCGGCATTGTCCTGGGCTCGCTTCTTGTTCAACGCGTAAATCCTTTTTCCTTGAGTGTGTTTGAAACAAATGTACCGTCGGTGCCGCTAGAGCTTGTCCAGCATGTCTTCCATTGCAGTAATTTCGGCGACCTGGGCTACAGCCATCTTCTCGGCAGCACCCTTCACCCGGGGCTCCTGGGCAAGTTCCGCGCCTGCCTGCGCCATCTCGGCGCCTGCCTCATGGTGGGTGATCATCAGCGTCAGGAAAATCCGCTCTGCCTCGACTCCCGAAGCATCAGCAAGTTCCTGCAGCTGCTCGGCGGTAGCCATCCCAGGCATCAGACCGTTCGGCTCCAACATGCTTCCACCGGTGTGATGATCCATTGACCCTGCCATCCAGGCCATATTGGGCGCGGAGGAACTTTGGGGCAGCCCCCACTCTTCCAGCCAGGCATACATCTGACCGATCTGGTGCTGCTGCGTCATCGCAATGTCATACGCAATGGTGCGCACCACCTCGTCATCGGTCCGGTCTCGCACCAACCGCGACATCTCGACCGCCTGGGTGTGATGAATCTGCATGTCGCGGGCAAAACCAGCATCGGCGCTGGTGCCGGACGGATGGTCGGTGCCCGTACCGATCCGGCCAGCAACAAAAGCAAGGACAAATAGCGAGACCAGCAGCGCTCCGGCCAGAACAATGAGCAGGCGCTTCTGCCACGTCTCGAGGTGCAGGGTCATCTATCTTTTTTCCTTGTTTTCCAGGTGCTGGCGGTGGTTCCTTCTTCTCTAACGTATTGCATCAGGCTCGACGTTCCCTGAACGAACATGAAGATACCCCCCTAGGGTACTTGAAATATACCGGTAGGGGGTATATGTTCGATGAAGAACGAGGAGGACCAATGAGTGACACCACCATCGAACACGGCTATACAGCGGACAAGGACGCCTATCTTCGGCGCCTGAGGCGGATCGAGGGCCAGGTCCGCGGGATCGCCCGGATGATCGAGGAAGACAAGTACTGCATTGACGTCCTCACCCAGGTGTCGGCGATCAACAAGGCCCTCCATGCGGTCAGCATGGGGCTCCTTGAGGAGCATATTGCCCATTGCGTGGTGGGCGCCGCCAACGAGTCCCAACTCACGGGGAACCCCGAAATTGTCCAGGAAAAAGTCCAGGAAGCCTCGGCAGCGATCAGTCGCCTGCTGAGGTAGCAAACCCCCAACACCCAAGGAGTACACCCATGAGCACCACCACCGTCAGCATTTCAGGCATGACCTGCGGCCACTGCGTTGATTCGGTCAGCGAAGAAATCAGCGCCCTCGACGGCGTCCAGAGCGTCACCGTCGACCTCAACAAGGGTGGCGTCTCCACCGCCACCGTGACCTCCGACGGCGACCTCGACCCCGACCAGATCGGCGAAGCGGTAGCCGAAGCCGGCTACCTCGTTGTCGCCAACGACGCCTAGGCGCAACAGCGCCTAACTCCAGCAGTTCGACTTACTAGCATCACCAAGGACCCCCATGAGCACCGATCAGCTGTCCACCTCTCCACCGACCAGGATTGTCGAACTCGATATCCAGGGCATGACCTGCGCGTCCTGTGTGGGACGGGTGGAGCGCAAACTCGGGAAGCTTGAAGGAGTCCAGGCGAGTGTGAATCTGCCGCTGGAGTCCGCCACCGTCACAGTCCCCGAGAACATATCGGATCAGGACATCGTGGACACGGTCCATGCGACCGGGTACACCGCCCAACTGAAGCGGCCGGCCCACAGCTCCCCTGGCGACCCAGCACTGGACGGCACGGACCCGGTGCACTCCGATCACGTGTCACACGGGGGGACCGCCGCGCAATTGCGGCCGCGGCTAATTGTTGCGGCGCTGCTCACGGTGCCGGTCGCCGTCATTTCCATGGTGCCCGCGGCGCAGTTCCCCCACTGGGGGTGGCTGGTTTTCGCTCTCACCCTGCCCGTGGTCACCTGGTCTGCCTGGTCATTCCACCGGGCGGCCGCCATCAACGCCCGCCATCTCTCTTCCACAATGGACACCCTGGTCTCGATCGGCGTCACGGCCGCGTTCCTCTTCTCGGCCTGGCAGCTCCTGGCCGACCCCTCGATCACCGAACACGCCGGTATGGCCATGAGTGATCACGCCCTGTACTTCGAGGTGGCGGCCGTCGTCGTCACTTTCCTGCTGCTGGGCCGCTACCTGGAAGCGAACGCCAAGCAGCGCGCAGGGGAGGCACTCAAAGCGCTCCTCAGCCTCGGAGCCAAGGAGGCGACAGTGCTCCGCGATCAGGATGGGCGTCGCGTGGAGGTCAAAGTGCCCGCCGACTCCCTCGTGCACGGCGACCAGTTCGTTGTGCGGCCCGGAGAGAAAATCGCCACCGACGGCGTCGTGATCGATGGGGCGAGTGCTGTTGACACCTCGCTGATCACGGGCGAGTCAATGCCGGTGGATGTCGGTGTTGACGACGTCGTCACCGGCGCCACCATCAACACTTCGGGACGCCTGATTATCCGGGCCACCCGGGTAGGCAGCGAAACCACCCTCGCCCAAATGGGACGGCTGGTCAGCCAGGCGCAAAGCGGCAAGGCACCGATTGCCCGCCTGGCGGACCGGATCAGCGCCGTATTCGTGCCGATTGTGTTGGTTATTGCCGTCCTGACCTTTGTCGGGTGGATGGTCCTTACCGGCGACCTTCAATCGGCTTTCACTGCCGCGGTCGCCGTCCTTGTGATCGCCTGCCCGTGTGCGCTGGGCCTGGCCACGCCGACGGCCCTGCTGACCGGTTCGGGTCGCGGCGCCCAGCTGGGCATCCTGATTCGCGGCCCTCAGGTCCTGGAAGACACCCGGACCGTCGACACCATCGTGCTGGACAAGACCGGCACCGTCACCACGGGCAAACTGGCCGTGACCGACGTCGTCGTGCTTGGGGCACTCGACCGCACGCGTGTCCTGGCACTGGCTGGCGCCGTCGAGGCGGCCAGCGAGCACCCGATTGCCCAGGCGATCGCGGCTGCTGCCCCTGGGCATCCTTCGGTGACGGGGTTCAGCAGTTCAGCGGGCGGCGGGGTCCGGGGCACCGTCGACGACGGCGGACGGGAGGTCACGGTGGTTGCTGGGCGCTCGGGCTGGTTGGAGGAGAACGGCGTCGTCATCAGCGGGGAGCATCTGGCCGAACTGCAGGACCAGCAGGATGCAGGTTCCACCGCCATCTGGGTGGCAGTGGACGGCCGCGTCGCCGGGCTGGTGTCCCTGAAGGATACGGTCAAGGAATCGTCGGCGGCCGCCATCACACGGCTCAAGGAACTGGGTCTCCGGCCCATCCTGCTGACCGGCGATAACGCTGCAGTTGCCCGGAGGGTGGCCGAGCAGGTCGGCATTGCCCCCGACGACGTCCTCGCCGGAATACTGCCCGAGGGGAAGGTCCAGGCGATCCAGAAACTTCAGGCCGAGGGGGCCACGGTGGCCATGGCCGGCGACGGAGTCAACGACGCCGCAGCGCTGGCCCAGGCCGATCTTGGCATCGCGATGGGCTCCGGCACTGACGTGGCTATCGAGGCAGCCGACCTGACCGTGATGGGGAACAGCCTGGAGCAGGTGGCCCAGGCCATCGAGCTCTCACGGATCACCCTGCGCACCATCAAGACCAACCTGTTCTGGGCCTTCTTCTACAACACCATTGGAATCCCGGTGGCGGCCCTCGGCTTCCTCAACCCCATGGTCGCCGGCGCGGCGATGGCCGCGAGTTCGGTGCTGGTAGTGGCCAACTCGCTCCGGCTGCGCAGGTTCGGCAAGTAACGGTCGGCGGGGATGGTTCTAGGGCAGCGGAACAGGTTCGACGTCGTTCGCCCGCTCCAGGGGCTGGATCCCATCAGCTGGCGTGCGTAGCTCATCGACGCGAACCATCACCACTCCGCCGATAATCAGCAGACCGCCCAGCAGCTGGATGGGTCCCGGCAGCTCACCGAGCATCAGCCAGGACGCGAGCACCGCAAACATCACCTCGGTGAGCCCCACAAAGGAAGCCACCTTCGAGCCGAGCTGACGGGCGGCAAGGATCCCGGTGAAGTAGGACACCACGGTCGAGATCAGGACCAGGCCGAGGACGGGGACCAGCCAGCTCGTCTCCCAACCAGCCAGTGTCACATCCCGAAATTCAAAGGTGAACGGCATGATGCCCACCAGCCCCATGACCCCGATCGCCACGGCGCCCACCACCATGCCGCCCCCTGCCATCACCAGCGGCGGCAGGCCGTCGTCGGCCTTGGCTGACATGAGGAAGAAGACCGCCAGGCAGACCGCCGCCGCAAGCCCGTAAATGACTCCAATCGGGTCCAGCCGCTCGTCCGAGGTGAGATCCAGCACCAGGAGCAAACCCAGCATCGCCGTCACCGAACCAGCGGCGGTGAGGCGGCGTGGTGCCCGGCGGCTTCGCGCCCACAGCCATCCGACAATCAGTATCGGCGCCAGATATTCCAGCAACAGGGATACGCCCACTGACATCCGCTGCACAGCGTTGAAGTAGAAGAACTGGCAGAGCGCGATGGCAGTGACACCGTAGATGATGAGGGTCAGTGCACTGCCGCGAAGTGCGGTCCAGCGCCCGCGGAGCGCAAACAGGACCGGAATCAGCAAGACCAGGGCGGCACCACCAATGCGCACACCGACGGCAGCTCCGGGGCTCCAGCCGATTTCCAGCAGCGATTTGGCAAACGGCCCGGACACGCCGAATGCCGCCGCCGAGATGACCGCCCACCACAGACCCGCCGCTGCGCCGTTTTTCATGCTGAACCTCATTAGTGTCATGACCAAAAGTTGATTATGGTAGTGACAGTAGACCCCAACAATGTCAGGAGTCAATGTGACCTTTGCTAATGACACAGAGGTTGCGTTGATCTCTGCGGCAGCGCTCATCAACACGGGCAAGGAGGAACCCGACCAACTGACAACACTGGCGGACCTCGACCGATTCCTGGCGGAACAGGACTTCTCCGGCTCGCGCGCCCATACTGCCAACGAGTTGGCTGCGGTGGTGCAGCTCAGGGCAGAGCTGGAGGAGGTATGGACGTCAACGGAGGACGACGCCGTCGCGCACGTCAACCGGATGTTGAGCGACGCCCGCGCCCTTCCCCAACTGGTACGTCATGATCACTGGGACTGGCACCTGCATGCCACCGGGCCCGAGGCTCCGCTGGAGGACCGAATGGCAACCGAAGCGGCGATGGCGCTGGTCGATGTCATCAGGACCCATGAAATGGAGCGGCTGCGGATCTGCGCGGCCGACGACTGCAGCGCCGTGGTGCTGGACCTGAGCCGGAACCGCTCGAAACGGTACTGCGACACCGGAAATTGCGCGAATCGCGCCCACGTCAAGGCCTACCGGGCCCGAAAATCGGCTACGGGGTAACCCCTCGGGGCCAGAAAAGTCCCGCACCCGCATACCAGTGGTTGCCCAACAGCGCACCTGCAGTGCCACCACTTTTCTGGACCTGGGCCTGCAGTGCCACCACTTTTCTGGACCTGGGCCGGAACGACGGGCCAGCGGGCAGGGTCAGCGAGGGCTGTCCGGGCCGCCGCGCGGCGTCCCTTTGATGTTTCCGTCCTTATCGAGGTTGCCTGCGCCGCCCTGGATTTTCGACGATGACCGATTGATGCCGGTTCCCTTGCCCAGGTGATCAGCGTTGGGCTTCTCCGTCATCAGGAGCAGCGCACAGACCACCAGCGCCGCAATGAACGCGATACCGGCAGCGGTGAGGCCGATATCAACCCTGAGTTCCCTCGTTCCACCACCGGTGGAGACAACCATCGCGACGATACCGGCCACCGCCCCGAGGACAGCAGAGAAGATGAGAGGGCCTTTGACACCCTTGACCGATTTGGACACTGTTACTCCTTGAGAAATTGCCGCCGCACATTCTTCTACGAAGGGTAGAAAGACTGCCGTGTCTAGTTTACGCGGTTGACGGGGACGCCTTATCCGCGTGACGTACATCATGCCGGAAGCCGAACGACGCGATCGCCAGAACAACGGCGATGATGATCGCCCCGCCTCCCGTGACGCCGAGCAGCGCGTGCGCCCCAGCGTCCTGGAAAAACGGAAGCAACAATCCCGAGGTCATCCCCACTGCACCGACCACGATGAGATCTTTCCCAACGACGTTGAAGCGGCGTTGGCGGATTCCCACAAACAGGTCAACAGCCCCGGAAATCACCAGAACGAGCGCAACAACCTGGGCGAACATCGCATCGGTATGAATCCACAGGTTGAGCACGCCCCCCACCAGGAGGAACCCCGGCCCGATCCCGGCCACCCACCGGTCGCCGCTGGTCTTCACCCCGGCAGCCCGCTCCAACCAGGCCGCCAAAACTGCGAGCGCCAACAGGTACAGTCCACCGGCCACTGACGCGACATGAACCGATGGTTGAACCCAGAAAATCGTCAGGGCCCCGAAGGCCGCGGACACAATCGCGCGAAAGAGCAGCGGCCGCCAGACCGCCGCCGCTTGATCGAGCGGAGTGCGTGGCGGTTGGACCGTCGCATCCTGGGGTGCGGCACCCATTGCGTAGACCTCCGATAGACACAGGGCTGATCACTTCAGTCCAGAAGTCCTAGTTTATCCCCGAGTGGACCCCGTGAAGTCTGTCGGGGACCCATGCCTAGTGGGCGCCGGTTACCATCCAACGGTCGTTGCGGACCCGCCAGGCCAGGGTCAGGCCACGAGCAGCCATGTAGCCCACACCGAACGCCACCCACAGCCAGACGATACCGGCGGGTCCGGTCAATTCGGCGTTGAAGACCCAGATCAGCAGCGGCAGGTAGAGCAAAAGATTGACGACGCCGGCGATCGCCAGATACTTCGCGTCTCCGGCTCCGATCAGCACCCCGTCAAGCACAAACACCAGCCCACAGATGGGTTGTGACGCGGCGAGGACAAAGAGCCCCGCCGCGAGCGCCGACTGGACTGACTCGTCAGTGGTGAAGATCCACCCGACAAACGGCGCAGCCACCGCAAGGAGCGCACCGGTAATGACCCCAAATCCCAACCCCCAGCCGATCATTCTGCGGGTCAACGCGTGCGCGAGCGGCTTGTCGCCGGCACCCAGTTCCTTGCCGATCAGGGCCTGCGCAGCGATGGCGATCGCATCGAGGGCAAACGCAAGGAAGATGAAGATGGTCATCACTAGCTGATGTGCGGCGAGGGAAACCGACCCCTGCGCCGTCGCGACGTAGACCGTGGCGAGGATTGCGGCCCGCAGGCTCATGGTGCGCAACATGAGCCACGAGCCGACCCGCGCCGTCGCCCGTAGTCCAAGCCAGGACAGGCGCAGCGGGACCCGGTTCTTTCGGGACAGCCGGTAGACGATGGTCAGGTACACGGCGGCCATCCCCCACTGCGTGATGCTGGTCCCGAGCGCCGACCCGGCCACCGAGAGCCCCAGCCCGTACACCAGGAGGAAATTGAGGCCGATATTCACCGTGAAACCGATGCCCGCCACCAGCAGCGGCGTTTTGGTGTCCTGCAGGCCGCGGAGCACGCCGGTTGCCGCGAGCACCACCAGCATCGCGGTCAGGCCAGGCATCGAATACCGCAGGTAGTCGACGGCGAAGTCATGCACCTGCCCCTCGGCGCCCATCAGAGAGGACAGTCCGGGCGCCAGCACCCAGCCCGCGGTGGACAACACCATGCCCAGCACCAGTGCCAGGCCAATCCCGTCCCGGCCCGCTGCCACCGCATCCTGCATCCGCCCCGCGCCCAGGAACCGTGCGACGGCGGGCGTGGTCGAGTAGGCGAGGAAGACCATCAGCCCGACCGCGGTGTGCAGCACGGTGGACGCCAGCCCAACGCCCGCAAGTTCGTCGACACCCAGGTGCCCCACAATGGCTGAATCGGCCAACAGGAACAACGGCTCCGCGATCAGCGCGCCCAACGCCGGCACGGCAAGGTGAAGGATCCGGCGGCTCAGCTCGCGGGTGTCAGGCAGTGCGGTGGTCACAGTGCCACCTTAATGCCTTGCTCCGAACCGTCTCCTACCCGAGTGGAAGCGGTCAAGGGACGCTGGTCGGCTAGGCTTAATGCCGGGGCACGACGGCGCACAGGAGAGTTCAATGCAAAAACAGGTCTGGTTCTTCATCGGCGGTCTGGTGGCCTTCTTCCTGAGCACTCTCTTCATCCCGCAGGGCATCTCCGATTTCGCCAGGGCCGCTGCGCTCAATGAGGCGGTGCCCGCAGGTGCCGGGCTGAACCTCGGGATCGGTGCGCTCCTGATCGCGATAGCGATCGCCTCTCTTGCGACCGGCTATGTCGTCCGCCGCAAACACCACTCCAGCCTCGACCAGGACTAGATCCCCTTCTCCACCATTTCCAGCAGGCGCCCCGCGGCACTCAACCGCTGATCGGCGTCCAACCCGCGCAGCGGGCCGTCGATCACCAGCATGGCCAGCCCATGCACCGCCGACCAGGCAACAAATTCCGCACCCGGACGCCGGTCAACCGGCAACACCCCGGCGTCAACGAGCGCATCCAGGGCGTCGGACAGCAGCTGGAACGGGGTCCTGCCGTGCGGCCCGGCAGAGTCTTCAATCGCAGCGTCCCGCAGGTCAATATGGTTGGCGAATGCGGTTCTGAACAACCCCGGCTCGGTTTGGGCGAAACGCAGGTACCCGGCCCCGACCGCGCGTAGTTTCGCGCGCGCGAGCCCGACATTGCCGAGACGAGCGCCGTCGTCGTCGTCGATCGCTGACTGCTCCTCCTCCATAGCTGCCGCCAGTCTCGACTGTGCGGCAAGGGATACAGCCCACAACAGCGCTCTCTTGTCAGCAAAGTGCCGATAGGCGGCGTTCGGGGTCACACCGGCGCGGCGGGTCACCTCACGAAGGACGACGGCGTCGGGTCCACCCTCACGCGCCAGCTCGGTTCCCGCTGCGATCAGCGCCCGCCGCAAGTCACCGTGCCGGTACGTGGTGCGCGGATTCGACTGCTGGGTCACAGGCCCTCAACCTAACTTCGGACAACTAAAAGTAAACAGTGTCAACAATTGTGTCACGAGGCATCAGCCGTCCTGCAACGAAACCCCGGAGGAAGATCAGGGCCGCAGCTCGTTCAGCAGATTGGCGCGAGCGGCTTCCAGCCACAGTCGTTGCGCCGGGACGGTGCGGAACAATCGGTCCATGGCGAGGAGCCGCCGCACGACGTCGCTGCGGCCGACAGTGAAGTCGTGATCCGACACGTGGGCATATTCCTGGCGTACCGCCGCGACATACTGCCCGTATTGGTGCTCCGGCCTCCCCAGGACGGCCAGATCCGCGTCGCACAGCAGCTCGCCGGCGCGGTCGCCGGGTATCGGGTCGTGTGACGCGGTCAGGTGCACCAGTCTGGCCACCTCCGCCACCTCAGCTGCCGGCACTATCTCTGACAGCCAATCCTGGGCCAAGGCAGCAGACGCTCGCTCGTCCGCTCCGGCGACGCCCTCGTAGACGGCATCGTGAAACCACGCGCCAAGCCGGACCCGGCGGCGCAGGTGCTCGTCGTCGGACGGCAGGAAAATCACATCGAGCGCCTCCAGCACCTCGAGGAGATGGGAGGGTGTGTGGTAGCGGCGATGCGCCTCGGACCATCGGCCCAGCAGGCTCTCACCCAACTGTGGAGCCTGCGGCGCCACCGCACCCCACCGCACCAGCAGGGCACGCCGTAACCTCGGCGCGCGCTGCCGGGCCGGGATGCGCAAACCACTGGAGATCAGGATCCGGGTCAGGGTTCCGCAATCCACCTCCCTCGCCCCCAAGGCCACGAGTGTGCGGTAGCGGCGGGCCGGAACATCGTAGTGATCGCCGTCGAAGGCCCGTTCGGCAATCCCGGCGACGGCAGCAAAAGCGTGAAGCTCGGCGACGGAGGTATCCGAGATCAGGTGGGAAAATTCGGTCCCGTGGGCTGGCCATAGCGGGGGGTCTATGAAGATGGCCATTGCTCCAGCTTACCGGGGGCAGCGCGGGCCACTCAGAAAGTGACACCACTTATCCCTTGACGTGACACCACTGTGGTGTCACGATGGTGAGATGGAACTAGGGCAGTACATCCGTGACCTGCAACGCCAGTTGGTGGACGCCTCCGAGACCGGCGCCGACGACACCCGGGCAATCGCCGAACGGCTTGCCGCCGGGCTGGATGCTGCAACCCGGATCGTCCTGCTCGATGTCCTGTCGGCGGCAGCCGGCGAAATTACCCGGGACCTGGCACCTGGGTCCGTGGACCTCCGACTCAGGGGCCGGGAGGTCGAGTTTGTGGTCTCCCTGCCCGCAGTGGAGACGGAAGCGGACGGACCGAGCTCTGTGGCTGTTGACCATGAGGATGCGAGCACCACCCGGACCACACTCCGTCTTCCCGACGCGCTGAAGGCGCGGGTGGATGATGCGGCGGCGGCCGACGGTCTATCAGTCAACACCTGGTTGGTCCGGGCGGTAGCGGCCGCGCTCCAGCCCAAGCAACGACGCTCAGCGCAGCGTGCCCTGCGCACCGGCGACAACTTCGCGGGCTGGGCGCGCTAACCCGTCCGCCTGACAACTCCATTAACCACGCGAGCCCGCGGGGTAATACACACACGCCTACCAAGGGGAGTACTTCAGCATGCCTACCTACACCACCCCCAGTGCCATCGACCTCGCCATCAATCTGCAGGTCGGTGCGATCGACGTCATTGCCAGCGACCGGCCCGACACGGTGGTCACCGTTTCGGCCACCAACCCGGACCGGGCGGTCGACCGCCGGGGCGCCGAAGCGACAACCGTCGATTTCGACGGGCAACGGCTCACTATCTCCGGCCCAAAGCCCCGCTTCAGCGTGATTGGCCCCACCGAATCGGTGGACCTGCTCATCGAGCTGCCAGCCGATTCGCGGCTCACCGTCAAAATCGCTGTCGGCGGTGTGCGCACCATCGGCCGCCTGGGCGCCACCCGGATCAAGAGCTCGATGGGCCCCGTGGAAGTGGACGCCGCCACGGGCGACCTGTGGTTGCGGGTCGGCCACGGCAACGCGACAGTCGGCTCGGTCGGAGGTGGTGCCGAGGTGACTGCCGACCACGGTCAAATACGGGTCGGCGCCATCACCGGCGACGCCATCCTCAAGGCCTCCCATGGCGCCATTTCAGTGGAGGAAGCCGCGGGTGAACTTGAGGCGAAGCTCTCCTACGGCGACCTCCATATCGCCCGGGCGCTGGCATCCGTCACGGCCAAGACAGCCTACGGCAGCATCACCCTCCCCGACGTCTCAAACGGCAGCATCGCCGTCGAGAGCGGGTTCGGCCAGATCAGCATCGGGGTGCGGCGCGGCGTCGCCGCCTGGCTCGACCTGGCGTCAAAGCTTGGCCAGATCCGCAATGAGCTCACCGGCGATCAGGCTCCAGCGCCATCAGAGCAGTCAGTAGCCGTCCGGGCACGCACCCATGGCGGCAGCATTTCCATCAACCGCGCCCCGTAGGTGGGCGCGCTCATCGAGAACACAGAATCCAGGAACCAGACATGGGAACTTCAGCAATCAGCGTTGAGGGGCTGCGGAAATCGTACGGGAACAAGGTGGTGCTCGACGACGTCCACCTCCACGTCAGTGCGGGAACCGTTACAGCCCTACTCGGCCAGAATGGCGCGGGTAAAACGACAACGATCCATATCCTGTCTACTCTCATCCGGGCTGACGCCGGCACCGCGGCGGTCGCAGGATGCGACGTCGTTAGCTGCAGTGGTTTGCCCAGTATCAGCCGTTTACCCCCTTCATCGAAGCTATCCGCGGGTTGCTGCTTGGCAACCCACTGGACTGGAACCTTGGCTTGTCGCTCGGGTGGTGCGCCGTCATCATCGCCGTCGGCTACGCCTGGTCGATGGCAATCTACGAACGGAAGTCGGTGCGCTGACCCAAGCCTGCCACGTCGCCGACGACGCCGCGGCGTCCGATCGACCTATGTACAGGACACCGCGCCTATGCCATTGTTTACAGTGTTCACATCAGTTACCCACTGAACCGAGGACCCCATGACAACAACTCTCCTGGCCATCGGCACGAAGAAGGGCCTCTGGCTTGCGACCAGCACCGACCGGCTGACCTGGACGCTCTCCGACCCACACTTTTTGATGCAGGAGGTGGCGAGCGTGGGCATCGATACCCGTGAGGGCCGAACCCGGATCATGGCGGGCGTGCTGTCCTACCACTGGGGCCCGACGGTGGTCTACTCCGACGATCTCGGCGCCACCTGGTCTGAACCCGAACACGGTGCTATCAAGTTCGCGGCGGACGACGACGCTGCCGTCGAACGGATCTGGCAGCTCCATCCCGATTCCGCCGACCGCCCGGGAGTGGTTTGGGCCGGTTGTCAGCCCATCTCGGTGTGGAAGTCGACCGACTACGGCGAGCACTTCGAACTGAATCGCGGCTTATGGGATCACCCTCACCGCCCCGAATGGGGTGCCGGTTTCGGTGGCGCCGCAGCGCACTCAGTGGCTCCGAGCCCGGTCGACGACACAGTCCACGTGGCGATGAGCACTGGCGGGGTGTATCGCTCCGACGACGGTGGAACGTCCTGGACGCCGCGGAACAAGGGCATTTCGGCGTACTTCATGCCCGACCCCAACCCCGAATTCGGTCAGTGCGTGCACAAGATAGCCCGCGACGCGGTGGAGCCCACGAGACTGTATGCGCAGAACCACCACGGGGTCTATCGGTCGGACGACAGCGCCGAAACCTGGGAATCAATTGCCGAGGGCCTGCCCGCGGATTTCGGATTTGTGATGCTCGCGCATCCGCATCGTGCTGGAACGGCGTGGGTGATCCCACTGAAGGCCGACGGCGAACGCATCCCGCCAGCTGCCAGGCTCGCAGTGCACCGCACCTACGACGCCGGATCCTCCTGGACGCGGCTGGACCAGGGGTTACCGGAGAAGGAATATAACGCGGTGCTGCGGGACGCCGCCGGCGTGGACGCGCTGGACCCGGTGGGTGTGTACTTCGGCACCCGGGGCGGCACCGTGTACGCGAGCGCCGACGAGGGCGCAACGTTCACCGAAGTGGTCTCCCACCTGCCCGACGTCCTGTGTGTCCGCGCCTCAGCTGTCGTCGGCTCCTAGGGTGGGCGCCACCTCGGGCGGTGTGACGGTCCTGATTCCGACCCTCTTGCGGCCCTTGATCGGCGACCGGTCATCGGTGCCTGTCGCCGCTGAATCGCCGGTCCCCCTCGCTCAGCTACTCGACACCCTGCACGAGGGTTATCCGGTGTTCGCCCGGCGTATTCGTGACGAGACGGGCGCCCTGCGCCGGTACGTCAACGTGTACGTCGATGGGGAGGACGTGCGGCGCCTGGCGGGGCTTTCGACACCAGTCCCGCCAGGCGCCGAGGTGATGATCATCCAGTCCGTGGCTGGCGGCTAGCCGGATACACCGATGGATTCACTTGATGAGGCAGTGGCGGCGTTGGGTCAACCCGAGCGTGAGTGCCTGGAACGGCTTATCGCTGTCGCTCGCGCAGCGGCACCCGACGCCGTCGCCGGGGTGAGCTACGGAATACCTGTATTGAAAGTCGGGGGCAAACCGCTGATCGGTGTCACGGCCAGCGCCCGGCACCTTGCGGTCCACCCCTTCTCACCGGCAGTAGTCGACCAGGTCCGGGGAAGGCTCGGCGACTATTCACTTTCCACCGGCACGATCAGGTTCACGCCGGAACACCCCCTTCCGGCGACGGTAGTTGTTGAGATTGTGCGGGCACGGCGAGCTGAGATCACGGGTTCCGCCTAATTTGGGGTTGCTCACGGTAATCCACGGCGGCCTGGTCTACGCTTTGCAGGTACCTGTAACACCAACAAGGAGCCCTACCGCCGATGGCTATGACTTCAGGCCCAACCAGCCGGATCGGCGATAAGTTTCGCGCTGCGGGCGATGCCCTGCGCACGCAGCTCTGGCCGCTGCCGGTCTTTGCCGTGCTGGTGGCAATCGGACTGGGTGTGTGGCTCCCTCTCCTGGATGCCGCGATTGGCGAGGACATGCCGTCGGCGGTTTCCTATCTCCTCATCAACGGTGGTCCCGATGCTGGCCGTGCCATCCTTGAGGCGACGGCCGGTTCGCTGATCACTGCGACGTCATTGACCTTCTCCCTGACGGTCGTAACGCTGCAACTGGCCAGCAGCCAGTTTTCTCCGCGGCTCCTGAGAACCTTCACCGGGGACCGGGTGGTGCACGCGACGCTGGCCCTGTTCCTGGGCACCTTCGCCTATGCGCTGACCGTCCTGCGGACAGTTCGTTCCGGTGAGGACGGCGAGGAAGCGTTTGTTCCACACATTGCGGTGACTTTCGCCTTCCTTCTTGCGATTGCCAGCGTCATCGGGCTGGTGTTTTTCCTGGCCCATCTGGCCCGGGAAATCAGAGTGGAAACGATTATGCGTAAGGTCCACGGCGAAACGGCGGCGACCGTTGAACGGGTATTCCCCGATCGACGGGGTTCAGCAAGCCCGGTGCTGCCGGTAGCGCCAGACTCCGCGGCCCTGATAGTCGCGGCGAAGTCCGGGTTCCTGACCGGGGTTGATGAGGAACGGATCCTTGCCGCAGCGGTGAAGCACCATGCGATCGTGAGAGTTGATTGCCGCGTCGGTTCGTCCCTTGTGAAAGGCGTACCCATGGCCGTCGGTTGGGCGCGCAGCGGGGAGCCGAGTATGGATGATGAGGCACTGAAGGCATTCCGCCACGACGTGGTAGCCGCTTTCAACTACGGATTCGAACGGACCGCGGTGCAGGATGTCGCCTTCGGGTTCCGACAGCTTATTGATGTGGCGGCCAAGGCCTTATCGCCCGGCATCAACGACCCAACAACCGCGATCCACGTGCTTGGGCACACTTCAGCGCTGTTGTGTGATCTCACGCAGCGGGAGCTGGGAGAGCGCGTACTGCGCGACGACGACGGGTTGGTTCGGGTCATTCTCCACCGCCCCGACTTCGCCGCGTTCCTGAACATCACCCTCGACCAGCCAGTGCTTTACGGGAGTTCCGACCCGGCGGTGGTTGATCGGGTCCTGAGTCTGCTGCAGGAGGTCGCCTGGCACGCGGCTGATGAGGACAAGCCGGCGGTCCGCGAACAGCTACAGCGAGTCGCTGCAGCTATCCGGCAGGAATCGCACCCGCCGGCAGTGCAGGAACACCTGCAGGGCCGGCTGGACGAGGTGAACCAGGCCCTTGACGGCGTCTGGTCACCACGCGGCCCGGTGGCAGGCGGCCGGGTCTGATCACCAGGGTCCGGTAATCCGGTCAGAACCCGCCGCCGCCACCGTCCACAGCCATGTTGTTGAACCGGGAATAGTGGCCCTGAAACCCGACCACTATGGTTTTGGTGGGGCCGTTACGGTGCTTGGCGACGATCACGTCGGCCTCACCGGCCCGGGGGGATTCCTTGTCGTAGACGTCATCGCGATGCAGGAGGATCACCATGTCGGCGTCCTGCTCGATCGAACCACTCTCGCGAAGGTCGGAAACCATCGGGCGCTTGTCGGTGCGCTGCTCGGAGCCACGGTTCAGCTGGGAGAGTGCCACCACCGGTACGTTCAGCTCCTTGGCAAGCAGCTTCAGCGCACGGGAGAACTCGGAGACCTCCTGCTGACGCGACTCGACCCGCTTGCCCGATGACATCAGCTGCAGGTAGTCGAGGACCACCAGTTTCAGGTCATGGCGCTGCTTAAGCCGCCGGCACTTCGCCCTGATTTCCATCAGGGACATATTGGGGCTGTCATCGATGAAGAGCGGCGCATCGTTCATCCGCCCCATGGTGGTGGCGATCTTGCCCCACTGTTCGTCCTTGATCGTGCCCTTGCGCAGGTCCTGCAGCCCGATGGTGGCTTCGGCTGACAACAGGCGCATGGCAATCTCGTTGCGCCCCATTTCCAGGGAAAAGAAGACGGTGGTCATGTTGTGCTTGATCGCTGCGGAGCGAGCCCAATCCAGGGCGAAGGTCGACTTACCCATCGCGGGCCGCGCCGCCACCACAATCATCTGTCCGCCATGGAGGCCCTGGGTTAGTTCATCCAGTTCAAAAAAGCCGGTCGGGACCCCGGTCATACCCTCACCGCGGTGTCCGGCCGATTCAATCTCGTCGACGGTGCTTTCGATGATGTCTTTCAGCGCGACATAGTCCTCGGCACTTCGCCGCTCGGCCACCGCATACACCTCGGCCTGGGCGGCGTTGACAATGTCATCCACCTCGCCGTCGTTGGAGTAACCCAGCTGCACAATTTTGGTCCCGGCATTCACGAGCCGCCGCAGCACTGCGCGTTCCCGCACAATCTCCGCGTAGAATCCGGCGTTCGCGGCCGTCGGGACTGACTGGATCAGCGTGTGAAGGTAGGCGGGTCCTCCGATGCGGGAAATTTCGCCGCGTTTTGTCAGCTCATCGGAGACGGTGACGGCGTCGGCGGGTTCCCCGCGGCCATAGAGATCAATCACGGCCTCGTAGATGCTTTCGTGGGCCGGACGATAGAAGTCCACCCCGCGCAGTACCTCGACGCAGTCGGCGATGGCGTCCTTGGACAGCATCATTCCGCCGAGAACTGACTGCTCAGCAACCAGGTCCTGAGGCGGGGTTCGGGTGAACTCCGGGGACCGGGTGTCCTCTGATGAATCAACGCGCGTGAGGGACACCGCTGCACTCTCTCTTCCAGTTACCTACCCCGGGAACCACTCCGACGGATCGTCGGGGGTGGTCGTATCCGGTCTGATAACTGAGTCTTATCACCCGGTACGGACAGTTTTAGCGTCTGGGATACTCCGCAACGGTAGTGCCGAAGCACCATCCTGCCAAGCGAGTAATCCACAGGCCCTGTGGATTGACTGTGGATTACGCGGCGTGTCTTGTGCACAGGATGGGGACAACAGTGTGGATAACTAAATACTTATCCACCCAATATGTCTCTGACAAGGCCAAACACCCTCCAGGACCTGTGGAGTAAATGTTTCAGTCACCCAACGTTCATCCACTACTTGCGTGTTGACAGATGCTCCCACAGCGCCTACGGGACGAGTTATTCACCAGCTATCCACAGCTTTGTGGGTTACCAGTGTGAGTCGGACCACAGATAGAACGACGTCCCACCGGCCTATATACCGGTCACCGCACCCGCATGCCGCGCTCACACCTGAAATATGACCCTTCCGGCATACTTCCACCAGCGATGTACCCCGAGCGGTGCGATACTTTGAGTGGACACCACCCCGGGGCGAAGGGAACAGGTCGATGGAACTACAGCTGATCAGCGCAGTGCTGCTCACAGCGCTCCTCCTGACCGGCGGGTTGATCAGTTACGTGGGTCGCCGTGATCGAGGGGCAGACCCGGCCTCCGGCCCGGCGCCCGGATCGTCTGGTGAATCGCACCACCGTCGGGCTGACATTGACTATCCCGCGCCGCGGCCGGGGACTGGGCAACGGACCGCATCACTTCCTACCGATTCGAAAACCCGCCAGGCTCACGACGCACCATGGCTCCACCCAACGGTCGTCGCCGGCCCGCTGGGGCCCGGGCAGTCGGGGAATGAGGATGACGGCGTGCTGGCTACCCGGCAGGCTCTCGCGGCCAACCAGGCGGCCATGAGCGATCCACGCGTCAGCACCCTGGACCGGGTGCAGGCGCTGATGAGCAGCCCCGCCTTCGCCCTGCACCTGCAGGGCCTGGGGCTGGAACAGGCCGGAGTGCCACCCGGTGGGCCGACCGAGGACGACAAAAGGGACCCCCGCGGTAAGCGGGAGCCCCTGGAGCCGTCCTGAATGATGCGTGCCGGAACTAGCTGGCGACAACGTTCAGGTCGATAACTGCTGCGACATCGTCATGCAGCCGGACGTTCGCCTGGTAGGTGCCAACCGACTTGATGTGGGCGGGCAGTTCTACCTTGCGCTTGTCGATGGTGCCAAGGCCTGCGGCCTCGACTGCCTTCGCAACGTCGTCAGCCTTGACGGTGCCGAACAGGCGTCCGGACTCACCGGCCTTCACGGTCAGCTTGACCGGCTTGGCGGAGAGAGCAGCTGCCTGCTTCTGGGCGTCCTCGAGCGTGGAGTGCTCGCGAGCGAGGCGGGCAGCCTTGATCGACTCGACCTGCTTCTCGCCGCCCTTGGTCCAGGTGAGGGCGAAGCCGCGGGGCAGAAGAAAGTTACGTGCGTAACCGTTCTTTACCTCGACAATGTCGCCTGCAGCACCAAGACCGGTTACTTCATGGGTCAAAATGAGCTTTGCCATTGGGTTGGGTTCCTTTCCTTAACCGCGGCCTGCGCCGGAGTACGGCAGGAGGGCAACTTCACGGGCATTCTTGATTGCCTGCGCAATTTTGCGCTGCTCCTGAACGGTGACGCCGGTAACGCGGCGTGCACGGATCTTTCCGCGGTCTGAAATGAACTTACGCAGCAAAGCTACGTCCTTGTAGTCGATGACGGTGACGTCAGCGGCCTTCAAGGGATTGGACTTTGGTTTGGGCTTACGAAGTTCAGCCTTTGCCATCGTGGTGCTCCTTATGTCTGGTGGAGCCCGCAGAACGATTCTGCGGGATGGGAACTACTTGGCGGGTGGCCGCTGCCAACAGCGGAGCGGTCCTGCCGGTAAAGAAGGGTTAGAAGGGAGGCTCGGACGAATCCGGGCCGTTGCCCCAACCGGAGGAGTTACCTCCGGAGGAGTTGCCCCCAGCGGGTGCGCCCCATGGGTCATCAGCTGGCTGTTGCGCCTGCTGACCACCCTGCTGGCCGCCGCCCCAACCTGAGTTGGAGTTGTTTCCGCCGCCACTGTTCCCGCCGCTGTTGCCGCCGAAACCACCACCGCCGCCACCGCCTGAGCGCTGGGTGCGGGTGACCTTGGCTGACGCGTAGCGCAGGGATGGACCAATCTCGTCCACCTCAAGTTCCATGACGGTGCGCTTTTCGCCTTCTTTGGTGTCGTACGAGCGTGACTTGAGGCGGCCCTGAGCGACGACGCGGGTTCCCTTGGTCAGGGTCTCCGCAACGTTCTCTGCCGCTTCACGCCATACCGACGCACGGAGGAACAGCGTTTCGCCGTCCTTCCACTCGTTGGACTGGCGGTCGAAGGTCCGCGGCGTCGACGCAATGGTGAAATTTGCCACTGCTGAGCCTGACGGGGTGAAACGAAGTTCGGGATCGCTGGTGAGATTACCGACGACCGTAATTAGTGTCTCGCCTGCCATGGTGCCTCCTACTGTCACAGCCCACTGTGGTGGGCCTGTCCTAATCTGTGAAGCTAAGCCGAAATTATTCGGCTGAAACCTTCTGCTCCTCGGGACGGATGATCTTGGTACGCATGATCGTCTCGTTGAGGCTCAGCTGGCGGTCAAGCTCGGCAGCGATTGCTGGAGTGGCGGTGAAGTTGACTACAGCGTAGAAACCCTCAGCCTTTTTCTTGATTTCGTAGGCCAGGCGACGACGTCCCCACAGGTCTACCTTGTCTACGGTGCCGCCGCCGTTGCGGACGACATTCAGGAACTTCTCGAGCGAAGGCTCAACGGTACGTTCCTCGACATCGGGGTCGATGATTACCATCAATTCATATGCACGCATTTGTGAACCCACCTCCTCTGGGCTAAACGGTCACGGTCTTTCCGTAACAGGAGGTTCTATTTGCGTTGGCCTGCCTGACACCTGATTCCCAGTTCGGGCCGGTGCCAGCGCAGACTTACCAATGTTACCGGAGATTCGCCGGCCCACCGAACCGCGTGTGGATAACCGGTCCCCGGCTTCGTCGCTACCTGATGGAGGTGAAGAACAGTTCGGTGGCTGTGGCCAGGTGGTGCGGATCTTCAACGCCGCACAGTTCCCGGGCGGAGTGCATGGACAACAGTGGGGTCCCGACGTCGATCGTCCGGATCCCGAGCCGGGTGGCGGTCAGCGGACCAATGGTTGAGCCGCAGGGCATCACGTTGTTGGAGACAAACTCCTGATACGGTACCCGCGCTTCGCGGCACAGCCGGGCCCAATATGCGGCGCCTGGGGCATCGGTGGTGTAACGCTGGTTGGCGTTGATTTTCAGCAGCGGGCCACCACCGAGGATGGGGCGGTTCACGGGATCGTGGCGTTCGGCATAGTTGGGGTGCACCGCGTGACCGGCATCCGCTGAAACGCAGAACGAGGCGGCCAGCGCGCGCCGGCGTTCCTCGGACTCCGCTCCCAACCCACCCGAAATGCGGTGCAGTACATCCTCAAGGAAGGGCCCACTCGCCCCGGAGCGGGAGGCGCTGCCCACCTCCTCGTGGTCAAAGGCGGCGAGAACGGCGATCGGCCCATCCGGAGCCGCTGTGGCACCCGCCGCGATCAGGGCAACCAGTCCGGCGTGCACCGAAGAAAGGTTATCCAGCCGACCGGCGGCGAAGAACGCACCGTCCGCGCCGAAGACGCTGCCTGGCTGGGTGTCCGCGACGACGACGTCGTACCCGCCAACGTCCACCGGGGCAATCCCTGCTGAGTCGGCCAGAAGCGCGAGGAGGTCGGCGTCGCGTGGGTCGCCAACTCCCCAGACCGGATTCATATGCTGTTGCTTGTCCAGCGCGAGTCCGTCGTTGACTGCCCGATCGAGGTGGATCGCGAGTTGGGGGAACCGCAGCAGGGGGGCCGTGGACACCAGGTGCTCGACGCCGTCGTGGGTGACGAGCCTGCCCGCGAGCGCCAGCTCGCGATCCAGCCAGGAGTTGAGCAGCGGGCCACCGTAGACTTCGACGCCCGCCTGAAGCCAGCCGTGCCGACCGGTGGTGGGCTTGGGTTTCAGTTTGAAGCCCGGCGAATCGGTGTGGGCGCCCAGGATGCGGAACCCGGTGACGGGGGTGGCGTTGGCCGGGGTTACCCAGGCGATCAGGGCACCATCACGGACCACCAGGAATTTGCCCTCCCGTGCTGTCCACGTGTCGGCTTCCTGCAACCGGACAAACCCGGCGGCCTCCAGCCGGGCTGCGCCCTCAGCCGCGGCGTGGAAGCTGGAGGGTGAGGCACCAATGTAGGCGCCGAGATCGGTGATGTGCTGGAGGGCGGTCATGGAAGTGAGCCTACCAAGCTCAGTAGTCCTGTCCCTGGCTGGGGACCACCAGACCCGACTCGTAGGCGTAGACAACTGCCTGCACCCGGTCCCTGAGGTGAAGCTTGGTGAAAATCCGCCGCACATGGGTTTTCACGGTGGCTTCGGAGAGAAAGAACTTGTGGGCCAGTTCCGCATTGGAGAGTCCCTCGGCGATGGCCTCCAAAACCTCCCGTTCACGGGGGGTCAGGTCCTCCAGCAATGGATCGACGGGCCGTGGAGTCGCAAGGGGTGGCAGCGATCGCACGTAGGTTTCAAGGAGCCGGCGGGTCACCCGCGGAGCGACAACCGCGTCTCCGCTGGCAACCACCCGGACGGCATTCACCAGCTCATCGGGTCCCACATCCTTCAGGAGGAAAGCAGACGCTCCAGCCTGGAGGCCTGCGAAGGCGTACTCGTCCAGGTCAAAGGTGGTCAGGATGATGATGCGTGAACACGAACCAGACTGGGTGATCAGGCGGGTTGCCTCGATCCCGTCCATGATCGGCATTCTGACGTCCATCAACACGACGTCCGGCTTCAGGGCGGCCGCCATCCGCACTCCTTCGGCGCCGTTGGACGCTTCACCGACGATGACCACCCCGTCCTCACCCTCGAGGATGAGCCGGAACCCCATCCGCAGCAGCGGCTGGTCGTCAACCAGTAGGACCCTGATGGTCTCCCCGGCCAGCGTTTCGGGCACGGCTGTCTCGTTGAGCGCTAACCCCTCAGGCACTTCGGACACTTGGTGCTCCCCTGTTGGTGGATTGTTGCTCCTCGGGGATAACCAGTCGAGCGTCCACGACCCAGCCGCCGTCCGGGCCCGGACCGCAATCAACCGTCCCCGAATAGATGGCGGCGCGCTCCTGCATTCCAGCGATCCCCTGCCCGGAACCCACCGACACCACGGGCCCCATACTGCCGCGGCCGTCGTCGGACACCCTCACCCGGACCAGGGTTCCGGTGCGCGCAATAGCTACATCAACAGTCGTGACGCTCTTGCCGTACCGCAGGACGTTGGTCAGGGATTCCTGAATAATCCGGTAGATGGTCAGCTGGAAGGCTGGGTCCTCAGGCAATCCCGGACCCGAGAGTCCCAGTCGGATGGAGAGTCCCGCCGCCCGGAACCCGTCAAGCAGTGTGGAAAGCGAGCCGGCCGCTGGCAGGGGCTCGCGAGGTGCGGCGTCGGGGTTTTCCCGCAGGACGCCGAGCACCCGGCGCATGTCGGCCAGGGCCGTGCGTCCGCTGGTCGAAAGCTCATCGAGGACCTCTCGGGCACGGTCCTGGTCCCGCTTCATCACGACGGCGGCGCCGTCGGAGAGGGCGATCATCACCGACAGGGAGTGCGCGACGACGTCGTGCATCTCCCGGGCAATGCGGTTGCGCTCGGTGGCGGACGCCAGTTCGGCGTTGCGGATGGCCCAGTCGCGGAGGGCTGTTTCATGCTCCCGATCCTTGCGGGTGGTAACCCCAAATCCGACGGCAAGGAAATACCACATCAGGACAAAGCCGGTCACGATCCAGATGAGGTATGGCGCCTCATCGACAAACAGTGCGTCGACAAACCAGAGGGGGGTGATCGTCAGCAGTGCTGCTCCGGCGAGCGCCCAGAGGGCGCTGCGGAAGGGATGCTGGACGGCCACAGCGTACAGAGCAAACCAGACGCCGAACCCAACACTCGCCTCACCGTCGGAGGCCATGAGGCTCGCCCATTCGAGTGCCATCAAAATGCCCAGGACAATCAGTGGGCGGTCCCGGCGCCAGAAGAGGACGATCCCTGCTGCAACGACGGGGATCAAGGCCAACCATCGATCGGCCAGCACGGTTCCGACGATCGCCTGTGGCAGGCTCGCGGCGAGGTAGAGGACTACTATCAGCGCGTCGGTTACCCGCGGGTGGCTCCTGAAATAGCGCCGGAACGGGCCTAGCCGTCGTGCATTGAGCTCAGTGAAGGAGGCGGCGGCCGTTCGCTCCGCCGCCCCCTCCACCGAGGCTTTTTCACTCATTGAGTGAGCTTATCGATCCGCTGTTGACCCGCTGGGTTACACGTCCCGCTTCTTGGTGACCAGCAAGGAGGCAACCAGCAGTACGAGGGCCCAGGCGCCCAGTACCAGCGCGCCCTGCCACTGGTTCAGTGCGCCGTCGGCGATGGTGATGGCCACCATCTGTTCCCCCGCGCTGCTGGGAAGGAAACGAGCAGCGTCGGGAACCCAGTCGGCGATCCCTGCCAGCAACGTGGCTACCAGGATTGGCAGGATCAGGAGTAGGCCGATCGTGGTGACCACGCCTCCGGCCGTGTTGCGCAGTAGGGTACCAATCGACATCGCGATGATAGCCATTAGGGCGAGCACCGAACCGGTGTTGATGATGTGCATCAGCACCCCCTCGTCACCGAGTCCGAATTCGAGTTCCGACGGGGTCAGGATAGGTTGTGCGATGAGGTAGCTGACCAGGGCTGAGCCGGCGCCAACAACGAAGGCCACCACTGCGAACACGGCCTGCTTGGCGAGGAGTGCTGGAATACGTTTTGGCACTGCCACCATCGTGGAGCGGATCATCCCGGTGCCCCATTCAGACGCGATCAGGACAACTCCCAGCGACCCAATCAGCAGTTGGCCAAAGATCAGTCCCGAACCCGGGATGGTGTTGGTGATGGAGGTGGCGTCCGGGGCGCCCTGCATCTGGGCGGCCATCTCCGGGTCTCCCTGTAGATCGAGCAAAACCGTCGTTTGCCACGCAAAGAGAGCTGCCAGACCAATCATCACGATGACCGTGATCGACAGCATGATCACGGTGGAGGGCACCGTGATCAACTTGATCCATTCGGACTTCAGGATCCGCATGAAGTTCACGCCACTACCCTGGGTTGTGCCGCGCGTAGGCGCTGCGACTGCTGTGTGAGACATGGCTAGTTTCCTTCCCCGACGCCGGCGGCCTGGGTTGCCTGCGGGAGATCGGCCGAGTGATATTCGACCGAATCGTTGGTGAGCTGCATGTACGCCTCTTCAAGGGACGCCTGCAGCGGTGTGAGCTCGTAGACCAGCACCCGGTTGTCCAGGGCGGTGCGGGCGATCCGGTGAGAGTCGGCGCCGGTGATCTCGAGCATCTCGGGCTCCAGCTGCTTCGAGGTCACACCGTCACCGGCAAGCGCCCGGATGAGTTCGCTTGGGTTGTCGGTGCGTACCCGGGTGCGCGCCTGTCCCTGATCCGAGATGATTTGCTCGATGGGGGCGTCGGCAATAATCCGTCCGCGGCCAATCACAATCAGGTGGTCGGCGGTCAATGCCATCTCCGACATCAAGTGGGAGGACAGGAAAACTGTGCACCCTTCAGCGGCGAGCCCCTTGGCAAGGTGGCGCACCCACTGGACGCCCTCGGGGTCCAGTCCGTTGACTGGCTCATCGAGGATGACAGTGTGGGGATCACCCAGGAGCGCTGCGGCGATGCCGAGGCGCTGGCCCATGCCGAGGGAGAAGCCGCCGACCCGCTTCTTGGCAACGGGGCCCAGCCCGGTCATTTCGATGACTTCCTTGACCCTGCTATTGGGGATGCCGTGGGTCGCTGCCATGGCTCGCAGGTGGTTGTAGGCGCTGCGCTTGGTGTGGACTGCTTTCGCGTCCAGGAGGGCGCCGACCTCGCGGAGGGGCGCCCGGTGCTCGGCGTAACGCCGGCCGTTGACTGTCACGTTGCCGGAGGATGGGTTATCCAACCCGACGATCATCCGCATCGTGGTGGACTTGCCGGCGCCATTGGGGCCGAGGAAGCCGGTGACCTTACCGGGGTGGACCGTGAATGACACGTTATCCACTGCTGTCTTGGAGCCATAGCGCTTCGCCAGGCCTTGTGCCTCAATCATGGCTGCGTCCTTAAGATTGCTGTGGTGCCCACGGTGCTGGGCCTACCTCTACCCTACGGATTGTCCTTCGCCCGGTCGCCGCTCCTTGGGATGATGTTTGGCGGCCTTCGCCTACACCTTTCGGATGAGTAGGCAGCGTGCCCCCGGACCTCCTGACGCAGAAACGGCCCCCGGGGTCAGGAGTGCCGGGTGCACCCGGCGAACCTGACCCCAAGAGCCGTTTCTCGGTATCCGACGTGGGTCTACCGTGAGCTGATGGACTCAAACTTCCTGATGCAGAGCGGCACGAAGAAGAGCAGCATCAGCGCGATCCCCACGAAGATCGTGATGAACGGATTCTGAAGGGTCCACGCCGTGGGTTCCGGGAAGTCCGGATTGGTGTTGCCGAACAACTGCCGGGCCGATTCGACCAGGGCCGAAACCGGATTCCACTCGGCGATGTTCTTCAGCACCTCGGGCATGGTGTGGATTGGCACGAAGGCGTTGGAGATGAAGGTCAGCGGGAACAGGATCATGAAGGACGCGTTATTGATGACCTCCGGGCTCCTGACGCTCATACCCAGCAACGCCATCACCCAGCTGAAGGAGTAGCTGAACAGCAGCAGGATGGCCACGCCGCCCAGGAATCCCCAGACGGAGGTGGTGACGCGCCAGCCGACGATCCAGCCGGTACCCATCATGATCAGCATCGAAATACTGTTGATGACCAGGTCCCCGTTGGTGCGACCAATCAGCACCGCCGCGGGGTTCATCGGCAGGGTGCGGAACCGGTCAATGATGCCGTCCTTGAGGTCCTGGGCCATAGCGGCGCCGGAGAAGGTCGACCCGAAGATCACCGTCTGGGCGAAGATTCCAGCCATCAGGAAGTTGGTGTAGTCGGAGACGTTCATCGCCCCGCCGTAGACCTGGCTGAACAGCAACACGAACATGATCGGCTGCAGGATAGTGAAGACCAGGATCTCCGGCACCCGTTTGATCTTGATCAGGTTCCGCCGGGTCGCGATCCATCCATCCGAGAGGAGCTGCCCCGCGGGGGTGCCGACACTCTCGTAGGTCGTCTGCTTGGTGAGGACACTCATTTGGCTTGCTCCATTTCGGATTTCTCGGTGTCCTGCTCGTTTTCCGCAGTGTGGCCGGTGAGCTTGAGGAACACATCATCGAGGGTGGGGCGGCGCATACCGGCGTCGTGCAACCCGACGTTGGCCTGCCCCAGGTCCGCGAGGATGTATTGCAACGCGCGTGGTCCTTCGGTGACAGCCACCTCGACGCTGCGCCGGTCACTGGAAACCCTTGCCTCACCCTCGCCATGGCGGGCGAGGATCTCACTGGCCGCGCCGGCGTCGGACTCGTCGACGAGGGCCACCACCACGCGATGCCCGCCAATTCGGGCTTTCAGCTGGTCGGAGGTGCCCTCGGCTATCACCTTGCCGCCGTCGATCACCGCGATGTCGTCGGCCAGGTGGTCTGCCTCCTCAAGATACTGGGTGGTGAGCAGCAACGTAGTGCCGTCATGGACCAGGTTCTTGATGATCTGCCACAGGGCCAGCCGGCTCCGCGGGTCAAGGCCCGTGGTGGGCTCGTCAAGGAACAGGATCTTCGGGTTGATCACGAGCGCCCCGGCAAGGTCGATCCTGCGGCGCATACCGCCGGAAAAACCCTTCACCGGGCGGTTGCCGGCCTCGGTGAGCTCGAACTGGTCGATCAGCTCCTGGGCACGACGCCTCGCCGTCTTGGCTCCGAGATGGTAAAGACGGCCCACCATTTCCAGGTTTTCGAACCCGGTCAGGTTCTCGTCAACTGCCGCATACTGTCCGGACGCCCCGATGATCCGACGGGCTGCCCGGGGGTTCGAGAGCACATCGATGCCGTCAACGAACGCCGTGCCCTCCGTGGGCTGGATCAGCGTTGTCAAGACCTTCACAACGGTGGTCTTGCCCGCACCGTTGGGACCGAGCAGCGCCTTGACGGTGCCCTGGGGCACTAGCAAGTCCAACCCGTCCAGCGCGTGAACGGGGCCACTCTTCGATTTGTAGGTCTTTTTCAGACCTCTGGCCTCAATAATTGTCATGCGTCCAATCTTAAGGTTCGGAGCAGCCCGCAGGTAATCATTGAGGACAGTTTTTGTCCGCGAGGGAAGCGGTCAGAGTGGGCCCGGTTGGTCCAGCTTCTGGGGGACGGGTGTGCCCAGGGGATCGGCGTCGGTCCGGCGTTCGGCGGCAGCGGGTGCGACCAGGAATGAGGCGAGAACCGCCACCCCCACGACGAGCAGTGCGTTGCGGATGCCGACCACATCGCCGAGGAATCCAAGGAGGGGCGGTCCGGCCAGGAACGCCAGGTAGCCGATGGTGGAAACCACAGATACCCGGGCCGCTGCATGACGCGGTTCGTCGGCGGCCGCCGACATTCCCATCGGGAAGCCCAGCGCTGCGCCGGCACCCCAGAGCACCGCTCCCACCCCCGCAAGCGGCACGGTGGGCGCAAAAACGAAGATGATGAGCCCCACCAGCGACGACCCGAGGCTGATCTGCAGCACCCTGACCCGGCCATACCGGTCAATCAATCCACCGCCCACAAACCGAAACAGGGTCATCGCAGCCACAAACACGCCGAACATGATCGCGCCAGTCGCTTCGCTGGCCCCCAAGCCGTCGACGGTGGCTTTGGCCACCCAGTCGTTGGCCGCACCCTCGGTCAGGGCAGCGCCCAGCACCACCAACCCAATGAGCAGTGTCCTTGGCTCCAGCCAGGCAGCGAACCGGCTGGGCTGGGGAGTATCCGGGTACGCGTCGGCGTGGGAGATGTCCGGCAGGAAATAGCGGGGCACCCAGAGGGAAACCACGAGGACGACGGCGGCAACCCCCAGCAGGTGGTAGGACAGGTCGACGTCGAGGTGTGACAGACCGGCGCCGACCATTGCACCAACGAAGGCGCCGCCGCTGAACGCCGCGTGGAACTTGGGCATGATGGTGCGGCGGAGGCGGTGCTCGACGTCGGCACCCTCAATGTTTTGGGCCACATCCCAGAGGGCAACGCCCACGCCGAAGAGAAATAGTCCGATCGCGGTGAGGGAGACCGACGTCGTCGTCAATCCGCCGGCAATGGTCACCGCCGCGAGGGCAGACACCACGCCACCGATCCTGACCGTATTGGCGACCCCCACCCGGCCTGAGATCCCGCCCGCGAGGGGGAGGGCAATCACCGATCCGGCGGCAGCAGCCAACAACAGGGCGCCCGTCTCCCCCGAGCCGAGGCCCAGCACCGAGGACGCGGACGGGATCCGGGCAGCCCAACTCGCGAAGACCAGGCCGTTAAGGCCGAAGACGGCGAACGTCGCCCACATGGCCGACAAGACATTTGTTTGCACCAGTAAACCGTATGCGCAATTTTCGGAGCCGGTCTACTGCCTCAGCCGACCGTTTGGGTCAGCGGTCCCGCTGCACCCGGCCCTCATCCCAGACCGGCTCCTCAGTTTCGTACACCAAGCCGTCCGACCCGAAAACCATGAACCGGTCAAAACTACGCGCGAACCATCGGTCGTGGGTGACAGCCAGCACGGTACCCTCGAACGCGTCGATGGCCTTCTCCAGCGCCTCGGCCGAGTGCAGGTCGAGGTTGTCGGTGGGCTCATCGAGCAGCAGGAGCGTGGCACCCGAGAGTTCCAGCAACAGGATCTGCAGCCGTGCCTGCTGCCCACCCGAGAGGGAGTCGTACAGTTGCTCCGCCTGACCCGCCAGACCGTAACGGTCCAGAACTCCTGACGCCGCTTCGCGCGGCAATCCCGACCGGTGATCATCGCCGCGGTGCAGAATGTCGAGCAGGGTGCGTCCCAGGAGGTCGGGTCGCACGTGGGTCTGCGCGAAGAAGCCGGGTCGGATCCGCGCACCGAGCTTCACTGTTCCTTCGTGTGGGACGGGCTGGATGCTGACCTCGGAGACCGGTTCGTGTTCCTTCTCCGGATCGGTGCCGCCACTGGCAAGCAGTCGTAGGAAGTGGGACTTGCCGGAACCGTTTGAGCCCAGCACTCCTACCCGGTCGCCGAACCAGATCTCGGTGCTGAACGGCTTCATCAGCCCAGTGAGTTCGAGTTTCTGGGCGACGACTGCCCGCTTGGCCGTGCGACCACCCTTGAGCCGCATGGTGACGTTCTGCTCTATCGGGATCGCTTCCGGCGGCCCGGCCTCAAGGAACTTCGCGAGCCGGGTCTGGGCGGCGTGGTACCGGTTGGCCATGTCGGACCGGAACGCCGCCTTGTTCTTGTACATGTTGACCAGCTCTTTGAGCTTGAGGTGCTCCTCGTCCCACCGGCGCCGCAGTTCCTCGAACCTCAGGTTCCGGTCGGTGCGGGCCTGCAGGTAGGTTTCGAAGCCGCCACCGTGGATCCAGCTGGATGCGCCGAGCGCTCCCGGTTCAAGGGTGATGATGCGGGTGGCGGCGTTGGCGAGCAGTTCCCGGTCGTGGCTGACGAACAGCACCGACTTCTTCGATTCGTTCAGCTTCGCCTCCAACCAGCGCTTGCCGGGGACGTCGAGGTAGTTGTCGGGTTCGTCGAGGAGCAGCAGCTCGTCCGGTCCGGAGAACAGCGCTTCGAGGACCAGCCGTTTCTGCTCGCCGCCGGACAACGACGACGACGCCCGGTACTGTGCCCGGGCGTAAGGCACCCCGAGTGCAGCCATGGTGACTTCGTCCCACGTGGTTTCCAGTTCGTATCCACCGGCGTCACCCCACTCGGTAATCGCGTGGGCGTAGCGCATTTGGGTGGGTTCGTCGTCGTTCTCCATCATGGCGAGCTCGGCGTCGTCGACCGCTTTCGCGGCCTTGGCGAGGGCTGGCGGCGCGGCGGAGACCAACAGGTCCCGGACCGTCGTCTCATCCCTGACCTGGCCGACGAACTGGCGCATGATTCCCATGTTGCCGGAGCGGGTGACGGCGCCTTCATCGGCGGTGACATCGCCGGCGATGATGCGCAGCAGTGTGGTTTTGCCCGTGCCATTGGGGCCGATCAGGGCCGTCTTGTGCCCGTCGCCGACCTTGAAGCTGACGGCGTTGAGCAACTGCCGCCCGTCGGAGAGGAAGTAGTCAATGTTGGAAACGTCTAGATGAGCCACACTTTAAGTTTGTCACCCGGAGGCAAACCGGCCCCCGCCTGCCACCTGGGGTGTTTGTCGCCGATGCGGGCTGCCCAGCAGCGAGAAACGGCCCTTGGGGTCAGGATTGCCAGTTGCAACCGGCGATCCTGACCCTTGGGGCCGTTTCCGTGCGGAATTGGCTACTGGGCAGCTCTGTGCGGAATTGGCTACTGGGCAGCTCCGTGCGGAATTGGCTACTGGGCAGCTCCGTGCGGAATTAGCTACGGGGCAGCGTCAGCCGGCTCCAGCAGCGAGTTCGCCGCGGCCACCCTCCCCAGCCAGCCGAGGCTTGGCTTGGGGTGCCGCTCGAACGTCTTGGCGTCCCAGCCGATCAGGCCGAAGGTTGGCTTGAAGCTGCCCCACTCGTAGTTGTCCAATGCGCTCCAGTGCAGGTAACCGCGGACCTCGATTCCGTCGTCGATGCACCGGGCAACGGCTTCCAGGGCGCCGCGCGTGTAGTCGATTCGACGAGTGTCATCGCCGGTAGCAATCCCGTTTTCCGTGATGTAGATCGGCACGCTATTGCGCTGCCAGGAATTTCGGATGCCGTCCTCGATGGCTGCGGGGTAGTATTCCCAACCGGTGAGCGTCCGCTCAGCGTCGTCGTCAATCGGCAGCGGACCGTCAACGCCCACCTTGGTTCGGGTGTAGGCCTGGACCCCCACCCAGTCGTCACCGACGCAGGCCTCCAAGAAGACGTGCTCCCGTGTTCGGCCGTATTCTTCTGTGACATCCTCGGCCCCCGGTTCAGCCTGGTAGGCCTGGGTTGCGACCGACCAACCGGCTTGCTTGCCCGCGGCCTGCAATATATCGACGGCACGGCGATGCGCGGCGATGAGGTTCGTAGTGACCTCGGGGTTGCCTGCGGGAAGTCCGATCGAGGGGAAACCCTGCTCGGGGTCAGCCAGAACAGCGACCATGTTCGGCTCGTTGATGGTGCAGACCAGGTCGACCCCCTCGAGCACAGGCAGAGCGTGCTGAACGTAGCGGGCAAACCGCTCCACCGACCCAGCGTCCTTCCACCCACCGGCCCGCGCGAACCAGATGGGATTCGTGAAATGGTGCAGGGTCACCATTGGGGTGAGACCGAGTTCGACGGCGGTCGCCACCATCCGACGGTAGTGATCCACGGCGGCGCGGGAGACAAAACCCTCTTCCGGCTCGATCCGCGCCCATTCGATGCTGAAGCGGTAGGACGTCAGGCCGGCGTCGGCCAGCAATGTCATGTCCTCGCGATACCGATGGTAGCTGTCAGCAGCGTCACCGCTCGGGGCCTCGACTGGAGCGCCGGGGAAATGACCGTGCTCCCGCTGCCACCAATCAGAATTGACGTTGCCGCCCTCAATCTGGTGCGCCGCCGTGGACGCACCCCACAGAAATCCGTTTGGGAAGTTCATAGTCGACTACTTTCTGCCGGCGCAAGCCAGCTATTTGATGCCTGTCAGCGCGATGCCCTGCACAAAGTACTTCTGCAGCAGGACGAAAATGAGGAGGATTGGCAGGACCACGACGACGGCGCCAGCCATCATGAGGCCGTACTCCGCTGCATTCTGACCAACCGAGTACAACGCCAGGGCGACGGGCAGCGTGTAGCGGTCCTCGCTGGTGGCCACCACGAGGGGCCAGAGAAAGTTATTCCAGGACGCAAGGAACGTGAGGATGGTCAGGGTGGCGACGGCCGGCCCACACAACGGCATGATCACCCGGAGGAAGATTCGCCATTCACTGGCGCCATCAATGCGAGCCGCCTCAATGAGGTCATCCGGGAGGCCCAACATGAATTGCCGCATGAGAAAGACGCCCAGCGGTGCGATCAGGAAGGGCAGAATTAGCCCCGGATAGGAATTCACCAAACCAAGGTTGGCGGTCAGCACAAACAGTGGGACGAAGGTCACCACTCCAGGCACCATCAGCGTGCCAAGGACCAACATGAACAGGATCTTTTTCCCTGCGAAGTCCAGCTTCGCCAGGGCATATCCCACCATTGACGAGAAGATGATGTTGCCGGCGGTGACGAAAACCGCCACCACCAGGCTGTTGGCGAAGAAGGTGGCGAAGTCCAGCCGGACAAACAACTCGGTGTAGTTGTCGAGAGTTGGCTCCATGGGCCAGAAGTTCAGCGGGTACTGCCGAATCTCGGCCGTCGTCTTGAAGGATCCAAGGATCATCCACACGAATGGCAGGATCATCGCAATCATGCCGACTGCCAGCACAACGTACAGCCACAGCCTGGGGCGCTGCTGAAGGTGTGAGCGCTTACGGCTGGCGGGAACCGCAACGACCGGTGGTGCAACGGAGGTAGCCATGTCAGTCCTTCTTTCCAAGGATTCGGAACTGGATGAGGGACAGGATCACAATGGCGAGGAACAGGACGTAGCTCGCCGCTGAGGCGTAGGAATAGTTACCGAACCCAAACTGGTCATAGGTGTACATGGCGGTCGAAAGGGTCGCATCGAGCGGGCCGCCACCAGTCATCACATACGGTTCCTCGAAAAACTGCAGGAACCCGATGCCGGTGATCACTGCCGCGAACAGGATCGGCGGCCGCATCGCGGGAAGGGTGACATTCCAAAACCGCTGCACGGCGGTTGCCCCGTCCATCATGGCCGCTTCGTGGTGCTCCCGTGGAACTCCCTGCAACCCGGCCAGAAAGATCACCATCAGGGTTCCGATATTGCGCCAGACCGCCATGAAAATAAGGGACGGCAGGGCCGTCAACTCATTTTCGAGCCAGTTAGGACCAGCGATGCCGAATACCCCCAGTAAGCCGTTCAGGAGTCCGTCCGGCTGCAGGATGAACCGCCAGACGATCGCGACCGCAACAATGCTGGTCACTACCGGGGCGTAGAAGCCCACCCTGAAAAGCGTGCGGAACCGGGTGATCCCGTTGTTGAGCGCCAGCGCCACCAGAAGGGCCACGGTCATGGTGAGTGGCACACCAACCAACACAAACGCTGCGGTGTTGACCAGGGAGCGGACGAACCGGGTGTCGTTGAACAGAGCGATGTAGTTCTCGAATCCCACGAAATTCACCCCGAACGGGCTTCGCAGGTCCCGGGTGGTCAGATCAGTGAAGCTCATGGCGAGGGATGCCACGATGGGCCCCGCCATGAAGATCACAAAAAGAATCAGGAACGGCGCAGCGAAACTCCAGGCGACGACAGTCTGCCGGCTCCGGCGCGAGCGCGGTTTGCGCGACCGCGCCGGAGCTGGTTTTCCCGTTTGGGCGAGTGCCACTGTTACAGACCTGTCCCTATGCTTTCGGCCTGTCCCTGAATGGCGGCCAGCGCCTCATCGACTGTGGTGTCGCCGCGGGTGACCTTTTCAAGCTCCTGATCGATGACCGCCGACACCTGAGCCCAGGTCGGAATGGCGGGCGGTGCCTTGGAGTCCTCGAGCTGATCGGCAAAGACGCTCAGGTTGGGGTCCTCGGCGAAAGTGGGATCGTCGTAGGCAGCCTGGACGCTGGGCAGCGTGGTCGAAATGTCGTACCAGGCGATCTGCGTTTCGGGTTCACTGAGCCACCGCACGAATTTCCAGCTGGCGTCGCGGTTCTCGCTGTCATTGAACACAGCAAGGTTGCCGCCGCCGGTGAAACTGGTCCGCGCATCAGTGCCTGGGACCATCGCTACGTCGAACTGGTCGGCGAATCCTTCGCCGCCCTGCTCTTCAAGGAGACCAACGTGGAAGGGGCCGCTGAAGAAGGAGCCCACCTCACCGGAAATAAACTTCTGTTCAATCTCACCTGTCTCCAGCCGCACCGGATCTGAGATTCCCTCGGAGAAGAAGCTCGAGTAGTACTCGAATGCTGCCTTCCACTCAGGGGTCTCGAAGGTGAACTCGGAGCCGTCCTCGTTCATGATGTCCCCACCCTCCTGCCACACGAACGGTGCCAGGTACTGCCAGGAATCAAAGCCGCCCGGTGGCAGGGAGATGCCTGCCTCGGCGCCCTCCGCCTGGAGGCCTTCCGTGAAGGTCTTGAACTCGTCCCAGGTGGTTGGCGGTTCAACGCCGGCCGCCTCAGCCATGTCGGTCCGGTAGTAGAGGGCACGCGTGTCCACGTACCACGGGACCCCGTAGGCCACGTCGTCGACCACTGCCGTGCCCCAGGATCCTTCGAAGAAGTCGCCCTCATCGACGAGACCCTCGGGCGTCGGTTCCAGAGCCCCGGTTGCCGCAAACTCACCCACCCAGGTGGTGCCCAGCATTGAAATGTCAGGGGTCTCTCCGCCCGCGATGGAAGTGGCGATGCGGTCATGCGCGCTCTCCCAAGGGACCGGAGTGACGTTGATGGTTACGTCAGGGTTCTCAGACTCGAAGTCGGCGGCCAACTGGTCGAGAATCTCACCCTCATTGCCCATCGCCCAGATGGTGACCTCTCCGGTTGCGGGAGCGTCGTCGATGGGGCCACCGCCCTCGGGTCCGGACGCACTTCCCTCTTCGCGTCCGCAGCCTGTCAGTGCGAGTGCGCCGATGACGGCCACCGCGCTCCATGATCGCCATTGATTCATAGTCTTGCCTCCAGTAGGTGGGGTGAACACTCCGCAGGACACGGCTTTCGCCGTCGGAGTTCGTTGTCAAGCTACCACAAAAACCTTACATGCGGAAGGTTTTTATTTCCGGTCATGCGATAGGTTTTTGTCTATGACTATGCCCCCCGACCGAAAACGCGGCAGTTATGCCAAAGGCCAGGCAAAGCGCCAGGAAATTCTGGACGCTGCGCTTGTGGTCTTCGGGCGCAGCGGATTCCACAGCGGGTCCCTGCGGGAGATCGCCAAGCGGGTTGCACTCACACCGGCCGGGTTGATGCACCACTTTGCGACGAAGGAAGAACTCTTCACTGAAGTGCTGCGCCAACGTGACGAGCGCGTCAAGGATGCTGCCGGCGATGTTGCCGAAGACACCCTGCTACAACAGATGCGCCGGGTGGTCTCCTACAACCAGACCACCCCGGGGCTCACCTCGTTGTACACGGTGATTGCGGCCGAAGCCACCAACGCAGACCATCCGGCTCACGAGTATTTTGCTGCCCGGTACGCCGATCGGGCACAGCAGACGGCGAAGATCCTCGCCGACGCACAGCGCGATGGCCTGGTGCGTAGTGATCTCGACGTCCACCATGCGTCGCGGTTGATCGCTGCGGTGATGGATGGCCTGCAGCAACAGTGGCTGCTCGATGACACCGTCGACATGACCGCGGTCTTCGACGAGTTTGTCAGGGGATACTTTCTGATTCCGGCACCCGCTGGGGTGCCGGAATCAGAAGAGCGCTAGTTTTCGCCGAGGTTGGTGCCAAAGATTTGAGCCTCGACCAGCGGCCGGACAGCCTTCTCGAAGCCACGGTCTACAAAGTAGTCCTTCAGCCTGTCCTTCTTCTGCTCATTGAGGATCGCACCCATGATCATTGACTGGTCCAGGCTGAGATAGCGCTCGGCTGCGGTGCCACTGCCCACCGCGACCGAGTCATAGAATCCGCCGGGCCCGTAGGCGCCGAGATTGTTCTTGATGCCATCGAGGTTTTCCAGTACCGCCGTGCGATCGTACGGTAGGGCGAGGAATGCCGCGTGCGGCGTCACGACCCCGTCGCCAAATTCTGGCTCCGGGTTCGCGGCTTCCCGGCAGCCCTCGTACCCCTTGTCGACGTCGGTGCTCTCGACGTCGCTCGCGTAGCCGGTGCTGCTGATTCCGATCTCCTCGACCCCGTACTCGCGGTAGGAGGCGAACGGATCACTGGCGGGCGAGAAACCCCAGTACCCATAGCCGGCCTCCTCCAGGCCATGCTCAATGTGAGCCCGCACTGTCGCTGCATGGTTCGGCGCCCAGGAACGCTCGCCCCAGTCCGCCTCGGGGACGAAGAGGTCGGGCATCAGGGCTTCGAACATACTTCCGCCCCACGCCGGGACAAGTTGCATGCCGCGGTAGGAATATACCCCCTCAAAGACACTCACGCCAAGGTATTCACGGGTCTCACCGGTCGGCTTCTGCTCCTGCCAACCGAAGTCGCAGCCCCGATCCGGCATGGTGCGATAGGTCCCATAGTAGGCGGACGGCGGAATCTGGCCGTTGGCAATACCGAGATAGGTGGCTATGCGCGCCTCACTCACCGATGTGTCGTACCAGTGGCACGTGTAATAGACGTCGGGACCCTCGTCACCGTAGTTGTCGGGAACCGCACACCCGTCCCCGGGCGGCGCATCCCAAAACCCACCGCGGTTGAGGCTGACGCCCTCCCGGGCATTGAGGTCGTGATAAAAGCCGAAATCCATGCTGTCATAAAGTGCATCGGCCTGCCTGGCGAGGCGTGGTTCGGCCTCGGCCACCACCCTGAGTGCTGCGGCGAGCCAGCCGTTATCAACGGTGCTCAGGAATGGGTGAACGACGTCGCCGCTATCCGGCCAGGTCGTCAGCTTGCTGCCGTCGGTGGGTGAGTACCAGTTGTAGTACATCCCGCTAGGCTCGTGCACTTCGAGGGTTTCAAGGGTGTCGAGGGTGGTTGCCAGCCGGGCACTGGCCTCCTTCCGATCAATGATCTTGAGATCCCGGGCCGCAATGGTCGACCATAGATAGCCACCAATGTTCGTGGGGCTCGTGTACTCGCTTGGCGTGGTGAGATCGCCCTCGATATTGTCGGCGGGCAGTCCGGTCGCATCATCGGTCATCGCTGCGAGTGACAGCCAGCTGTCGGCGGCGTACTGATTCAACGGGTCGGCTTTCTTGCCGACATCGGGTCCACCTGCTGGGCCGGCGACAGCGGCCGACGGAACAACGAGCGACAGGACCGCTGCGGTTACTCCCGCCGCGAGTGCCGCCCTACGTCTGACTTTGGGACTGGGGTCAAGCTGGTTGCGGTGGCTGGGCTGCATGGGCATTGGCATGGGAACTCCTTCGTTCATCCGATGAGGAACAGGGTTCCATAGAAACCTTACACGCGCAAGGTTTCTGCGTGGCTCTGCCGTTTTCCGGTCAGGAACGGCCGCGCGGGTCAGGTTGGCCGGTTGCAATCGGCCAACCTGACGCCGAGGGCCTTTTCTGGATCGGGTCACCGGTGATCAGTCGTGGGTCAGGTCGCTGGCGGACCGCCTCCCGGCGGGATAGGCAGTGGTCAGCCGACGGTGAAGATCCGACTGATCGGCGCAAGGTTGTTGAAGCTGTAAACGTGGAGGCCCGCGAAACCACCCGAGTCGAGGACTGACCGGACCAGCGGCGAGGGGTCGTACGACGACGGCGCCAGCACGCTGCGCACGAGCGACCCACCCCCGGTGCCGGTCAGGGACCGCCTGGCAAACTTCAGCGATGGACCTACACCGATGCGTGCGGCGAGTGAGATCAGCCTGGCACGGTCAACGGCGCCCGGCACCCCAGCCCAGAGAGGCAGGGTAATTCCAGCGGTGCGCAGCTCGGCCACATAGGCTGCGAGTACTGGTCCGGAGAAGCAGAGCTGAGTGACCGCCCAGGAACATAGCTCCTGTTTGGCCAGCAGCAAATCGGTGAGCTCCCCGGCCGATGCTCCCGGCCGGCCCTCCGGGTAGGCGGCAGCTCCCAGGACGAAGGACCCGCCGCCGATCGAGGCGATGTCCTCTATCAGGGCCCCGCTCCAGGCATAGGGGCCCGCGGCGGAGCCGCCGTCACCCGCTATCACGAAGATGTCAGAAACGCCGGCCGCCTGCAGCCGGCCCAGGAAGCCAGTGAGCTGCCCGCGCGACGCGATGGATCGGGCCGCCAGGTGCGGGACGGCCTGATACCCGAGGCCGGACAGGCGCACGGCAAGATCTACAGTTTCCTCGGCCCCGTGGTGCGGGAGGCAGGTGATCGTCACCACCGCGGGCGGCGGCAGGTGTTCCTTGAGCGCCTCAACGACCCCGCGACCCGGGATGATTTCCACCCGGAGCGGAAGACCCCCAGGGTGGTCAACCATGGTTCAGCACTCCACCACGTTCAGCGCCAGGCCCCCGCGGGCTGTTTCCTTGTACTTGTCCATCATGTCGGCGCCGGTGTCCCGCATCGTCTTGATCGCGACGTCGAGCGAAACGTGGTGCTTGCCATCGCCCCGGACCGCCATCCGGGCCGCAGTGATGGCCTTCATTGCGCCGACCGCATTGCGTTCAATGCACGGGATCTGCACCAGACCGCCCACCGGGTCGCAGGTCAGGCCCAGGTTGTGTTCGATGCCAATCTCGGCAGCGTTCTCCACCTGCTCAGGGGTCCCGCCGAGCGCCTCAGCCAGTGCGCCGGCAGCCATCGCGCAAGCCGACCCCACTTCGCCCTGACAGCCGACCTCTGCACCGGAAATGGAGGCGTTCCGCTTGAACAGGGCACCAACGGCTGTCGCCGCGAGCAGGAACCGGACGACGCCGTCGTCGTTGGCTCCCGGAACGAAGTCCACATAATATTTCAGGACCGCAGGGATGATCCCCGCGGCACCGTTGGTCGGTGCCGTGACCACACGGCCACCGGCCGCGTTTTCCTCATTGACGGCGAGTGCAAAGAGCGTGACCCACTCCATGGTGCTCAACTTGTCGTTGGGATCCTCGGCCTTTTGCTGCAGCCTGAGCTGGGTGGCTGCCCGACGTCGGACGTTCAACCCGCCGGGCAGGATTCCGTCGGTGGTGGATCCGCGGCGGATGGTGTCCTGCATGACGTCCCAGATTTCGAGCAGGCCGGCACGCACCTCGGCTTCGGTGCGCCAGGACAACTCGTTGGCCATCACGATCTCGGAGAACGATTTGCCGGTCGCGGCGCAGACTTCAAGGAGCTGTTCGCCGGTATCAAAGGGGTGCTGCACCGGGGCGGTCGCCTCGGCGGCGGGGTCCGCGCCGATCTGGTCCTCGTCCAGCACAAACCCGCCGCCCACCGAGAAGTAGTCCCGGACCAGCAGTTCCGACCCATCAGCTCCGTAGGCGTGGAACCGCATGCCATTGGTGTGGAAGTCCAGCCGCTTCCGGCGATGCATGATCAGGTCGACTTCCGGATCGAAGTCAATCTCACGCCGCCCAGCGAACCGCAGCCGGCGGGTCTCACCCACCTCATCCACGCGTGGACCGGCCGTGATGGGGTCAACCAGTTGCGGCTGCTCACCCTCCAGGCCCAGGATTACCGCCTTGACGGTGCCGTGCCCGTGACCGGTTACCCCCAGCGACCCGAACAGTTCCACCTCGACCCGCTGCACCGCATCCACCAGGCCCCGCTGCTCCACCAGCTCCGTGTAAAGGAATGCAGCCGTCATCGGCCCCCCGGTGTGGGAGCTGGAGGGGCCGATTCCAATTTTGAACAAGTCAAAGGCGCTAATAGGCATGGGGTTCCTTAGCTGTGATTCTGAGTGCCCGCACCGAAAGGCACGACGTCGGCATACAGCGGGTATTGGGCGGCCAGCGCCTGAACCCGCTGCGTGAGTGACGTGAGGTCGGCATCGGCGGGAGCAATGAGGGCCTCAGCAATGATGTTGGCCACCTCGGTGAACGCTGCGGCCTCAAATCCGCGGCTCGCGAGCGCTGGCGTGCCGATGCGCAGCCCCGACGTGACCATGGGTGGGCGGGGATCGAAGGGCACCGCATTGCGGTTCACGGTGATGTCGATCTGCGCCAACCGGTCTTCGGCCTGCTGGCCGTCGAGCTCGCAGTCACGCAGGTCCACGAGCACCAGGTGTACGTCGGTACCTCCGCTGACCACTGAGATGCCGTGCGCGGCGACGTCCGGCTGAGTGAGCCGGTCGGCAAGGATCCGTGCGCCGTCCAGGATGCGCTGCTGGCGTTCCTTGAACTCGGCTGATCCCGCGATCTTGAAGGCGACGGCCTTACCCGCGATGACATGCTCGAGGGGTCCGCCCTGCTGTCCCGGGAAGACCGCCGAGTTGATCTTCTTCGCAATATCAGCATCGTTGCTGAGGATAATTCCACCACGCGGGCCAGCGAGGGTCTTGTGCGTGGTGGAGGTGGTGACGTGGGCGTGCTGCACGGGGCTGGGGTGGAGTCCCGCCGCGACCAGACCGGCGAAATGCGCCATGTCGACCATGAGGTAGGCGCCCACCTCGTCGGCGATGCTCCTGAACCGTTCAAAGTCGAGCTGCCGTGCGTAGGCGGACCAGCCGGCCACAATGAGCTGCGGCTTGTGCTCGCGGGCCAGGCGTTCGACGTCGTCCATGTCCACCCGGTAGTCATCGGTCCGCACCTGGTACGGGACCACGTTGTAGAGCCGGCCAGAGAAATTGATCCGCATGCTGTGGGTCAGATGGCCGCCGTGGGCCAGGTTCAGGCCCATGATGGTGTCGCCGGGCTTGATCAAGGCGTGCATGACGGCGGCATTCGCCTGTGCTCCGGAGTGGGGCTGGACGTTGGCGAATGCCGCGCCGAAGAGGGCCTTTGCCCGGTCGATGGCAAGCTGCTCGAGCACGTCGACGTGCTCGCAGCCACCGTAATAGCGACGGCCCGGGTAGCCCTCGGCGTACTTGTTGGTCAGCACCGAGCCCTGCGCCTGCATCACCGCGACCGAGGTGTGGTTTTCGGAGGCGATCATCTCCAGTCCGTTGCGCTGCCGGGTGAGCTCAGCGTCGATGCTGCGCGCCACCTCCGGATCCAGATCGGCGAGATTCGCGTTCAGGTGGCCAATGGTGTCCAGCTCGGTCAGGGTGCTCATGGGTCTATCCCGTTCTTCGTGGCGTATTCCTCGGCGGACAGCAGGGGGCCCTCGCTGGCGACGGTGACCTTGAACAACCAGCCAGCTCCGTAGGGATCCTCGTTCAGAATGCCCGGGTTGTCCACGGCGTCCTGGTTGATCTCGGTGACCTCTCCCGTCACGGGAGCGTAAAGGTCGGAGACGGATTTGGTCGACTCAACCTCGCCGCAACTTTCGCCAGCGGTCACCGTGTCGCCCACCTCGGGGAGGCTGACATAGACAACGTCGCCGAGCGCGTCGGCGGCGATGGCTGACACGCCGACGGTGGCCGCGCCGTCTGCTGGGGTGTCGATCCATTCGTGCTCGGCTGAGTAGCGGAGACCTGATTTAATGATGCTCACGTGGGTATATACCTTTCAGGGTATGTAAAGCCTGGCTATTTTTGGCGGCGGTAGAACGGCGTGGCAACCACCGTGAACGGTTCTGGCTTCCCTCGGAGATCAACCTGTACCTCGGTGCCCGGCTCGGCCAGTTCGGTCTTCACATAAGCCATCGCCACAGGGTAGCCGAGGGTGGGGCTGGGCAGGCCCGACGTCACGGTCCCCACGACCGAGCCGTCGACGACGACGTCGTACCCGGCGCGGGCCGACCGGCGTCCGGCGCCCTGCAGACCGACCAGTTTCCGTTCCAGCGTGGCTTCTTTAAGAGGCTCCAGCACCGACCTCCCGACGAAGTCCTCGGTCTTTTTGAGGCTGACCACTCCGCCGAGTCCTGCTTCGAACGGGTTGGTGTCCAGGCCGAGCTCGTTGCCGTAGAGCGGCATGCCCGCTTCCAGGCGTAGCGAATCCCGTGAGGCGAGACCGCAGGGTGCCAGCTGATGCTGGGCTCCGGCCGCGGCGACCGCTTTCCACAGCTGTACTGCCTCGGGGTTGCCGATGAATAGTTCGAAGCCGTCTTCGCCGGTGTATCCGGTGCGGGCCAGGAGGACCTGCAGACCCGCCAGCTCCACCTCGACGGCCGCGTAATACAACAGGTCAGTGATCAGTTGACGTGACCCAGTAGCGGCGATCTCCAGCAGGATTGCTTCGGCTGCGGGACCCTGAACGGCAATCAGTGCCGTGCTCTCGGAAACGTCCTCCACTGTCACATCGAAGGTGGCGGCCCGTTCCTGCAGGGCGGCAGCGACCGTGTCGGCGTTGCTGGCGTTGGGAACCACGAGGTACCGGTCGTCTGCCCGACGGTAGACGATCAGGTCATCGATCACGCCACCATCCTCGGTGCAGATCAGCGAGTACTTGGCTTTGCCGACGGCGATGGCGGCGAGGTTGCCCACCAGCGCATAGTTCAGGAACTCGGCGGCCTGGGCTCCCGAGACCCAGATTTCGCCCATGTGGGAGAGGTCGAAAAGCCCTGCGGCGCGCCGGACCGTGTGGTGTTCCTCGAGCTCGCTGCGGTACTTCAGGGGCATCTGCCAGCCACCGAAGTCGGTGAAACTGGCTCCGAGCAATTCATGTTCGGCGTACAGGGCTGTCTGCTTAGTCATGGTGATCCTTCCAATCGAGCGTGTGGGTCAACCCGGACAGCCGGCGGCTGCGCGGGGACTAGCTTCAGTCTTCGAAGTCCTCGATGGGCGGGCAGGAGCACACCAGATTGCGGTCGCCGTGCGCGCCGTCAATGCGTCGGACCGGCGGGAAGTACTTGTTGTGCTTCAGCGCGCGGACCGGGTACGCGGCCAACTCCCGGGGGTACGCCTGGTCCCAGGTGTCGCTGATCAGGGCGAATGCCGTATGCGGTGCCTGCCGGAGCGGGCTCTGCTCCAGCGAGTACTCGCCCGCCTGCACCTGGTCGATCTCACCCTTGATCGCGATCATGGCGTCGATGAACCGGTCCAGTTCGCCAATGTCCTCGGACTCCGTGGGCTCGACCATCAGGGTTCCGGCCACGGGGAAGCTCAGGGTCGGAGCGTGGAATCCGTAGTCGATGAGCCGCTTGGCGACGTCTTCGGCGGTCACTCCGGTGGCAGCGGTCAGGGGCCGCAGGTCCAGGATGCATTCGTGCGCGACCAGACCCTTCTCGCCCGAGTAGAGCACGGGGAAGTGTTCAGTCAGGCGAGCCGCAACATAGTTGGCGGCCAGCAGCGCATGCCCGGTCGCTGAGGTGAGGCCCTCGGCTCCCATCAGGGCCACATAGGCCCAGGAAATCGGCAGCACCCCGGCGGAACCGTACCGTGAGGCGGAGATCGGAACCCCCGCATCCCCGCTCTCGGGTGCTGCGGCGTCGCCGGGCAGGAACGGTGCCAGGTGCTCGGCAACAGCCACCGGGCCCACGCCCGGTCCGCCGCCACCGTGGGGGATGCAGAAGGTCTTGTGCAGGTTCAGGTGCGACACGTCGCCGCCGAACTCACCGGGCTTCGCGAGGCCCACCAGGGCGTTGAGGTTGGCGCCGTCGATGTAGACCTGGCCGCCGGCGTCGTGCACCTGCGAGCAAACCCACCTGACGTCTTCCTCAAACACACCGTGGGTGGAGGGGTAGGTGATCATGATGGCCGAGAGCTGCTCGGCGTGCTGGGCGATCTTCGCCTTGAGGTCGTCGTGGTCGATATTGCCGTTGTTGGCTGTCTTGACCACCACAACCTTCATCCCGGCCAGCACTGCCGAGGCCGCGTTGGTGCCGTGGGCGGAGGAAGGGATCAGGCAAACGTTGCGGTCCTGGTCCCCGCGCGAGAGGTGGTAGCCACGGATGGCGAGCAGCCCCGCCAGTTCGCCCTGCGAGCCGGCGTTCGGTTGGATGGACACCTTGGCGTAGCCGGTGATTTCGGCGAGCTTGTCCTCAAGATCCTCGATCAGCCACCGCCATCCTTCGGTCTGGTGCGCGGGGGCGAACGGGTGGATGGTGGCGAATTCAGGCCAGGAGATCGGCTCCATCTCCACTGTGGCGTTGAGCTTCATGGTGCATGAACCCAGTGGAATCATGGTGCGGTCCAGCGCCAGGTCCTTGTCGGAGAGGCGGCGCAGGTACCGCAGTAGCTGGGTTTCCGAGCGGTGGCTGGAGAAGACCGGGTGCGTCAGATAGGTCGAGGTGCGGACCAGGTCGGCTGGGACCCCGGCGTGCCCGTGGATCTCGGCAAGTTGTTCGACGCCGAACACGCCCGCAAGGGTGCCGAGGTGCTCGTCGGTGGTGGTCTCGTCGCAGGAGACGCCGAGGTGATCCTCGTCTACCAGGCGAAGGTTGATGCCCGCAGCCTCGGCTTTGACCTGGAACTCCTTGGCCCTGCCAGGGACGTTGATCAGGATGGTGTCGAAGAAGTCGGCGTGGACAACTGTGACGGTATCGGCGAGCGTCGCAGCCAACCGGGCGGCGTGTGAGTGCACGCGCGCGGCAATCGCCTTCAGTCCATCGGGGCCGTGATAGACCGCGTACATGCTGGCGACGATAGCCAGCAGCGCCTGAGCGGTACAGATGTTCGACGTCGCCTTCTCCCGCCTGATGTGCTGCTCACGGGTCTGCAGCGCGAGGCGGTAGGCGGGTGCGCCGTCGGCGTCCTTCGACACCCCGACCAGCCGCCCGGGAAGCATCCGCTCAAGGCCCTTACGGACCGCCATGTACGCGGCGTGGGGGCCGCCGAAGAAGAGGGGTACACCGAATCGCTGGGCCGACCCGACGGCGATGTCGGCGTCCTGCTCGCCCGGAGGTGTGATCAGGGTCAGCGCCAGCAGGTCGGCCGCCACGGTGACGAGGGCGCCGCCGTCGTGCGCTGCGGCGATCACTGACCGGTGGTCACGGAGGGCACCCGAGGCGCCGGGCTGCTGCAGGATGACGCCGTTGATATCACCGTCGGGCAGTCCCTGGCTGAGATCCGCCACCTCCACCTCGAAGCCGAGTGCTTCGGCGCGGCCGCGGACGACGGCGATCGTCTGCGGCAGGCAGTCGGCGTCGAGCACCGTCTTGCCCTTGTTTTTGCCGGACCGGCGCATCAGGAGCGCAGCTTCGGCGACGGCTGAGGCTTCGTCGAGGAGTGAAGCGTTGGCGATGGGCAGGGCGGTGAGGTCCTGCACCATGGTCTGGAAGTTCAGCAGGGCTTCCAACCGGCCCTGGGAAATCTCCGGCTGGTACGGGGTGTACGCGGTGTACCAGGCGGGGGCCTCGAGGACGTTCCGGCGGATGACCGGTGGCGTCACGGTGTCGAAGTAGCCCTGGCCGATCATCTGGACGGCAGTCGTGTTCTTGCCGGCGATGTCGCGCAGCTGCGCCAGAACCTGAGACTCACTCAGCGCGGCTGGGAGGTTCAGCGGCTCGGCCGAGCGGATATTGGCGGGGACCGCAACCTCCACCAGTTTGTCGAGACTGGGGTAGCCGAGCAGGCTGAGCATCTGGGCGGCGTCGGTGGAGCGTGGGCCGATATGGCGATCGGCGAAGGTTGATTCGGTGAGGGGCTGAGCGGTCATGGGAACTCCCTTGATGAGGTCCGGGCGTCGGCGTCTGCCCGGATTATGGTGAGTTCCTCCCCGCTCTGTATGGGACCTGAGAGATTCCGCAGAACTACACGCCTGCTTGCACCGTCGGTGAGGTGGACGTGGATCCGTCCGCCTGCTTTCCAGAGTTGCCTAGCCGCAGCGGTACTGGGCCTGAGAGATTCCTGGGGAGGATTTGCTCCTACGGCGCCTGCCGGAGTGTGTGTCTACGGAAGTACTCTCCCGCTGCAGATCAAGGGCTATGAAATTATGAGAATCGTGATCTAGCTTACTAGGCCTCGGACAGGAGTGCCAAAAACTCCGGTCAGGTGAATCGGTGGTCAATCTGGAGATTGGGGGTGGAAATCTTGACCCCCTATGTCCTGATTGACCCCACCGACGGTTCTAGGCGCCAAAGAGGCTACTTGTCACCCTTAAAGACGTCCTTGATGTTTTCACCGGCCTGCTTGGTGTGGGCCGACCCCTGATCGACCTGGCCGTCACGCGACAGGTCCTGGTTGTCAGTGGCATCACCGACGGCTTCCTTTGCCTTGCCGGTAAGTTCTTCGGCCTTGTTTTTCGCCTTATCAATGAAGCTCATGGACATCCTTCTCTCTTGGTAGGTGATAGCTCGATAGGTCAGCTCTCACAAAGTACCTACAGGAGTAGGACGTGCCGCTCCGAGAATCCTCACGGTAAAGTTCGCCGATCCGCTTGGAGACCCACGCCGAGCGGCGGAACCGCCAGCCCGAACACCTGCTTCAGGGCCAGCCGTGCCGCATGGTAGCCGCCCATTCCGTGGACTCCCGGCCCGGGCGGTGTCGACGCCGAACACAGGAACACACCATCCAGCGGCGTCCGCCAGGGAGCGGGAGACAACACCGGCCGCGCCAGCATCTGCGAAAGGGTCACTGCTCCTCCCCCGAAGTCGCCCCCCACATAGTTGGCGTTTGACGTAGCCAGCTCGGCCGCCGTCGTCGTGAACGAACTGACGACGACGTCGCGGAAGCCCGGTGCGAAGCGTTCGATCTGCGCGGTAATGGCATCGGCCATGTCATGGGTGGAACCACTGGGGACGTGGCAGTAGGTCCACAGGACATGTCGGCCCTTGGGGGCACGGGACGGGTCAAACAGCGACGGCTGGGAGAGCAGAACGTACGGGTTATCGGCGTGTTTACCGGCGGCCACCTGGGCTTCGGAGGCGACAATTTCGTCGCGGGTACCGCCCAGATGAACGGTTCCGGCGTGTGCAACATCCTCGTTGCTCCACGGCACTGGACCGGACAGGATGTATTCCACCTTGCAGGCGCCATCACCGAACCGGAATCGTTCGAGGGCTCGTTCGTAGCTGCGGGGAAGCCTGCCGTCCGCTAGCTCGAGCAGCCCGGGCGGGGCAACATCCAGCAGGACCAGCGGAACGCCCCTCAGTTCGGACAGGGACTGCACTGCGTGGTCGGCAACAATGTTCCCGCCGTGCGCCCGAATGTCATCGGCCATGGCGTTGGCGATTGACTGGGACCCACCCAGTGGGATTGGCCAGCCGCCGGCATGTGCCAGCGCGCCCAGAGTCAGTCCGGCTCCGGCAGCGGGGAGGGACGGCAGGGTGCCCACCGGGTGGGCCGCGACTCCGGTGAACAGTGCTGCGGCTGCGTCAGTGCTGAACCGCCGGTTCCAGAGCGGTGTCCCTTGATCGAGGGCGGCCAGGCCAAACCGCACCGCCGCAATGGGGTGGCGTGGCACCCGCAGCAGGTGATTCAGCGCTACATCGAGGGTGCCTTCGATGTTCCGTACGAGGGGCTCCATGAGCCTGCGGTAGGCGGGGCCGTCGCGCCCCAGCCCGTCGGTGGTACGCGCAAGGTCGCGGAACGCAACCCCGGCCCGACCGCCGTCGAGTGGGTGAGCGTAGGAAATATCCGGCACAGCGAAGTCGATTCGCCGCTGCAGTTCGAATTGGGAGAAGAACGGGGAGGCAAGAGCCATTGGATGCACGGCCGAACAGAGATCGTGCAGGTGGCCCGGCTCAAGTTCACCGGTGCGGGCTCCGCCGCCAATCGTCGTCGCTGCCTCGTAAACCGTGACGCTGAGGCCCGCGCGGGCAAGGACAACTGCTGCAGCAAGCCCGTTGGGGCCCGACCCGACTACTGCTGCGTCAGTCATCGCTGGGCCGCCGTCGCAACAGGGACCCGGTGCGGGTCTTGGCTGATGCGGTGAGCGATCGTACGGCTAACGGCAACGTGCGCCGCGCCTTGAGCGCTAGGGCAACCGCGCGGTAGCGAAGCGGGTCCAGGGGCACATCGTAGGTGGTCGGAACCTCGACGATGTTCTTGGAGAAGTTCCGTTTAAAGGTGGTTACGTTGCTGAGCTGTGGGTAGTTCTCGCTGACGATGCCAGTCAACCCACAGCTACGATTGCCTGCCGCTTTGAGCTCCTTGAAAGCGTGCCACAGGAGGAGATAGGGGGCGAATAACTTCCGGGCCGCCTGGGTACTCGCCGCGAAGTAGTACACCGAATAGCCACGGTACTCGGTGGTGATGAGCCAGCTGATCGCCTGACCGTCGAGGTAGGCGACCATGAGGCGGAGATGATCACCGAGTTGCTCCAGGAGTTGCTCGTAATAGGCTGACTCGAAACTGGTGAAGCCATCGCGGGCGGCGGTCTCTTCCAAGATGGGGAACAGTTCGGAGCTGAAGACAGCCGACCAGTCGGCTCGCTCGATGCTGCGGATCTCGACGCTGGCCCGTTCAGCCCGACGGATGCTGTTGCGTGCATTTGGTTTGAACGCCTTGTAGATTTCGGCTTCGCTGGGGGTGAGGTCAACGACGATCTCCCGCTCGTACCAGCCATGCTCGATTGGTCCGGTCGCCGGATCCTGCAGATGCTGGACCTGGAGCCGAACATAGAGGGGCTTGACGGCCGGGTCCGCCCCGAACTGCGCCCTGACGGTCTGCAGCAGGCGTGCTTCGGTGTCAGATGTGCGCTCGGTGAACCAGACTGGCCCATTCACCGCGACCAGCGACTTCCTGAACCGCCTGCTGCTCCAGAGGTAGCTGGCGACGGCGACCAGGGTGACGCCGTCGTAGTAGGCCCAGATGCCATAGGGAGTGCGCCCGCGGCTGGATTCGAATGCCGCCCACTGGGGGGTCTGTTCGAGCGGGATCAGCACTGCCGGGTGGGCCGACGACAGGGCTTCGAAGCCTTCCGTGCTGAGTTTCTCAAAGCGAAGGGCAACTGCGGTCACGGATGATCTTTCGGTTCAGGGGCGGGTCGGCTCAAGCGTACCCGAGTGCCGATTGATGCGACGTGGCGACGGCCGGATCGCCGATGGTCAGGTGCGTGATCGAAAGGGCCACCCTGGGGATCGTCAATGTCGAGGCGCCGTACGGGATCCTGACGGGGGTCGATAATGCCCTCAATCACGCGGTACATAATATATGCCGTTGCCAGCATATGTCCGATGACGGCCAGTAGGTAGTACGGCAAATCAATGTTGTTCTGCTGGTCGCCGCCGCTGGCCTCCCGCGCGAGGTACATCATCAGAGCCCACCAGTGGGCCGCTTCAAAGAGTTGCCAGGTCAGAAAGGTCCGCCACTTCGGATAGGCAAGCGCCACCAGTGGTACCAGCCAGAGCGCGTACTGGGGCGAGTATTCCTTGCCGGTCAGAATCAGCGCTCCCACCAGGAGCAGCGCCAGCTGGGCCAGTCGTGGCCGCCGGGGCGCCATCAGCGCAAGCGCAGCGATACCGACCCCGAGGAGGGTGAACGCCACGGCCGCCAGCACCGTGGTTGTGGCAGCACTCATTTCCCAGCCACCCACACGGGCGATCATCGAATTGTAGGCAAACCAGACTGATGAAGGTCCGGCCTCCGCGGTCAACGCCTCCGCGACGTGGGTTGTCCACCCCCGCGGGTCGTACAAAGCAAAGGGAAGATTGGCCGCCAACCAGGTTGCAGCCAGCACGATTCCCGTCAGTGCAGCGCCCCTGAAGAGGCGGGTGCGCCACGCCAGCAGTGAGACTGCGGCGAAGATCAGCAACGGGTAGCCTGCAGCGGCCGTGCCGAGACCGAGGAAGATTCCGGCCAGGACGAAGCTCCCACGCGCAAAACCCAACATTCCCAGCGCGGTAAACATCACCGCCCAGAGATCCCAGCCGAGGAACCCGGTCAACACAATCATTGGTGCGACGGCGACCATCGCCGCATCCCACGGCCGCCGGTTGGTCATTCGCACGGTCGCGTAGACGGTGACCAGCCACGCTGCAACCGCCAGCACCGAATGCAGGTCGTAATACCTCAACGTGCTTCCTGCGGGAACGAGGTGAGCGGTCACTCCCGCAAAGGCTCCCGTCAGCGCGGAGTGACCCAGCTGCAGGAAGGATGCCCCATCACCGAGATCCGCAAAGGCGTCGGGCCACTGCGAATGGCAGGCCATGTAATAGCGGTCCGGGCCCAACCATCCCTCGACCCGGCAGGGGTTCCTAATCAGAGCGGCAAGCACCGCCGCCGTCGTCGTCAGCAGGATCAGCACGCGTTCCACCGTGAATGTCCCGGGATCAATCGTGCCCGGGCTGGTCTTCCGGCCCAGCGGGCCACCGATCAGTTCAGTGAATTCCCGCAACAGTGCATCGGCACGCGACGGCGCCGAGATGCGCACCGGCCGCCGCCGGGACTGACCGGTTCCCATGCCTGAAGCCTACCGATCAAGTACGTCATTCACAGCGAATTTGGCCTATCTATCAGGATGCTGGAATGCTTCGGGAAGATCGGGTGTTAGGAATAAGAAGTAGACTGGATTAGCTGTTCGATCTGTTACGGGAGAAATCCGGCGGGTCGGCATAAGAAGTGATTCAAGAGGAGAACAGTGGGAACTAACCCCATTAGGGTGGCAATCGTTGGTGTCGGCAACTGCGCGGCGTCACTGGTGCAGGGCGTACGTTATTACCAGGATGCGGACGCTACGGCGTCGATACCAGGCCTGATGCACGTCGAATTCGGTAAGTACCACGTCAATGACGTTGAGTTCGTTGCCGCATTCGACGTCGATGGCAAGAAGGTGGGGCTGGACCTCGCCGACGCCATCGGTGCCAGCGAGAACAACACCATCAAGATCGCCGATGTACCGACGACCGGCATCAAGGTACAGCGGGGCCACACCCTCGATGGTCTGGGCAAGTACTACCGCGAGACCATCGTGGAATCCGACGCGGAGCCAGTCGACATCGTCGCCGAGCTCAAGGCCAACAAGGTCGACGTCATGGTTTGCTACCTGCCCGTCGGGTCCGAAGACGCGGCACGGTTCTACGCACAGTGCGCCATCGACGCGAAGGTGGCCTTTGTCAACGCGCTGCCCGTCTTCATTGCCGGCACCAAGGAGTGGGCTGACAAGTTCACTGCCGCCGGTGTTCCCATCGTTGGCGACGACATCAAGAGCCAGATCGGTGCAACGATCACCCACCGTGTGATGGCAAAGCTCTTCGAGGACCGGGGCGTCACCCTGGACCGCACGTACCAGCTCAATGTCGGCGGCAACATGGACTTCAAGAACATGCTGGAACGCGACCGGTTGGAGTCCAAGAAAGTTTCCAAGACACAGGCTGTCACGTCCAATGTGCAGGCTGATCTGGGCGAGCGGAACGTCCACATCGGTCCGTCCGACTACGTAGCCTGGCTGGATGACCGCAAATGGGCGTTCGTCCGTCTCGAAGGACGCAACTTTGGCGACGCGCCCGTCTCCCTGGAGTACAAGCTCGAGGTATGGGATTCGCCGAACTCTGCCGGTGTGATCATCGACGCCATCCGTGCGGCGAAGATCGCCCTCGATCGCGGGATTGGTGGTCCACTGCTTTCGGCGTCGAGCTACTTCATGAAGTCGCCACCGGAACAGTACGCCGACGATATCGCCCACGAGAAGGTTGAAGCCTTCATCCGTGGAGAGCTTGACCGCTAGCCTGCGGGTCTAGCTACCGCAGCCTTCGACCGCCTGCGTGGGCGCGGTGGACCTGTGGGGTGGTAATTTTCCGCCCCATGCCCACCGCGCCCACGGGCGTCCGGTGGCTGCGCGCCGCCAGGGCACACCACAAGATGGGCGCCGCGAGGGCCCGTGACCTAGAACAGGCCGACCGCGCCGCCGTCGTCGTCGACGTCCATGCGCATCGCGGCCGGTTCCTTCGGCAGCCCCGGCATCGTCATGACCGTGCCGGTCAGCGCCACAATGAATCCGGCACCGGTCTTGGTGATCAGATCGCGGACGTGCACCGTGAATCCCTTCGGGGCTCCGAGCATCGCAGGATCATCGGAGAAGGAGTACTGGGTCTTCGCCATGCAGACCGGCAGCCCACCCCAACCGTTGGCTTCGATCTCTGCCAGCCTCCGCAGCGCCGGCACTGAGAAGTCGACGCCGTCAGCCCCATAGATTTCCTGCACGATGGTCCTGATTTTTTCCTCCACCGAAAGCTCAAGCGGGTACAGGTGACGGAAGCTCTGCGGCCCTGCCAAAGCGGTCAGCACCTTCGCCGCGAGTTCGTCCCCGCCGGATCCACCGCCGCCCTGTCCCCAGACATCAGCCACAGCGGCTTCGATTCCTTCAGCAGCGCACCACTCGAGTAGCCAGTCCAACTCTTCTTCGGGGTCGGTTGCGAACCGGTTGATTGCCACCACCGGGGTAATACCGAACTTCTCCACGTTGTGGACATGGCGGCGCAGGTTGGCGACCCCCGACTCCAGTGCGGCCGGATCAGGCTTCCGCAGATCGGTCTTGGCCACACCGCCGTGCATCTTCAGGGCACGGATGGTGGCGACGATGACGACGGCGGCCGGCGCCACGTCCGCGTACCGCGCCTTGATGTCCATGAACTTCTCGGCACCCAGATCGGCTCCAAACCCAGCCTCAGTGACCACGATGTCGGCAAGTTGGCGGGCAGTGCTCGTGGCGATGACCGAGTTGCAGCCGTGTGCGATGTTGGCGAACGGGCCACCGTGGACGAGGGCGGGCGTACCGGCAATGCTCTGGACGAGGTTCGGTTTAATCGCATCCCGCAGGAGCAGGGTCAACGCGCCCTCCACGCCCAGATCCCCCACCGTCACTGGTTTACGGTCGAAGGTGTAACCGAACGTGATTTTCGCCAGCCGGTGCTTGAGGTCCTGCAGATCCGAGGCGAGACAGAACACCGCCATAATCTCTGACGCAACCGTGATGTCGAAGCCGTCCTGTCGGGGGGTGCCCTGTGTTGGCCCACCCAATCCAATCACCACCTCGCGCAGGGCCCTGTCATTCATGTCCAGGACCCGCTTGAAGGTGATCCGTCGCGGGTCGATGTTCAGCTGGTTGCCCTGGTAAATATGGTTGTCCACCAGCGCCATCAATGCGTTGTTGGCGCTGGTGACCGCGTGGAAGTCACCAGTGAAGTGCAGGTTGATGTCCTCCATCGGTAGGACCTGCGAATAGCCGCCCCCGGTGGCGCCGCCCTTCATGCCCAGGATCGGCCCGAGGGATGGTTCCCGCAAAGCGATCATGACATTACGTCCGCTTCGTGCCAAAGAGTCCGCCAGGCCAACCGTGCAGGTCGACTTTCCTTCACCGGCGGGCGTGGGGCTCATTGCGGTCACCAGAACCACTTTGCCGGCGGGCTTCCCGGGGTTTGGAAGCAGCTTTGCCGTATCGATCTTGGCCTTGTACCGACCGTAGTGTTCGAGTGCTGCGGCCGGTATGCCAGCTTTGGCAGCAATGTCGTCTATGGGTTGGATGGCTGCGTTACGGGCGACTTCCAGGTCGCTCGTTGGGGTGGGCAAAGACTTCATTGTCAACAGTCCTCTGGGCTTGTGGCGCGTCGGGAGTGAGTCCCATAAGGTGCCGCGGGTCTGGGCACAGCGTCAAATCTACCAGCGGCATCCGCGATTCAGCTGAGCCCGGACCGCCGCAACAGGTAGGCGATCATGGGTTCGTAGAGCCCTGGGGACACGTTGTCGTCAAGGGGAACCGCTACCTTGAGTTGCCCCTCTGCCTCGGAGACGAACAATCCCGGGTCGTTGCAGTCGGCGAACCCCACCGCTGGGATTCCTGCGCTGGCGGCGAACCCAGCCCAGCCGTGGTCGGCCACCACCAGGTCAGGGGTTGGCTCGCCGAGTTCCGCGAGCAGTTCGAGGCTAAGCTGCATTGGTTCCGGCGAGTGAGTGTGCGCCAGCCCGCCGTGCTGATGCCAGACCAGGACCCCGAAAAGTTGCCGGATGTCACCCTGCCTGAACTGTTGCCCCTCGGGTACCTCGACCACCGTTGCCCCGGCCCGGCGGGCCGCAGCGGCCAGGGCCGCATGCACCGGGAGCAGGCCTGCAGGGTGCCCGGTTGCGAAGAGGATGCGATGCCTGGCCGCCACAGCGGCTCCGAAAACGGACCCAAACCGGTCCAGCGCGGCCACGCACCGGGCCGAGTCGATGGTGTCCTGCCCCGTCACGTGGTTACGGTTCGGGCTGATCCCTACCCGGTCACTCATCAGGTCGAAAACCTCATCGAAGTTCCATGGGCGGGTGGTGCGGACACCAAACTCGAGGTGTTCGCTGCCCTCGAGGAATAGCTGCATGTGCCGCAGATTGTCTTCACGCGGGGTGGCTACCGCTCCAGTGATTTGGACAGAGTCAAGGTAGGCAGCAAGTTCGGTGGAGTTCACAGAACCATCCTAGGTGAACTCGTTTGCGGGCGAACGCCGCCGGGACTATCAGCGCGCTGCGGCTTCTTCGAACCGCTCGACGGCGGTGCGGTAGCTTTGCGCTGTCAGGAGCGCGGTACGCTGCCACCCGAAAGCAAGGGCGTGAATAGCGGCGCCCCTGCCAAGTGACGCGCGGGTCGCGGCGTCGTCGTACATGGTTTCAAGTGCAGCTGACCACAGCTCAGGGGTGTGACCGTTGACCAGGGTGCCGGTCCGGCCGTCGCTGATGGCCTGCGGCAGGCCTCCCACATTGGCGGCTAGCACCGGGGTGCCGCACGCCTGCGCCTCGAGCGCCACCAGCCCGAATGATTCAGTGAAGGAGGGCATCGCCACGAGGTCCGCCGCTCGGAACCAATGGGCCAGCTGGTTCGCCTGGACTGGCGGGTAGAGTCTCACCCTGTCCTGGAGCCCGACGTCGTCAATGAGGGGCTGCAACCGCAGTGCCTCCGCGCCGCTGCCCGAGCCCAGAATGCTGAGCTGCAACGGGATGTCCGGGCGACGTGCCGCGAGGTCGGCGGCGGCCGCGACCAGCACCTGCGGTCCCTTCAGTTTCTGGATTCGTCCCGCGAATACCACGTGAAAAGCGTCAGGCGCGAAATTGAGGGATGCCCGGGATTCGGTGCGTGACTCGGGGTTGAACGTCTCAAGATCAACGCCGGGCGCCACGATGTCCACTCTTTCGGGTGCAGCACCGTACAGGGATTCCAGCTCGGCTGCCTCGGTGGAAGTGTTGGCGATCAGGCGGGAGGCGCCATCGACAATTGCCTGTTCCCCGGCAACCCGGACATCCGGCTCCGGTGTACCACCAGCGTGCAGGCGAATGTTCTTGACGCGTGCCATGGTGTGCATCGAGTGCACCAGGGGAAGGTTGAGACTGGCCCCGACGGTAAGACCGACACTTCCGGAAACCCAGTAGTGGGAGTGGATGACGTCGAAGTGGCCATCCGCCAGGAGGTCGGTCACCTCGGCGATAGCATCGGTGAACGATTCGGACAGGCCCGGCAGTTGTTCCTTGGGAACCTTACGCTGCGGTCCCGCCCGAAGGTGTCTGACGATGACCCCCGGCGCGAATTCCTCGGAGTGCGGTTGCCCTTCGGAGGCTGCACGGGTGAAGATTTCGACGTCAATTCCGACACGAGCCAATTCCAGGGCCAGGGAACGCACATAAACATTCATTCCACCGGCGTCGCCAGCCCCCGGCTGATCCAGCGGGGAGGTGTGCAGGGAGAGCATCGCCACACGCTTTACCGGAGGCATAAGATCTCCTCTCCCCTGATTGCTCTCGAACTTGTCGAGCGCTTGAATTGTCTGACGTTTTGCCGCCGCTACTGACCATATAACGTGCCGTGCAGGCTGCACATTCCGTGTCATGCTGCAGAGTGCCGAATATTCGCGCGCGTTAAAGGCGGAAGCCCGCGCTGGGAAGCGCGGGCTTCTCGATTGGTGGGACTAATGACTTGCATCAGATCCTCCTTCGCGGGTGGTCAACAAGGTCAGAACCGGGCCATTCGCAGCGTGGATGAACCAGCTACTTGACGTACATGGTGTGCTGCGGCAGGACAAGACGGTCAACCGTGTCCCTCGCGACAGGCGGGGGTGGCTCGGGTATTCGTTTCCACAGGGACACACTGTCCCTGAGCTTCTTCAACATGATTTGCACCTCCTCTCGAGAGGCATAGTTGGGCATGACTGTGATTGGCGAATCGGGTATACCAGTTTCCGGATCCCCGGTGGCGGTGAAATTGCCAGCCATGATGAATTCGCCATGCGCCCGGATGGGGTTGCCGGGGGTAACTGGTGAGACGGCAGGGGAAGTGGAACTGGTCAGCAAAGTGGACACAGGGGTCTCCTGAATTTGATGGTGCAAAGGGAATCCTCAATCGAGGAGGGCGGGCAAACAGCGCACGCAGCAGGGCGGCGGAAACCGCCTGAGCATCAAAAGGGATACCGAAAATGGGTCGCCTCCCGCCAGGTGGGAGGGCGACCGAATCAGCAGCTAGCTAATGCGCAGCAACGGAGGCCGGACTGGTGTACGCGGTAAACGATCGGCGTAGCTTTGTATTCACAGTTCCCACCTCCCTTTCATCTAGTGCGCCAATAGAGACAGTGCCGAAATTCATCAAGCGATCACTCGATTGAGAACTCCCAATGGCACAAATCAAAAGTACCGCACGGGACGGTGATCGCCTAGGCTTTTGACTGACAATTCTCAAATGTTTTGCCCACCCCGGAACTTTCAGGGAGCCAGCCCCGTCTTCAGCCCGGTGGGCGCGTCCCGGGCTAGGCTGACAGCATCCTGCGACTGCAGGTCCTGACCAGTGAGATGGGGGCAGTCGTGGATAGGCTCCGAGAGCTCGACGGTCTGCGTGCCTTCGCGCTTTTCGGCATACTGACAGTGAATATCTGGTTCTTCGCCGACCCCTGGGCGTTCGCCGGAGACATCAGCCCCGACCATTCGTCGCCGGCGGACATTGCAGTCCGGTTCCTCGTGACGATGCTGTTTGAAGGCAAGTTCTACATACTGTTCGCGTTTCTCTTCGGGTACGGCTTCGCCCTGCAGGAGCGGGCCGCCGCCCGGGCGGGAGTGCCATTGGGGCCTCGCATGCTGCGCCGTTTGGCGGGGCTCGCGATGCTCGGGCTGGCTCATGGCTTCCTGCTGTTTTTCGGCGACATCCTGTTGACCTATGCAGTGATGGGGGTGGTGCTGTTCAGTTTGCGGACCATCCGAGCGCGGATGTCCGTCCTGATCGCGGCCGGTATTACCGTGGGCATGTCACTGCTGTTGACCCTGGTGGGAGCCTTCGTCGCTACTGTCAACAATCCAGTCGACGACGGCGTGATCCCCGCCCCGAGCGTTGCGGCCCTCACGGAAAGTCCGGGATCAGCCCTGGCAGCGAATGTGGAAAACTATCTCATCGCCCTTCCCTCAGTGATGCTTTTCCAGGGGCCCCTGTCCCTGGCGATGTTCCTTCTGGGTCTCGCCGCCGCCCGGAAAGGGATACTTGAGCGACCCCTGAGCAGTTCAACGCTGCGCCGGATTGCCATCGTCTGTCTGCCGATTGGGCTGCTCGCCGCTGGGGCCCAGTCCGCCTTGCTGTATTACGCCGACCACGACCGCTTTTCTCTTGTATCGACCGGCATCACCACGTTGACCGCGCCCCTCCAGACGGCCGGGTACGTGTGTTTGTTGTTGTTGGCTTTTCGTTCCCCGCCAGGACAAAACGTCCTGGGCGCGCTGGCTCCGGCGGGACGAATGGCGTTGACCAACTATCTGGGCCAGTCGCTGGTGCTCGTGATCGTGTTCACCGGTGTTGGGCTGGGGCTGACCAATGTCTTGCCGCCCGCCTGGGTGATGATGGTCGTCGTCGTCCTGTTTGGTGCCCAGGTGGTGCTGAGCCGACTTTGGTTATCGCGGTTTGGCATCGGCCCAATGGAGGCGCTGCTGAGACGCGTTACCTATTCGCCGCAGGAACGGCACCCTCCAGCCTGACAGGTTCACCCACCGGACGGCTTGAGTCGGGTGTCAGAGATTCCAGTGCACAATGGCGGGTGTCCGCTTATCCCATCCCAGTGCGCACACCGCCGCAGTACCGAGGACGAACCGTCGGCCCTGGCCGGGATCCATCTCCAGCCACCGCGCGGCGACCACCCGCAGGAAGTGCCCGTGCGCGACAAGCAAAACGTTACGGGCCGGGTGCGCGGAAGGATCCTGGTCTGCTGGGGTGCCGCAGCCGGCCTGGACCGTTGAGATGATCCGGTCAGCGCGCCCAGCAACCTGGGCGAGGGTTTCACCGTTCGGCACTCCGTCATTCCAGATCAGGTACCCGGGATTCTCCGCGCGAACCGTGGCGCTGTTGCGTCCTTCGTTGTCGCCGTAATCCCACTCGTGCGCATGCGGAAGAATCTCCGGATCAGGAAAGCCCGCCAAATGCGCGGTCCGGACCGCGCGCTGCAACGGTGAGGACAAAACAGCGTCGAACGTGATCCCTTTGAGGTGCCGTGCAGCGTCGACCGCCTGCTTTTCCCCGCTGGCGGTCAAGGGAAGGTCGGTGAGGCCCGTGTAGTTGCCGTCCCGGGACCACTCGGTTTCCCCGTGCCGCATCAGCCAGAGGTGCGGTAGTGGAGTTCCTGCTGGTGTCAGGTCTGGTGAGGCTGCGCCGGAGAGGCTCATGGTGTCGCCGACTCTGGTTGTGACGCCCACCAGGTGCGGAGCAACGCCTCGGCTTCTTCGGCCGACTGAGGTCCATGTTCCATTCGTTCCTCCAACAGGAATCGGTACGCCCGGCCAACCACCGGGCCGGGTTTGATGTTCAGTAGTCCCATGATCTGCGCTCCGTCGAGGTCCGGGCGAATGGATTCCAGTTCCTCCTGTTCGGCCAGCGCCTCGATTCGCGCTTCCAGGTCGTCGTAGGCGAAGGCCAACCGCTCTGCCTTACGCTGATTCCGGGTGGTGACGTCCGAACGCGTCAGCCGGTGCAGCCGTTCCAGCAGACTCCCCGCATCGTTGACGTACCGGCGCACCGCGGAGTCGGACCAACCGGCCTCCCCGTAGCCGTAGAACCGCATGTGCAGCTCCACCAGCCGCGACACAGCCTTGATCGAGTCGTTGTCGAAACGCAGGGCTTTCATCCGTTTTGCGGTGAGCTTGGATCCCACCATGTCATGGTGCCGGAAGCTGACCGCCCCGGAGGGCTCAAATTTACGGGTGGCGGGTTTGCCGACGTCGTGCATCAACGCAGCAAACCGCAGCACGAAGTCAGGCCCGGGGACGGCCCCGTCGGCGCCCGTCTCCAGGCGGCAGGCTTGCTCGAGCACAGTCAACGAGTGCTGGTAGACATCCTTGTGACGGTGATGCTCATCGATTTCCAGACGCAACGCCGCCACCTCGGGAAGCACGTAGTCGGCCAACCCGCTTTCCACCATCAGGTCAATGCCCCGTTGAGGTGCGTCCCCCAGGACCAGTTTCACCAGTTCGTCGCGGACCCGCTCGGCGGAGATGATGGTGATGCGTTGGGCCATGGAAGCCATCGCCTCGGACACTTCAGGGGCCACCTCGACCCCCAGTTGGGAGGCGAAGCGTGCGGCCCGCATCATGCGCAGGGGGTCATCCGAGAACGACGACGACGGTGCCCCGGGGGTCCGCAGCACCCCCGTTTTCAGGTCCCGGAGGCCCCCATAGGGATCCACCAGCTCCATCGATGGAAGCCGGAGCGCCATGGAGTTGATGGTGAAGTCACGGCGCAGCAGATCATCCTCCAGGGTGTCCCCGAAAGCGACAACCGGTTTACGGGACGCGGGGTCGTAAGCCTCCGCCCGATAGGTGGTCACCTCGATCATGAAGCCGCCCTTACGGAGTCCGATAGTGCCGAAATCTCTGCCGATCTCCCAGTAGGAATCGGCCCACCCGCGGATGACATTCAGGGTCTGGTCCGGTGTGGCGTTACTGGTGAAGTCGAGATCCGGGGAGGTGCGGTGCAGGAAGAGGTCGCGGACAGGCCCGCCCACCAGCGACAGTTCATGTCCGGCGGCAACGAAGAGCCGTCCCAATTCGGTAACAACCGGGGGGAGCGGAGCGGTAAGGGTTGAGTTGTCTAACAGGTGCACCATAGTGCTTAAAGGGTGCCAGATGCCACGGCAAATTCCACTATGGGGGCGGCCGGGGCCGGGGACGGCCGACACGCGGGTACCGGCCCAGCAGGACGGCGGAGCTTATGGATCGTCATCAACCGAAGCGAAAGATCGTTAGAGTGGACTGCATGGACCGTCCTGTTCCAAGCGCACCCAAGCGGACCCCGTTGACAGTGTCAATGGGCAGTGCTGGCGCGCCCCAGGTCCACCAGTCGCTGCCGACCGTCGAGGAAGTGTCAGCAGGCGGCATAGTGGTCGATACCTCCGATGACCAGCTCAACGTAGCGATCATTGCCCGGCTGAACCGTGGCGGCCGACTCGAGTGGTGCCTTCCGAAAGGTCATCCCGAAGGTAGAGAAAACAATTCCGAAGCTGCGGTGCGGGAAATCGAGGAAGAAACCGGCATCAAGGGCCGCATTCTTACTGCCTTGGGCAGTATCGATTACTGGTTCACCGTCAGTGGGCACCGCGTTCATAAAACAGTTCACCACTATCTCCTGATCTCCACTGGTGGCCGGCTCACCATCGAGAATGACCCGGACCACGAAGCAGTCGATGTGGCGTGGGTTCCCCTGGCTGAGCTGGGAAAGAAGCTCTCCTTCCCCAATGAGCGCCGCATCGCTGACCTGGCCCGGGAAGTCCTCCCGGACTACCTGTAAGTCCGCGTTATCGCCACGGGGCCAGTGGTGAGACGATAGACAACGATGTCGGACTCAAACACAGCCTCCCTCCCCGTGCAGGACGCTGGGGTACTGCCCAGCCGCCGCGCAATTCAATCTGGCGACACTGCTGCCACCTCAGCCGACGACGGCGCGCACTCTTCCACTGAAGCCCCGGATACAACAGCGCGCTCGAGCGCCATCATGGCGGCGGGAACCCTTGTGTCCCGAGTGCTCGGACTGGTCCGGGTGGCCCTCCTTGCGACGGCGCTCGGCGCCTCCGGCGGGGTGGTGGATGCATTCTCCATAGCCAATAGCCTGCCGAATTTCATCTATCTCATGGTTGCCGGCGGGGTGTTCAACGCCGTCCTGGTGCCGCAGATTATTAAAGCTACGCAAAACCCTGATCGGGGAGCCGACTTCATCAGTCGCCTCATTACCCTCGCTGTCATAGTCCTCCTGGTCCTGACTGCTTTGGTCACTCTCGCCGCACCCCTGATCATGACCCTGGTCACCGACTTTTCGGGTGAGCGTCTGGCGCTAGCCACCATTTTTGCGTATTGGTGCCTCCCACAGATTTTTTTCTATGGCCTCTACGCGATTATCGGTCAGGTCCTCAACGCCAATGGCTCCTTTGGCCCCTATATGTGGGCGCCGGTCGCAAACAATATCGTGTCAATTGCTGCGCTGGTGTCTTTCATTGTTTTGATGGGCTCGCAACTCGACAGCTCGCACACACCGGACTCGTGGACCTCGTCCCAGACACTGCTGCTCGCGGGAGGTACCACTCTCGGGATCATCATTCAGGCATTGGTTCTCTTCTGGCCGCTGAAGAGGCTCGGGCTGGGCCTCAAGCCAACATTCGGGTGGCGGGGGGTGGGATTGGGTCGCACCGGCAAACTGGCTTCCATCACCATCATCACCATGCTTGTAGGCAACGGCTTGTACCTGGTCAACATCCGTGTTGCCTCAATTGCCGCCGAAGCACGGCCGGACTATCTCGCCAGGGTGCCGCCGCAGCAGATTGCGGGACCCTTCAACCTTGACATCGGAACAATGGTGTACGTCCTGCCCCATTCCGTGATCGCCCTCTCTATCGCCACGGTGATGTTCAATCAGCTGGCGGCGGCCCATAGTCGCAACGATTTGGCCTTAATCAAGGAGACACTGTCACGTGGCCTTCGCATTATGGGGGTAGCAACAGTTTTCGGTGCGGCAGTTCTACTGGCGCTGGCAGTACCACTGGGGATGCTGTTCTCGGGTGGGATCCGACCGGACGGAGCACTCAACGCCGTGCTCATTTCCCTGCTGGCCATCGGGGCACCTTTCCTCAGTGCCAACTTCTTCCTGAACCGGGTCTTCTACGCGGCCGAGGACGCCGTGACTCCGCTACGCATCCAGCTCATCCTGTCTGTAATCGGGGTGGCGTTGGCATTGATATCCGGGACTTTTGCGCCGGAATACATTGTCCCACTGCTGGCTGTCAGCTACTCGCTGGGCAACATCATCGCCGTCGTCGTCAGCCACACGTTCCTGGTGCGCAAGATCGGCTCTTACGGTGCGGGCCGCGTCTACGATGTCCATGTTCGGCTTGTCCTCGCCGGGATGGCGTCCGCTGCAGTTGGTACCGGGGCGCTCTGGCTTTTCGGTGGCTACAGCATCGAAGGCTTTGTCTGGCAATCGGTCCTGGCCGCCTTCAGCGTGCTCGCCGTTTGTGGCACGCTGATGGCGCTTGTCTACCTGCTCATGCTCAAGGTTCTGCGCATTAGGGAGCTGGATGACTTCCTGGCTCCCCTCTTGTCCCGATTCACTCGCACCAAGTGAACTCGGCACCGGCATGCGAGCCGAAAACCCGCGGATCCACGGTACTGACCGGTAGCATTGGTGGGAATCATCTGCAATTGACTTCACGCGCTGAACAGGATGCTGTTCGTCGCCCGAGAATCCATTCATTCCACGGGAGGAACACGTGCCACAACCAGTAGACGTCGGATCAGTATTGGGAGGCCGCTACAAGGTCACCGCCTACGTACTGGCTTCTGCTGACCGGGACCTCGTGCTCGACGGTATGGACCAGGTATTGAATCGGCCAGTCAGCATCCTGGTCGCTTCAGCTTCCAACGCCAGCCAAATAGCCGCTACCGCCCGTGAAGTGGCCACTGGTGAACGGGCGGGGAACATCCAGGTCCTTGATCTGGGCGTCACCGACGAGAGCACCTATCTGGTCACCAACCGTGCCTCCCCAGCCGACTTGTTGGATCTCGTTGTCCCTCAGGATGCACCGTTTGTCGAACCATTTTTCACCGATACCCTTGGATCGGAAATCTTCGGCGGGCCCCGCTCCACCGAACCCGAGACTTACGATGACGACGACGATTACGACTACTACGACGACGACCAGCCCGAAAAGAAGTCCCGCCTGCCGAAGGCCCGGCTGCCGAAGTTCGGCAAGGGTGCCGCGGCTGCTGGCGCTGCGGGTGTCACTGCGGGAGCCTCCGGCGCTGACGCTGCCACCCCCGCCTCAGCCAACCCGGCGTCCGCTTCGTCAGCGGTTCCTCCGCCGCCGGCATCTGCGCCCCGCGGCAGCGACCAGCCCAAGGTGTCCCTCTGGTCAGAAAGCGACTACGACGCCGATGCAAAGCGGACAGACGATTCCGGCCGGGCCGCGTCACACTTTCCTGCTGCAGCCGCCTCCGGTGGCGGAGCACCTGAAGATTACGACGAATACGACACAGCTGAGGACGATGACGAGGGAAACAACCCGAAGTACACCCGGGTCCTCGTCGGAGTGGTGCTCGCGATCATCCTGGTGACCGTCGTTGCCCTGGCCGTCAACCAGCTCAGCAACTACTTTTCGCCTGACCCCCTAGCGGGCGCCGAGACCACCACCGCTCAGGTGGAAGAGGAACCGACCGACGACGTCGCAACCACCCCTGCCGAAGGCCCTGAGGAAACTCCAGAACCAACGGTGGAAGCAGTTGAGCCAGTCCCCGCGAATGTGACACGCCTCGTCCCCGATAATGCAGAGTTGAACGCCGAAACTGACGCGGACCTTCCCCTGATTATCGATGGTAATCCTGGCAGTTTCTGGGGCTCCCTCGTCTTCGCGAACGAGACTTTTGGCGGCTTGGCCCAGAGCATGGCTCTTGTCGTCGAACTCGAAGAGGAGTCGACCATCAGCCAGATCCAGATCGAGCAACTCAACGGCTCCGGTGGCAGTTTCACTGTCCTCCTCAATGATGAGCCGACCCTCGACGGCGCAGATCAGATTGCGCAGAGCTCCTTCACCGGGCCGACAATCAACATCCCTGTCCCACCAGGCGCGGAGGGCGAGCCCGCCACCGCTCAGTACGTCATTGTCAACCTCACCCAGCTTCCGCGTTTGACCAACGTTCAGGCCATCTTCCCCTGGGGCGTCCGGATAGCGGAGATCAGCGTCTCCTAAACTTCACCTTTTGTTGAGCGGTGCGCTTCGCGGACGGAATAAGCTTGACCCTGACGCGGTTCTTATAAATGACCGCTCAGCCGGGCCCCAGGCTCCTGTAGTGGTGTCAACAAAGGAAGGTCTACCAAACCCGTGAGTATAGAAACCGGCACAACCGGAACCAGCAGCACCGATCCACAGAAGATCCACGATGTGATCATTGTGGGCTCAGGACCGGCCGGATACACAGCCGCCGTGTACACCGCCCGCGCGAATCTGGCGCCTCTGATGATTGCCAGTTCCGTCAAAGCCGGCGGTGAACTGATGAACACCACGGATGTGGAAAACTATCCTGGCTTCCCTGAAGGTGTCATGGGACCGGATCTGATGGAGCAGTTCGAAAAGCAGGCCGTACGGTTCGGCACAGAGATACTGTTCGAAGATGTGACGTCGCTTGAGCTCTCCGGCGCGGTCAAGACGGTCACCATCGGCACAGGTGAGACTTTCAGCGCGCGATCCATCATTGTGTCTACCGGTTCCGAGTATCGTGAACTCGGACTTGAGGATGAGAAGCGTCTTTCAGGGCACGGCGTCAGCTGGTGTGCAACCTGTGACGGGTTCTTCTTCAGGGACCAGGACATTGCAGTGATTGGCGGGGGTGACTCCGCAATGGAGGAAGCCCTTTTCCTGACGAAATTTGCTCGCTCCGTCACAGTGGTCCACAGGCGAGACTCGCTTCGTGCATCCAAGATCATGCAGGACCGGGCATTGAGCCACGAGAAGATCCGCTTCATCTGGAACTCCGAGGTTGTGGGGATCGACGGCGACTCCAAGGTAACGGGTTTGCGCCTGGCTAGCACTGTAGACGACTCAACCCAGCATCTCCCGGTCACCGGGGTTTTCGTTGCTATCGGCAACGACCCTAGGGTGGACCTGGTACGGGGAGTGCTCGAGCTCACGACAGAAGGCACCATCGCTGTCCAGGGCCGCACATCCAAGACCTCCATACCCGGGGTATTTGCCGCGGGCGACGTGATCGACCCTACCTACCGCCAAGCCATCACTGCCTCCGGTTCAGGATGTGTTGCGGCAATTGACGTAGAGCATTACCTCGCTGACCTCGGGGACTCGGTTGAGACGGCGGCGGAAGTACCAACACCGCCAGCCGAACAGGTCTCTGAAGATGCCCACGTATCCAGCACCACCCAAGGAGAGTAGCTATGACTGCAAGAGAAGTCACCGACGCGTCCTTCGACGCCGATGTATTGAAATCAACAAAGCCAGTGCTCGTCGACTTCTGGGCCGAATGGTGTGGACCGTGCCGTAAGTTGTCGCCTATTCTCGACGAAATTGCCGGAGAACATTCGGAAAAGGTTGATGTCGTCAAACTCAACGTCGATGATAATCCGGCTACCGCTGCGAAGTATGGAATCACTTCGATCCCGGCCGTCTATGTGTTCAAGGACGGCGTAGTTGCAGCACAATCCATCGGTGCTAAGCCAAAGCAGGTTTTGGAGCAGGAATTCGCTGACTTCCTGAAGTAGGAAGCGTTTCGAGCCTGCACCTCTTTCCAGGGGCCATCACTTCTGTACGAAGTGGTGGCCCTTTTCACGCCTGCTGACTGTTTCACGTGAAACTGAATTGGACCCCGGAGCCATAGCCTCATCTTGGTAGGACTTTCAGCCGAGGCACGTCACGTGGTCGGACTGACATGGCCGACCCTGAAGGACGCTGCGTGATAATCAATATGGTGCAGCCCGTATGAAATGTACTTGCAGCAGCGAAGTAGACCGGCATCCTTCCACCCCATGACTTCTCGTAGCCAAAAGGTGCTATCAACGGATCCGTACCGCGCCGTCGCGCGAAATCTCACTCCGCGTCCCGTGGAGACAAACGGGTCCGCATCGACCGGTCTCTTAGACCCGCGCATGGCACTGGAACTAAACAACTCAGGCCCCGCCTTCTGCACAACATCTCCGGCCTCGCGGGGTGACATCTCCAGCCTGACTCCGTGACCTTTCAGCTGACTGCTAGCTTCACTCAGGTCACCACAGATACTAGTCACGGCTCGGGATTCTTTTGTGGCGTCCACAATGTTCCACGTGAAACGTTCGGTTCTGTGGAAGGCCTCGTGTCATGCCGCATAAGTGGATGCCAGCTGCCAGGATCCAGTCCGGTCCCGTGCATCGGAAAGGCGGGCCCACACGGGACGCCGGAAAGGGTCGTTGCTAGTGCAGCAACGACCGGATACCCGTAGATCGACCTTTATAGCTAGCGCGGCGCCCTCAAGTGGACAAATGTTGCTAAATAACCGTCTTTTGGTGGAATACGGATGGATACTGACGCGGGGACGCTCAAGTCGAATTCGCCGCTCTCCTAAGACTGCAAAGATCACGAAGGATCCGATGAGATCCGAGTATGTCTTCCCACGCGGGGTGGGAACCTCCGACCATGGAAACCTCGCTACCAGTCGTCCCTGAGTTGGTTCGTATTCGAAGTTGTGACCCAGCCTGCGCATCCCAGGCCAGAAGACACTTGTTCCACGTGAAACATCTTCTCTGCCAGCTACAGGCTAAATAGGAGTCAAAGGGGCGCCAGCTGCCAGAAATCGCCAGAAATCCTAGCCATGGTGGAACTCCCGCTAGCGTGGCGACCCCTGATGTCGCTGATAGGCAACTTTCGGCCTGCGCGGCACCCAGTGCACCGGGTAGGTACAACAATCCCGTCAGGTGTGGGGAGAACCGCAGGGCAATATTAGGGACCCTTACGGCAGTTGTGTTTCCCCCCTGGGGAAGGACCCTCTAGGGCTTCTCGTCTAGACCTCACTTCTCGCTAGCTGCCGTCCACGTGAAACGTCGGAGGGGACGGTCGTTTCACGTGAAACGACACCGTGCGGCGCCTTGGTACTCCAGAGCGCTCGGAGCGAAGTGACCGGGAGTCAATTCAGAAACGCTAGACGCTGCATCAGGGCAAAAGAACTGTCGGCGAATGCGAACGCGGCCAGAGATGAGGCGTGAAGTTGTCGTATGACGACCATTGCCCACTATTCGGCTGGTTGTGGATCGAATTGGACTAGGGCAGCTTCGAACACAACAAGAACACCCTCATGTTCTGTGTCTCAGTCCGGGAGAAGCTGCCGAATGTGCAGCCTATCGGTGACTAAAGGACGGCTGTTTCACGTGAAACCGAAGATTCCTGCCCCGGACCAGCAACGTTGTACAACAGCGCTCACAATAGGGGCAAAGTGCTACCGATTCAGCAAGGTTATGGACAGCACACGGCAACCATGGCTAATCTGACCTGTTTCACGTGAAACCTGCCGCCCTGCGGATCTATGTATCCAGCACGTCCATGAGGTCCACTGCACAAAAGGGGGCCTGTCACGCCTGATATCTGAAAGTCCTGGCTACATTCCGGGGGCAAATTGGCACCGAAACACACAGAGTCTTGCCCCCCAGATGGAGATCTCTTGATTTTTCTAACCCACTTCCCAAGGCACTACCCGAAACATCCAACTCTTTTGGGCAACCTTTACCGCCTTGCTGACATGTTTCACGTGAAACAGCGCATATCTAGCCCGGATATCTAGGCCTAGGAGGCCCCCGAGGTACCGAGAACTCCCATAATGCGGTTGAGGTCGTCGACGCTGGCGAATTCGATGCTGACCTTCCCCTTACGGGCGCCCAGGGTGATCTTGACGCTGGTGTCAAGACGGTCTGAGAGGGAGGATGCTAGATAATCCAACCGTTCATGCCGAGCTCCGGCGCGTGGCGTGTTCGGCTTCACCGGGCGGCGCAGCCCATCGTTCATTGAGACGAGCTCTTCCGTGGTGCGCACGGACAATCCCTCAGCGACGATCTTCTGAGCCAGCTTTTCCATCTCAACCTGATCGCCTAATCCAAGCAAGGCCCGAGCATGTCCGGCCGAGATAACGCCAGCAGCAAGGCGCCTCTGGACTAGCGGTGGCAACTTCAGCAGACGGAGGGTGTTCGATATTTGCGGGCGCGAGCGACCAATGCGTTCTGCGAGTTCGTCATGAGAACAACCAAAATCGTCCAGCAATTGCTGATATGCTGCGGCTTCTTCAAGTGGATTGAGTTGACTACGGTGCAAGTTCTCCAGGAGGGCATCCCTGAGGAGATCGTCGTCGGTCGTCGATCGGATGATTGCCGGCACCATTGCAAGGCCAGCTTCTCTGGTTGCGCGCCAGCGCCGTTCACCCATGACGAGCTCGTAGGGCTGTTCCCCACCCTCCGTCGAAGGGCGGACAACAATAGGCTGGAGCACTCCGATTTCGCGAATTGAGTTAACAAGTTCGGCCATCTCGTCGTCGTCAAAGACACTTCGAGGCTGTTTCCGATTCGCGTGGATGAGGTTCACGGGGATCTCGGCAAATGTCGCGCCAGGCACCGCGACCAAATTCGGGTCTGCTGGCTGCGGTGCTGTTTCACGTGAAACGTTCTCCGGAGTGCGGTCTGAATCCGCCTCTACAGAAGGGCTAGCGTCCTCCACCTCCACCACCTGATCTTCCAGCGGGCCGGAGGGTTCACCGACAGTGGGAATGTTTTCGGTCGTGAGATTAGACGAGGTGGGAGTAGACTCGACGACCGCGGGGGGCACCTCAACCGCTGTATCTTCTCCGGATTCCTCGGCTGCGCTTTCGCTGGCAACCCTTTTGGGAACCCGCGTGGCTTTCTTCACAGGCGTTCGTTTGGAGCCCCGGGTAGAGGCCGTAAGCGCATCCTTGTTGATTCCAGAAGCGGGTCGCTGTGAACGCGCAGACCCCGAGACGGAATCCTCCGCCTCCTCCCTGGGCGGTGCTGATGGGAAAAACAGATCAGCCGGCCGCCCGCTGCGCGGCGTCACAGAGTCTATCCCCGAGGTCTCTTCGTTCGACGGGGCGCTTGGAATGAGAGCTCCCAGTCCACGTCCCAATCCGCGTCGCTTTTCGGCCATGACCAGGTCCCTTCAAAAGTGCAGAGCAATCCGCATCGGGTGATTATTGATACCCACACTACTGCGGGAAGTGCTGAAACGGCTTGAGGCTAGCTATCCGCGCAGGGCGATTTCCGAAGCTGCTTCAAGGTAGGACAGAGCACCGCTCGAGGACGGGTCGTAAGTAATCACCGTCTGTTGGTAACTCGGCGCCTCAGAGATCCTGACCGAACGCGGTACGACGGCCTTCAAAACCTGCTTGGGAAAGTGCTCTCGCACCTCCGCAGCCACCTGCGCTGCAAGGTTTGTCCTACCGTCATACATTGTCAGCAGGATTGTAGATACCACTAACTCAGCATTGAGGTGCTTTTGGATCATCTCAATATTCTTCAGCAGTTGACTGAGACCCTCCAATGCATAATATTCGCACTGGATTGGTATCAGAACCTCCTTCGCGGCCACAAAGGCGTTTACCGTGAGGAGGCCCAGGCTTGGGGGACAGTCAATAAAGACATAGTCCAACCGTTCGTCACCACGGTCTTCGCGCTCCTGAGAGTAGAGGTCAATGGCCCGCCGCAGGCGCTGCTCCCTGGCCACCAGCGATACCAGTTCGATCTCCGCGCCGGCAAGATGGATGGTTGCAGGAGCACAAAGGAGCTTCGGAACATCAGGACACGGGACTACGACTTCCCCGAGGGGGAGGTCATCGATGAGCACGTCATAGATACTGTCGACTTCTGCATGGTGCGGAATCCCCAGGGCCGTGGATGCATTGCCCTGAGGGTCGATATCGATGACCAGCACATTCAGGCCCGCTGCCGCGAGTGCTGCGGCAATGTTGACAGTGGTCGTGGTTTTCCCCACGCCACCTTTTTGATTGCTCACCGTCAACGTGCGGGTAGCACTAGGTTTGGGAAGGCTACGCCCGCTCAGTTTTTCCCTGCGACGGTTCTCGCTGGCCAACTCCCGTGCCAGGGGTGTGCTGTCGTCCATCGCGTCCATAACATTCCTTGGTGATGCGCTAGGGGTAATCGTTTGGGCAGGAACCGGTGCCGCCTGGGAACTGGACACCATAAAAGTGGTTTCACGTGAAACAATTCCCATATTTGCCGGATCAGCAAACACTTCTGGTTGTATTTCGCCAAGAGTGACAGCTAACTGCGACCCTGCTGATAGCAAGGATTGACTTCGCTTCGCAGCGTCTTTTGTTGTCACGCAGGATAACTCGCTTTCAGCATTCCGGGGTCGGTCCTACTTCTAGAGTACCGGTCACTGGCTCGAACGAACCTCGGGACAAGCGCTATTGGTGAAGATTCGAAGGGGCTGTAAGCAGACTACCCAACGGTGATACGGACGACCGTAGTTGGTTGGTCCAATACTCCGGCACCGACCTGTACTACAGAGGTATTCCGGCCACCTAGCTTCCGGATCAGTTTCGCGGCCTTTTTGACTTCCTCAGCAGCACTTTGTCCCTTGATCGCCAACACCTGACCGCTTCCAGCCAGAATGGGAATCGTCATTGTCGCAAGGCCCCCCAGCGCGGATACGGCCCGAGCAGTAACGACGGTTGCCGAGACCTTCCCTACAGCCTCCTCCGCGCGTCCGCGAAACACCTTGACATTGTCAAGACCTAGATCGGCGACTACCTCATTGAGCCAGGTGACACGACGCTCGAGTGGCTCGATAAGGATGAAGGACAAGTCGGGGCGGGCGATAGCCAACGCTATGCCAGGCAATCCGGCACCGCTGCCGACATCTGCCACCACAGCCCCTGCTGGGAACAGTTCGGCAGTCACTGCGCAATTCAAGACGTGGCGGCTCCATAACCGTGGAACCTCTCGCGGGCCCAGCAGACCACGTTCAATACCGGTCGTCGCCAGATGCTCTACGAAGCGCTCAGCCAAGCCGAGGCGGTCACCGAAGATTGATCGGGCAGCTGCAAGTTCTGATTCACTAATTTCCACCATCAGGTATGCCTCGACTCCCGGATTCCTAGGAATCCGCCGGTGAGACAACGATATGCCGCCCGGACCCTTCACCTTCCGACTCGCTGATCGAGCCGAGCTCCGCGACCACATCATGAACGATCTTGCGCTCATATGCAGACATAGGCTCCAGGGCGACCTCCTCGCCCGATTCCTTGGCCTTGTTCACCGCATCCACCGCAATGGTGCGTAGCTCTTTGCCCCGCACCTCACGAAACCCGTCAATATCGAGCACCAGTCGTGACCGGTTGTCCGTCGATGTGAGAACCGAGAGCCGAGCCAGTTCCTGCAGAGCCTCCAACACCTCACCATCTTTTCCAACCAAACCGCTTAGTGCGCCACCGTCTGGATCCTCGGAGACGATAGAGATGTAGGTACGCCCGTTCCGAACCTCAATGTCGATATCTCCGTCGATATCGGCGATGTCCAGTAGCTCCTCCAGGTAATCCGCTGCAACATCACCCTCATCCTCGAGCCGACTGATAGTTGCCGATGAATCACCGGCCTCGCCAGCTGAGTCGACCACTTCTTCCACGCCGTCCGCCGGTGCACTCTCAGCTGTCATTTTTTCTTCCTGTTCTTACGCTGGGGCTGTGTGCGCTGACCCTTGGTCTCAATGACCTCTTCAGACGCTGGATCGGCGTTCTTCTCGCCAAGCAGGGGGGTCATCGGAAGCCCCTTCTTCGCACGTCGCTCGGCAAGCGCCTTCGCCGCAGGCGACCCTGGAGTGGGCATTTTTCGGATCACATAGAACTGCTGAGCCATCGTCCAGATGTTGGTCGTGGTCCAGTAAATAAGCACGCCAATCGGAAAGTTGATACCGCCAATACCAAACACCAAAGGCAGGATGTACAGCATGAGCTTTTGCTGACGCATAAAGGGGCTTTGCATTGCCTCTTCAGACATGTTCTTCGCCATGATCTGTTTCTGCGTTATGAACTGTGACCCGGTCATCGCCAAAATCATGATCACCGACAGAATGATCACGCTGACGTTCGCGTTGTCCCCAAAGCTGCCCAGGAACGTGGACGAAAGAGGTGCGCCGAATATTGATGCGTCATCGAACTGCCGGACTTCTTCGGTGGTCATGGCACCGATTGTTTCCCCAGTCTCGGATGCCTTGGACACACCGTTGAGCACCGTGAAAAGTGCAAAGAAGAACGGCATCTGGATCAGGATGGGGAGACAGGCCGCGAACGGGTTGGTGCCATGCTTCTTATACAGCGCCATCTGCTCTTGGGTCATCGCCTGCCGCGACAGCTGGTCTGTCTTACCCTTGTATTTCTTCTGCAGTTTCCTCAGATCAGGCTGGAGTGCCTGCATGCCGCGCTGAGCTTTAATCTGTTTGACGAAAACTGGGATGAGGGCCGCACGGATCACCACCACGAGACCCACGATGGACAGGGTCCAGGTCCAGCCAGACGCCGCGTCCATGCCGAGGAAGGTGAAGCCGTCGTGGAAGAACGTCATGATCCACGACACCAACCACTGGAACGGGAAGAGGATCGTATTGAAGAAGTCCATAGCTATTTGCTCCTCAGGCCGCCGAGCGGCTTTCGTCATCAGCGGGAATCACAGGATGATTCAGCACAACAATTTTGGGTATTTTTCCGTCCGGGAACGATCTTCCGCCGGCAGGCACGTGATCCACCCCGCCGTCGTTCCAGGGATGGCAGCGGCAGATCCGACGAACGGCAAGACTGCCGCCCTTGACCGCTCCATGGACCGTCACTGCTTCCAGCGCGTAGGCGGAGCAGGAGGGGAAAAATCTACAGACCTGGCCATATAGCGGGGAAATAACCACCCGATAAGCCTTCAAAACAGCGATCATCGCGTTCCCGGGGAATTCACGGAGCAGCGAAACGCCAGAGGCAGCCGTGGTCATGTGCTGCCTCTCTTCCTGCTGGATGCCGAATCAAGTGCCCGGTCGAAGTCACTAGCGAGCTGACTCCAGGTTGCATCAGCGGCAGGCGGCAGCGCTCGAACCACCACCGCCAATCCACTGGAATGCCGGGATAAGGCTGACGCAGCCATTTGTCTTAGTCTCCTCTTAACGAGGTTTCGTGTCACTGCGTTCCCCACGCCCTTTGAGACGATGAACCCGAACCTGCTGGGTTCATCTGCGGAGGTAGTTACCGCATATAACACCAAGTTCCGGCGCCCAGAGCGGGAGCCGGAACGTACGGTATAGGTGAAGTCGGAGGCCGTTCGGACCCTGTTGATTCGAGTCAACATGTCAAAGTGTCCGAACCGGCCGGGTTGCCGTGGCGTTATGTATCGCCTGGCGAACCCACGTCTTCAAGCTAGCTGGGGCTGCTTATGCTGACAGCTCGGTGCGGCCTTTGCCGCGGCGCGCTGAAAGGATGGCTCGGCCGGCGCGTGTGCGCATCCGAAGGCGAAAACCGTGCTTCTTAGCCCGGCGGCGGTTATTCGGCTGAAAGGTCCGCTTGCTCACTGTATTTACTCCAAGACAATCTTAGGATGCGTCCGGTCCGTTGCTACAAGGGGGAAGAACAGACTGGCGATTCGACGTTTTGATATCTGCGGCTGATGCAGAGGCCAGCGGGTTTGTTTGATCGTCGATCAATTCGCAGGCATGCAGAATGCAGACATATAGGACTACATAACGTTAGGCGACTGCACACAGGCCAGTCAAACCGAGCGGCAGGGAGAGGTCGAGGGCTAAATCCACAAATCTGTGGACAACCTTGGTTAAGCCCCCATCTCACGGTCCGGCGAGGGCCCCAAAGCACACCCGCTCAGCCCCGTAGACCAGCTATCTTCTCCAGTACCCATCCTCTAGTCTTGCCCAAGGGTCGTTTATCCACCAGCTGTGCATAACTCTGTGGATGAGGGCCGTTTTCGATGGACATGGTGGAGAGGTATTTGTGGGCCCGGACGAGATTAATGATGTAGGGAGTTCCTGGCGCAAGGTCATTCGCACCCTGGAACACGATGAGAGGGTCACGCCCAGACAGCGAGGATTCGTTGTCTTGGCCCAGGCTCAAGGGTTGATCGGGACTACCCTCCTGGTCGCAGTCCCGAACGAACTGACCCGTGAGGTTCTCCAGACCCACCTGAAGGCTGCCCTGGACGAGGCGCTGCGGGAAGTGTTCCGTGAGGATTTGCAGTGCGCTTTCGTTATCGACCCCGAACTCACACCGGTCGAGGTTGACGAGAGCGAGCCAGTACAGACCGCAGAACCAGTCAGGGAAGAGGCTAAGCCCGCGCCAACCCTGCCGAGCAACTCTCACGAGTTCGGTCGCCTCAACCCGAAGTATGTCTTCGATACCTTCGTGATCGGTTCGTCCAACCGGTTTGCCCATGCAGCAGCGGTAGCTGTTGCGGAGGCGCCCGCCAAGGCCTACAACCCCTTGTTCATCTACGGCGACTCCGGGCTCGGTAAAACCCATCTCCTGCATGCCATCGGTCATTACGCCCGGCATCTCTACACAGGAATTCGGGTGCGCTACGTCAATTCGGAGGAGTTCACCAACGACTTCATCAACTCGATCCGCGATGACGAGGGCACAAGCTTCAAACAGACTTACCGGAACGTCGACATCCTCCTTATTGACGACATCCAGTTTCTCTCCGGTAAGGACCGCACCCAGGAAGAGTTCTTCCACACCTTCAATGCCCTCCACAATCACAACAAGCAAGTGGTCATCACCTCAGATCTACCCCCAAAACAGCTCTCAGGGTTCGAGGAACGGATGAGATCACGGTTTGAGTGGGGTCTGTTGACCGACATTCAGCCACCGGAGTTGGAAACCAGAATCGCCATTCTCCGAAAGAAGGCGATCAGTGAGGGAATGAGCGCTCCAGACGATGTGCTCGAGTACATCGCATCAAAAATCTCCACCAATATCCGGGAACTTGAGGGGGCGCTTATTCGCGTCACGGCCTTCGCCAGCCTGAATCGTCAACCAGTGGACGTGACACTCGCTGAGGTGGTTCTCAAAGATCTCATCACCGACGACGGCGCTCAGGAGATCACCTCCGCCGTGATCATGGCCCAAACTGCCGACTACTTTCAGATCAGCATGGAGGAGCTCTGCAGTAAATCCCGTACCCGGACTCTCGTGACCGCGCGGCAGATCGCAATGTATCTCTGCAGGGAGCTCACCGACATGTCACTCCCAAAGATTGGCCAGGAGCTGGGAGGTCGCGATCACACCACAGTGATCCACGCCGACCGGAAGATCCGTGAGCTCATGGCCGAACGCCGCGCAATCTTCAATCAGGTCACCGAACTGACCAACAGGATCAAACATCGCCGGAAAGACGCCTAACTACACCAGTGGTATTAACAGGTGTGGATAGAACTGTGGATAACTGGTCGAACAACAGCGATGTTAATGAGGACAACCCCCCAGAGCCTGTGGACCCGCTAACTTTCAAGGATTTTCCCCACAACCCCCCGCGCCTCCAAGGCTTCTCTATACACAACTTCTCAACAGGCTGTTGCCTGTACCTGCATAGTGTGAGGCAGTTATCCACAGTTTCAACAGGTGTTACTACGACTACGAACCTTAAATCCAAGGGTTCTTCCAAATAACATTTTCCCGCTCACCCACCCACGCTCCGATCCCGGCCAAACAAACCCAGAGCTCCCGAAAACCGCCCGGCGGCAGTCAGGCTAAGCTTTCTGTGAGTAATGTAGTTCCTTGCCCTCCGGCTGAGTCCTTTCCCCCGTTGGCCAAGCAATCTTCCCGAGAATTATGTTGAGAAAGGCGGCACCCTTCAGTGAAATTCAGAGTCGAGCGGGATGTTCTAGCTGAGGCCGTAACCTGGACGGCGCGTTCCTTGTCCCCCCGTCCGCCTGTGCCGGTGCTGTCGGGTCTCTTGATTAAGGCAGCCGGTGGAACACTTAGCCTTGCCAGTTTCGACTACGAAATTTCTGCGCGGCTCGAGATCCCAGCTGATGTAGCTGAAGAGGGGACCATTTTGGTGTCCGGGCGTCTATTGGCTGACATCTGCCGTAGCCTTCCTTCGGCCCCTGTCGAGGTGGAAACTGAAGGCACCAAGGTGACGTTGACTTGCCGCAATAGCCGATTCAACCTGGCAACAATGCCGGAGGGTGAGTATCCCGAACTTCCGACCCCACCAGAAGTAAGCGGAGTTGTCGACGGAGACGCTTTCTCACAAGCCGTCTCCCAGGTCATCATCGCTGCAAGCCGGGATGACACACTGCCCATCCTCACGGGTGTGCGGATGGAAATTGAAGATGACCTGATTACCCTCCTTGCGACAGACCGATACCGGCTCGCGCTGCGCGAAGTGTCCTGGAAACCCAGGACGCCCGGAATCTCCACTAGCGCACTGGTAAAGGCCAAAACACTCAACGAAGTAGCGAAAACCCTTGGAAGTGCCGGCGATCTGAGCATTGCCCTTTCAAACGACCGGGAATTGATCGGCTTTGAAAGCGGGGGACGCCGAACTACATCGCTCCTGGTCGATGGCGACTACCCCAAGATTCGGGCGTTGTTCCCGGAAAGCACGCCCATCCACGCGACTGTCGAGACCGGTGTGCTGGTCGAGGCAGTTCGCAGGGTCTCGCTGGTTGCCGAACGAAATACCGCTGTCCGCATGGCCTTCAGCGCAGGACAGGTGACGCTCGATGCGGGTACGGGCGAAGATGCCCAGGCCTCTGAAGCAATCGAGGCCACCTTGGATGGGGACGACATCACGGTCGCTTTCAACCCGCATTATCTCAGCGAGGGCCTGGGCGCCTTCAACAGCAAATTTGTTCGGTTCTCCTTCACCACACCCCCGAAGCCCGTGGTCATCTCCGCACAGGAAGACGCGACCGGGGAAGACCGTACGGACTACCGATACCTGCTGATGCCGGTCCGAATGGCCAATTGATAAGTTCACCAGCGACAGAGAAACGTCGGGTAGATCCCAGTCCCCGTCCTCAGGAAGCGAAGCGGAAATGCACATTGGCCTCATCGGACTCGGCAAGATGGGTTTCAACATGCGGGAAAGGCTTCGCCGAAAAGGGCTGACCGTTACCGGATTCGATAGAAACCCAGATCTTTCAGACATCGGTTCTCTCGACGGTCTGGTATCTGCGGTCCAGACACCGCGCGTGATCTGGGTGATGGTCCCCGCTGGAGAGATCACCAAATCTGTGATCCGCGATCTCGCCGAGCTGCTGGAACCTGGGGACCTGGTGATTGATGGCGGCAACTCACGCTTCACCGATCACCAAGAGAACGCGGCGTTGCTTGCGAAAAAGGATATTGCTTTCGTCGACTGTGGTGTTTCCGGTGGCGTTTGGGGCCTCGAAAATGGTTATGGGCTGATGGCGGGCGGAGCCGACGCCGATGTGCAGCGGGCTCTCCCTGTCTTCGACGCCTTACGTCCGGATGGGCTCCGGGAAGAAAGCTTTGTGCACGTCGGTGACGTAGGCGCTGGGCACTACGCAAAAATGGTTCACAACGGGATCGAATACGGCCTGATGCAGTCTTATGCGGAGGGTTATGAACTGTTGGCAGCGAAAGACATCATCAAGGATGTTCATGGCACCTTCCAGGCCTGGCAACATGGAACGGTCGTCCGATCGTGGTTGCTTGACCTGCTGGTCAAGGCGCTCGACGAGGATCCGGAGCTGAGTAAGATCGCCGGTTATGTTGAGGACTCCGGCGAAGGACGATGGACTGTAGAGGAAGCTATCGCCAGCGAAATTCCGGTTCCCGCCATCACTGCGGCGCTGTTTGCACGATTTTCCTCCCGCCAGGATGATGCCCCCGCGATGAAGATGGTGGCTGCACTCCGAAACCAATTTGGTGGACATGCAGTACGCACCCCCAAGGAATCCGCGTGAGTGGGTCATCATGTACGTTCAGCATCTGTCCCTGACGGACTTCCGCACCTACAGCCAGGTTGAAGTGCCGCTGGAAGCGGGAGTAACAGTCTTTGTAGGTCCCAACGGCGTGGGCAAGACAAATATCGTCGAGGCCATCGGCTATCTCGCTTCTCTTTCCTCGCACCGGGTGAGCTCAGACAAACCCCTGATCGCGTTCAACGCGGAGCGTGCTCTGGTCAGGGGAAGACTGGTTCGCGGAACCCAAACCACCAGCGTCGAGGTTGAGATCAACGCTGATCGGAGTAACCGCGCACGGATAAATCGTGCGAACCCGGTCAGGGCGAGCGACGCGGCTGGCATCCTCCGTACTGTACTTTTTGCGCCGGAAGACCTTGCACTGGTGAAAGGTGATCCTTCCAACCGGCGGCGATTTCTGGATGATCTGATGGTGACTCTGCTCCCACATCGGGCGGGAATTAGCGCCGACTATGAGCGGGTGCTCAAACAGCGGAATGCATTGCTGAAATCGGCACGGGCCAGCGGAAAGTTCACTGCCTCCCATGAAGCGACGCTCGATGTATGGGATCAGCACCTCGCGGAAGCTGGCGCCAGGTTATTGCATGCCCGACTCGTCGTGCTGGGTCAGCTAAAGCCGCATCTGGAGCGGGCATATCACCAGCTCACCGACGGATCCAAGGTTGCGGTAGCGACGTACCGGTCGTCCCTGTCGGGAGCCGACGACGACGGCGGGGGTGCCAGCGAAGATGACACCTTGAGTTCATTAAGTGTGGAAGAACTGACTGAGAAATTTATCGCAGTGCTTCTGGTCCACCGGAAGAAGGAGCTTGACCGCGGGATATCGCTCGTTGGACCCCATCGGGATGATGTCGACCTCGTGCTCGGTGGGACCGTTGCCAAGGGGTATGCCTCACATGGTGAAACCTGGTCGTTGGCTCTCGCCCTCAGACTGGGGTCGTATTATCTCTTGATTGAGGATGACCACACCCCCGGAGCAACCCCCGTGCTCATTCTCGACGATGTGTTCGCTGAGTTGGACGCCAGTAGGCGGAAGAAACTTGCGGCAATCGTCGGTGGAGCTGAACAGGTCCTGGTTACTGCTGCTGTCAGCGATGATATTCCCGAATCCCTAGTTGGACACCAGTTCCAGGTGGTGCCGGGAGGCCTGGTCAGTAGTGGAACCTAGGAACCCTCGTCCGGAGGGAACCGTGCCGGAAGACTCGCCCGAAGACGATCAGGCTGGGGGCGGGGAACCCTATCTGGATGCTCCGCAATCATTGTTGAACAGAGTCCGCGATGCCTCACGAAGCCGCGGAAACACCCGGTTACCCGCCGGACGGCGTGGTGTGGCAAGCCCCAAACGGCGGGCGCCAGGGTCCATCACCTATACGGGCCGTGATCCCGAGGGGTTGGGAAATGTCTTTAGTCGGCTGCTTAGTGAACGCGGGTGGAAATCCCCAGTGGCGGTGGGCTCGGTGCTTGCCCGGTGGGATGAACTCGTCGGACCGGAGATCGCATTGCACTGCAGGCCCGAAAGTTTTGACGGGAGTACCGTGCTCGTTCGCTGTGACTCTACTGCCTGGGCTACACAGCTCAGATTGATCAGCCCGATGCTAATTCAAAGGTTTGATGCCGAGTTGGGCAGCGGCGTCGTCACCCGCATCTCGGTACTCGGGCCGGCTTCCCCCAACTGGAGGAAAGGTGGCCGGTCCGTCAAGGGAAGAGGGCCACGCGACACCTATGGATAAGGCCCTGTAGGACTCCGAGGGATGGGTCTATTGCCAGTTCGGTAAACGCCGTGTAGGGCCCTGAACTCCCCGCTGGAGGTATCCGGCCTTAGCTGCCGCCCTCCCGACGGCTTATATGCGGCTTTATTCGCCATTAGAGGCCTGTTCAGTGAGGTATTGTCCACGACGGCAAGGTAGAATGATGGGAAATGGCATTCCTGAGGGGATGCCTTCGATCTGTTACCTGCTCCGCAGGTGTCAACAGCGAAGCTTTTTTTGACCCAGATTCCTACCTTTGAGGAGCCGACAGCGCCTGTGGCTAATGACAACGAGCTGGACGCCAAAACCCAGGGCAATCCGCAGTCCGCTGCAGGAGCCCAAAATGGGACCACCGGATACGACGCAAGCGATATCAGCGTCCTCGAGGGTCTTGAAGCGGTTCGTAAACGACCCGGCATGTATATCGGTTCGACCGGCCCCCGAGGCCTCCATCATCTGGTGAATGAGGTGGTCGACAACTCTGTCGATGAGGCTCTTGCCGGGTATTGCGACACCATCAGGGTGACGCTACAGGCTGATGGCGGTGTCCGGGTGGTTGATAACGGCCGTGGCATCCCTGTTGATATGCACCCCACTGAGGGGCGCCCCACCGTCGAGGTCGTCATGACCATCCTGCATGCCGGCGGAAAGTTCGGTGGTGGTGGGTATGCCGTGTCTGGCGGTCTCCATGGGGTAGGCATCTCCGTAGTCAATGCTTTGTCCTCCCGGGTGGAAACCGAGGTGAAGCGTCAGGGGTATGTCTGGAACCAGTCCTTCGCTGATGGCGGAAAGCCGGTAGGAGAGCTCCGCCGTGGAGCTGAAACCACCGAAACGGGAACCACCCAGACGTTCTACCCGGACGCCTCCATTTTTGAGACGGTGGAGTTCGACTTCGAAACACTAAGGGCCCGCTTCCAGCAAATGGCGTTCCTCAACAAGGGGCTTCGGATTATCCTGGTCGACGAACGGGTTGACGAGGTGGAAACCGAGGAGATCGCTGAAACGTCGGATGCAGGGACCTCCGGCGAGGATACGCCGAAGCACCGCCAGGTTGACTACATGTACGAGAACGGGCTGCTTGATTACGTCAATCACCTGAACTCGGCAAAGCGTGTGGACGTCATCCATGAGGACGTCATCGGATTCGAGACCGAAGACACCGACCGCAAGATCGCAGTCGAAGTAGCAATGCAGTGGACCAGCGCCTATTCGGAAAGTGTCCACACCTACGCGAACACGATCAATACGCACGAGGGTGGCACCCACGAAGAGGGTTTCCGCGCGGCCATGACTTCATTGATCAACCGGTACGCGCGAGACAAGAACATCATCAAGGAAAAAGACGAAAACCTGACCGGTGATGATATTCGAGAAGGACTGACCGCGGTCATCTCGGTGAAGCTCTCCGAACCACAGTTCGAAGGACAGACGAAGACCAAGCTGGGGAATTCCGAAGCCAAAGGCTTTGTCCAGCGCGTAGTCACCGATCAGTTGGGCGACTGGTTGGAACGGAACCCCGGCCCTGCCAGAGACGTCATCCGCAAATCGATTCAAGCGGCGCAGGCACGCCTCGCAGCGCGCAAGGCTCGTGAATCCACCCGACGCAAAGGTCTGCTCGAATCCGGTGGGATGCCCGGAAAGCTCAAGGACTGCCAGTCGAAGGACCCATCGAAGTCTGAAATCTACATCGTCGAGGGCGACTCTGCAGGCGGTTCGGCCGTCCGTGGACGTAACCCCGATACCCAGGCCATCCTGCCGCTGCGCGGCAAGATCCTCAACGTTGAACGAGCCAGGCTTGATCGTGCGCTCGGGAACAGTGAAGTCCAGGCCATGATCACAGCCTTTGGTGCCGGGATCGGTGAGGATTTCGACGTCGCCAAGGCGCGTTATCACAAGATCGTTCTCATGGCCGACGCCGACGTTGATGGGCAGCACATCACCACGCTGCTGCTGACCTTGTTGTTCCGCTATATGCGCCCCCTGATCGAGAACGGCTACGTCTATCTGGCGCAGCCACCGCTCTACAGGATCAAATGGTCCAACGCGACCCACTCCTACGTGTTCAGCGACCGTGAGAGGGATGAAGTCATCAAAATGGGCTTGGCCAACAACCAGCGATTGCCCAAGGACAACGGTGTACAGCGGTACAAGGGGCTCGGGGAGATGAACTACACCGAGCTTTGGGAAACCACCATGGACCCCGACAATCGCACCCTGCTTCAGGTGACGGTCGACGATGCGGCCGCAGCGGATCAGATTTTCTCGGTCCTGATGGGTGAAGACGTTGAATCACGACGGAACTTCATCCAGCAGAACGCGAAGGACGTTAGATTCCTCGACATTTAGGGAGTTTCGGCGATCGACGGTAATCGCCATCTCCAACGCCTTGGCACTTAGAACTGAACGGAACTGACGTATGAGCGACGAAGAAACACCCGATCTCCCCCTCGAAGGACGGGTCCTCTCCGATCGAATAGAGCAAGTCGACCTGCAGACGGAAATGCAGCGGTCGTACCTGGATTATGCGATGGCAGTGATTGTTGGGCGGGCGCTTCCCGACGTCCGTGACGGGCTGAAGCCCGTCCACCGGCGGGTTCTCTACGCGATGTTCGACGGCGGCTACCGACCGGACCGATCCTTCAACAAGTGTGCGCGCGTGGTGGGCGAGGTCATGGGGCAGTACCACCCGCATGGTGATACGGCCATCTACGATGCGTTGGTCCGGCTCATCCAGGACTGGACCATGCGGTACCCGCTCGCCCTGGGTCAGGGAAACTTTGGTTCGCCGGGTAATGATGGTGCTGCTGCGCCTCGTTACACCGAAACCAAGATGGCACCGCTCGCCATGGAAATGGTCCGGGATATTGACGAGGAGACCGTCGATTTCCAGGACAACTATGACGGCAAGAACCAGGAACCGACCATCCTTCCGGCACGGTTCCCCAACCTGCTGGTCAACGGATCGTCGGGTATCGCCGTCGGCATGGCAACCAACATCCCACCGCATAACCTTCGCGAAGTCGCCTCAGGCGTCCAGTGGTACCTCGAAAACCCCGAGGCAACCAAGGAAGAACTCCTTGAAGAACTTCTGCTGCGAATAAAAGGACCGGATTTCCCCACCGGAGCGCAAATCCTGGGCCATAAGGGCATCGAAGATGCCTACCGCACGGGCCGTGGGTCGATCACCATGCGGGCTGTCGTCAACGTCGAGGAAATTCAGGGTCGCACCTGTTTGGTTGTCACCGAATTGCCCTACCAGGCAAACCCCGACAATCTGGCGATCAAGATTGCCGACCTGGTCAAGGACGGGAAGGTCAACGGTATCGCCGACCTTCGTGACGAGACATCGGGCCGCACCGGCCAGCGGTTGGTGGTTGTGCTCAAGCGGGACGCCGTCGCGAAGGTGGTCCTGAATAACCTGTACAAACACACCCAGCTGCAGGACAACTTCAGCGCGAACATGCTGGCTATTGTCGACGATGTGCCACGCACGCTGAGCCTGGATGCCTTCATTCGTCACTGGGTGACCCACCAGCTTGAGGTTATTGTCCGGCGCACCCAGTACCGGTTGCGGAAGGCCGAAGAGGCGGCCCATATTCTGCGGGGTCTGCTGAAGGCTCTCGACGCACTTGATGAGGTAATCGCCCTGATCCGACGATCCTCGACGGTCGAAGATGCCCGCAACGGGCTCATGGGCTTGCTCGAGATCGATGAAATCCAGGCTCAGGCAATTCTGGATATGCAACTGCGTCGCCTGGCGGCCCTGGAACGTCAGAAGATCCAGGACCAGCATGCCAAACTCGAAGCCGAGATAACCGAGTACCAGAAGATTCTCGCGTCGAAGCAACTGCAACGGGATATTGTCTCCACTGAGCTCCGCGAAATAGTCGACAAGCATGGCGATGACCGGCGCACTGAGATCCTCATGGGTTTCGACTCGGATATGAGCATGGAAGATCTGATCCCTGAAGAGGAGATGGTCGTCACCATCACCCGCGGTGGCTATGTGAAGCGGACCCGTAGTGACAACTACCGCCAGCAAGCCCGCGGCGGGAAGGGTATCAAGGGAGCACAACTACGCGGCGACGACGTAGTCGAGCACTTCTTCGTCACTACCACCCACCACTGGCTACTTTTCTTCACCAACCTGGGACGGGTGTATCGGGCGAAGGCTTACGAGTTGGTTGAGGCTGGGCGCGACGCGAAGGGTCAGCATGTCGCGAATCTGCTGGCATTCCAACCCGACGAATCGATCGCACAGGTGCTCGATCTCCGGGATTACCAGCAGTCCCCTTATCTGGTGTTGGCAACCAAGCGCGGACTCGCGAAGAAGACCAGGCTTGAGGATTACGACACCAACCGGACGGCCGGAGTGATCGCGATCAACCTGCGCGACGGCGACGAACTGGTCTCCGCGCAGCTGGTCTCCGAGAGCGACGATATGATGCTCGTTTCCAGGAAGGGTCAGTCCCTCCGGTTTACCGCGACGAACGACGCTTTGCGGCCCATGGGTCGGGCAACTTCGGGTGTCACCGGAATGAAGTTCCGCGAAGAAGATGAACTACTGGCCGCCAACGTGGTCACTGACGAATCCTTCGTTTTCATTGTCACCGAGGGTGGGTTCGCGAAGCGCACCAAGGTTGAGGAATATCGGGTACAGGGTCGTGGCGGCCTGGGGATTAAGGTTGCCAAGCTCGCGGAGGAACGCGGAGACCTTGTGGGTGCCCTGATTGTCCAGGAAGAAGACGAAGTCCTGGTCGTGATGGGTGGTGGCAAGGTGGTGCGCTCAGCGGTGACTGGGGTGCCAGCCAAGGGCCGGGACACGATGGGTGTCATCTTCGCAAAGCCTGACAAAAAGGATCGAATCATAGCCGTCGCCCGCAACAGTGAACGGGGACTCACGGTCGACGACGGGGGTGTTGACGTGACGGGGGAGAGCATCGAATCCGCCGGGGCAACAACCGATGAAGTACCGTTGACCTCAGAAGAGACGGCTGAGCTGGAAGCACAGTCACCAGATAATGGAGGTACCGAGTGAGTTCGCCTAACTCAAACCCACGGGCAGCCGGAGGATCGGTCAAACAGACCGGCACCGGGCCCCGCGTGAATGCTCCCGCACGGCCACCCCAGCGTCCAGCGGGTGCCACTTCAGGATCCAAACCGGCCGGCGCCCGGCCAGGTCTGGTGAAACCAGCGCCCAAGGCCAAGGCCCGCAAGGCGAGACTCCTGGTCAGTAAGGTTGACCCTTGGTCTGTGCTGAAGATGTCATTCCTCCTGTCCGTAGCCCTGGGTATTGTCACGGTTGTCGCGGCCATTGTCATTTGGACGGTTTTGGATCTCACCGGAATTTTCGATGGCGTGAATGATCTGCTTCGCGAAATAGCCGGCACCGAAAGTGGCGGTTTTGACCTTCGCCAGTTCGCCTCCCTGGGCCAAGTGGTCTCTTTCGCAACAATCATCGCGGTGGTGAATGTGGTGCTTTTGACCGCTCTGGCGATGCTTTCGGCGGTCCTTTACAACATTTCATCTACGCTGGTTGGCGGAATTGGTGTTACCCTCACCGACGATTAACCCCGCCGGGGGACGCCTGTTTCCGGACGATTTGATGATTGCCGAGATACTCCTGTAAAGTCGTATTTCGGCCCGAACAGGCTTCGGGGCGTATAGCTCAGGCGGTTAGAGCGCTTCGCTGATAACGAAGAGGTCCCAGGTTCAAGTCCTGGTACGCCCACGGACCTATCACCCGCAGGTAACTGCGATAGGAGAAGCACTGTGAAGAAGTTGTTGGTAATTGCAGCAGCTGTAGCAAGTGCGTTCGCCTATAAAAGGTGGCAGGAATCCGAAAGGGACAGAGCGGTATGGAGTAAGGCAACCGACACGGTTGACTAGGCTATACTGGTGAGGTTGCCGTCAAGGCAACCGATCGGGGGCATGGCGCAATTGGTAGCGCACCTGCTTTGCAAGCAGGGGGTTCGGGGTTCGAGTCCCCGTGCCTCCACCGAGAGAAAGGGTTCCGGCCAGTGGCCGGAACCCTTTCTTTTTAACTGAACTGCACCGGGTGGATTAGTGTTACTGGGTGATTATCTTCCTCTCCATTCTGGGTGTGTTGGGCGTTGCGGCGTCCGGACCTATTATGGCGGCGACGGTGGCCCCGGCACTGGCGATAGCCTTCTGGCGCAACGCGATCGGTGCGCTGGTGATGGGCGGACCCGCGGCACTTTCCAAGCGGCATGAGTTCAAGGCCCTGCGACGATCCGACTTCGTGCGGCTCGCGATCGCCGCCACCGCTTTGGCCCTCCACTTTGCCTGCTTTATTACCGCGTTGAAACTGACCTCCGTAGCGGCTGCCACCGCGCTGGTCTGCCTTCAAGTGGCCTGGATCGCGCTCTTTAACGCGATCCAGGGTTCGAAGCCGGCTACCAAGGTGGTTGTGGGTCTGAGTGTGGCGCTGCTCGGCGTCGTCGTCATCACTGGTTTTGATCTGACCCTCTCCCAGGATGCGATCATCGGTGACCTTTTGGCCCTGGCTGGCGGGGCCCTGGCTGGTATTTATCAGATGGCCGGGGCGAGCGCCCGGAAAACCATGTCCACGGGCACCTACACCACCCTGTGTTACGGAGGGTGCGCACTCATCCTGCTCGTTATGTGCCTGATCTTCAGGCAGCCACTAGTGGGATTTTCACCGGCAGCATGGGTGGGGATCCTCGCCGTCACGCTGGTCGCCCAACTGATGGGTCACACGGTATTCAATCATTTGCTGGCGGTAATGAGCCCGCTGGTGGTTTCGATGATCATCCTGCTTGAAATCCCTGGGGCAGCCTTGCTTGCGGCAATCTTTCTGGGGGAGCAACTGCCGGCCGGTACCTATGGCGGGTTACTGCTGATCCTGGTGGGCCTGGCTATCGTGGTCCGCGGGCAAATGAATCCGCGGCAGAGAACTACAGTGGAAACCGCGGCCTCTCCACCGCCCGCGCTGGGTGGCACCTAGCCCCTCTGCGGGCCCTCACCAGCGGCCTGGGGCGCTCCACCCCGGTGGAGGCTGGGGCCGCGCACAGAGTGAACAGCACGGATCATTTTCGCTGGATAGTAGATAGACATGAAAATCAGCGGAGGTACCTTGAGGATTCGTTTGTTGATGCGGTGAGCCTTGTACGTGCGATCGAATCGGGTCACGTAGTAGCGGTAATCCTTCGGCGAATCCTCAAGTCGACGCGCCGACATGCCGCTGACCATGGTCGGCAGGTAGCGAATTACCAGATCGTGTTCGGCCAGGTGGAGCGAAAGGTCGATATCCTCGTGCATTTCGTCCGCCTCGTCCCGGCAGGTGGACTCACGAATCTGTTCCCAGGCTGTCCGGCGGATAGCCATGTTGGAGCCGAAGAGGAAGTGGTATTGATTACGGGCCAACTTGAGGATTAGTTGGCGGATCTTGTCATCGGCAAGCAAACCCCAGCGCCGCATCGGCATGTCGTAATAGACCACTGGGCCAGTCGCGGCGGCAACATCGGACTCAGCGAAGCCCGCAAGGACCTTCTCCACCCAGTCGGGCTCCAGCACGGAGTCAGCGTCAATTCGCCCGATGATGTTGCCTGACGCGCTATCAAATCCGAAATTGCGGGTTGGTATCAACCCCTGTTCGGCTGAATGCTGAAGAAGCTTGATCGGGCTTTCGGGATACTCCAACTGCATCTGCCGCACAATTCGACAGGTGCCATCGGTGGAGCGGTTGTCGATCACTATGATTTCGTCGGCTGGTACCGATTGGTAGATGGCCGCGATCAAACACTGTCTGATGACACTTTCCTCGTTATACGCCGGAATGACGATAGAGACGGCGTTCTGGAGAGGGTGCACGGCCGTCAATCTACCACCGTGGTTCCCGGTTACGGCATGAATGAAAAAAAGAAAGGCGGCTCCGAAGAACCGCCTTTCCTTTCAAGCTAGGCCAAATGACTATTTGGTCGCATCCTTCACGTCTTCTGCTGCATCAGCGACCTTGCCGGTCGTTGCTGTACCAGCGGACTTCGCTGCATCTGACGTCTCGTCGGCAGCGTTGCCAGCCTTGGCTGCCGCCCGATCGACGGCCTCCTTGATGTCAGCGACAACCTTCTTCGCCTCCTCAGCGCGCTCAGCCTCACCTGCGGGCTTGGTATCCACCTTGACGGGGGTTTTCCAGGGGTCCTCGACCGGCTTGGAAGCCCGCCAGACGGCAACGCCAGCGGTAATCGCTGCGGCGATGATACCGAAGATCAGCCAGCCCTTGCTGCCGCTCTTCTGCCGCTTCTTAAGATCGCGCGAGGCTTTCATGGCGGCGGCTGCTGCAGCCTTCTGGGCCTTTTTCACCGTCTTCTTGTCTCCGGTGACCTTGGTAACCGCCCGATTCACCGGTTCAGGGATCGTTGCGCCGGACAGGGAACGGGACACGCTGTCAGCGGCGTCTCCCAGTTTGTGGGACAGGGTCGGCAAATAATCGCCAACTACCTTGTCACGAGCGCCGGTGATCGCTGGAGCTGCGCGGTCGAGGGTCTTCTGGATGTGCGGGGTGGTGGTGTCAACCACCTGTGAAATACGCGGAGCAACCTTATCCAGGCCGTCCTGAATACGTGGGGTGACGGTGGAGATACCGTCGGAAATGCCGTGTGCGGCACGCTGTACTCCGTGCTGGATCATCGGCGACGCAGATCCGTAACCCTTTTCGATCCGTGGTGCAACCCAGTTGTAGGCGGCATCCACGCGTGGAGCTGCCCAGTCCCGTGCGGCTTCGGCACTCGTTACGACGCTCTTCTCGAGGTCGCGGGTCATACGTTTGTTCTTCTTCACATCTGCCTCCCGGGAATAGTGACTGTTGACTGTCAGCCTACGGGGTATCGCAATGACGTGCTATTCGTTCGCGGTGTCCCCGACGATTTTTCACTGTGCGCGGAACAGCTCAATCTCAGTGGTTTACCAGAGGGCGCATGAAAGAATGGAGGTATGACAGCTATTGCAACAGCACAAGCAACTATCCACACCAACCTCGGCGACATCAAGGTGAACCTCTTTGGGAACCACGCGCCGAAAACCGTGCAGAACTTCACGGGCCTCGCCACGGGTGAAAAGGCCTGGACCCACCCGCAGAGCGGCGAGGAATCCACCAAGCCGTTGTACGACGGGACGATTTTTCATCGGGTCATCAAGGATTTCATGATTCAGGGTGGAGACCCACTAGGTCAGGGTATCGGCGGACCGGGTTACCAGTTCGATGATGAGATCAACCCAGATCTGGATTTCACTGCGCCCTACAAGCTGGCCATGGCGAACGCAGGAATCCAGGGTGGCCGCGGTACCAACGGTTCACAGTTCTTCATCACCTCGGTCCCAACAACCTGGCTCCAGGGTAAGCACACCATCTTCGGTGACGTCACCGACGAAGCTTCGCGCACCATCGTCGAGCAGCTGAACGCTATTCCCACCGATGCACGGGACAAGCCACTGGAAGATGTTGTCATCAACTCGATCACGGTAGAACAGCTCTAAAACACCAATGACATACGGAATCCCGGCGGACCAGCCGCAGCAGGAAGTCCCCGTGTGCGCCCGACACACAGACCGTGTCAGCTACGTCCGCTGCCAGCGATGTGGCAGACCTGCGTGCCCGGAGTGCCACCGACCGGCTGCCGTCGGGATTCAGTGTGTTGACTGTGTGAGGGAAAGTGCGCGGAACGTTCCCACCCAGCGAACCATATTCGGCGGTGTGGCCAGGCAAGGGAAGCCTATTCTCACCTTTTCAATCATCGGCATCTGCGCGGTGCTCTTCCTGCTGCAAATGGTCATCCCCGGGCTGACCGGAGCACTGGCCTATGCCCCCCTCTATACCTCCGAATACCTGTCACCTGAACCTTGGCGAATGCTGACGGCCGCGTTCCTGCACTCCACCGGGTTCCTGCTCCACATCGCTTTCAACATGTACGCGCTCTGGATCATGGGGCAAGCACTGGAACCGTTGCTGGGGCGTACCCGTTTCCTGGCTCTCTACCTGTTGTCCGCGTTTGGCGGATCCGTGGCAGTACTCCTGCTCTCCAACCCCCTGCAATCCGTGGTGGGAGCATCAGGCGCCGTCTTCGGCTTGTTTGGTGCGATGTTGATAGTCCAGCGCCGCAGAGGTGGCGACGTGCGTCAACTCGTGGTCCTGATCGCCATCAACGGCGTATTGGGCTTCGTGGTTCCAGGGATCTCCTGGCAGGCGCATCTTGGTGGGCTACTCACCGGAACCGCAGCCGCCGCAATCATCGCCTACGCCCCCAAAGGGAAGAACCGGTCCCTGATCCATTGGGGAGGTCTGGCGGGTCTGGCTGTGCTGCTCGTAGCCTTGACGATTCTCGGCTCGGCACTCGTACAACTACCGCTGGGTTAGAAGTTGTCCACAAGGTTTATCAACAGCGGGGATAACTTACACACATGTAATTCCACAGCTGTGGATAAGCATGGGGCCGAAAACGTCCACCTTCAGACCTGATCCCAGCAAAGTTACCCACAGCTGTGGATAACTTAGTGCACAACGTGTGTACGAGTCCGCCTTAACGGCAAACGCGTCCGCAGTAACTATGGGACAGGGACCGAAATTGGCTCTGTCCCACTACCAGTGCGGACGCGTCAGGGAAGTGGTTGTGGGGAAGCGTGGGTCAGTGCCACTTCGTCGTCATCAGAAACCCGATGATCGCCAGGCCGAATCCGATCATGATATTCCACGAGTCGATTGAGGGAATAGGGAAGCGTGCCTCGGATACGTAGTAGACGATGATCCACAGCAACCCCAGAATCATCAACCCGAACATGACGGGTTTGTACCAGACCGGATTGGGCTTCCGCTCGGCGGAGGCAGCGGTGCTGGACTGACTCGGTTTCCTGTTCTTGCGGGACTTCGACTCGGGCACTGGTCCTCCTAGAGAGGCGAAGCCACAGTGGCAACGCCTTAGTGTTTACCCTCACAAGGGCTCGGCAGTCGGCGATGACGCACGCTATCCTGAAAAAAGGATCAATGTCATCAGCACGGTTCCGCACAATTCTAACCACTGAACCGGTGCTGGGGTGCAGTACCCCACCCAGGTGGGGTACTGGTAGCCTGCGCGCAGTGCGGGACAAACCAGCGGAGCACGTTGCTGGTGATCAAGGTACAACAGGCCGCAAGAGTTCAACGACGGGCATTTCACGAGCGCTATGAGCAAAACCACCCGCATTCTGGTCATCGACAACTACGACAGCTTTGTTTACACCCTGGTCGGCTACCTGCAGGAGTTGGGCGCCGAAACCACTGTGGTGAGGAACGACGACGTCACCCTGGCTGAGGCGATCGCTCTCGCGGAGGTGCGTGACGGTGTGCTGATTTCACCGGGCCCAGGGACGCCCGCCGATGCCGGGATATGCGTCGAGATGATCAAGTGGTGCGGTGCCAGTTCGACACCGATGCTCGGGGTCTGTCTGGGGCATCAGGCGTTGGCGGAGGCCTTCGGTGGCAGCGTTACCCATGCACCAGAGCTGATGCACGGCAAGACATCCCTGGTGGAACACGAGGCAGGGAGCATCTTTACGGGGCTGCCGTCGCCGTTTACCGCGACCCGCTACCACTCGCTTGCCGCGGTCAGCGATGTGGTTCCACCAGATCTGGTGGTCACAGCGCGCACGGCAAGCGGCATCATCATGGGGTTGGAGCACCGAACTGCTCCGCTGTGTGGGGTGCAGTTTCACCCAGAGTCCGTGTTGACCGAGGGCGGGTATCGCATGCTCGGCAACTGGCTTGAGTCACTGGGTCTGGTCGGGGCCGCTGAGAAGTCGTCAACCCTGAGCCCGCTGATTTCCAAATAGGTCCAGCGACCCGGAAAGCTAGGCTTTGCAGTCCAGAGCCAAGGTTGACAGTCCTGAGCTAGGGCTCTGCAGTCTCTTCCGGCGGCGTCGGGGCAGGAGTCGGCTCAGGGTCTACTGACGGGTCGTCCTCGGGTTCGGGAGCAACGGCTACGGTAATCACTATTTGCGTGCCCGGCGCGACCACCGAACCGGGTTCTGCACTCTGCTTGGTGACAGTGTCGGGGTCCACAACGGCGTTTTCTACTTCTTCAATGCGGTAGGTCAAACCCTTCGCCGGGTCCTCCAACTGCGCTATCGCTTCTTCCGTAGTCAATTCGATCAAACGCGGCACTTCGACCAACCCGGTAGATAACACCAGGTCGATATCGGATCCGATCGGCACTGACTCTCCTGCCCCGGGGCTGGTGGAGATCACACGGTCGGCCGGAACCGTTGCGCTGTTCTCCTGGGTCACCGCGCCGCCGCTGAGGCCGGCTGAGGATAACGCATCCCTGGCTGACGACTCGGTCATGCCAATGATGTTCTCGGGAATGATCGCCTCGGAGGGGCCCTCGGAAATGGTGACGTTAACTGTTGAGCCGGGTTCCACCTCTTCCCCCGCCCCCGGGTCCGAATCGATTACCAACCCGGGATCGACGGAGTCGCTGAAATCCTCGTCAAACTGTGGGCGCAGGTCGGCAGCGAAGATGGCATTGGCTGCCTCATCCTGAGTCATGCCCTCGACGGTCGGTACCGCCTGCAGCACCGGACCCTCTGGCTCGGAGTTAAGGAGGTTCAACAACACAAACGTCCCACCGGCGAGAACCAGTGCCACGATGATAAAAAATGTTGTGGTCCACGCCCGCCGGGCCGCACGACGGCGGTCTTCGTCGGCATCGCGGTCGGCGTTAAACGTCCGAGAAATCGACAGTGGAGGCTGATCTTCCGTGAGGGGACCCGAACTCATCGACCCGCCGGCCAGCACCTTCGCCATGGCGCGGGTCTGCGGGCCCTCAGCCCCGGCGGCCGAAACGGCAGCCGCGGGTAGGGTCGATAGTGCCTCGGTGGCGCGTTCCTGGGGCTGGGTAGTAGGAACAACACCCTTGCGGGCCTGCTGCAATGCAACCCGGAAGGCCACAGCGTCCTGGTAACGGTCCTGACGGTCTTTTTCAAGGGCCCGGTGCAATACCGCATCGAGTGCCGGTGAGACTTCGGGGTTGAACTGACTGGCCGGTTTGGGTACTTCCCGGACGTGCTGGTACGCCACTGAAACCGGGCTGTCGCCGACGAACGGCGGACGAGCGGTGAACAGTTCGTACATCAGGCATCCAGCCGAGTACAGGTCACTGCGCGCGTCAACGGTCTCGCCCCTGGCCTGTTCAGGCGAGAGATACTGGGCGGTGCCGATGACGGCCTGGGTTTGGGTCATGGTGGCAGCGGAGTCGGCGATGGCCCGGGCAATACCGAAGTCCATCACCTTGACGTTTCCCTCCGGCGTGATCATCACGTTCGCGGGTTTGATATCGCGATGCACAATACCCGCCTTGTGGCTGTACTCCAGTGCCGACAGCACGCCCACCATGTGCTCGGCTGACTGGTCGAGGGTCAGCTCCCCCGCGCGAATGAGATCGCGAAGTGTCCGTCCCGCAACGTACTCCATCACGATGAACGGGACCTTCACGTCGTCTACTGAACGCCCGGCGATTTCTTCTTCGCCGGTGTCATAGACGGACACGATGGTGGGGTGGTTCAATGCGGCGACTGCCTGTGCTTCCCGACGGAAACGGGACTGGAACAGAGGGTCCCGGGCCAGGTCCTGACGCAACAGTTTGATTGCCACGGACCGGCCCAGCCGGATGTCACGACCGAGGTGCACATCGGCCATCCCTCCACGGCCAATGAGCTCACCTACTTCGTAACGCCCGTTCAGGACCCTGTCAGTGGTCACTTGTCCGCCTTCCGCCTGCATCTGAATAGTGAGGGAAGCGCGTTAGGGCGCTTCGGTGGTGGGTGGGGGGCTGGTGGTTTCTTCGGGTGGCGGGGTGGTCTGCGGAGGTCCGGAAGACACCACGTAGTTGACGGCGCTGCCGGGTTCAACTTCCGAACCTTCGCTGGGGTCCACTCTCAGCACAGTTCCGGCAGGCTCCTCGGATTCCTCTTGTCCAGCATTGGCTGGTTGCAGGCCCGCATTGAGCAGGGCTTGCTGGACTTCCTGTTCAGTGGAGCCCACCAGACCTGATGGCACCTCAACCGGCGCCGGTCCCGAGGAGGAGGTGACCGTCACTGCTGCACCACGCGCAAGGGTTCCCACCGGGCTGACACTGAGGACGAGGCCTTCTGCTATGTCGGATTCTTCCTGCTCGGTCGAGACCGCCAGGCCGAGGGCACCGAGTTCGGCAACCACTTCATCGACCGGGCGGCCTTCGAACTGAGCGGCACTAATGACAATTTCAGGCTCTGCGGTCTCAACGGGTTCAGTCGTGGGCGGTTCGGAGGGGGTTTCCGATTCCGTCTCGGACGGTGTCGCGCTAGGCGAGGTTGTGGTCGTAGTGGTGGCCGGGGGGGTACTGGGGTCGTCGTCAGCCCCGGTCAGAACGGGCCAGAGGAAAAACAACCCGACGCCAAGTCCTACCAACAAAAACAGGAGAATCAACGGAATCAGCCAGGGGCTCCTGCCGCGAGACTCTGGTACCGGCTCGCCCCGGTCGATCTCCTCTTCGTGCCATTCGCGGGACGCTGCAACGTCGTCGTTCCCCGCAGCAGCGGCGCCGACCATCGGCATCGACGACGTCGACGTCGGCACTACCGTCGTAGCCGAAGTTTCCGGAGCCGGGACTGGTGCGGTGATCGGTCCGGTGCTGTTGCCGAATAGGAGCATGCCTGGGACCGCGGCTTCAGCAGCACGGATGTCATTCCTGCGGATGGCGGCTACCGCCTGTGCCAGCAACTCGGCATCGGCGGGGCGATCGGCCGGGTCCTTGGCGAGCATCGAGGCTATGAGCGCGCGGACCGGGGTAGGGATGGTTTCGGGGAGTGGCGGTGGGGCGTCATTGACCTGGGCCAGTGCAATAGCGATCTGGGATTCCCCGGAGAACGGACGGCGGCCAGCGAGTAGCTCGTAACCAATCACGCCCAGGGCATAGATGTCGCTGGAGCCGGTGGCAGCCTGGCCTGTGGCCTGTTCAGGGGCAAGGTATTGGGCGGTGCCCATGACCTGTCCGGTGGCGGTCAGTGGAACCTGATCAGCGAGACGGGCGATACCAAAGTCGGTGATTTTGACCCGACCGTCAGGGAGGATCAGCAGGTTGCCGGGCTTTACGTCGCGGTGAACCAAACCCTGACGGTGTGCCACCGACAGCGCCGTGGCAGTCTGGCCAACGATGGACAGCGCCCGGTCCGGTGAGAGGACCTGTTCGCGTTCGATGATGGTGGACAAGGGCTGGCCGGGGACCAACTCCATGACCAGATAGGCCGAGCCGCCTTCCTCGCCGTAGTCGAAGACATTGGCAATGCCATCGTGGTTCAGTAGCGCAGTGTGTCGAGCCTCAGCGCGGAAACGGTCCAGGAAATTAGGGTCACCCGTGTATTCCTCTTTGAGGATCTTGATCGCAACTTCCCGGCCCAGGACCTGGTCCATTGCCTTCCAGACCTCGCCCATTCCGCCAATGGCAATCCGGTCGGTGAGCTTAAACCGTCCGCCTAAGGTGATACCTGATGTAGGTCTCACTTATTCAACACCGCCTCTATCAATTGCCTAGCGCTTGGACTTGTTAGTTGTGCACCCGTCGCTATGTCGACGTTCTGCATCACGATCGATACCACCACCTGCGGGTCGTCCGCTGGTGCGAAACCAGTGAACCAGGCGTTGTCGCCCTGGCCTGAAACCTCGGCCGTGCCGGTTTTGCCCGCCACTTCCACCCCTGGAATAGCCGCTGCCCGCGCCGTGCCGTTGTTGACGACGTTCACCATCCATTCGGTGAGCTGGTTCGCGGAGTCAGCGCTCATTGATTCCCTCAGTACTTCGGGTTCGGATGCGCTGATCCGCTCAAGATCGGGGGCGCGCAGGGCCTTCACCAAATTGGGCTTCATGAGGACCCCGTCATTGGCAATGGCGGCGTTCACCATGGCCATTTGCAGCGGAGTGACCCTCACATCGAACTGGCCGATTGCTGACTGGGCGAGTGCTGGCTGGCTGAGCTCTGCAGGGAACTGGCTTGCGGCAACCTCAACCGGGACGAAGAACTTCTCCCCGAAGCCGAAGTCCTGCGCCTGCTCCAGGACTGTTTCTTCGCCCAATTCCCAGGCAATCTGCGCGAACGGCGTATTACAGGATTGCTCAAGCGCGAATTCCAGGTCAGCAGTTGCCCGGGCAGCGCAGCCTCCGTTGATGAAGTTGGGAAGGCCAGCGTCCGTGCCGGGCAGGTCGAGGACCGCCGGGTTGGGTATTTCTGAATCTGCGTCAAAGTCGCCTGACTCAAGTGCCGCGGCTGCTACCACAAGCTTGAAGACCGAACCGGGCGCAACCAGTGACTGCGTGGCTGGGTTGAAATACGGCGACAGTCCGGGAACCGACGAGAGTTCCTCGAGGTTTTCCATCACCACACCCGTGTCATGGCCTGCAAGCAGGTTCGGGTCGTAGGACGGCTTGGAGACCATGGCAAGGACGTTGCCGGTGCCGGGTTCCATGACAACGATCGACCCTTGCTGACCGTCGGGAATCAAATCCCAGGCGAGCTGCTGGATCTCTGGATCGATAGTCAACTCGACCGACGCGCCCTTAACCTGGGCACCGGAGAACAACTGAACAATACGGTCATAGAACAAGTCGTCACTTGCGCCGGAAAGCTCATCGGCCATCACGCTTTCCAACTGGGTGGCACCGTTGGCCAGAGAGTAGAACCCGGTCAGGTGGGCGTAAAGGTTCGGTTCGTTGTAGACCCGCTGATAGTTGAACTCGTCATCGGACGGGACCGACTCCGCTATCGCCCGCCCGTCCACAAGGATAGATCCACGATTCTTTCCAAAATCCTGGAGGAGTGACCGGTTGTTCCAGTCGTTGTCCGCCAAGGCCTCAGCCTCGAAGAACTGGACGAACGTCAGAGCCCCCAGAACCAAGGTGAACATGGCGAGGGCTACCAGCCATGAGCTTCGTATTGCCTGGTTCACGCGCTGACCTCCTTCGATCCGCTAGTCAAGTTCCCGGCGCGGAAGTCCTGTCGGTCAGGAAAGGAATCCTTCATGGGCCCTGTGACAGCTGGGCGGCGCGCGGACTCAGAAATGAGTAGAAGGATCGCGACGATAATCCAGTTTGCAAGCAGCGATGATCCACCAGCCGACATGAACGGTGTCGTCAGACCGGTAAGTGGGATAAGCCGGGTGACTCCACCCATGACAACGAAGCACTGAAGAGCGATCGTGAAGGACAAACCACAGGCCAGGAGCTTGCCGAATCCGTCCCGGGTGCCCAGAGCCGTGCGGATGCCTCGAGATACCAGCAGCACGAAGAGCATGATGATGCCGAAAAGGCCGATCAGTCCGAGCTCCTCGCCAAGTGCGGCGATGATCATGTCGCTGTTGGCATAGATCACCAGATCGGGACGGCCCTCACCGAGACCTGTCCCAAAGAGTCCACCGTTGGCGAGCCCAAACAGACCTTGGACAACCTGGAAGCTACTCCCCGCCTGGCGGTTGAATACGTCTGGATCAAACGCATTGATCCAGCTATCAATGCGCAGCGAGACGTGGCTGAACAACTGGATTGCAGCGAACCCGCCGGCTGCAATCATCAGCAGGCCGATCAGGACCCAGCTGATTCGACTGGTGGCAACGTAAATCATGACCATGAACAGGCCGAAGAACAGGACGGAGGAGCCGAGATCACGCTGGAAGATCAGGACCCCGATGCTGACCAGCCAGGCCACCACCATGGGGGCGAGGTCTTTGAAGCGGGGAAGCTGCAGCGGCCCCACCTTTTTCCCTGCCAGAAGAATCAGGTCACGGTTGGTGGAAAGATACCCAGCGAAGAAGATGGCGAGCGTAATCTTGGCGATCTCTCCGGGTTGGAAGGTTCCAAACCCAACGTTGATCCAGATCCGCGCACCATTGATTTCAAGTCCGAGCGGTGACAGGGGCAGCAGCAGAAGGACCGCACTCGCGATCAACGAGATGTAGGTGAAGCGCCGAAGCATCCGGTGGTCTTTGAACACCAATAACACGGCGATAGATGCGGCCATGGCGACTGAAGTCCATAAAAACTGGCTCTCAGCGACGGTGGTGTCATTGGCAAGGTCAATCCGGTAGATCATGGCCAGACCGATGCCGTTCAAGGCAATCACGATAGGAAGTATTACCGGATCGGCATATTTAGCCCTGAAGCGCAGAACAATGTGAAAGGCGAGGGCCAGTGCCGCGAGGATGCCGCTCTGGGTCCAGAAGGCGGAGTCCAGCGGGTTTTCTTTATCGAGGCCGACAATAAGGTTGGCGCTGATTGCCACCCCGAGGGCGATCACGAGTAGCAGCGCTTCCACGTTACGGCGTGACTTTGAAACGGTAAGGACGTCGCTCATGATGACTCGTCTCGGCAACCCTGGGCATCACCGGGGGCGGCTTGGGCGCTGCTCTCGGGACTGGGGCTGCTGGTTGGTTCTGCTGCGGGGTCGGCGGAACCCGAGGGTGAGGCGGACGGCGATGGGGACGGCGACGGGGTCTCATTCCCTGGCGGGCAGGCGACGGCACGCAGGTCGCCGCGCAGATCCTCGACAATACGCTGGGCATGTTCAAGGTCGGTGGCAGGTAGCGAACTTTCTACCCGGGCGCGCTGGTATTCGGGAAGGTTGGACACCGGAATGTCAGTGGTTTGATCGAGGTGACTTAGTGTCACCGGCCCGATCGTCTGGGAGACACCGTTGAAGATTGCCACGTTGTCCTCGTACTCGGCGACGTAGTAGCGAGTCTGGGTCCAGGCGTATCCGAACCACAGCACCGCAACGAGAATGAGTGCCATCAGCCCCAGAAACGCGGGGATCAACCATCGTTTCCGGGCACTGGCAGGTTCCTCGGCGTCGGCGTCGTTGTCGTACAACTCGGCATCGAGTGCAGCTTTATGGGTAAGCATCATCGCGGCCCGGCGTTCGGTGGTCCGCTGCGTAACGATCGGGATTTGACCGGTCTCGGTTGCTAGCGCCGCAGAGCCGACCAGCATGTGCGGTCGGGAAGAAAGGTCCTGTCGGATAACGTCGGCGCGGATAGCGCTCCCCGGCAGCTGATCGCCGGTTGGCTTGTCGTCGCCTTTTTCGCCGGCCGCCTCTTTGGCAGGCGGCAGGGTTGTCAGGGCGGCCGTCCGTAGGTCCTCGGGGGTCGCCTCGGCTATTTCGACGACCGCAATGGTCACGTTGTCCGGGGACCCACCGGCCAGTGTCAGATCGACGAGGGTGTCGACGGTGGCCCGTAGGTCTGGGGTTTCACGCACGATGCGCTCGATAAGCTCATCGCCGAGGACGGCGTTCAGTCCATCGGAGCAGAGGAGCCAGCGTTCTCCAGCGGCGACTTCGAAGGAATCAAGATCGAGTTCAGGGCTGGCGTCGACGTCGCCGAGGACCCGCATCAGCACGTTTTTGTGCGGGTGGACATCGGCTTCTTCTGGCTTCAACCGGCCTTCATCAATGAGCCGTTGCACGAACGTGTGATCGACGCTGATCTGCTCAAAGACGTCGTTCTTGAGCCGGTAGGCCCGGGAGTCGCCAATGTGCGCGAATTCGAGTCTATTTCCATTCAATAGGAGGGCAGTAACGGTGGTGCCCATCCCTGCCAGCTGTGGGTTGGCGTTCACCAGTTCGGACAGCAGGGTGTTTGCGGTCTGAATCTCATCGGCTAGCTGGTTGGCGGCATCACCGTCGTCGTAATCTTTTCGGTCCAGATGAACCAGATCCAGCACTGTTGAGGCGGAAGCAACGTTCCCACCAGCGTGGCCGCCCATACCGTCGGCGACAACGGCCAGATAGCGACCCACGTAGGCAGAATCATCATTCTTGACGCGGACCATCCCTACGTCTGAACGGGCCGCGAAACGCATGATGTAGGCCAACGCTATGACCTCAATTCGATGACCGTCTTACCGATCCGGACGGGAACACCCAGATCAACCGGCAACGCGCGGGTCAGCTGACTGCCTGCAAGGAACGTGCCGTTGGTGGACCCGAGGTCCTCAATGAACCAGCGGCTTCCCTGGGGAAAGAGACGCGCGTGTCGGCCAGAGGCGTAATCGTCCTCAAGCACGAGGGTTGCTTCCTGGGCCCGGCCCAGCAGGATGGGGCTGGACGCGAGATCCAGTGTGGTGCCCTTCAGAGGCCCTTCGGTGACCACGAGGGTGCGTGCGGTAACGCGCGCTGGTGCCTCCTCGACGAGTTCGGGGTGCTTTCGCGCTTGACGGGCAGAAGGGGTCCCCAGCCGGTTTTTGCTACCGACCACCAGGTCTCGGCGCAGGGCGCTCACTACACTAATTACCAGGATCCAGATCAGGATCAGGAAGCCATACCGCAGCACGGTGAGAGTCAGTTCGCTCAGGTCACTCATTCCTAGCGGCCGCCGTTCGGTAGCGAGATGAGTCGAAAGGTCATGCGGGTGCGGCCCATGGTGATGATCGACCCGTCAGTGAGGTCGATCTGGCCCTGGACGCGTTGACCGTTCACGTAGCTGCCGTTGGTGGATCCGAGGTCCACTGCCTGGGTGGTGCCACCCTGTGTGCGAATTTCGAGGTGTTTCCGTGACACTCCGGTGTCATCGACGAGGATGTCAGCCTCGGATGAGCGACCGAGAATGATTGACCCTGCATTGAGTGAATAGCGCTGACCGTCCAGGTCCAGCACAGGTTGCACCCGGGTTGGTTGGCGGCTGGGCGCGTTGGGGGTTGCGGACCGTTTGGGACCCGCTTGTTTCTCGGTTGAGGAATCAATCTCGAAGACCCCAGCCTTGAGCTCTTCATCCCTGGTGAATGAGACTTTGACGGGACCTCGAAGTGTGTAGCTCTGGCTGTTGACGTGTTTGATCACCACGTCGCATAGCTCTTCAGCAAGCGTTGATCCCCATTCCTGGGCCAAGACGAAGTCCGAGTCTGACAGCCGCGCTGTGAAGACATTCGGGGCCAGGGTCCTGCCCTCGGCGAGGGTGATGGACTTGTTGTCCAATTCGCGACGCAGGGCGCTAGCAATTTCGACGGGCTGAACCTGGGACCGGGATCCGGTTGAGAAGGCGCCGCGGACAATCTTCTCCAATCCGCGTTCCACGTTGTCCAAAATACCCACTTGTTGCCTCCTCACCCTTCGATTGAATAGTTTGTCGGTACAGCGATCCACGGCCTTTGTCGGGTGCGAAGGCATGGTCAACGTACGACGCGATCAGTTCGATACTACTGGGGACCTCTCTAAAAGGCCTTAATCACGTGCCCGGATAGACCACTAAGTGATAACGATTCCTCGGGCCGTAGTGGCGTAGTTGCTTGATGTATCGGCTCTGGGCAGAGGGATCAGGCGGGGCGTTTAGGTGATTTCAGTGATGCTCCGTTATGCTTGTTTCTGCTGTTCTCGAAGGTCTTCGACTGGTTTGTTGAAGTGTTTTGGAGTGGTTGCGCGCGAGTGGCGGAACGGCAGACGCGCTGGCTTCAGGTGCCAGTATCCGAAAGGGTGTGGGGGTTCAAATCCCCCCTCGCGCACGGTTTAGACCCCCGGTTATCCGGGGGTCTTTCTCGTTAACGAGAAGTTGTGGGAGTAGTTCCGGGTTCTCGGGGACGGCAGCTACTGAAAGTCTCGCGACTTTGTGGTCGCCTTCATTGTCAACACCTCAAACTTGTCAGCCACAATATTGACTATTCCTTCCGTGGAGCGCTCCAGCATGCCCCGGACCAGGACACCGCTTGCTTCCCGGGCAATGCGCCGGTATCGCTGCCACACCCCCACAGAGCAGATGACGTTCACCAGCCCTGTTTCATCTTCCAGATTCATGAAGGTGATTCCGCTTGCCGTGGCGGGTCGCTGCCGGTGAGTAACCACACCACCAACCTCCACCCTGCGTCCTGGCTCAGCCTGCAGCAGGTCAGCTGCAGTCAAAACACCGCGTTTGACCAGAGTTGCTCTGATGTGACGAACCGGGTGATCGTCGGGTGTGATGCCAGTTGACCAGAGGTCTGAGGCTACCCGGTCTGCAGCAGTGAGGTCGGGGAATAGCGGTGGCTGGATGTAGACAGTGGTGCCTTTCAATTGGCCCGCTCGCTCAGTGGCTGCCGGGCCGGCATTCCAAAGAGCCTCCCGCTCTGTAAGCCCCATAGATTCGAAGGCTCCAGCAGCTGCCAGGGACTCAAGTTGGCTGGAGTTGAGTTCAGTGCGCCGTGCCAGATCTGCCATATCCGCATAGCCGCCATTGGCGATGCGCTCGGAAACAATTTGTTCTGCAACACGAGTCCCAATTGTCTGGACGCTGTCCAGACCCAGCCGGACTGCGAAGTGGGCATCCCTTCGGTGCAGTGTCGAATCAAAGGGGATGGACCTGTCAAAAGGACCTACGGGGGGCTGATTCTGGTGGCAGCAGGAATCCATGCCTGTAGCTTGTCCGGTGGAGGAGTTCGCAGGTCCAGTGAGAGGCTCAAGATCCGCGTGGATTCCTGAAAGCAGCAGGTCCGGCCGGTGTACCTTCACCCCGTGACGGCGGGCATCGGCAACAAGGGTCTGCGGTGAGTAGAAGCCCATAGGCTGGGCCCGCAACAGTGAGGCAAGGAATGCCCCGGGATAGTGAAGTCTCAGCCAGGCACTGACGTAGACCAGTAAGGCGAAGCTGATGGAGTGGCTCTCAGCGAAACCGAAATTAGCGAAGGCCTGGATCTTGAGGTAAATCGAATCGGCTGTCTCTCCGGTGATGCCGTTTGATGCCATCCCCGCGTACAGCTTGTCCCGCAACGTATCAATGCGTTCAAGACCACGTTTGGACCCCATCGCCCGGCGCAACTGATCAGCATCTGCTCCGGAGCAATTCCCCACCACCATTGCCATCTGCATGAGCTGTTCCTGAAACAGGGGTACCCCAAGGGTCCTTTCCAACACCGGTTCCAGTTTGGGGTGGAGGTAGGTGACCGGCTCTTCCCCCAGTTTGCGTTTAATGAAGGGGTGTACAGCGCCACCCTGAATGGGGCCGGGCCGGACCAGGGCTACTTCTATCACCAGGTCATAAAACCTTCGGGGTTGCAGACGGGGGAGCATCCCCATTTGAGCTCGGCTTTCCACCTGGAACACCCCAATGGAATCGGCGAAGCAAAGCATGTCGTAGACGCCCTGCTCCTCCTTTGGAATGGTGTGCAGATCCCAGGACTCACCAAAGTGTTTCTCCGCGAGGTCGAAGTTGTATTGGATGGCTGCAAGGATGCCCAGCCCCAACAAGTCGAACTTCACCAATCCCATCCAGGCGCAATCGTCCTTGTCCCACTGCAGGACAGTGCGGTCTTCCATTCGTCCATGTTCAATGGGACAGACTTCGCCTACCGGCCGATCGGTAAGCACCATCCCGCCGGAATGAATCCCAAGATGTCGAGGAAACTTGAGGACACTTTGGGCAAGGTGAACGACTGCTTCCGGGATGTCATGATCGTCACTGGACACGAGGCCACCCCAACGTTCAATCTGCTTGGACCAGGCATCCTGCTGTCCGGGGCTGTGGCCGAGGGCCTTGGCCATGTCACGAACAGCAAATTTTGGCCGGTAGGTGATCACATTGGCCACCTGGGCGGCATTGAATCGTCCGTATTTGTTGTACACATACTGGATGACTTCCTCCCGGCGATCGGAATCGAAGTCGACGTCAATGTCCGGTTCCTCGTCCCGCATGCTGGAGAGAAAACGTTCAAATGGCAGGTTGTACAGAATCGAATCAACTGCTGTGATCTCCAGCAGGTAGCAGACTGCGGAGTTCGCTGCCGAACCGCGGCCCTGACAGAGGATGCCCTCGCTCCGCGCAAAGTGAACCAGGTCGTGAACAATCAGGAAGTAGCCCGGGAAATTCTTGCTCTCAATAACCTCCAGTTCCTTTTCGATCCGCTCCACCACGTCACGCCGGCCTGGATAAAACTTGTCTGCACCTTGCCACACCAGTTTCCGCAAATAGCTCATCTGGGTGTGACCGTCGGGGAGGGCAAGATTAGGCAAACCCGGTTTGACGCTCCGCAACCTGAACGCCAGATCGTCGGCGAGGTCCACAGTCCGTTCGATAGCACCGGGATAGGCAGCGAACCTGGCAGCCATTTCAGCCCCACTACGAAGATGAGCTGAACCTGCCGCGGGTAACCAACCATCCATTTCATCAAGGCTTCTCCTGGCGCGCACCGCAGCCAGAGCCGTAGCTAGCCGATGCTGTTCAGGTGAGGCATAGTGCACGTTGTTGGTGGCAATGACTGGGAGTTTCAACCCTGATGCCACTGACGCCAACGCATCGTTGATCGAACTATCCAGTGGGTTTCCCTGATCCGAGAGTTCAACGACAACGTTGTCCTTGCCAAACAGTTCAACCAACTGCCCGACGGCGTCTCGGGCCCCTCGCTCTCCATTGCGCACCAATGCTTGACGGACTGACCCTTTACGGCAGCCGGTGAGAATCAGCCAATTTCCTGACGCCTGTTCGGCCAGCCTTTCAAGGTTGTAGCGGGGCTTGCCTTTCTCGGCTCCTTCAGCCAATTGCGCTGCAGTGATGGCACCAGCCAACGTCCGGTATCCCTCGGTTCCGCGGGCCAGAATCAACAGATGGCTACCCTCGGGATCCGGTTCGCCATTTTGTGGTTTGGAAAGGTCCAGGGAGAGTTCAGTGCCATAGACAGTGCTCAATTGCGGGAACTTTTCTGCAGCTTCAGCGAGACGCACCACCCCGTACAATCCATCGTGATCGGTCAGTGCCAGTCCGTTCAGGCGCAACCGGTTGGCTTCCTCGACCAGTTGTTCCGGGCTGGAGGCACCATCCAGAAAACTGAAGTTCGAGTGGACATGCAGTTCCGCGTAGGGAACCAGCGGACCACCTGGTTCGGGGGGCGTCGTGGTAGGCAAACGATATGGCTGCCGTTTCGGTGACCATGCGGGACTATCACCACCATCAGCTCCAGCAGGTGGTGCACCGGGCCTGCTTCGATCGGAGAGGGTCCGCTCAAATTCTGACCACGAGATCGGGGGGTTACTCCACCCCACAGTGGCCTCCCGTTTCCCATAAGGTGATGGCTGCTCTAGTCATAGCTGGCTTCTGCCCACCACTGGTGGTCTTCCAGGAGTAATAGCCAGGCAGCACCCGTCTCATCCACCAGTTGAAAACGGTTGAGAGCCCGCCCTGAGGAGTCCCACCACCGTTCGTTGATGGGCCATGGTCCGGCCCAGTGATGTACCAGGCGCTGCTTGGCGGGTGAACCTGGTGGTGTGAATTGCGCTGGCGCACGGGTGAGCATTCCTCGAGTGTCAACGTCAACGCTGTGACCACTATCGTCGATCACACGCACTTCACGAGGGGAGTCAAAGACTGTAGCTGGTGCTGGTCCGGGCAACTTGCCGGGCCAGGGCAACTGCCGGGCAGCCCTCACCGCTATTGGATTGCTGCCTGAAGAATCCCCCCACGGAATGAGCACTCTGCGATCTTTGAGCATCCGGCCACCAGCAATCATCGCTGTCAGTACGGCTCCATGACCCAACATGCCTTGGACGCGGGCCAACCCGTTGTGGACGCCTTCGTCAGGTCCGGTACCCCACAGGCCATCAGCATGGTCGCCTAGATCCTCGACAGTGTCAGGAATGGTTTGCACTCGGGTGATACCTGATTGAAGACCATGCTCAATCAGTCCGCCACCCTGCAGCTGCCACCTAACCCGATCAAGAATGTCATCGGCATCGAACCATCGTGGATGACGCCACAACCGGTCTGAAACTTCACCGGATTCAGAGTGCAACACCACCCTGACCACTGTGCAAACCAGGCCGGAATCACTCAACCGGTCCACGAATCGGTCCGCGGAGGTGCGGAAAGCAAACGCCAACTGATCAATTCGTACCAAGGCTGGTTCGAAGTCAACAAGGACGTCCAATTCCGGTGGTGGCTTACGCACCACCACTGAGTGATGATCAAGTCCGCTGGCCTTCCGATGGGCGATTGCACCTTCAACGCCGAACCGGTTCCTAACGTCTCCAGCAGCAAGCGCTGAAAAGTCACCGAGTGTCTTGATTCCCAATCGTCGCAACAAAACTGCGAGTTTTGGTTCGGCCAACACTTCCAGCGGAAAAGAGCTCAAAAACTGGGCTGATTCGCCAGGTGGAACAACCCAGATGGCGTCCTGTTCAGCGCCCTCCAACACCTCAGTGGCACGGGCTGCATGCTCTGCAGCGAACGGTGAATCAGCAACACCGATCCTGGCGTTGGTTAGTCCAAGGGTCGAGAGAGTGGAGAGCAGAACCGATGCCGCTGCGGTTTCACCGCCGTAATACCGGCTCGGCCCCTGTGCAGGGATGGCGCATAAACCAGGGCGTAACAGTTGAACTCCGGGCATAATCTTTTCAATTGCTGAGACCACAGGTTCAAAAACCCGTTCATCGAGGGCAGGGTCATATTGCTCAACGAGGAGGTCAGCACACCGTGCCTGAGCCTCACGGACCCTGAGCCTGCGTTTTACACCTTCAGACCGCGCCGCTGGCGAACAGGCATAGACCTCACCTTTATCGACCAGGGCTAGTGATGCATCGATAGGGAGGTTCAGCTCGCGCAGGGCAGCAGCGATGGGCCAGTCGGGACACCAGAGCATCATGATCCTGGTGGCACCCTGCCTGAGTGTTTGAGAGGGTGTTTGCAGCTTCATCAAGCGCCAACCACCTGGGGGACGAAGCGCTGATCAATAGTCCTGCTGTCAGCAGTATTGAGTTGAGGCCAGGTGCGTTGCTGAAGTTCAGTGAGTGAAAGTTCAGAGCTCCGTGACCGACCGTTGTTCCCTTTGGCAGTGACTTTCAACCTGCGGGTTTGCAAATGACCTGATCCGGTTCCCAACCCGCCCCACTGATTGTCGGAGACACTGAGTACCGCCTCACTCTGTGGCCAGGCTCCGATGGTAATGAGCGCTGCTCCCCGTTGCCTTAACCGTGCCCGCAGCCGAGCAGCATCGGTGCTGGTAATAGTTGCCGGCGCGGTGGTCAAAATGATTGACACCACATCCACCATTGCCGCAGTCACAGTGAGCCACTGGCCGTCGAGGTGGGGGATAAGAATAAGACGGTCTAGATCAATGCCCAGATTTGCTGCAGCTTCTACATTGAAATCAGGGATACCTATCACGCTGCACCACGCGCCTGAACCCGAGGGGCCAGCAAGCAATGCCATTGCCAGCGTGGTGGAGTTCTCAACCGAGTAAGCCGCTCCCGCCATCAATCCTCCACCGGGAAGGATCCGTCCCAGAGCGGGAATGGTGGGTAAACGCCGTGAGCCCAACCGGCTTCCCTGCATCTGATTGATCTTTTCCTGCAACCCCGACTCGCTGCGCAGCTGACCAGCAAGTTCAGGTACCAGCAGGTCCTGATCCAGGGTGGTGCCCGGGGACATCCGGGGGCTTATTGCTAGTGCAGTCACCCCTTAATATTCGAAGATATGTTCGATTAAGTCAATCGGTTGGTTTGGTCCTCAGGCACCCCGGGAATGAGGTTTGAAGCTACCCCGGAGTACCCTATCCTCATGTGCGGACGTTTTGTGGTGGCGGGATCTGACCGGGACCTGATAGACCTATTTGACGTTGATTTCGTGGATAAGGATCTACCTGAGCCTTCCTACAATGTGGCGCCCACTGACACCGTGAGACTTCTCATGGAACGACTCGACGACACAGGTGAAACACCCACTAGACGGCTCACCACAGCACGGTGGGGGCTGGTACCTTCCTGGATGAAAGACCCCAAAAAAGGTCCCCCCTTGATCAATGCCCGGGCCGAGACCATCCTTGAGAAACCATCCTTCCGCACCGCTGCCTCCCGGCGCAGGGGCATCGTGATGGCCAACGGGTATTACGAGTGGGAGAAGGGTCCCGAGGGTAAAATTCCCATCTACCTCCACGGCCAAACCAGCGACATGCTAGCTTTCGCCGCCTTATACGAATACTGGCCGGATCCAACCCTTCCCGAGGACCATCAGGACAAGTGGTTGCGCAGTTGCACCATTATCACCACGACCGCCAGCGACACCCTCGGTCATATTCATGACCGGACACCACTCATCCTTCCGGCAGACCTGTATTCAGACTGGCTTAACCCAAAAATGACCGGTAGTTCCGACGTGCAGGCACTGATTGACGCCATTCCGGAACCGAAACTTGTCCCCCGGGTAGTTGGCAACGCCGTCGGATCGGTCCGCAACAATGGGCCCCAACTAATCGAACCAGTTGCCTCTTGAGAACTACATCTACCCGGGACTTTTCGGTCCTCGTGATCAGCGCCAACCGCGATAAACATCTCGCGAACCTTGTGATTGGGTTGAATCGTTCAACCCGTACGCCTGCAGAGCTGGTCGTTGTGTATATGGGTCAGCCCAACCCCACTCCACTGGACACCGCAATCCCATTACGTCTGGTTCATCTTCCGGCATCCGGGTCTGGGACTTTGAACCTTGCGGCTGCACGGAATGCCGCCGCTGCAGCGGCTTCCACTGATACTTTGGTTTTTCTGGATGTTGACTGCATACCTGCCACCAGGCTCTGTGAAACCTTGATGCGGGACCTCGATAGTTTGGGTGGTCTGGTGATGGCCCAACCCCGCTATCTAAGCGAGGCCGGGTTTCCGATGGATGATTGCGACGCCGGACTAATGCGTGCCTCGATCCCGCACCATGCCCGCACCATGTTGGCACCCGCTGATGGCGAGCCCCCCGCCGCAACTGAGAAGTATGAGCTGTTTTGGTCTCTGGGTTTCGCGGTAGCGGCCGACGATTTCACCCTGATAGGCGGGTTTGATGAATCCTTCACTGGGTACGGCGGGGAAGACACCGACTTTTCCTTCACTGCCCGTGAGAGGGGGGTCATCCTTTCCTTCTCAGCCGCCACCATGTTCCACCAGCATCATGGGGTCACCAGCCCACCCCTGCAGCACTTCACTGACATAGTTGCCAATAGCCTGGTGTTTCACCACAAATGGGGACTGTGGCCAATGACCGGATGGCTGTCGGCGTTTGCGGCCGCTGGGTACATCGGCTGGAACGCCGATGCTGAGGGAATCGATGTACTGAAGCACCCCACTGACGACGACGTTGCTGCCGCTCGCGTGAATGCGCCCTACTAGATACCATCCGATCCAGAACCTGCCGAGTCTGACCCAGTCAACTAAGAGCCAGCTCCCGACGCTTTCGACACCAGATCCAACAACCCCACCTTGAAACTCTCCTGGCTGACGAACAAGGCCTTCCGCAGGGCGTTCGCATCCGATGCCGCCGCCTGGCGGAGGAGATCCGGCCAGCTGACATCCGACCAGCTCTCAGCCATTGGAATCCCCGCTGTGATGGCCAACGCCCGCGCAAAGGCGGCCTGCTCACCGAACGGTCTTTCCTCCGGCACCAGGATGGTGGGGCGACCAGCTGCGGCCGCCGCTGCAACGGCGTGGTATCCCGCGGAGGTGATGATGATGTCTGCGGCGGCGAGTTCCTGGGCGGGATCCTTCAGAACGCCAAGCAGGCGAACATTGGGCGGCAGCTCAATGCTCCCGGTGCTCAGCCCTGCCACGTTCCATTGCCAGGAGGGGCAGGATCGAGCGGCCTGGACAAGATCACCGAGATTTACACCGTTGCCACCCAGGCTGGTCTGCACAGTGATGATCCTGCCGCCTGGCTTTGCCGAATCTGTCTCAGCGCCGCCGGTAGGTGAAAGCATCCCCAGATACTGGGTCCGATGCCCAAATGCCTCGAGATAGGAGGATTCCTCAAGGCGTCGGGGGTAGTAGGCAACCAGCTCAGAAGCTGACGCATAGGCCAGCTCATGCACCGCATCGGAGCGATCCCCGGGCATGCGCCGGTAGATGACGGGATACCCACAGAGCCGGGCGAAGATTGCCGCCTCGGCCGAAACATCAATAATGATTACCTGCGGATCAAAGTCTCGCCATGCAGCATGCAGCTCAGCGAATCGGTTCCTGATCGCTGAATTGATGGGCGTGTAATGCAGAAATGGTTCCTCGGGTGTCGGGTATGGCTCGCCGTCGGGCCCGGTGTCAGTCGTGAGCTGGGCAAACCGGGTATGCGGAACTGTCCTGAGTCCGGCGGGTTCGGTGGATCCAGTGACCAACAGATCGACAACCTGCAAGCGCGCGATGTTCAGGGCGTGGCGCAGGTGTCCCGAACCGTGGTGGTGGGTGTAGTAGGCCACGCGGGGGAGAGTCGTCATGGGGACGACACGGGGGACGACACGGGGGACAACACGGGAATCAACACTGGCCTAGGATGCCAGCATCTCGGAGTCGGAGAGTATGTCCTGATTCACCAGTTCACCGAGGTGCTGCTCATAGTTGGCAATCATCACGCCGGCTGCAAACCGTGCCGCAGAAGCCCGAACCGCGGTGCTGTCCGCTCTGCGCGCCTGTTCAATTGCCAAGGCAAGGTCTGCAGCAGAGAACCCGCCTGCCACTACTCCGCCGCGCTGGTCAATAATCTCAGCCATCGCACCGCAGGGAAGCGCCGCCACTGGGGTGCCGCATGCCATGGCTTCGACTGTGGTTAGCCCGAACGGTTCCGCCCACAACGGTGAAGCAATAAAGACGGTCCCGGAGCTGAGGAAAGACGCCAGCTGGCCATGGTTCAGGTGACCTACGTGCTGAACTGATTCGCTCAGTAACGGCGCAATGGTTCGGGTGAAGTAGTCCTGATCACTAATGGGTCCGGCAAAGCGGATCCGCATTCCGGCGAGGGATGCGGCCTCGATCGCAACGTGCAACCCTTTTTCGGGGGTAATCCTGCCGGCCCAGACTGCGGTGTTGGAGCGCCGGCGGGTCAGTACTCCTGCATGCCATTCATCGAGCCGGATCCCGTTGTGAACAATGCTGATGTCGTCGAGGTGGTTCCGCCACTGCCGTGCATTGGCCGCTGAAACGCTGACAAACCGTTGCCGAGGCGAGGGACGGTAGCCGGATGCCTCGAAGACGGCAGTCACCCGCGGTAGCAGAGGGGTATGGAGAATGGTCAACATGGGGGCTGTGGGCGGATCAGCATGCGGTAGCGGGCTGAGAGAGTTGTTGATGACGACGTCGAAATTGCCTTCGTCAATCAGGTTCAGGGTGGTGTTGTGAGCATCATCCAGGTGGCGTGTCTGCGCGTCACGGGCTGGGCCCTCGGGATGCTTGGCGAAGTGGAACCTGGCGTCAAGCACGGGCACCACGGTGCCTGTGGTGTGGCTGCCACCCTTGGCGAAAAGAGTGACCGAGTGTCCACGAGCCGTGAGTTCTTCAGTCAACAGCGCAGTATGCATTTCCAGTCCACCCGGAAATGGGCTGGCAATGGGGTGGTGCAGGTGGGCCATCACGGCAATGTTGAGCGGTTGTGCATGAAGCATAATAGTAAGTATGCTTCATTCCCGCGAAAAGTCGACACGGCCAAGCTGGTTTGGCCTACTGGTCGGCCTTCTCGGCATGCAGATTCTTGGTGATCAGATCCTGTTTGCGGACTGCCGCATGGGTCGAGCGTTCAGCTACCAACCAGGCCGGGGGCTCCTGTAGCAGCGCGGTGATGTCCGGCGTCGTAAGCGGTTCGGTGACCCCGCCACGAGCCAGACCGCTGATGGAAATGCCCAATTTCTGAGCTACCACTGGGCGGGGGTGCGGTCCGTTGCGGCGGAGCTCCGCGAGCCATTCCGGCGGATTCTGCTGCAGTTCGTTGAACTCCGCACGGGTAACGTCGTTGTCCTGGAACTCTTGAGGAGAGGCTGGCAGGTAGATTCCCAGTTTCTTGGCCGCTGTGGCGGGTTTCATGGTCTGGGGGCTTTTTGCGGGGGTCATTCCTTAACCCTAGCTGCCCCCGCCGACCGTCAACCGCGTCTGGTGCGCATTTTTGCAAAGAACCCGGCAAGCTCTGCAGTCGCGGTCAGTGGCAGCACCTGAGCTACATACTGATCCGGGCGAACGACGACGACGACGCCGTCCCGGCTTACGCCCCGCAGGTCGAAGATATCCTCGGCCGGGTTAACGCCGAAGACCTTTTCCAGATAGTTGAGCTTGAAGGGTCCAACCTGCGGTTTGAACACCGCAGGAACGGCGGTGATGTCCAGGCTTTGGTGATCTTGCTGGTAGATCACCCTGACATCGAACCACGCGTCCTGGTCAGCACCCACGGGAGTTGCAGCGAGGGGTGACTCTGGTGAATTGGCGAGCCATTCCGCGAAGGTGGCCACCTTCGATGGTGCACCTGGCAGCGGTTCATCAGCGAAAACGTAGACGCGCCAACGTCCGTCGGCCGTCGCCTGGTGGCCCAGGTGAAGCAGATTGGTGTCGCAAACACGGGCGACCTGCGCGGACTTGAACCGTTTGCCGATGGGGAACCCGGTGGCGAGTTCCTGATGGGTGGCCTGGCCGACGATGATGGATGGCTGGTACTCGGTCATGAATCCGGCGGGAAATTCCATGGTGCTGGTGTAAAAGTTTTCGAGTTCCGTGGGGTCCTCAAAGTCTTCTGGTTTTTTGGCCATCAACGAAGACCACTGCTTGTCGAAGTCAATCAGGTTCTTGGCTACTACCTGGCGTTCGGCGGAATAGGTGGAGAGCAGGTTATCAGCACTGCGGCCCTCCAGGACATGTCCGAGTTTCCAGGCGATATTGAATCCGTCCTGCATCGAGACGTTCATTCCCTGGCCCGCCTTGGCGCTGTGGGTGTGGCAGGCGTCCCCGGTGATGAAGACCCGGGGTGTTCGGGTGCCGACCTCCTCGGGGAGGACGTCGTCGAAGCGGTCCGTCAGGCGGTGGCCGACTTCATAGACGCTATGCCAGGCGACGTTGCGGACGTCGAGGGTGTAGGGGTGGAGGATCGCGTTGGCCTTATCGATTATTTCAGCAATCGTGGTGCTGCGGATTTCCCCTTTGGTGTGCGCATCGACATCACCCAGATCCACATACATGCGGAAGAGGTGACCACCCTCGCGGGGAATGAGGAGGATACTCCCGCCAGTACCGGACTGAATGGCGCACTTCAGCCGAATGTCTGGGAAGTCGGTGACGGCAAGAACGTCCATGACCCCCCACGCGTGATTCGCCGCGTCGCCGGCGAGCGTGCAGCCGATGGCGCTGCGGACGTTGCTCCGGGCGCCATCGGCGCCAATCACGTACTTGGCCCTGACCGACCGCTGCGTTCCTTCGAGCGGCCCAGCGGTATGGGCGAGGGTGACAGCAACGGGATATTCGCCCTCGTTGGCAACATCGAGCCCGATGAAGTCCAGGCCGTAGTCAGGCTTCATCCGGGTAGGGGAGTTTGCCATGAACTCGGCAAAATAATCGAGGACGCGCGCCTGATTGACGATCAGGTGCGGAAATTCGCTGACCCCTGCCGGGTCATCGAGAGGGCGGGCGGTCCGGACAATACGGGCGGGATCTGCGGGGTCCGGTTTCCAGAATGCCATCTCGGTGATCCGGTATGCCTCGGCGGTAATACGCTCGGCGAAACCAAACGCCTGGAACGTCTCAACACTTCGGGCCTGGATGCCATCTGCCTGACCAATCGCTAGCCGTCCGGGACGGCGCTCCACAATGCGCGTAGTGATCTCCGGGAACTGGGAGAGCTGGGCGGCCGCGAGCATTCCGGCTGGGCCGCTGCCGACAATCAGGACGTCAACCTCGTCGGGCAGTTCGTCCGGCCGATCGATACCGACGCCGGACGCTACCTGGACGCGGGGGTCACCTGATACGTAGCCGTGATGGTGAAAATGCACGGTCTTCCTCGCTCACTTCGTTGTGAAAGTTCTTTATTTGAACACGTAATCCGATAATCGAATGACGCTGCTCACACTGTACGACGGGTATGACCAGCGACACAACGGGTGCCATGATCATGGACTCTTGACGTGGTGCCGGTCACAGTGGATAGTATATCGTATACGATTTCGTACATTGGGAATCGGAGAGAGAGTTCGACGACGACGAGGAGCGCGATATGACGATGGAGTCCACGACCGAGGCCGTGAGTGCCGAACTGCTGGCCCGCACCCGGAAGGTGATTGCGGTTCACATCAACTACCCCAGCCGTGCCGCGCAGCGAGGACGTATTCCGCTGCAGCCTTCCTACTTCCTGAAACCCTCCTCGTCCCTCTCGCTCGGATCGCTTGAGACGCCCGGTGTCGTTGTTCGTCCGCTGGGCTGTGAGCTGCTCGGCTACGAGGGCGAAATCGCTCTCATTATTGGCACAGCCGCCCGCAGGGTTAGCCCTGCTCAGGCGTGGGGCCACGTCCAATGGGTGACCGCCAGCAACGACCTGGGTGTTTACGACCTCCGCTACGCAGATAAGGGTTCAAACGTTCGCTCCAAAGGTGGCGACGGATTCACCCCGGTTGGGCCACGTTTGATTCCAGCGAATGACATCGATCCCACTGCACTGCGGGTGCGCACCTGGCACAACGAGGAACTCGTCCAGGACGACACCACTGAGGACCTGCTGTTTCCCTTCGCCCAGCTGGTCGCCGATCTGTCACAGCTCCTCACCCTGGAGGTAGGGGACATTATTTTGACCGGCACCCCGGCCGGTGCGTCGGTGGCGAATCCGGACGACATGGTAGACATCGAGGTCACCGCCGGTGCCTACAGCAGCGGGCGACTCAGGACCTGCGTGGCGGAGGGAACGACGCCGTTCGCTGACTTCGGCGCTCAACCCAAAGCCGATGACACTCAGCGGGAAGAAGCCTATGGGTCACGCGAGGCAGCCGGGCTGGAACCGGTAAGCCACGCGCTGGCACCTGAATTGAAGAAGAAGCTGGAGGGCATCGCCACCGCAACGCTGTCCTCACAGCTGCGCAAGCGTGGGTTGAACAATGTGAGCATTGATGGGTTGCAGGCAACCCGCCCTGACCGCCGAGTGGTGGGGCTGGCCCGCACCCTCCGGTTCGTCCCCAACCGGGAGGATCTCTTCACCACCCACGGTGGTGGGTTCAACGCCCAGAAACGCGCCATTGACTCGGTGAACGACGGCGAAATTCTCGTCATGGAGGCGCGGGGCGAAAAGGGTACCGGCACGGTGGGGGACATTCTGGCCATGCGAGCCCAGGTCCGGGGAGCGGCCGCCATCATTACTGATGGCGGTGTTCGTGACTATTCGGCTGTTGCTGATCTCGACATGCCGACCTACTTCGCCAACCCCCACCCGGCTGTCCTGGGTCGACGCCACATCCCATGGGACACCGATATCACCATCGCGTGCGGCGGAACGACCGTCCAGCCAGGGGACATCATCGTGGCCGACTCGGACGGCATTCTCGTCATCCCGCCGGCACTTGCTGAGGAACTCGTTGAGGACTGCATCCTGCAAGAGCAGGAAGAGAGGTTCATCCTCGAAATGGTCAAGCAGGGAAGCGGTGTGGACGGGCTTTACCCAATGAATGCCGACTGGAGGGCGAAATACGTGCAGTGGGTCGCCGACGGAGCAACACGTGGCTGACGCCGTCGTCGCTCCGTCACTCGAGACCAGTGGCGGGGCCAGGCGCGGTGATGTCGAACCGGGAAGTAAGTCCGAGCGGGCCTACACCTCGATCAAATCCCGCATCATCGAAGGCTCCTTTTCACCCGGATACCGGCTGGTGCTAGCGAAAATCGCTGAGGATCTTGGCTTCAGCGTGGTCCCGGTCCGGGAGGCAATCAGGCGGTTGGAGGCTGAAGGTCTTGTGACGTTTGAACGCAACGTCGGTGCCACCGTCTCCGGGATCGACCCCACCGAGTACTTGTATACGATGCAGACTCTGAGCATCATCGAGGGGGCAGCGACGGCCCTGTCCGCACCGCTGATCGATTCGGTGGCGGTAGCCCGGGCGCGCGCGGTCAACGCCCAGATGCGAGAGTGCCTTGACCATTTCGACCCGGTCCGTTTCACGGCACTGAACCAGGACTTTCACAGCATCTTGTTTGAGCATTGCCCCAATCCGCACATCCTTGATCTGGTGCACCGCGGCTGGAACCGGCTGGCGGCGCTCCGGTCGTCCACGTTCAGGTTCGTTCCCGGGCGCGCCAAGGAATCTGTCCTGGAACACGAGGCGCTGCTGCAGCTCATCGAATCGGCGGCCAACGCCGACACCATCGAGCACGCCGCCCGCCGTCACCGCTCCGCAACCCTGGACGCCTACCTTGCGCAGGCCTCTGCTCCCATCGAATAAGCTCCACCAAATAGTCAGGAAGAAAACCATGACGTCCACCGTCCCTGAAACCACCCACTATGTACCGCAGGACCTGCCCACCCACATCCAGCACTACATCAACGGAAAGTTTGTCGATTCCGTCAGTGGGAAGACCTTCGACGTGCAGGATCCGGTGTCCAACACCAACTACGCCACCGCTGCCGCTGGGCAGAAGGAAGACATTGACCTCGCGGTCGCCGCTGCACGCGAGGCATTCGTCAACGGCCCGTGGCCGCGGATGAAACCCCGCGAGCGAGCCCGGGTTCTCAACAAAATCGCCGACGCCGTTGAGGCGCAGGAGTCCCGCCTGGCCGACCTGGAGAGCTTCGACACCGGGTTGCCCATCACCCAGGCGAAGGGCCAGGCCCTGCGTGCAGCCGAGAACTTCCGTTTTTTCGCTGACCTCATCGTGGCTCAGTTCGACGACGCCATGAAAGTCCCGGGTTCCCAGATCAACTACGTGAACCGGAAGCCGATCGGCGTCGCCGGACTGATCACCCCCTGGAACACTCCGTTCATGCTCGAATCCTGGAAACTCGCACCGGCACTGGCCACCGGCAACACCGTGGTCCTCAAGCCCGCCGAATTCACGCCGCTCTCCGCCTCCCTGTGGGCCCAGATATTCAAAGACGCCGGCCTCCCCGACGGGGTGTTCAACCTGGTCAACGGCCTCGGCGAAGAAGCGGGTGATGCGCTGGTCAAGCACCCACAAGTCCCCCTGATTTCCTTCACCGGTGAGACGACCACCGGGCAGACCATCTTCCGTAATGCAGCCGAGAACCTTAAGGGGCTGTCCATGGAACTCGGCGGGAAGTCACCCTGCGTGGTCTTCGCCGATGCGGACCTGGACGCGGCGATCGATTCGGCGCTCTTCGGTGTTTTCTCCTTGAATGGTGAGCGTTGCACCGCCGGATCCCGCATTCTGGTGGAACGCGGCATCTACGACGAGTTCTGCGACAAGTACGCGGCCCGAGCCAAGTCCATCGTGGTCGGCGATCCCCACGATCCCAAGACCGAGGTCGGCGCGCTGGTCCACCCAGAGCATTTTGAGAAAGTCGCCTCCTATGTAGAGATTGGGAAGTCGGAGGGGCGGCTGCTGGCTGGCGGAGGCCGGCCGGACCACCTGCCCGAGGGCAACTACATCGCACCGACCGTGTTCGCCGACGTCGCTCCTGAAGCACGCATTTTCCAGGAGGAGATCTTCGGCCCGGTCGTCGCCATCACCCCGTTTGAAGACGACGACGAAGCGCTGGCACTCGCGAACAACACCAAATACGGGCTCGCCGCCTACATTTGGACGCAGAACCTGACCCGCGCCCACAACTTCTCCCAAGACATTGAAGCTGGCATGGTCTGGCTCAACAGCCACAACGTTCGCGACCTTCGCACTCCATTTGGCGGCGTGAAAGCGTCGGGTCTGGGACATGAGGGCGGCTACCGGTCAATCGACTTCTACACCGACCAGCAGGCAGTTCATATCAGCCTCGGCGCTGTCCACACTCCGAAGTTCGGCAGCATCGACGACGCACCCAAGGGCTGACCCCCTTCCCCAGGCACCTCCCCCGCGCCCTGCTCAAAGAAGAGAGACCATCATGACAAACTTCGTCCCCACCCCCACTGCTCCGGCCCCCGACATTGTCCGTTGCGCCTACATGGAAATCGTCGTAACTGACCTCGTGAAGTCGCGTGAGTTCTACGTCGACGTCCTCGGTCTGCACGTCACCGAAGAAGACGACAACAACATCTACCTGCGCTCCCTTGAGGAGTTCATCCACCACAACCTGGTGTTGCGGAAGGGGCCGGTGGCCGCCGTCGCCGCCTTCGCCTACCGGGTCAAGTCGCCGGCGGAAGTGGACGCCGCCGAGGCGTATTACACGGAACTTGGTTGCCGGGTGGAGCGCCGAAAGGAGGGGTTCACCAAGGGCATTGGCGATTCCGTCCGCGTCGAGGACCCACTTGGCTTCCCCTACGAATTCTTCTACGACGTCGAACATGTGGAGCGCCTCACCCAGCGCTACGACCTCTACTCTGCCGGCGAGCTGGTGCGCCTGGATCATTTCAACCAGGTCACCCCTGACGTACCGCGGGGACGCAAGTACCTCGAGGACCTCGGCTTCCGGGTCTCTGAGGACATCCAGGATTCCGATGGCGTGAGCTATGCGGTCTGGATGCACCGTAAACAGACGGTGCATGACACCGCACTGACCGGGGGTAACGGCCCACGGATGCACCACGTCGCCTTCGCCACCCATGAGAAGCACAACATCATCCAGATCTGCGACAAGATGGGCGCCCTGCGCATCTCGGACCGGATTGAACGCGGCCCCGGCCGGCACGGCGTGTCCAACGCTTTCTACCTCTACATCCTTGACCCGGACGGGCACCGCATCGAGATCTACACCCAGGATTACTACACCGGCGACCCGGACAACCCTACGGTCACGTGGGACGTCCACGACAACCAGCGCCGCGATTGGTGGGGCAACGCCGTCGTCCCCTCCTGGTACAGCGAAGCCTCGCTGGTCCTGGATCTCGATGGGAATCCCCAGCCCGTGATTGTGCGTGAGGAAAAGAGCGAAATGGCGGTGACGGTCGGTGCCGACGGGTTCTCCTACACCCGCAAAGACGATGATGGTGCCGAGCAGGGGTTCAAGTTGGGGGCGCAGCTGTAGCCATGCTGGATGCCACAACAATTGAAGCCATTGCCGATGAGCTGGTCGAAGCCGGGCGCAGCCGCACCCCGGTTCCGCGGCTGACGGCCCGCTATCCGGACATGACCGTTGAGGACGCCTACGCGGTGCAGCAGCTGTGGCGTCAACGCAACGAGGCTGCCGGGCGAACGCTGGTGGGGCGCAAGATCGGCCTCACCTCGAAGGCCATGCAGGCGGCCACCGGCATCACCGAACCCGATTACGGAGCCATCTTCGACGATATGGTGTTGGACACCGGCTGCTCGGTGGACTGGGATCGGTACACCCATCCGCGGGTCGAAGTGGAACTGGCGTTTGTGTTGAAGCAGGATCTGTCGGGACCAGGGTGCACCATCTTCGACGTACTGAATGCCACCGACTACGTGGTCCCCGCCCTTGAAATCCTGGATTCCCGGATCGAGATGGAGGGTAGGACCATCGTTGACACCATTTCGGACAACGCGGCGATGGGCGCCATGGTGGTGGGTGGTCGTCCGGTGAGACCGGACGCCGTCGACCTCCGTTGGGTAGCGGCAATCCTTTACAAGAACCAGACGGTCGAGGAAACCGGCGTCGCAGCTGGAGTGCTCGACCACCCGGCGGCCGGTGTTCACTGGCTGGCCAACAAGATTGCCGCCCACGGTGACAGTATGAAGGCCGGTGACATCATCCTCGCCGGGTCCTTCACCCGCCCACTGTGGGTCAATAAGGGTGACACTATCCACGCCGACTACGGACCGCTGGGAGTAGTGACATGCCACTTCCACTAAATGACACGTTTCGTGTAGCGCTCGCCGGGGCCGATCGGCCGCTAACTGGCATGTGGGTGTGCTCGGGAAGCCCCTTGATCGCCGAGCTCTGCGCAGGAGCTGGCCTGGACTGGCTCCTCATCGACGCTGAGCACAGCCCAAATGGGCTGGAATCCATTCTTGCCCAGCTCCAGGCCGTTCACGGCTACCCGGTGCACGCAATGGTTCGTCCCCCGGTGAATGACACAGTGCTCATCAAGCAGTATCTGGACCTGGGGGTGCAAAATCTGCTGATCCCGATGGTCCACTCGGTGGCTGACGCTGAAGCAGCAGTTGCGGCTACCCGGTACCCGCCGGGTGGTGTGCGGGGTGTTGGATCGGCGCTGGCGCGGGCTGCCCGCTGGAACCGGGTTCCCGATTATCTGGCCGTGGCTGATGAGACCATCAGCGTGACGGTACAGATCGAATCTACCGCCGCCGTCGCCGCCGTCGAGGCGATCCTTGCCGTTGACGGTGTTGACGCAATCTTCGTTGGCCCCTCGGACCTCGCTGCGTCCATGGGCGTGCTGGGCCAGCAGGAGCACCCCGAGGTGCGAGCCGCCGTCGAACACTGTCTCGCAGCGGCACAGAAGGCCGGAAAACCGGCCGGAGTGAACGCCTTCAACCCCGCTACCGCACGCCACTATCTGGATGTCGGAGCCAGTTTCATCCTGGTGGGTGCCGACGTCGCCCTGCTGGCTCGCGGGTCGGAGGCCCTGGCTGCCCAGTTCATTCCGGCGCCCGACGACGATTCGCCCGCAAGCTACTGACCTCCCGTGGGTTAGTGTGATCAGATGTCCGAGCCCCAGCCCAGCGTCCTCACCGTCGGCTTTGTCCCCGGTGTGACACCCGGGAAATGGGTCAGCCGGTGGCGCGACAGGTTTCCAGCAAAACCACTGGAAACGCGTGAGTATGAAGCCGCCAGCCAAGAGGAGGCTCTGCGCGCAGGCACGGTTGATCTCGGTTTCGTCCGTCTCCCGGTGGACCGCGAAGGCCTCAGCGTGATTCCCCTCTATGAGGAGCAGCCGGTGGTGGTGGCGGGCAAGGACCACGAATTGTCACTGTTCGACGAGGTTCCCCTCGCCGAACTGGCCGCCGAGAACCACCTTGATGTGATTGCCAATGGTGGCGAGAAGGCCACCATTGAACTCGCGGCAACGGGTGCCGGTGTGGTGATTGTGCCCATGTCGATTGCACGCCTCTACGCCCGCAAAGACGCGGTCCACCGGCCCGTTCTCGATGTTCCGGCCACCACAATTGCCGTGGCCTGGCTTTCAGAGAACACCGCCGAGGACATCGAAGAGTTCATCGGCATCGTCAGGGGGCGCACTGAACGAAGCTCGCGGCAGCCCTCGGCCAAGGAACCTGAGAAAAAGGAAAAGAAGGCGCAAAAGGCGGCAAGCAAAAAGCAACCGTCCGCGCGTTCCTCAAAGCCCACGCAGAAAGCCGGTGGGCCCAAGAAGCCGGCAGCTGGGGGTAAGAAGCAGAACCCGCGCGGCCGGAAGCCCGGTGCCGGTGGGCGTGGCCGCCGCTAGACGTCAACACGCCCTAGCCAGCCTCCCCGCTGCCCTTTCCATCCCTTACCCCTTCCTTCGCCGAGACGGTAGATCTGGTGAGCTAAAGGGCGAACAGGTCGCCACATCTCACGGTTTGGCGGGTGGTAGCGGGCGGTCCGGGACTGGGTCTGCGGTGCCTGAATTCCGGTGCTGAAAAATAGTTGAAAAAAGTTTTCCTGGGGGCCCTAAATGGGGCCCTATTTTGTCATTACTGTCAGTGCTCGATGATGGAATAGAGGTATGAAAAGCAGTAAAGCCTCTGCTACCGGATCGGCATTCTTCCCCGATTCCGGCTCCGATTCCGCTTCTGATAGCGGGTCCGCGAACACTGCCTCGGGTGCCTCGGGTGCCTCGGGTGCCTCGGGTGCCTCGGGTGCCTCGGGTGCCTCGGGTGGGTATGGTCCGGGTGGTCCGCTCAGCGTTGACGCGTTCTGGGAGGCACCTCAGGCCGACGGGCCTGACGTGCCCGGTCCGGTATTTGGTTCGGGTGGGCGGGTGCGTTCCAGTGCGGAATCGCCGGCCTTGACCGGCCATCTCGGGTTGGCTGCGGTGGCGGGTCTGGACTCTGCTCAGACGTTGGACGCGTTGAAGGACGTCGCTGAGCTGAGGTCCTGGCTTGATGCGCAGGAAGCCAAGTTAGCTACCCGGGCGTTGGACCTCCAGGCCGAGCAGATCCACGGCGGTCGCGGGGCCTTTGGATTTGATAAGCCCCTCGCCGCGGCCGAGGTCGGCGCCGCCTTGCATTTGCCGGAACGTACCGCGGGGTCCCTGATCGAACACAGCACCCTGCTGGTCCGGCATTACCCTTCCACCCTCCATGCTTTGGAAGCTGGTCGGTTTTCCCGTCGCCACGCGTGGGCTGTGGTGGAGGAAGTCACCAGCATCCCCCATACCTTCGCGGCGGCGTCGGCGGCGTTCGAGGACCGGCTCATTACGATGGCCGGGAAGATGACGGTCTCGAAGTTCTATTACCAGGCAGTGAGGCTCCGGGAGAGGCTGCACCCCGAGTCGATCAGCACCCGCCGTCAAAAAGCAGTCCTGGGCCGGTTAGTGCAGCTGAGTCCTGCCTACGACGGGATGGCGTGGCTCGAAGCCTACCTACCCACCGACCAGGCTGCCGGGATTTTCCACCGCGTCGACACCGCAGCCCGGGCCTTGCAGGGACCCGACGAGGCCAGGACTCTCACCCAGTTACGCGCCGATGTTCTAGTGGACGTTCTGACCAGCGCCGGACCCACCGGCGATCATGAAACGGGCGCCGAGGACAACGGCGGCAACGATGGCAAGAGCGACAGCAAATCGACCGGGTCCAGCGGATCCAGCCAGTCGGGGGAGGCCAGCACGTATTGGGGTGTGCAGGCGAAGGTGTTCGTCACCGTCCCGGTGATGACTCTCCTCGGCGGGGATGCTCCCGGTGAGCTGGAAGGCTACGGGCCGATTGATCCCGAGACGGCACGGAAGCTCGCCGGGCACGCACCATCGTTCACCAGGATCCTCACCCACCCCTTCACCGGGGCCAGGCTTGGCGCTGATGCGACCACGTACCGGGTCCCGCAGGACCTGAAGGATGCGGTCCGGGTCAGGGACGGGACGTGTCGGCATCCGGGATGTAACCGGTTGGCGGTGTTCTGCGAACTCGACCACACCACCCCCTGGTCCCAAGGAGGCACAACCAGCTACGGGAATCTGGCGGCCCTGTGTAAACGTCACCACATGTTCAAAACCGAAGGCTACTGGCACTACCAACAACCCGAACCCGGGACCATCATCGCAATCTCGCCTGCCGGCGAAACCTACCTCACCACAGCCGACCCACCACCAGCACCACCACCCGACATACCTCCGCCCTTTTAGTGATTTGTTGCGGCTAGCGACGCCTGTCGGTAAAGGTACAGTGGCGACGACCTTTTTGCCCCACACGCGCTGCCCGCACGCGGGTCCAGACCCCATCGCTCAACTGTGAGATCGGGCGACCCGCGACCCGCGACGCTCCAAGCCAGCCAGGCCGCCAGACTAATCAATCGGCGCTAAGGCGCTAAGGCGGCAAGGCGGACGTGGACGGGCTCAGACCGGTCAGGATGGGTAGGCGTTGGTGGGACTACCCGCTGAACGGATAATTTCGGCATATCTGTGGAAGGACGCCCGTGGTACCCGTTCCAGCGTCGCTGGCTCCAGCCGCACCAGACCAAACTTCTTGGTGTACCCCTCCTGCCACTCCCAGTTATCCAGCAAGGTCCAGTGGAAGTAACCCCTTACATCAATTCCAGCCGCGATCGCCTCTCCGACGGCGGCGAGATGCTGCTCCAGAAAGTCGATCCGGCGGGTGTCCTGCAGCGCGCCCCCTGATCCCTGAAGCCCACCCTGCGGGCCGTCGTCGTAAGCGCAACCATTTTCGGTGATGTATACCGGGGGCAGCCGGGGATAGGCGGCTTTCAGTTGCTTAAGAATTCTGAGCAGGCTGGCGGGCATCACCGGCCAGCCAAAGTCGGTGACCGGCACTCCCACAAATTCTTTGGGAGCGAACGGCACCGGATAAAACGGGGGAGCCGCACCCACCCGGGTCGGAAAATAATAGTTGACGCCGTAGAAGTCCAGGGGGGTGGAGATGATCTCCATGTCACCGTCGTGGATCACCTCAAAGGAGATTCCGTCCACCTCCTCGAGTTCCGGTGGATACCTGCCGGTCAGGACCGGCCCAGCGAACTGGCCGTTGTGATACTGGTCGTAAAGGACCGCAAGACGCGCGTCCCGGTCTGAGCCGGTGGCTGGCTGCACCGGCGAATGATTGTTCACGATACCCACCGGCGAGGAAAGGGTCTCCCGAAGGGTACGCACGGCGTTACCGTGAGCCAGGAGAAGATGATGCGCCACGACGAAGGCACTGCCCAGCATCATCAGTCCCGGCGCGGCACGGCCAATTGCGTGTCCGACGCCGGTGTGGACCACCGGCTCGTTGACGGTCATCCAGGCCGCTACCTTGTCGCCGAACTCATCCCGAAGAATCCGGGTGTAGTCGGCGAACGCATCAACGGTGTCGCGGTTCTGCCACCCGCCAGCGTCCTGCAGCGCCTGGGGCAGGTCCCAGTGATAAATGGTCACCCACGGCTGAATACCACGGTCCAGGAGGGCATCGAGGAGCCGGTGGTAGAAGGCGATACCCTCGGGGTTGGCCGGTCCGCGTCCGAGGGGTTGAATACGTGGCCACGCGATCGACATCCGATACGCCTGCCCACCCAACTCCCTGAGCAGGTCAAAATCCTCCGCATACCGGTGGTAATGGTCGCAGGCAATGGCCGCACTCGACGCATCCAGGATGTTCCTGTGAGTCCTGGCGTACGCGTCCCAAATACTCTCACCGCGGCCACCCTCGTGGACGCCACCCTCAATCTGGGCTGCGGCCGTCGCCGTCCCAAACACAAACCCGGGCGGCAATCCAAAGCTGGTCACGGTGCGCTCCTTTATGGGCTTTCAGCCTGATCCCTTCACCTAAATCCCACCGACCCCGTTGCGTCAATGCCTTGACGCTGTGAACTTGCTGGCTGGCTGCAGAGAGGCAGGGAGGTAGTGTGCTGGATATGCGCATCAACCCCACCCCGACCACCCCGGCGCACAGGCAATGATCCCCTCGAATGTCCCAGACACGGCACGGATATCAGCCCGGTTTGCGAACCCCGCACAGCTTGGTCCGACGGGCCCACTGAAGCCCGGGTGGGGACTCTGGCAGGCCGCAGTGGGATTGCTTCTGGTGTTGGCCCTTCCCCTGGGCGGCACGCTAGCGCTCTCTTCGATGCTCAGCTTCGGACCTGAACTAGTCTTCGCTTCACTTTGCTTCACCTGGCTTGCCCTGCTGGGGAGCAGTGTTCTGGCCTCAAGGGTGTGGGGATTTGGCTCGCTTGCCAGGGACTTCGGTCTGAGATTCAAATGGATTGACCTGGCCATAGGACTCGGAGTCGGCATCGCGGCCCGCATTATCCTGGCATTAGTTCAGGTGATCATGACTCTGCTCTGGCCGCTGGGCGAGGGCGAGGTGCTGCAAGGCAACGCGGAAATCTTTCTCACTGGCGACAGCGGTTGGATCTTTGTGAACGCCGTCCTCGGCGGAGCCCTCATTGCGCCTTTCCTTGAGGAACTCTTCAACCGCGGACTGGTCCTGCGAGCTGTGCAGAACGCATGGTGGCTGAAAGGCTCAGCGAAGGGCCGGGTCTCGACCGCGACTCCGCAGCGGTCGTTGACGACTGCAACGGTTGTGGCGATCCTGGCCAGTTCCCTCGCCTTCGGCCTCTTGCACACCGGCGCGGTAGGGGACCTGAGATCGTCGATCTATCTCCTCGTAGGCACGTTTACGGTTGGGGTGATCTGCGGATTCCTAACCGTCTGGACCGGCCGTCTGGGGCCAGCAATCGTAACCCACGTCGTTTTCAACGGAACAGCCATCGGCCTGCTTCTGGCGCTTCCGCCGGAACTGCTCCCCTAGGAATTTTCGGCTACAACCCACGCCGCCACCGTCGACAGGAAACCAATATGCAGTATAAGGAATATTCAACCATCCAGGCTAGCTACGCTCAGTCGGTGGTAACGATCACCCTCGATCGGCCCGAGGCGCTGAACGCCCTCTCCACCCAGGTCGTTGATGATCTGGACCATCTTCTGAACGTTCTCGAAGGGGAATTCAGGAACGACGACGGCTGGCAGGTCCGCGGGGTCGTGATCACCGGCGCGGGGGAGAAGGCATTTGCCGCTGGGGCCGACATCCGTGAAATGACGGCCATGACACCCGGCCAGGCGTGGGACTACAGCACCAGGATGCAGGCACTCACGCTCCGGCTCGAGTCGCTCCCGGTGCCCGTAATTGCAGCGGTCAACGGATTCGCCCTGGGCGGGGGATGCGAGCTGGCGCTGGCCTGCGACTTCATCTATGCCACAGAATCAGCTTCGTTTGGGCAACCCGAAGTGAGCCTGGGCCTGGTTCCCGGATTTGGCGGTTCAGTGAGATTGCAGCAGCGGGTGGGACCGTCCCAGGCCAGGGAACTGTTGTTCACTGGGCGGCGCATCAGGGCCGAACAGGCTCAACGCCTTGGTTTGGTCAACGCGGTATTTGATGATCGGGAAGCGTTGCTGGCCGCGGCTGGGAAAACTATCGCCGAAATCGCCGGGCACTCTCCCACCGCAATCGCAGCGGTCAAGGAAACAATGGCCCGCGTTGAAGGCCGGCCCACCTCCGACGGACTGGCGATCGAGGCTGATTCATTCAAGCAGGCGTTCACCACGTCAGACATGCGCGAAGGAACCCGGGCGTTCCTTGCCAAAGAAAAACCTGCCTTCCCCGGTAACTAATCGGGGAAGGCAGGTTTGCTGTACCAGGGCTTTGCTGGACGAAGACTTTGCTGAACTAGGCCTTTGCAGGCTGGGTAACCGTTGCGGTCGGTTCCATGTTCTCTGCGTCAACCATCCAGGCGTACTGCTCAAGCTTCTCAATGAAGGCGTGCAGAATGTCGGCGGTGGTGGGGTCTTCCTCGTCGATCTGGTCATGCACGTCGCGCATGGTCTTTACCGTGCCTTCGAGCATGGCAACAACCATGGTGACCGTGTCTTTGGTGGAGACCAGACCGGCCGGGAATTGGTTGAGGGTGGTGCCCTTCGCTACCGAACCGCTCCGGCCATCAGGAACGGCGTGCAGGGCGCGCATACGCTCGGCCATCTGATCGGCAAACAGGCGGGCGTCGTCGATGATCTCGTCCAGCTGCAGGTGCATGTCGCGGAAGTTCTTGCCGACGACGTTCCAGTGCGCCTGCTTGCCCTGTAGGTGCAGCTCGATGAGCTCAACCAGCACGGCCTGCATGTTGTCAGTCAGTGTTTTGGAAGCCTTCATGTTTTTCCTCCTGTGGGTAGAACCTGCCCTCCCCCGGTGCTGGGAAAGCGCCGGGTGCGAGGTTTGGATCAATCTTCAGCCTAGACCGCGGATGTTGTTGAAATCCAGCGGCAAGGAATACAATCAGTTTACTTAGTAGTTCACTGATTGTGGAACTTGCAGGAGGAACCCATATGACGACAGTCCAGGAATCCATCGACGTAGCAGTACCCGTGAGTACTGCCTACAACCAGTGGACGCAGTTCGAAACCTTCCCCCAGTTCATGGGCGGGGTGGAATCGATCACCCAGACATCTGACACTCGTAGTCACTGGGTCACCAAGATCGGCGGTGTGGAACGAGAGTTCGACACCGAAATCACCGAGCAGCACCCCGATGAGCGAATTGCCTGGAAGAGCGTCGACGGAAAGTCCCACGCAGGAGTGGTTACTTTCCACCGGATTGACGACACCACCTCCCGTGTTGCTGTCCAGTTGGACTGGCATCCAGAGACCTTCACCGAAAAGATTGGCTCGGTAGTCAACGCCGACAATCGGCAGGTGAAATCCGATCTCCAGCGTTTCAAGGAGTTCATCGAAAGCAACAACTCCGAGACAGGGGCCTGGCGCGGTGACATTGACGCGCCACCGTCAGGGACCACGTCGGGGACCTCGACGGCCGCAGCCGGAGCAGCGGATCTCAGTGATCCGTCACTGGACGATCCCGAGTCGGGTGGCCCGCGCGCCACCGTCGCGCCGAGCTAGCCGGGACTCACGTTAGAAAGCTTCGGCCGGAACTACGCATAAGTGGAGATCCGGCCGAAGCCGTCTAATGGGATTGACCTAGTCGCGGACCGTAATCCCGGCAATCGCCTCAGTTGCGCGTTCGGAGAGCTGGGCGGAAATGGGTGAGCTTTTCGCCGATTCTGCGGCAGCCTCCTGACCCTCGGGGCTAACCACGTAGGTGCCGAACTCCTTGATGAGTCTGACCGTTGTCTCGTCCGGGTACGAAGTGCAGAAGACGTGATAGGACACCAGAATCAGCGGGTAGACGTCCGCTTTGGTGGTGGTCCGGTCGAGGGTCAGCGCAATGTCGTAGCTGGGCCGGCCTTCGACCGGAGTGGCGATGTCGACGGCGGCGGCTGCCGCTTCGGTGCTGACCGGCACGTATTCGTTTCCCACCAGCAGGTTCGCCCTTCCCAGCGGTGGGCCAACAGCTGAATCGTCAGCGTAGGTGATTGCCCCCTCGGTGCCGGCGACGGTGCTTACAACACCGGCGTTGCCCTTGGAGTTCTCGTTCCCGAGCTCACTGGGCCACGTGCCATCCGCTTCGAAGGTCCATTGGTCCGGAACGGTCTCGTGGAGGTAGTCGGTGAAGTTCTCTGTGGTTCCCGAATCGTCCGACCGGCTGACCGGGGTAATCCGGAGGTCCGGTAGATCGACGTCGGTATTCTGTCCGGCAATGGCTGGATCATTCCAGTTGTCGATGTCGCCCAGGAAAATGCTGGCGATGGTTGGTGCATCCAGGTTTAACTCGGTGAGCCCAGGAAGGTTGAACGTGACACTGATCGGCGATACGTAGGCCGGAATATTGAACGCGCCGTCTGGGCCGCAGGCCTCAGCGGACTCGGCGATTTCCTCGTCATTGAGGTAAGCATCCGAGCCGGCGAACTGCACTGCTCCGGCAAGTAGCGCCCCCCGCCCGGCACCGGAGCCGTCGGGGGAATACTGCAATTGCGCCTGGGAGTGAAGGGTGCCGAAACCTGATATCCAGCCGTCCATTGCTGGACCCTGCGCCGAGGATCCGGCGCCAGTGATGGTGCCTCGAAGGTCTGAGTTGGCGCGCTGGGCTGCGGCTTCCTGCTCGGGGCCCAGGGGATAGTCGGACCCGCAGGCGGTGAGTGAGAGGCCGAGGACGGCGGTGGCAAGGAGGGCAAGGCGACGCGTGGGGTGAGGCAGCACCTAATTTACGATACAGGTGAACAGTGGGTGAACGAATTGGGCAGGTTCCAGCGTCAGCTGCCCTTAGTGAGGTCGCGGGTGGCGGGGCCTTCCAGCAAGGTTCCCTCTGCCGTGAATCGTGACCCGTGCAGGGGGCAATCCCAGGACTTCTCGGCGTCGTTCCAACCCAGAACACCGCCCAGATGAGGGCAGACCGCCGAAACCCGGTGGGTGACGCCGTCGACCACGCAGACCCCCTCGGGGCGGGCGCCGTTGCGGACCACCACACCTTGACCCTCCGGTGGGCTGACGGTGCTGGTCCGCGCCAGGCCACCAAGCCAACCGTTCAGGAGTTCCAGTCCGGCACCGGCGTTTGTCTTGACCGTACTGAGCGCGTCCTGCCGGGCGACGCGGGTGGCATACAGTTTGTTGGCCCAGGGCATCTGCCCGCCGAGAATTTCGGCCGATAAGGCCAAGGCCGCCGCGACGGCGTTGGTCATGCCCCACTTGTTGTAGCCGGTAGCTGCGTAAATGTTGTGTCGACTCAGTGGGAGCTTGCCCACATAGGGTACGGCTGATGCGGGTTCGTAGTCCTGGGCCGACCAGTGATGAACCGGCTTCACCGACGGAAAGTGTTGCTGGGTCCAACGCACCAGATCATCGACCAGGGCTTGCGTATGGGTTTCGCGGCCGACGCGGTGGCCATTGCCCCCAGCGATCAGGTACGTCCTTCCATCGACGACGGCGGTGCGCAGGGAACGTGTCGGTCCGTCGATGGACAGGAACATCTCATCCATACCCTCAAGGGTCTGACCCTCAACGGCAAAAGCAACGGCATAGGACCGCTGAGGGGTGAGGACTGAGAAGTGTCCGCCGCGATCGAGAATGGGGGTGCCTGTTGCCAGGATCAAGTGCTCAGCCCACACCGTTCCGCGAGGGGTTTTGACCTCAATTTTGTCCCCCTTCAATTTTCCGGTGCTAATCCCCTCCACCCGGACTCCTTCAATCAGGTGGCCGCCATGAGACCTGAAGTCAGCAGCTAGTCCAGCCAAACCCTGCAGGGGATGAAACTGTGCTTGCCCCGGGAGGCGGAGGCTACCAGTAACGGCGAACGGCAGGGAGGAGGCGTCCTGCAGCACCGGGGTCAGCCCCGCCGCGAGGCACGCCTCATGTTCGGCTTTCAGCGCAGCAGCACCAGTGTCGGTGACGGAGTAGGTGACCGCGTCCCGAGTGTCGAACGGAATGCCGTGCTCGCGGAAGAACCGCAACAACCAGGATTGCCCTTCAAGGTTTCCGGTGACGTAGTGGCGGGCTGTCTCGGCGTCATGGTGCCGGATAATAGAGGAGAGTTGGGTCCCCTGAAGGAGTGATATTTTGCCCGTGGTGTTTCCGGTGGTGACATCCCCTGCGCGCCTTGCCTCCAGTACTGCTACCCGTTGGCCTGAGCGTGCCAGCAGCAGCGCGGTAATGATTCCGGTAAGCCCGGCACCCACCACCACTGAGTCATAGGTGGCGCCGGGCATGAACGGGTCGGCCGGGAACTGCGGACGGGTTGCCTGCCAAAGGGATGTCATCGGATGCCTTCTGCCGTCGGGTTGTGGGACCTAAGCCCACTCCCAAAATCCGTTCCAGTCAAGGACCCGTAGATGTCCCGCGGTGTCTTCGACTACGGCAGGCACCGGATTGAGTAAGTATGCTGATTATCATGCCGCAAGATGAAGAGGATATTGTGACGACGCCGAAGCGGTCAGTACTTTTGGATAGTGGGTCAAACACCCAGGACACCCTTTACGAGAGCGCTGTCGCGGCGGCTGGCTCGGTGTCGCGGGCGCTCGCCCTTGCCGCCGAGCTTGGTGCGCGGACCCCGTTGCCGGGCGGAGGATCCACACTGACCCTGTGGGAGACCTTGGCCACCATCGCAGCAGCCGACCTGTCGGTGGCGCGCACCATTGAACCTCACCTCGACGCGGTAGCCATCCTGCGGCAAGCCGAACTGTCAGTCGCAGCGGGAACCTGGGGGGTCTTCGCCGCTGAGGCGCCCGAGCACCGCCTGGAAGCGCACCACTCTTTCGACAACGACGGCGACTGGCAGCTGACCGGGCGGAAACCCTGGTGCTCATTGGCGGGCAATCTGGACTACGCGGTCGTGACGGCCCATGTCCCGGATGGCGAACGGCGCGCCTTCAGCGTAGACCTGCGCCAACCGACGGTTCAGGCTATCCGCGGTACCTGGGTTAGCCGTGGGCTGGCAGCGGTGGACAGCGGCCCCATTGACTTCGATGCGGCATCAGCCCGCCCCGTAGGTGCCGACAACTGGTATTTGCAGCGCGACGGGTTTGCCTGGGGAGGGCTCGGGGTGGCTGCCTGTTGGTATGGGGGAGCGGTCGGCATTGCGCGGCGGTTACTGCGCTCAGTGGGGGAACGAACCCCCGATCAGGTAGCGCTGATGTATCTCGGAGAGGTGGACCGTCACCTGTACGCCGCGCGGGGGGCGCTCGCGGCGGCTGCAACCGACATTGACGCGGGTCGGGCCCACGGTGCCGCCGGGGCGCTGCTGGCTGCGCGGGTGAGGGGCGTTGTTGCCGACGCTGCCGAAGCCATCCTTCGGATGGTAGGCCACGGGCTCGGTCCGGCACCCCTGGCCCTGGAGGAAGACCACGCCCGGAGGGTGGCCGATCTGCAGGTATATCTCCGCCAGCACCACGCCGAACGGGACGCAGCAGCCCTGGGCCGCCAGCTCCAGAACACCGGAGTTGCACCGTGGTGACCTTTTCGCACGAGGACGCCGGAACGCCCGAGCACCGCTGGAGCCAGGACTGGCGCAGCGACGCCCGGCTCAGTATTGAGGCCCTTTTCGATGGGCGAATGCCGGAACGGGTGATAGTGGTTGCGGCCCACCCCGACGACGAGACGCTTGGGGCAGCCGGGCTGGTGCGACGCCTGGCCCGCGCCGGGGTTGCCACGGATATTGTGGTCGCCACCAACGGCGAAGCGTCCCACCCGAACTCCCCGACCCACACTGCTGTCCAGCTGGCCGAGTTGCGGCGGATTGAACTCGAGCAGGCCGTCGAATTGTTGGCACCGTCAGCACGGACGCACTTCCTCAACCTTCCCGACGGCGGGTTGGATGCCGAGGAGCTCGCCGAACAGCTCCGCCGGATTGTTGCCGCCGGTGGGCGTCCGGGCGAACGCACCTTGCTGGTGGCCCCGTGGCGGGGGGACGGGCACGGGGATCACGAAGCTGGCGGTACGGCTGCGGCACAGCTGGCAGCGGAACTGAACCTTCCGCTGCTTGAGTACCCGGTGTGGCTGTGGCACTGGGCGACGCCGGATTCCTCCGAGGTGCCATGGAACCAGCTCGAAATCCTTGATCTTGCTGGCGATGAGCAAACCCTCAAACAGTCGGCCCTGCTCATGCATGCGAGCCAGACGGCGCCCCTGTCCGACGAGCCGGGAGACGAAGCACTGCTCGCCCCGGGGTTCCTGGACCACTTCGCCCGCGGTTTTGAGGCCTTCATCCCCACCCCATCATCGGGTGTGTTCGAACGGCTGCACGCCGACACGGACGATCCGTGGGGGCTCAAGGACCGCTTCTATGAACGACGAAAACGTTCAGTGGCTTTGGCGCTGTTACCGAGGGAACGGTTTGCGGCTTCACTCGAACTGGGTTGTTCAATCGGTGTACTCTCCGCCGAGCTCGCCGCGCGCACGGATTCCCTCCTTGCCCTGGATATCAGTCCAACGGCGGTGGCGGCTACGCAGGAACGGTTGAGCGATTACCCCGAGGCGACTGCCCGGGTTGCGTCCGTGCCACGGAATTGGCCCTCGGGGCAATTCGACCTGATCGTAATCTCCGAGGTGGGCTACTTCCTCAGCCGGACACAATTGCTGGATGTCGTGGCACGTGCGGTCGCATCGCTGGCAGCCGACGGGGTCATTCTCCTGTGCCACTGGCGGCACCCAATAGATGGCTGGGAACTGGATGGGGACACCGTCCACGAACTATTTCGTTCAGCCTCGTCACTAGCTGTTTTTGCAGAACACCGCGAAGAGGATTTCCGCATCGACCTTCTGGTGCGGCCACCGGCGGTGTCGGTGGCCAGAGCGACCGGTGTCTTGTGAAGGCGTCGTCCGTGCCGGCGGCGGTGGCGGTCGTCGTCCCGGCCCGGAACGAGGAGGAGAGCCTGCCGCGGTGCCTGGCCGCCCTCGATGAGGCGGGCAGGGCGCTCGCCGACGCGTACCCGTCAGTCGCCCTGTCCGTCACCGTGGTCCTGGACGGATGTACCGACGCTTCGGCACGGGTGGTGGCCGAGTATCCAGTTGCCCAGCCTCTGGCAGTTGACTTCGCCTCGGTGGGATTGGCACGTAGGGCCGGGGTCGCCCACGCGGTGGCTCAGCTCGGCCAGCCAGCCAGCCAGATCTGGGTGGCGAACACCGACGCCGACACTGAGGTGCCCGGGCAGTGGCTCGTCGAGCAGTGCCGGCTGGCCGCCTCGGGGGTGGAACTGATCCTGGGGACGGTGGTTCCCAACCCGGTAGGCCTGGATGCCGCGCTGGAGCGCGCCTGGCATGCCGCTCACCCGCTCGACGACGGCCACGACTACGTTCACGGCGCGAACCTGGGATTCCGGGCGGACAGCTACCTGGCGGTCGGTGGTTTCGCTGCCCTGGACATCCATGAGGATGCAGATCTGATCGCTCGGCTGAAATCGCTGGGGGTGAGGTGGGCTGCGGTGGACTCCATCAGGGCCACGACATCCGCCAGGACAACGGGCCGGACACCCGGCGGGTTCGCCGGCTATTTGCGGGACCTTCCCCTATAACCAGGGAAAGCGGAGCGAACAGGAGGTTCGGGATCAGTCAGCCCGTTTGAGCCGGTATCCGTCTTCGCAATGGATGAGGCGGCGGCCGGCACCTTCGTTGAGTTGAATCCACAACACCGAGGCGTCGTCGGTGCGCATCTCGACAACCCCCGCTACGGGCCCATCGCTGTCGTGATTGAACGCGACCCGCTGCCCACGGCGGAGGGTGGACCAGTCCGAGATGCCCTCGCGGGACGGAGACGAAGTTTCCATGGTCGGTGGGTCCTTTCAATACGGAAAGCTAATGCCTTCAACGTACTGCGCCTGTCTGAACGGCAAGTGAATGCCACCTGAGTGTTCGGGGTGGCTCCTGTCACCCGGGCATGGAACGTCAGACTGCGCGCCACTTACCGCTGGTCAGGTGGGAACCGGCCTGCGGGCCCATCTGGAGCATGCCGCCGTCGACGACCCAGGAGGCGCCGTTGACGTAACTCGACGCCGGTGATGCCAGGAACGCGATCACTGCCGCGACTTCCTCCGATGCACCGGGGCGGCCCACGGGGATACCCGGGCGGTCAATGTCGTGGGGATCCTTGTCCTCGGCATCGTTCATTGCCGTAGCAATTTCGCCAGGCAGGACCGCGTTCGCGGTAATGCCCTGATCGCCCAGCTCCAGGGCGATCGTCTTGATTAACCCGCCGAGACCGTGTTTTGACGCATCGTAGGCTGCGGAGCCCACGCGCGGCTGTTCCTGATGAACGCTGGTGACGGCAATGATCCTGCCGCCGTTCCCGGCGGAAATCATTTGTGCCGCCGCACGCTGGATGCAGACAAATGCACCATCCAGGTTGGCTGCCAGGGTGCCGCGCCATTCGTCATAGCTGGTATCCATGAAGGGGGTTCCGCCGTTGACACCAGCGTTGTTCACGAACACGTCAAGTCCGCCGAGGTCACTGATCATCTGGTCCACCACATCGCCGCAGGCTGGCGCATCAGTGGTGTCCAACCGGGTCACCACCGCTTTACGGCCAAACTCACGGACTAACCGCGCGGTCTCGTTGGCGCCGTCCTCATCAGAGTGCCAGGTGATACCGACATCACAACCTGCCTCAGCGAGGGCGAGGGCCGTGGCCCGGCCAATGCCCGAGTCGGATCCGGTGACTATTGCAGTGCTGGGTGTGTAGGCCATCACCCCATCCTTCCGAGGAAGGACCCTGGAAAGCAAGTGTGCTGACCTTCCTAGGGCATAAAATCCGGGCTGCAGACCCAAAACTGGGCTGTTGACACAAATCCGGCCTGTTGACACAAAACCGGCCCCCCGCGTTGGCGGAGAGCCGGTGGTGGTGCCTGCGCGGGGCCTTGATCCCCGGGCCTTCCGCGTGTGAAGCGGATGCTCTACCAGACTGAGCTACACAGGCGCGCGCCCAACCCAGACGCGGTCGGACAGTTGCCAGTTTAGGCCATACCCGGGCTGGAAAAAATTCGGCCGCTTGAACCATGGTGACCGTGGTCCCTATTCCCTGCCGCCCGGACGAACAGTCAGTTCGCTACAAGATCCCTCGGCGAGCCCCCATCGTCTGCTGCGTGGGTTACCCCAGGGTGAGGCTGCCGGCTAACGCCGTGCCAGCCAGCCGAGGGTCAAGCCGCCCAGGGTGCGGCGGAATCCGCTCTCACCGCGGGTCAGCTCAAGCACTGCCCACAGTCCGAGGCACACCCGGCTGAGAGTCAGCAATAGCCGCTTGTTTCCGTCCTGCTGTGCCAGGAGGGAAGCGAGGCCGAAGACCGTCCACCCGAGGACCGGCGCGTTGGGTGCCTGCACGATGGTCTGCTCGCCACGCGAATTGGTGAAGAAGCTGAGCAGAAGTGAGGACGAGGTGGCCATCAGGCGCCTTTCGATTTTGTTTTGGCTGGTGCTGAGGACCCTTTGGATGCCGGTTTTTTCTGATCGGACGGCGTGCCCTTTTTCTCACGGTTCTTCTCGACGCTCCGCCGGAGTGCCTCCATGAGGTCGAGGACTTTGCCACCGCCCTCGTCGTCGTCGGATTCCCCGAAAGTTTCCTCAGTGTCGAGGGCTTCCCCCTTCTCAAGTTTCGCCTCGATCAGAGTGCGCAGCTGTTCCTGATACTCATCGGTGAAGTTCTCAGGATCGAAATCGGTCGAGAAGGAATCCACCAGCGCAGCCGACATTTCCTTCTCCTTGGCCGAGATCCGTACCCGCTCGTCAAGGGCGGGGAACTTGGCCTCGCGTACCTCGTCATCCCAGAGCAGCGACTGCAGCATCAGAACGTCCCCACGCACCCGCAGCGCACCGAGCCGGCTCTTCTGCCGCAGCGTGAACTGCACGATAGCCGTGCGGTCGGTCTCCTCAAGGGTGCGGCGCAGCAGCACATAGGCCTTGGTGGAACTGGAATCCGGCTCCAGAAAATAGGACCGGTCCAGCATGATCGGGTCTATCTGGTCGCTGGGCACAAACTCGACGACGCCGATTTCCCGGCTCTTCTCGACGGGAAGGGTCGCGAAGTCCTCGTCGGTGAGCACCACGGTGCGCTCGCCGTCGTCGTACGCCTTGTCGATGTTTTTGTATTCGACCACCTCCCCGCAGATCTCGCAGCGGCGCTGGTAGCGGATCCGGCCGCCGTCCTTGTCGTGGACCTGGTGGAGGCTGATGTCGTGGTCTTCGGTGGCGCTGTAGACCTTGACCGGCACATTGACCAGCCCAAAAGCGACGGCGCCCTTCCAGATGGCTCTCATGTACCAAGTGAACCAGTGTTTGGGTTCCGCGGATACGATGGCTTGGTGAATCCTGAAAAAGCTGAGCCCACGGTCACCAAGACCACAGTCGACGGCAAGCCCGCCCTCCGGTTCGAGATGCGGTACAACTTTCCCGCGTCAGTGCTCTGGAAGCACCTGACAGACCCCCGCAAACTCAAGTACTGGTTCCCCTGTGAACTTGACCTGCTCCCGCGTAAGGGCGCCGAAGTGACCTTCACCTTCCCTGGGGAACGGCCCACCAAAGGCACGGTCCTCGAAGCCGAGAAGCCGAACCTTCTCGCCTACACCTGGGATCGGGAGGTGCTGCGCTGGGAGTTGGCGAACGACGGCGACTCCGGCGCCCTGCTGACCCTCACCAACACCCTGCAGGACCCAGACGCCGCGGGTAGTTCGGCGGCGGGCTGGCACTTCACGCTGATTGGCCTCGACGATCTCCTGAACGAGCGTCCGCTGGGCCAGAACCCCGCTGACTGGGAGCGCCTCGTCGCTCAATACCAGGAGAAGCTCAGCGACTAGCAGCACCCCGGGACAGGATCCCGTGCCCTGCTTTCCGGGCACGTGTGGCGTTTGCGGCGCTTCCAGACAAGACTGGTGTCATGGGTTCCAGCACCGGTCAGCAGCAGCAGACTGTCACTGTGGACGGTCAACGCCTCCGGCTGACGAACCTCAACAAGGTGATCTATCCCGCCTCCGGGACCACCAAGGCGGACGTTCTCGCCTACTATGCTGCGATCGCCGGCTACCTGATTCCGCACGCCAGGGACCGGGCGGTGACCCGCAAGCGCTGGGTCAACGGGGTGGGAACCGCGGAGCAGCCCGGACAGGTCTTTTTCCAGAAGAACCTCGACCAGTCGGCGCCGGCGTGGGTGCAACGACACTCCATCGCCCATAAAGACCACGTCAACGTGTATCCGATGGTCAATGACCTGGCCACCCTGACCTGGTTTGGACAGATTTCGGCCCTGGAAATCCATGTTCCGCAGTGGAGGTTCGGCCCGGACGGGGAGATCAACAATCCGGACCGGTTGGTCCTCGACCTTGACCCTGGCGACGGGGTGAGCCTCGGCGACTGCGCCGAGGTTGCTCGCCATGCCCGCGTGATCCTGCAGGACATGGGCCTGGAACCCTACCCCGTCACCAGCGGCTCCAAGGGCATCCACCTGTATGCGGCACTGGATGGTTCCCAGTCCTCCGACGAGGTATCCACCGTTGCCCATGAGCTGGCCAGGGCGCTCGAGGCTGACCACCCCGACCTGGTGGTCAGCGATATGAAGAAGTCCCTGCGCGGGGGGAAGGTGCTGGTGGACTGGAGCCAAAACAGCAGGAACAAGACCACCGTGGCGCCCTACTCCCTGCGTGGCAGGCTGCGCCCCACTGTTGCCGCGCCCCGCTCCTGGGCGGAGTTGGAGGACCCTGAGCTGGCGCAACTCGACTACCGGCAGATGATGGACCGGGTGAAGGAACTCGGTGATCTCCTCGCCGGGCTGGATGAGACCTCCGGAGGGCCTGACGGCGACCGGGGCGGGCCCGGGGACACAACGACATCCGAGCCTCGCGTTCGTGACCGCCTGCACACCTACCGCTCCATGCGGGACAGCGCAAAGACCCCTGAGCCGATCCCCGACAGCGTCAGTGACGCCGGCGGCAACCGTTTTGTCATCCAGGAGCACCACGCCCGCCGGTTGCACTACGACTTTCGGCTGGAACGCGACGGCGTCCTCGTCTCCTGGGCTGTACCCAAGGGGCCGCCGGACACCCCCAACAAGAACCACCTCGCCGTCCAGACCGAGGACCACCCCCTGGAGTACGCCGTCTTCGAGGGCACCATCCCCAAGGGGGAATACGGCGCCGGGGAGATGTACATCTGGGATTCCGGGACCTACCACGCCGAGAAATGGCGCGATGGAAAGGAAGTGATCTGTACGGTTCAGGGGCGCGACGACGGTGGTCTGGCACGCAGCGGCAGCCCCGTCCGGCGGTATGCCCTCATCCACACCGGCGGCGACGAGTCGGGCAAAAGGAACTGGTTGATGCACCTGATGAAAGACCAGGGCGCCGCTGACGCCTCGGCCGAAGCCCCGGCGTCGGGCGCCGCCGAGACCCCGCCGGAGCTGATGCCGATGCTCGCCTCGCCCGGCTCGGCTGGTGACGTGACAGCCGATGAGGACTGGGCTTTCGAAATGAAGTGGGACGGGGTCAGGGCAATCGCCACAGTGACACCCGACGGGGTGCGTCTCACCAGCCGCAACGCCAATGACATGACGGCGCTGTACCCCGAACTGGCGGATCTGGGCGACTACGTCAACGGCAACAATGTAGTGCTCGACGGGGAAATAGTGGCACTGAACAAGTCGGGCCGTCCCGACTTCGGGTTACTGCAGAACCGCTTCAATCTCACCAAAAGCTCCGAGATCGACGCCGCACGCCGTAAAGCCCCAGTGCATTTCATGATTTTCGATCTGCTTTACCTCGACGGCAACTCGCTGCTTCAACTGCAGTATGCCCAGCGCCGGGAAATCCTTGAGCAGGCGGTGGACAGCCCCGCGGATGGCCATATTCAGGTGCCCCCAGCCCTGCATGCCACCATCGAGGAGGCCGTGGCCGCCAGCAGGGAGCTCGGTTTGGAGGGGGTGGTCGCCAAGCGCACCTCCGGTACGTATACGGCCGGTCGCAGGTCCAGGGGCTGGGTCAAGATCAAAGACCAGCTCACCCAGGAAGTGGTGGTGGTCGGGTGGCGGCCGGGCAAAGGCAGCCGTGCGCACAAGGTGGGTTCCCTCCTGGTGGCCGTGCCCGACGGCGTCGACCTGAAGTATGTGGGCCGGGTGGGGTCAGGCCTGACCGAACGTGATCTTGCTGAAATTGGTTCACGACTCCGCAAGATGTCCCGGAAGACTGCACCACTTGCGGATGTGCCAGCCGCTGATGCCTCAGACGCGCACTGGGTCCGCCCAGCCCTGGTCGGGGAGGTGCAATTCAGCGAACGAACCGGAGCGGGGAAACTCCGCCACCCCGTCTGGCGGGGTTGGCGGCCCGACAAACTGCCGTCCGACGTCGTCGTCGAACTGTGAATATGACTGACCAACAACATCAAGGAGTACAACAATGAGTGACAAGAAAATCACCTCGTCCCGCGTCATCGACGCTTCAGCTGACGCGATCTTCAACGTCCTGTCCAACCCCGCGCGCCACGCGCAGATTGACGGCTCAGGCATGGTGCAGTCCGACGAGAAGTCGGACAGGATTACGGCTGTGGGACAGATGTTCACCATGAACCAGTACTGGGACAAGCTGGGTGGGGACTACAAGACCGACAACCATGTGGTGGGTTACGACCACAACAAGCTCCTTGCCTGGAAAACGGCTGAGGCTGGGGCCGAGCCTGCCGGTTGGCAGTGGGTGTGGGAGTTGACGCCCCAGGGCCCCGACTCCACCGAAGTGACTCTCACCTACGACTGGAGCAGCGTCACCGATTCGACTGTGCTCAAGAAGGTATCCTTCCCGGCGGTTTCCGCCCACGATCTGGAGGCTTCGCTGAACAACCTGGCCGCCGCGGTGTCCGAGGTTTAACCCACCTGACGTTCGACGCCGGACCGCCGCCAGCCCAACGATGGTGGCCGTCCGCGTTGTCGTCGAGCTTTGGAACGCCCAGCTTCCCGGGAGTGGGTCGTGTACCGTCCATAGGGTGGCGTCCGACACATAACGGGCGGTGGGGGACCGCACGGGCACTCCAGTATTGACCCGGCCGATACCGGCGAGGCACTGGAACTTCCGGCCACTCATCCTTTGTAAATCCCATAGAAGGGGCTGTAGTGGACCTCAGTCAGTTTATTGTTGTCGGCATTGTGCTTGCCGTGTTGGTGGTATTGGCAGTTATTGCCGCCATCGTCGCGCGTCTTGCACTGCGGATTGCGAGCCCGTCCGAAGCACTGATCATCACCGGCAAAGGCAGCCAGGAAAGCCAGCGTGTGGTGTTCGGTCGCACATTCATCAACCCGTTCAGCCAGAAGGCGTTCTCCATCTCGCTCGCCTCACGCCAGGTGACCCTTCAGATTGAGGGTATCTCCAAGAACGGCATCAAGCTTCGGCTGACCGGTGTCGCCCAGATCAAAGTGGGGGGCGACGAAGAGGCGGTGCGCCGCGCCGCTCAACGATTCTTGAACCAGCAGGATCAGATCGACCATTACACCCAAGAGACCCTGTCCGGTTCGTTGCGCTCCATCGTGGGCACGCTGAGCGTGGACTCGATCATCAAGGACCGTGCTTCTTTCGCCAAGAGTGTCAAGGAAGAGGCCGAGCACTCAATGCATAACCAGGGTCTGGAGATTGATACCTTCCAGATCCAGTCGGTCGACGACGATTCCAGCTACCTGAAGAACCTGGGCCGGCCCGAGGCGGCACTCGCTGAGAAGCAGGCGAAGATTGCCGAAGCGAATGCGGCGCAGGAAGCTGCCGAGGCCGCTGCGATCGCGGACGAGCAGGTTGCGCTTGCCGAACAGCGGCTCGCCATCCGCCGGGCCGAGCTCAAGGAGGTCGCGGACGCACGGCAGGCCCAGGCCGACGCGGCGGGTCCCTTGGCTGCAGCTGAGCAGCGCCAGTCGATCCTGGTCAAGGAACAGCAGGTTGCTTCACGGCAGTCCGAGCTGCGTGAACGTGAACTGGATATTGAGATCCGCAAGCCTGCCGACGCAGAAAAGTACCGGGTGGAGCAGGAAGCGGCCGGTAAGCTCGAGCAGCGCAAGCGCCAGTCTGAAGCCGATCAGGTTGAGGCGGAAGTGGCGCTGACCAAGCGCCGCCTCAGCGCCGAGGGTGACAAGGTCACCGCTGAAGCTGAGGCCGCCGCCAACACCGCACGCGGTAACGCAGCGGCGTCAGTGACCCGGGCCAACGGTGCAGCGGAAGCGGAGATCATCGCGCTTCGCGGCCAGGCTGAGGCAGACGTTGTCCGGCAGAAGGGAATCGCGGAGGCCGAGGGAATCGAAGCCCAGGCCAAGGCGTACGAGCAGTTCAACGAAGCAGCAATTCTCAACAAGGTGATGGAAATCCTCCCGCAGATCGCTCGGGAAATCGCCGCCCCAATGTCGGGAATCGACAACATGACCGTCATCTCCAACGACGGTGCCACCCAGTTGAGCAAGAACGTGTCCGGCGGGTTGCAGCAGACCTTCCAGCTACTCAAGGACACCACCGGGCTAGACGCCGTCGAGATGCTGAAAAACTGGGGCGCCACGGACGGTGCTGCCACGGAACCGGCATCGCCAACTGAAAACACCCACGCGCCGTCGGTCTAATTCACCCGTCGATGAAATCGGCAGTCGCCCGCAGGAAGGTTGCCGCTGCTCGTGCGCGTGCGGCGGCAACCTCCGGGGCGACTGCACTGGTTTCACTGGTTTGACCGGACGCTGGACGGAGGCCCTGGCCGGCATCCACGGGCCGGGTCAGCGGTGCCAGGAACGTCCTGGCGGAAGCAGCAGCGACACCGTAGAAGTAGGGGTTCTGCCGCGGCTGATGAGCAAACGATTCGAGCACTTTGGCCAGAAAATCGGCGTTGGTGATCTTCTCGGCGCTTGGGGCCAGCAGCAGGCTTGCTGCGGCGGTGAAGTCGCCGTGCCCGCCGGTCTCGTAGGCCACTTCGTCAGGCTGACAGGCGCTAAACAGTAGTTCGCGGGCGGTGGCTCGTTTGCCCGGGTTCGCGGCTGCGCCGCGACGTAACCGGAAGTTTTCAATGGTGGTCGTGTCAGGGACCAGGAACCGTGCCCGTCGGCCATGATTGGCTGCCTGCTCGGCCCCGTCAGTGACTGCAGTGCCCAGCGACGGTAAGAGCCGGGTACCGTCACCTGAATGACAGGAGTCGAAGAAGGCGGTGAGGCTTACCCCTTCCGGGAGTAGGTCGAAGAGTTCCCCAAGATCGTCATCGATGATCAGGTTTCCGCCCTGAAAGTCCACCGGGCAAAGCGCCTCGTCGAACAGCTTTTCTCCGTTGCCATCCTCCGCTTCATCACCATCGAGGTCATCAATGTACGTCCCATGGCCCGCGTACTGCATGACGAGCACATCCCCGGCGGTGCTATGCGCCACCAGGTCGAAAATGCCCTGAAGAATGTTGACCCTGGTGGCCGCCCCATCGAGCAGGGTTGTCACCTCGAATCCGACCGACTCCAGCTGTTTGCCCCACGCCTCCGCGTCAGCGACGCAGCCATACAGTTCTTTGCCCGGCGGGTAGGCATTGATTCCGATGCATAGGGCGCGTCGGGTACTTACGGGGGGTTCCTCGCGGACGGTGGGGGCCACAGCCCACGGCTCACTGATCATTCGGGCGCCGAAGGGTTTCGGTTTCCTGCCCGTAATCCTGCGGGCGACGCTCTCCATGGTCGTAGTGTTGTCGTCGAATCCCCCGTGGGTGGTCGCAGTGCTCCGGCGTGTTTCAGGTCCGGTCTCGGAAATTGACCAGATCACCTCTGCCTTCGCCTTACCGCCGTCGTCATCGAAGAACTTGAGCAGTTCGGGGTCCGCGTTGACGCACTCCTGCAAACCCAAAATGGGCGTGAACTCTTCCTTTTCGAAGGACGCACGGACCAGATACAACAACGATTTCCCGTAGCCACCGGGGCAGGTGTCAGTAAGCTCGGCCTGCTGCGTCATGGTGTACATCGCCAGGGATTTGATGCCTTTACCGGCCTCGGGTGCCAACTTCGCCTTGAACGTATCAGTGCGGACGGCGGGTGCCAGTAGGCTGACCGTCGCGAACTCGGGGACCCCGGCCTTCAGGGCGGCTGGCACAAAGTAGGAGTGGAAGATGGAGCCGGCGCTGTGGCCGACGGCGTGGACGCTGGTCTTCGGGTGTGCTGCCACATAATTGCCGAGTGCTTTTGCCACGTAGAGCGCGCCGCCACCCGTTGCCGAGGCGTCTTCGGCAAACCGCTTCATTTCGCCCCAGATCCGCTCACCGTTAGCGGCCCGGGCCATCAGCTCGATTGCGCGGTCCCTCACATCTCCCAGGACGCCCCTGGTTCCGGGCAGAGAGCCGAACAGTGCATCGAGGAAGCCTGTCTCCCAGACGAAGAAGATCGGGTACACGCCATTCGATTTCCACCATTCGCTTTGCTGATGTGCGGAACGGAGGCCAGCTGCCTCGCTCACCAGACCGCCGTGGGCGTAGACCATGATCGGTGCGTCGCCGTCTGGTGCGAACTTGGGGAGATGATTCTGGAAAATGGCATCCACGTCGGCTGCAGTGGTACTTATTTCACCACCGGTCGAGAACTTGCCTCGGCTGAGGTTCACTACATGCGGTTTCAGGGCCGTGATCTGGGCGGCGCTGAGCCCGGACCCCCGTTGGGTAGCGGCGGTCGCTGCAGTGGTATTCATGGCTACTCCTCGTTGAGTGGCATCGACTGGAGCGGCGTTCGTCAGGTAGCAGTGTCCACGCGACGGCGCCGGCGGTTGGCAGCCAGTATCTGCTGCACGGTGTTATTGGGGTGTTACTGGGATTTTGGTGCTTGACGGCCGGGGCGCAGGGGTAGATATTTTTGGTAGCGGTCCGGTGGAAGACTGATCCCGGGTCGCAGTAGGGAGAGGTGCCAATGGCGGGCGTGATGCTGGGGCCCGGAAGCCATACCGGGGAGCTGCGCCCCTTGACCATTCTGGCCGAGGGTCCGTTCACGTTGGGCGCCGAAGGTCCGATGACCACGACGCTCCGCGTGCCCGTTGAGCGCATTGGTGGGGGGCCGCGCAGCGCGCGATTCGACATCGTCGTTCGCGGCCCGCGTGGGAAACCGTTGGAGCTACTCCTGGGCGAGGACGTCGATCCGTGGATGCTGATGGACGAGAATCCACCGAATGACCTCGGTGAGTTGCTGGCCAACCGCCGCTTCCTGGCCCAGCACACGTACGCCGTGGCGGCGTCGACGCTGGCAGCCTTCGAGTCAACCCTCGGCCGCCGGATGGGATGGGCCCGAGGACGGCGGCTGCGGATCCACGCGTATGACACGGTGCCCTACGCCGATTCTGGCTACGACCGGGAAGACGGAGTGGTCCGGTTTGGGCATCGGCGGGATGGCCGGGAGCGTCTGTCGGTGCCGTTGGCGTTGTATCGCGACCTGGTGGCCCATGAGGTGACCCACGCGATCCTTGCGGGGTACCGAACCCGCTGGTCGGACCAGTTCGCTTCCCTCGACCAGTTTGCGCTGCATGAGGCGATCGCTGACCTGGTGGCCATGCTGTCAGTGTTTTCCTCGGCGGAGCGGGTGGAGCAGTTGTTGGATCCACTGGGGTCCGGGGCAACCGACCTGACCGGGCTGGATGAGCAGATCCTGCTGAGTGGTCTCTTCAGCTTTGGCGACGGTTTGTTCTCGCATGGGCCAGCGCGACAGCCGATGCGGACGCCGGTCCCCACCGGCTGGCGCACGCTGCCGGACCCGCACCGACGCGGCGAGCCAGTGGTGCGGGCGATGCTGAATGTGGTGGCGCGGCTATGGCAGATCCGTCTGGACCAGCCCGGTGGCCGCTCGAGCCTGCACCAGGTGGCGAAGTCCGGGGCGAAGGTGGGTGAACAGGTCCTGGCGATGCTGATCCGTGGGCTCGGGTACATGGCTCCGGTGGACGTGACCTGGCCGGACTTGCTGCGGGGCATCCTCTCCGCCGACCTGGTGCTGGTTCCGCAGGATCGTTTTCACTATCGGCAGGTGGTGCGGGACTGCTTCGCCGAGGTGGGGGTTACGGTGCCGGCCGATGATTTGCTCACCGGGATCGAACGCATGAGCAGCCTCAGGTACCCCGTCCGGCTATCAGCGCTGGGAACCGACCCGGAAGAGATCGTGAGGTTCATCTGGGAGAACGGGGACTTGTTACGGGAAACCGCGATGGATGAGCGGCATTCAATCACCGTGGACCGGGTGCGACCCAGCATCCGGATCAGCCCGGACGGGTTCGTCGTCTCGGAGATCGGCGCCTCCTTTGTTCAGGAGTTCACTATCGGGCGGCCCGAAATGCGCCGCATGGGGTTGTCCGGGCCCGGACCCGTCATCCTGCGCGGAGGTGGGTTGCTCAGATTCGACGAGGGAGGCCACCTTTGTTACGCGGCGTTGAAACCGGTCTATGACCCGGTGAGGCAGCAGGAAAACGCACAGGAGAAGGTTCGGGATGCCACCACCCTGGCGGAAATCACTCCTTCTGATGCACGGCCCAGGTCTGGCACTGGAACACCGAAAATCACGTTCCATAGCCGGGGGCGCGGCCGCTAGTTCCTAGAAGGCGGTGCCCCACGCGGCGCTTTTGGCCGCCACTGGCGCTTCCAGTTGGGCCCGCTGGGTGAACTTCCCATCCCGTAAGTCGGCGCTGACGCGTTTCAGCAGCACTCGCCGGCTTGCCGATGGGTCGTCTTTGACGGCCTGGAGCAGGTAGTGGCTGAAGGCACCGCTATATCGTCCAGCGAAGTCAGCATCAGCCGCTGTCTGATCCGACCGGCAGGCGGCAAACAGGACTGGTTTCGCCTTCGCATCGGACCGGACCAGGTCGCGGAAGGCGCGCGGATCCGCCGATTCGGTGAGCTCCAGGCCGAGCGGCGTCGGGGGCGGAACGAACCGGGGCCGTCGGGTGGGAAGTAGATCCAGCGCCCTGAGCCCGGTCCCGCTGTGGCACGTGTCCAGCACGACGTCGAGCAGGACCCCGTCGGGAAGGGTACCGAGCAGGTGATGTAACTCGTCGTCGAGAATAAGGGTGGCGGCGTCCCACTGGTCACCCTTTTGCCGCATATCAAAGGTGACGAATGCTTCGTCGGCGCCGTCCGGTTCATCACCTGAGACATCGAGGACCTGGGTGCCGTGGCTGGAGAACGTGAAGACAAGGTGATCCCCGGGTTTCGCCCGTTTGAGCATGGCCTGCAGCTTCCCGACCACCGCAGCCTTCGTAGCCTTTGAATCGAGGAGCACCGCAACGTTCCGCTTCGCGAATCCGTAATGCCCAGTGAGAAGCGCGGCGAAGTCCTTGGCGTCGTTGACGCAGCCATTGAGCCACGCGTTGGTCGGAAGGTTTTCGAACTTATTGATGCCGACGCAGAGTGCGTACTTGGCCATGGCACAGTTCCTTCCGCAGGACCTGCCCCGTCGCAGGTATGCCGCAACCTAGCGGGACGGGTGTTACTGAGGCGTTATTTGCTGGCCTCCAGCGCCCGGAAGGTGGTCATTTGCCGATGCCGACGCTGCAGGCTGTCGCGTCGTGGCGAGACCGCTGCCTCGGCTGCCTCGGCGGTGAGGTCGATGTGGCGTTCCCCGTAGTGCCACAGCAGCACGTCGTCGAGCAGCCGGTCCGGGCCCGGCGAGTAACGGTGGTCCAACGCTCGGCGAACCGACGTAATGGTGTCCGCCTGGAGCAGCGACGCCAGCGACGTCGTCGTCGTCAGTCCATGGGCGGCGAGCAGTTCCGCAGCCCAACCCCAGTTGTCGTCGGATTTTCGGTCAACGTGGGGGAGGAGGGTCTGCCACACGTCGCGGACCCGGTTGGGGCTCAGGGGGGCGCTTCCCTCCCCGTCCTCATCCCAGAACCCGGTCACTGTCTCGTACCGCTCGTGCAGCTCGGCGAAAGCTGATTCCACTGACTCGAGCATCGCGGCGGTGCCAGTGAATTGCCGGTCGAAGTAGGGGCTCCATGCCCGAGGATTTGATGCCTTGAAACGGATGTCGTGCTCGATTTCGGACCACGCATGAGCCAGGACCGTACGGATCTGCACCTCGAGCATGTAACTGCCGCCAGCCTTGGCTGCCGGGTCCAGGGCGCGCTGGTACTCTTTGACCGCTTCGCTTTGGATGGTGCGCAGGATGAGGTGCCGGCTGGAGTAGCCGTAGGTGCCGGACTCGATGGTGCCGATGTCCTTCTCCCGGTCGCCCCGGCAGTCAAATTCCTGCCGCTGCCGCTTGATCAGATTCGCTGCGACGTCCACCTCGTGGGGCAGGGTGGTGATCACCCGAACGCCGACGACGTCGGTCAGGTTTCTTAGCGGGTCGGGGAACACCAGGGTGGGGGCGTCTCCGGGGACTGTTGAGGCGAGCATGCGTGAGGCCTTGTCACGGAATGACTCGATACTCTTGGTCCGAGCCGTGACGAACAGTGGGCTGAGTTCGGTGCCGACGAAGATTTCCTGGATGCTGGCCTGCATTTGCCGGGTCACTTCTTCAAGGCGCGGCCGTACCCGCTCGAACTCACGGGTGCTCGCTTCCACCGCGGGGCGGAGACGGTCATCCAACTGATCCCAGGCGCTCATTAAGACTCCTCCGACGATGGCTTCAGGCCATCATATCGGCCGGGTCTGACAGTGCTGGTGGAGGGCTGGCTAGAGGGGCCCGCCGATCTGCCCCTGGCGGGCGGCAGTCGGCATGGAGTGGCTGTCGATGGGCCGATCATCGTCCTGGGTGGCCGGCTGCCGGGTGTCGTAGCTTCGGGGAGTGCTTAAGTCTCGTGATCGCAATCGCAGGCCGGTGACGACCAGAACCAGTCCCCCCGCCAGGAGCGCCGCCCCGAGGACGAAGAGCACCATCGTGAGGCCCTCAGCCGTTCCGTTGAAGACTTCGAACAGTGGCGTCGGGAGGATGAAAATCGTGGCTACCAGTGCGATACCGCCCGTGATGAGCCGCCGGGTTCCTTTGGTCTGCATTGTTCCCCCTTGATTGGTCCATTCATTCAAACACCCTCCCCGGCGCATGTGAAGGGTCGGCAAGGTTACGCTTCCGGTGTGGACAACCTACGCCGACGCACCGTCCTGGGCGCCGCCGGCCTCGCTGCAGCGACCGCACTCGCCGGCTGCGCGCCCGGGAGTTCAGCCAACCCCACCCAGCAACCGGAGGAACCAGTGACACCCCAGCGCTACACCTATGGCGATGATCCCAGCCAGTTCGCCGAGTTGTACCTGCCAGCCGGGGAGCACCTCCCGGGCGTCGTCGTGGTTATCCACGGGGGCTATTGGCGCTCAGGGTACGGACTGGATCTTGGCCGGCCTCTCGCCGAAGACCTGTCGTCCCGGGGCTACGTCTGCTGGAACCTTGAATACCGGCGGGCCGGCAATGGGGGTGGCTGGCCGGAAACCTTCGCCGACGTGAGCGCCGGCATAGATCTCCTGGCGACGGCGGCCGACGAACACAGCCTCGATCTGGGCACGACGACGGCGCTTGGCCATTCGGCCGGCGGCCACCTCGCGGTATGGGCCGCCGGGCGGTCAACGCTGCCCGACGGGGCTCCCGGCGCCGGAACGCCCCTGGTGCCGCTGACCGGCGTCGTGAGCCAGTCGGGTGTGCTGAATCTGGCAGCAGCCCATGAACAGGGGCTGGGAGACGGTGCCGTGCTGAACCTGCTGGGCGTGGGCCCGGCCGAGGATCCCGTTCGGTACCGGTTGGCTGACCCGATGACAGCGATCCCGCTGCCCATTCCGGTGCTAGCTTTGCACGGTGAGGACGACTCAACGGTGCCGCTCAGCCAATCGGACAGTTATGTGACGACGGCGGCGGCCGCAGGTGCGGCTGCTGAGTTGATCATGATCCCCGGCGACCACTCCGCGATGATCACCCCGGGGACCGAAGCCTGGGTGCGGGTGGTGCAGGCGGTAGATCGGCTGATGGCGGTCTAGCCGATTTGGGGGAGGCTCCCGCGAGGACCGCAACGAATTACTGTTGATCCTGGTTCGGAGATACCGTATTCGGACAGACTGAAAGGCACCATCAATGAGTGGCAACACCATCCCTGTGCTCGAAATTGGAGGCACCCACCTCACGGCCGCGGTGGTGGAATCCGGAACGTGGGTTATCGACCGGGACTCCCTGGCTCGGGTCGACCTGCAGGCCCAGGGGACCGCCGAGAGCCTGGTCGAGGAGATTGGTGCTGCTGCCGACGCGCTGCGGGGCGAGCCGGGAGCGACCTGGTCGGTAGCTATTCCCGGCCCCTTCGACTACAACCAGGGCATTGGCCGTTTCGAGCATGTGGGAAAGTTCGACAGCCTGAACGGCTTCGATCTCGGTGAAGCGCTGATGAAGCGGATTAAACCGACCCCCGGCACGATCCATTTCCTCAACGACGCCGACGCGTTCGGCATCGGGGAATACGCCCTCGGGGCGGCTCGGGGGAATGAGCGGGCCATCTGCATCACGCTGGGCACCGGCGTCGGCTCCACCTTCCTGATCAACGGGCAGCCGGTCAGCACCGGGCCGGCGGTCTCACCGGATGGGAGCATCCACCACGAGGTCTATCAGGGCCGACCCCTAGAAAACACCGTGTCCCGACGCGCCATCCGCGCGGCCTACTCCGACGCGGCCGGTCTGAGCCCGGACTCCGGTCCCGACGTCCACACCATTGCTGAACTCAGCCGGGCCGGTGACGAAACTGCACGACTCGTGCTGGACCGAGCTTTCGGAGCTCTGGGCGAGACTCTCGCAATCGTGATCAGCCGGTTCGACGCGGGGATCCTGGTGATCGGCGGGTCCATGTCCAGGTCCTGGGATCTGGTTGAACCGGCAATTCGCGCGGGAATGGCTCTTGCCGACCCGCGGCTCGCAGAATTCAGGATCGAGCAGGCGATCCTGCCCGACGACGCCGCGCTCGTGGGTGCCGCCTATTGGGCTTCGCTGGGCTCCGACACTGAGAGCTGAGTTGCACTCGGAGCCGGAGCCGGGCCGCCAGCCGTAACAGGCTGACGGCCTAAACCGGGTTACTCCGCCGGGATTTCTGCGTCAGGGGTTTCTTCCAGGTAGGTAGCCTGCCAGGCGCCGTCTGAATAGACAATTGTCGCTGAGTAGATGGTGCCGGCCGGGTCGAACGGGCGGGTCTCCTGGACCTCACCCGATTCGCCGAACGAAGTGTAGGCGTCAGGGTTGACGGTGATCAGGGCGTCAACCTCGACCTCCTCGGCTACCTCGTCCGCTGGGGTGGTGACGATGATCTGCTTGACCTTCGGCTGTCCGCCGAGAACCCAGCCGCCGTCCTCGTACATGGCCGCGAATTCCTCAGCCTCTTCGGTTGCTGCTTCGGCACCATCGAAGGTGGCGAGCAGCTGCTCGGTTTCACCGGTCCGCTGGTTGTAGGACTTCAGCTCGAAGACGTGATGCAGGAAGGCTCGTGCGCCTTCGGGGCTGGCCTCGGCCATGAGGTCGTTGGTCTCCGGAGCCTGGATGTTCTGCGCGGGTGCCGTGGAGCTCGCCGGCGTGGGAGCGGCGGCCTCGGAAGGGGCCGCAGGCTCTGATGCCTCGCCACAGGCGGTCAGCGAGGCGAGTGCGATGACGGCGATGGCCGCCGCGTTCTTGATTTTCATGGTTTCCCCAACAACTAGTACGTGGTTAGCGCCGCGGATAGCGGCAATCCCGCACCATCCTAGCCGTAGCCTTAGGCAACTAGCGGATTATTCCGGCGAGTGTGCGTGAGATCACCTAGGCTCGAGGGTCAGCCGGGGTCCTCGATCCCGTTGTCCCCACAAGGGTCTTTCCGCTGCCCGGGATGCTAACTTATTAGCGTGCTCACAGTGATCGGGGAAACCCTCATAGACGAAGTCATCAGCGATGTCTCCTCGCCACGCGCCCATGTTGGCGGCAGCCCCATGAATGTGGCTGTGGGCCTGGCCCGGCTGGGGCACCCCTGCCGGTTCATCGGGCGTTGGGGCGACGACCAGTACGGCCGGATGATCCATGAACACCTTCACAGCAACTCGGTGCTGACCCCGATCGGGCCAGATGGGCACCCCACCAGCATTGCAACGGCACGCCTGGACCCTGCCGGTGGTGCCTCCTACACGTTTCAGCTCGTCTGGGACCTGCCCACCGTCCGTGAGCAGATGGACCTGATCCTCGACGGCACCACACTGCTGCACACCGGCTCGATTGCCACCATGCTTGAGCCGGGAGCGGCCGAAGTGCTCGCCGTCGTCCAGCGGGCTCACCCATTGGCCACCATTTCCTATGACCCCAACTGCCGTCCCAGTATCGTCACCGATGTCGATTACGCCCGCGCGCAGGCCGAGAAATTCGTTGCCCTCGCCGACGTGGTGAAGGCCTCCGACGAGGATCTTCAATGGCTCTACCCGGGCCAGGACGTCTTCGAGACTGCACGGCTGTGGCTGGCTAAAGGGCCGGCCATGGTGGTGGTGACGCGTGGTTCCCTCGGTCCGTGGGCCGTCGTCGAACGCGGTGAAACGTCGGTGCCCGCGCCGGCCACCCAGGTGGTGGACACGGTGGGGGCGGGGGATTCCTTCATGTCGGCGCTCCTGGGCTCGCTGGCGGACCGCGGGCTCGTTGGGGCCCAGCTGCGGAATGACCTACGCCACATCTCCGTTGAACAGGTGGAAGCGGTCCTTGCCTACGCGGCAAAGGCGGCGGCAGTGACCGTTTCCCGTGCTGGCGCGAATCCACCGGTGCGCAGCGAGCTAGTAGCAGACCCCAAGTGAACCAGGAGCAGTAATGACCCGCGATCCGTACGCAGACCTGCCAGCAGTCCCCGCATTCGCCCTCACCAGCACTGACATTGAACACAACCAGCCGCTGGATGCGAGGCATGCGTCAGGAGTCATGGGGATCGATGGCGGGAAGGACCTGTCACCGCAGCTGTCCTGGAGCGGGTTCCCGGAGGGCACCAAAAGCTTTGCCGTGACGGTCTACGATCCGGATGCCCCAACCGCCAGTGGCTTCTGGCACTGGGCGGTCTTCAACCTCCCCGTGAGTACCACTTCCTTGCCTACTGGTGCCGGAGTCGAGGGGAGCACCGACCTGCCGGAAGGCACCATCCAGTTGAAGAACGACGGCGGCTTCAGCGGCTTCATCGGCGCTGCCCCACCGGCCGGTCATGGACCGCACCACTACCACGTTGTAGTGCATGCAGTAGACGTGGAAACCCTCGAGGTGCCCGCGGAAGGCAGCAACGCCTACCTCGGGTTCAACCTGTTCTCGCATACCCTTGGGCGGGCCCGCCTGATCGCCACCTTCGAGCAGTAGATCCCGCCCAACCAGCTTCCTCTCGATGCCCCGGACGCGTGTCACGCACCGGGGCATCGGCCTGCTCCGGGCAGGTACGCTTAAACTCACCTGCTCACTGAAGGAGTACCCGCATGCGCCTGGTCGCCAGCGACATGGACGGAACTATTGTCGGTCACGACGGCAAGATCAGTCCCCGCACCGTCGAAGCGTTTCAGAGGTGCCTGGATGCTGGTGTCGAGGTGGTGTTTGTAACGGGCCGGCCGCCTCGCTGGCTGGACCCGCTGCGTGAACAGCTGGGTCACCGTGGCACGGTCATCTGTTCCAACGGGGCCGTGACCTACAACCTGGATGATGAACGGGTGCTGAGCGCCCACCTGCTCGAGCACAGCAACATTCTGGCGGCTCGCGAAATCATCCTGGACCTCTATCCCGCGGCCGCTTTCGCCGCCGAGACCGTCACCGGATTCCACATCGAGCATGGGTTCGCCGAGGAGGGTTCGGTTGAACTACTCGCCGGCGCAGTCGCCATGCCCCTTGCGGATTCGCTCGCAGGTCAGGGCGTCATCAAGTTCCTGGCCCGTGAACGCGAGGTTTTGCCCGACAATTTCCTCAACCGGGTCCGCCCGGCAGTCGCCCATTTGGTGACTGCCACCCATTCTGCGCCCAGCGTTGCCCTCCTGGAGATGTCGATGCCTGGCATCAATAAGTCGGTAACCCTCGCCGAGTTCGCGGCCAGCCGGGGTATCAGCCAGGCCGACGTCGTCGCCTTCGGGGACATGCCCAACGACGTGCAGATGCTCAGTTGGGCCGGCACCGGCTACGCAATGGCGTCGGGCCACCCGGAAGCCATTGCCGCGGCGGATCAGCAGGCGCCAGCGTTTGAGGAGGACGGGGTGGCGCAGATTCTTGAGGAACGCCTCGCCGCGCTGAGGGCCTCCTTCTAGGCATGTTGCCGTACCTGCGAAACATCGGACTGGACGGGGAGCAACGGCCGCTCGCCCTGTCGCATCGCGGCTTTTCGCTCGACGGGCTGGAAAATTCGATGGTCGCTTTCGAGGCGGCAGCCGAACTGGGTTTCGGCTATTTGGAGATAGATATCCGCACCACCCGCGATGGAGTGGTCATGGTCTTTCACGATGAACTCCTGGACCGGGTTTGTGACGCATCGGGGCCAATAGCGGACCGGTCGTTGGAGGAGTTGCGGACCGTCCACATTCAGGGCACCGAACCGATCCCCACGCTCGAAGAGTTGCTGACCCGGTGGCCGGCGATGAAGTTGAATATCGACATCAAGGACGACGCCTCGGTGGAGCCTTTCGCTGACGTAGTTGAACGCCTGGGCGCGCATGACCGGGTGTTGGTTGCCTCCTTCTCGGACCGGCGGCGCCTGCGGGTCCTGAAGCGGTTGTCGCGACCGGTGGCGTCTTCGGCCGGTCAGGCGTATTCAGCGCTGCTTTGGTTGCTGAGTCCGCTGGGTCAGACCCGGCGCCTTGCCCGGATGCTCCGGGTCGATTGCCTGCAGGTTCCGGTCCGGCACGCCGGAGTGACAGTGGTGACCGAGCGGTTTGTCCAACGCTGCAGGCGGGCAGGGCTGCCGCTTCACGTCTGGACCGTCAACGACCCAGAAGCGATGGAACGGCTGCTCACCCTGGGTGGTGGCGTGGACGGTCTGGTATCCGACCGTGCAGACCGGTTGGCTGGGGTCATGCACCGCAGAGGGTACTGGCCCCAATAATCCGGCCCACCTCCCTCCACGGCCAGAAAAGTGCTTCGCCTGCAGATTAGTTGCTGCTCAACGACTAACCTGCGGGTGCGGCACTTTTTCGGCCGAGGTGGCTTCGGTCCACAGGTGAAACAGGGCATACGCCCGGTACGGCCGCCACCGTTCAGACTGGATGTCGGCTTCCCTGATGCTGGGGTTGCCCATGGCACGGCGCAACACCAGATCCCCCGGGGTGAAGGCATCCCGATCCCCGAGTACTCGCACCATCAGGTAGTCTGCCGACCATGGCCCGATCCCCGGGATGGCCAGGAGCTCCTGCCGGATATCGGTGGGGTCGCCGTGGAGGATCAGCCCGTCGCAGAAGGCCCGGGCAACGTGCTGCACTGTTGCTCCGCGGGTTCGGGTCACGCCCACCGCACTGCGAAGCTGCTCCGGCGGCGCGGAGGCAAGCGCCTCTGGGGTGGGGAAGACGGTGAGGCCGGCCGCCCCGGGTGTTCCGTACGCAGCGGCCAACCGTCCGCCAAACGTGCCAGCGGCCGCCACCGAGACCTGCTGGCCAAGGACTGTCATGATCGCTGCTTCGAACGGTTCGGGATAGCCCACGGCACGCAGCCCGGGGCGGTGCCGGACCAGCGGACCCAGCAGGGCGTCGTCGTCGAACGCTGCTGCCACCGCCGTGAGATCGGTGTCCAGATCGAGCCAGCGCCGGATGGTTGCGGTGAGGCCGGGGACCTGGCTCAACGGCGCAGAAGTGCTCACTTCAACCCCGGACGAACCAACGGTGAGGGTTACAGCGTGGTGCCCGCTGGCGGTACTGAGGAGCCGGGTGTGTGAGCTGCCGGAGCGATCCGGAACCTCACAACCCGGGATGAAGTGGTTCGCGAGCAGGGCAACCATGGGTACGGTCTCGATTGACCCGTTGGCTGCGAGAAAGACGCTGTTCACCTACCGCAGCACCGGATCCGTCAGGGTTCGCAGGTACTCGAGGGCGTGTGGGCCGTACTCGCTCATTGCCGAATCGTCGGCGTGGATGAGGAGGCGCAACCACGATCCATACCGGTGCAGCCGCGCCAGTTGGAGTGCCGGTTCGACGGCGAGACGTAGCTCCGCGAGGGGGGCGTAATCGGTCCAACACTCAAGGTAGGCGGTGATGACGCGGCGGATCCGGGCATCGTCAACAGTTGTCTCCCACTGTTCCTGCATTACGGTCAACGGAACGTAGAGCGAACTGAACGGGTGGGCCCAGTAGGAGTCGCCGAAGTCGAAGAATCGTAGTGGCGCTGTGGTGGTGCCCGGGATGAAGGCGTTCCCTGAGTGCAGGTCGTTGTGTTCCAGGCTCAGGGGGACACCAGAGGCCAGGACCGCGGCAGCGGCTTCTTCCAGCGCCGGAATGCTGAGGTAGACCCCGTCGGCGGCCTGCGGCGAGAGATGCAACGGATGCTCGGGGGGCAGGCCGGTGTGGAGGAGCAGTTGGTTGCTGGCGAAATTCCCGGCGATCGCGGGGTCCATGCTCACTAGTCCGGCGGCGGCCAGCGGCACTTTATGGGGAATGAGTTGTTTTTGAAGGTCGGCGAAGTCCATCACCACCCGAACCCATAACTGGTAGTCAGTCGATTTTAGTGAGGCAAGGGTCTTTCCATGGTCAGGAGTGAGCATCCAGCCCTTGGCCGGCTCTATCGCCAGGGGAGTCACCACATGGTCCGGCACCAATTCGGACATGCACGCCACGAGGGCCGCCTCGGTGAACTGACCGGGGTTGTTCGCTTTGAACCAGAGCCGCCCGTGATTGGTGGGGACCGTCAGCTGGGTGGACCAAAACCGGATACGGGCCGGCTCCAGGGGGCCGGTCTGTGACAGGTTGCAACTGTCCAGCACCTGCGTGATCCACTGCTGGACCTGGTCCCGCCAATCAGGGGACGCCCAGACCTTTTGCAGATCCATCAGGACTCCGTCGGCTCGGCTGAATGAAGTCCGCCCGGCCGGTCCGTTTCCGTAGCGGTGATCAGCCGGTAGTACCCAGTGTGATTTCCCCTGCGCACGCCGCCCGACAGCCCGATCCTCAACATCACACCAGTTTAGGCACTACCGGGAGGGCGGGGCTCACCCAGGGCCTGAGTGGGGTGTGGGGTCAGGCGAAGGTGTCCAGCCAGTCGACGGCTGCGTCCTCGGAGGTGAAGAACTGCGCTGGGTGAGCGGCGTTATCGGCGAAGGCGGCGACTACCCGGTCAACGGGATCCTCGCCGAGCAGAGCGATGGCGGTAATGCCCTGCTCGGTGCAGATGGCCCGGCGGGCGGCGTTGGTGAACGTCACAGCTGTCATTCTCATCAGGATCCGCCGGGATCCGGGGTTGAGGAGCGATGCATCGAGAGTGACCCGCGCGTCGTCGACAGAGACCACCGTCGACGGTCGCCACCAGACGTGCAGGATGCCGTCTTCCCGCAGGGTCAAACGTTGGGTTTCGCCGGCATCCGGGTGGCGTTCAGTAGTAGTGGTGATGCATGAAGTGTTCATGATGTGTCCTGAAGTCTCAGCAGATCCATTTAACTTAGTAGCAAGCGTCAATGGGGTACTTCGTCGTCCACGACAGTTTGGATGTGTCCGACAGCTCACCAAAAGACGTCCGCAGCTGCTCCTGCGCGGGCGGGGCCTTCGGGTGAAGGACGACTTGTTTGCCTTCCTAGCGTGCGGTGGAAAGTAGCCCAGCCAGTTCCTGCTGCAGCTCGGGGAAACGCTGGTACCCGTCGGCGGACCCGAAATGGCCACCGCCGGGGATGGTGATGAGCGTTGCGTGCAGCCTGGCCGCGAGCCGGGCAGTGGCGGCAGGATCAACCACTGTGTCGTTGTCTGACCTGATCACTGTGCAACGGGAGACCACTAGTTCGTCGACGAAACCGTTGTCGGCGGTGAAGGGATCGAGGAGCGGAAGTGAAGCGACGGGTTCGGCGAACCCTGCGACCAGGATCAGCCCCCTGAGAGACCACCCCGGCTCCAGCGACGCCAGATAGCGAAGGGCGGTAATGCAGCCGAGACTGTGCGCAACGATCACCGTGTCCCCGGTGGGACGGCCGATGGCGCGGTGCAGTTCGGCAGTCCAACCGCTCTCCGCAGGTTCATTCGGGGTCGGTAGTTCGAGCACCGTCACGCTGTCCTGTGCCGTGGTGAAGCGGGACTTCAACCAGGGAAACCAGTGCTCGCCGGGGGACGCCTGGTATCCATGAACCACGAAGATCTTCATCCGGCTCAGCCCAGCTTCGAAGGCCGGGACCCTTTGTCGGAGGCGTCGACGGCGTCGGGCCCGGTGAGATGTTCGCTGCCCCGCCAGCGGGCGAGCCCGTTCATCACGTGGTAGATCGCGAGTGTCGCTGCGGTACCCAGGGCAATGCCTTCGAAGGTGAGCTCCCCAATGGTCCAGGTGAAGTTGGCGATGCCCACCACCAGGGCAACCCCTGCGGTGGATAGGTTGATGGGGTTGGAGAAGTTGACCTGGTTCTGTACCCAAATCCGCACCCCGAGAATGCCGATCATGCCGTAGAGCACCACTCCTGCGCCCCCAATGACCCCGGCCGGGACAGTGGCGATCAGGGCGCCGAACTTCGGGAACAGGCTCAGCAGGATGGCGACAATGCCTGCCACCCAGTAGGCGGCCGTCGAGTACACGCGGGATGCCGCCATCACACCAATGTTTTCTGCATACGTGGTGGTTCCGGAGCCACCGCCGGACCCGGCGAGCATCGTGGCGAGGCCATCGGCCATCAGCGCGCGCCCGGTGACGGGGTCAAGGTCGCGGCCGGTCATTGCCGCCACCGATTTCACGTGGCCGATGTTTTCGGCGACGAGAACCAGCACCACCGGGATGAAAAGACCCACCACTGAGAGGTGGAACTCGGGGGTCTGGAATGGGGGGAGACCAATCCAGGCGGCGTCGCCGATCGCAGCGAAGTCCACCTCACCGCGCAGCATGGCGACAACGTACCCGGCCAGGACACCCACCAGGATGGACAATCGCCCGAGGATGCCCTTGAACAGGACCGTGACCAGCAGGATGACCACCACGGTGATCAGGGCGGTGAGGGGAGCCTGCTCAAAGCTGGCCTTGGCCGTGGGTGCGAGGTTCAGTCCGATCAGCGCGACGATCGCGCCGGTGACGATTGGTGGCATCACCACCTGGATCCAGCGGGAACCAGCCTTGTGCACAATGGCGCCAATGATCGCCAGCACCGCACCGGCCATGATGATGCCGCCAAGCGCCCCAGCGGGACCGTGCTGGCTTTGGGCGGCGGCGATCGGCGCGATGAACGCGAAGCTTGACCCGAGGTAGCTCGGTACCTTCCCCGCGGTAATGATCAGGAAGAGGATGGTGCCAATGCCCGAGAACAGGAGGGTGGTTGCCGGGGGGAACCCGGTAATCAGGGGGACCAGGAACGTGGCGCCGAACATGGCGACGACGTGCTGGGCGCCAATACCGATCGTCCGCGGCCAGCTCAGCCGCTCATCAGGGGCAACGAACTGCCCCGGCAGGACGTTCTTCCCGTCGCCGTGAACTGTCCAAGCGGTACCGAACCTGCTCATGGCTGTGCCTTCCAAAGATGTGGGGTGATCTGTCGGAAATCTTACCGTCCGGCGCGGGATGTTACGTTGCACTCATGTCATTCACAGTCGAAGGCCAAACAGTCCTCATCACCGGTGCCGCCAGCGGGATGGGTCGGCTGTACGCGGAACGCGCTGTCAGGGAGCGGGCAGCAGCCGTGGTGCTCTGGGATGTGGACGCCGAGGCCCTCCGCGGGGCCGCCGATTTCCTGAGCGGTGCCGGCTCCTCGGTGCACAGCTACGTGGTTGACCTCGCGTCCCTGGAGGAGATCACGACGGCGGCTGCCGCCGTGCGGAACGACGTCGGGGTCCCGACCGTGCTGGTCAATAATGCTGGCATCGTGCGCGGGAAGTACTTCTGGGAACACGACCAAGCGGCCGACATCGCTCTGGTGATGAACATCAACACGCTCGCGCTCATGCATCTGACCCGGGAATTCCTGCCGGACCTCATCGCGGCGGGAAACCAGGCACGCATCCTGAACGTCGCGTCAGCGTCCGGCACCCTGTCGGTGCCCCGGATGAGCGTGTACACCGCCTCAAAGTGGGCAGTCATCGGATGGAGCGACTCGCTGCGCCTCGAACTGCGCGAAGCCGGGCACAACCACATCAAGGTCACCACCCTGATTCCCAGTTACATCAAGACCGGCATGTTCGAAGGTGCCCGAGGGCCACTGTTCACGCCGCTGATGGACCCGGCAGACGTTGTCGATAAGGCCTGGCGGGCGATGCTGGTGGGGCGTGCCCGCCTTCAGCTGCCCTGGTCGGTGGCCCTGGGCAGCGCGCTGCGTGGGCTTCTTCCCCAGCCGGTCTGGGATGTGGTGGCTGGCCGGGTTTTCAAGGTGTACAGCTCCATGGAGCACTTCACGGGCCGCGCCAGCTGAGCTGCCACCCACCAGAAGACCGCACCCGTAAAAAAATGTCCCAGCCAGCGATCCGCTGGCCGTTCTGTCAAGAAGGAACCCTAGATGACCAGTAGTCCAACACTAATTGCGGGCGGCTCCGGTGCTCAGGATGGTGCCGTCGCTGAGGGAACGACCGCGGCGGACCGCCTGCGCCGCACCTTCGACGACGGGACCACACGGCCACTCGCGTGGCGCCGAGCCCAATTGCAGGGCCTGGTGCGGATGTTCGCCGAACGGGAACAGGACTTCGCCGACGCGTTGCAGACAGATCTGGGCAAGAGCCGTCTCGAGGGACTGGTTTCTGAGCTCTCGCTGGTCCGGGCGGAGGCCGAGTTTGCTCTCAGGCATCTGGCGGAGTGGACCAGCGTCGAAAGGGTACGGGTCCCGATCGGCCTGGCGCCGGCGTCGGCCCACCGGGAGCCTCAGCCCCTGGGAGTGGTGCTGATCATCGGGCCCTGGAACTATCCGGTGCAGTTGCTGCTGTCGCCCCTGGTTGGTGCGCTCGCCGCCGGGAACTGCGCGGTCCTGAAGCCGAGCGAACTAGCGCCCGCCACCTCGGCTGTGATCGCTGACCTCCTGCCTCGATATCTCGACGGCGCGGCCGTGGAGGTGGTGGAAGGCGGACCCGAGGTGAGCACCGAGTTGCTCACCCAGAAGTACGATTCCATCTTCTTCACCGGAGGTGCACGCGTGGGGAGGATCGTCGCCAAAGCCGCTGCTGAGCAGCTCACCCCTGTCACCCTCGAGCTGGGAGGCAAGTCCCCCGCCGTCGTGATGGACGGAGACCTTCGCGCCGTGGCCCGGCGTCTGATCTTCGGTAAATTCCTTAACGCCGGGCAGACCTGCGTCGCTCCCGATTACGTGCTCGTGAAGGCGGGGCTGGAATCACAACTCCTGAAGCAGCTGAAACGGGCGCTCGCCGAGTTTTACGGCAGCGATCCCAGCCAGAGCAGTGACTATGGCCGGATTATCAACGAAACCCACTTCGATCGTCTGGTGGGGCTCCTGGATAGCGGCCGCAGCTACGCTGGCGGCTCGCACGACCGGGCCACCCGATACCTCGAACCCACACTGTTGACCGAGGTGCAGCCGGACTCGCCGGTCATGCACGACGAGATCTTCGGACCAATCCTGCCCATCCTGACCGTGAGCGGTATGGATGAAGCGGTGGAATTCATCGCCGCCCGGCCCGCCCCTCTCGCTGCCTACCTGTTCAGCAGGAGCAGCGCGGTGCAGCAGAGCTTCGAAGCCCGGGTCCGAGCCGGCGGGATCGGCCACAACGCCTGCAACCTGCACCTGACGGTTCCCGGACTGCCTTTTGGAGGCGTCGGTGACAGCGGGACGGGCGCCTACCACGGGCGCTATTCCTTCGACACTTTCAGCCAGCTGCGGGGAGTGCTCTCCAAAGGGACCGGCATCGACACCCTGCGCCTCGCCTACCCTCCTTACAGCGGTCTGAAGAAGTGGCTCTTGCGCCGGCTCCTCTGACCACCCCCGAGGGTTACCCGATCACCCCGTCCACCAGTGCTTTCGCTTCGTCCTGGACCTGCTTGAGGTGGTCGGCACCCTTGAAGGACTCGGCGTAAATCTTGTACACGTCCTCCGTACCCGAGGGGCGTGCAGCGAACCAGGCGTTCTCGGTGGTGACCTTCAACCCACCGATTGGAGCCCCATTGCCCGGTGCTTCCGTGAGCCGGGCCGTGATGGTCTCGCCGGCCAGGGTGGTGGCTGAGACATCCGTCGGCGAAAGCTTCCCCAACGCCGCCTTCTGGTCCCGTGTCGCTGCCGCGTCGATCCGCGCGTACACCGGTGACCCGAACCGGTCGGTCAGGCTGGCGTAGTGCTGCGACGGGGTGCGACCGCTGACCGCAGTGATTTCCGAGGCTAGCAGGGCCAGCAGGATGCCGTCCTTGTCTGTGGTCCAGGTGGTGCCGTCGTGACGCAGGAAGGAGGCCCCCGCGGATTCCTCACCACCGAAAGCCAGGCCACCGGACAGCAGGCCCGGTACAAACCATTTGAAGCCCACCGGAACCTCTTCGAGCGTTCGGCCCAGATCCGCTGCCACCCGGTCAATGATCGACGAGGACACGAGGGTCTTCCCGACGACGGCGTCTTGCCGCCACTGCGGCCGATTCCGGTAGAGGTAATCGATGGCGACGGCGAGGTAGTGGTTGGGGTTCATCAGGCCCGCATCCGGGGTGACGATACCGTGCCGGTCCGCATCGGCGTCGTTACCGGAAGAGATATCAAACTCGGAGGACCGGGCAATCAATGAGGCCATGGCCGACGGCGAGGAGCAGTCCATCCGGATCTTCTCATCCCAGTCCAGGGTCATGAACGCCCACTGCGGGTCAACTGACGGGTTGACGACTGTCAGGTTCAGGTTGTGGGTCTCACCGATGGCACCCCAGTAATCTACTGCTGCGCCCCCCATGGGATCCGCACCGATGTGCAGACCGGATGCCCGGATGGCGTCGAGATTGAGGACGCTGGGCAGGTCCTCAACATAGTGCTGCAGGAAATCGTAGGTTCCGATGCCCTCTGCCTGCAGCGCCTGGCTGGCGGGCACCCGTCGGACCTCCCGCAGGCCGCCCTCCATCAGGGTGTTGGCTCGATCGGCGATCCAGTTGGTGGCGTCGGAGTCGGCGGGTCCCCCGTGCGGTGGGTTGTATTTGAAACCGCCGTCCCCGGGAGGGTTGTGCGAAGGGGTGATGACGATGCCGTCTGCCTGGTCTGCGCCGCGCGAGTTGTAGGCGAGGATGGCGTGCGATACGGCCGGGGTGGGGGTGAAGGCGCCACGGGCATCCACACGGACCGTTACATTGTTGGCGGCAAGCACCTCCAGCGCCGTCTGCTGGGCGGGATCCGAAAGCGCGTGAGTGTCCTTGCCCATGAAAAGGGGACCGGTGATGCCCTGCCCGGCCCGGTATTCAACGATCGCCTGGGTGATCGCTGCAATGTGTCCTTCGTTGAAGGACGCCTTGAGCGAGGAGCCGCGATGTCCCGACGTGCCAAACGCCACTCGTTGTGCCGGGTCGCTGAGATCGGGAACGACGTCGAAATACGCGTCCAGAAGGGAAGTAATGTCGACGAGATCGCTGGGTAGGGCGACTGTGCCCGCTCGGTTTGCCATTGCTACAGCATGCCAAAGAACCGGGACGAATACAGCCCCGGACGCCAATTGTGGCGGAGTGTGCCGCGTAGGCCGTGCAGCAGCACAACAGAATCAGGGTTTGAGGGCGTGGATTCGTTCAATCGAGCCGGCCTTAAGACGCTCGACTTCGACGACGGTGAACCCAGCAGCCTCCACCAGGGGCAACTGTCGGCGCGTGAAGTACTCACCCGCCATGCGGACTGTGGCCCGCTCCAACAGCCATTGCATCGCGTATACCGGGGGCCAGCTGCTCGCCACGTGATCCAGAAGGAGCAGGCGTCCGCCGGGCACCAGCACCCGCTTGGCTTCTCCGATGGCTGAGGCTGGGTTGGGTATCCCACACAGCGACAGCCCGCAGAGAACGGTATCGAACGAGCTGTCCGCGAAGGGAAGGTCTTCGGCGTTGCCTACCCTCAAATCCATCGGGCGGCCCAGACGGGATGCCCGTCCGGCGGCAATGCTCAGCATCGCCGGGCTGAGATCGATCCCGCTGACCTGCGAGTCGACCGGGAGATGGGGCAGATTCAGCCCGGTGCCGACCGCCACTTCAAGGACGCGCCCGGTTGCCCGGGCCCCCAGCCATTCCCGGCCACCGCCAAACCAGAACCGATCCAGGAATGCGATCTGCCGGTCATAGCTCGCAGCGTTCTGCTCCCAGGCCCGCAAAACCCTGGCCGTCTGGTCTTCTGCTGGGGTCATCGTGGTCTCCTCCAAGTGATAAGTTCGCTGTGTACTTAGCCAAATACAGGAAAGGTGCCATCCCATGAGTGAACAGATTGACAAGGAACGCGACGACGCGGCGGAGTCGGTCGGCGGGTCCGACAAGATCGATGCTGGCGGCTACGGTGGTCCCGGCCCGGCAAGTGAACTTCCCGAGGGTAAGGAAGTCAAAAGCGAGGATAACCGGGAGAACGACGACGACTCCTGATCCACGGGGTTGATCCCGGCGGCTGCCGCTAGACCCGGATTTCGCGTTTAAGGATCTTGCCGGTCGGGCCCTTGGGGAGGGCCTCCACCAGCAGGACCCGCCGAGGGTACTTGTAGGCCGCGACGCGTTCCTTGGTGAATTCGAGTATTTCGGAGCTCAGGCGCTCGCGGGCGGCGTCGTCCGCCGGTTCCGCTTCGGCTCTGATGCCGACAACGGCCACGATCTCCTCGCCCTGCAGCTCATCAGGAACACCAATAACTGCTGCTTCGGCGACTGCCGGGTGCTCGTAGAGAACTTCTTCGATCTCGCGTGGGTACACGTTGTACCCGCCACGCAGGATGATGTCCTTTTTGCGGTCCACGATGAAAATGGCTCCGTCCTCGTCAAATCTGGCAAGATCGCCGGTCCGGAACCAGCCGTCGGGGATAGCGGCGGCGGTGGCGTCGTCGTTGTTCCAGTAGCCCTTCATGACGCAGTGGCCGCTGACTGACAACTCGCCCACCTCGCCGGTAGGCACCTCCGCGCCGTCGGCGTCGAGCATCCGTACCTGGACGCCGTCGACCGGGGTCCCGATCGAGCCCGGTTTCCGTACTGTCCCGCGTCGGTTGAAGCTTACGATCGGCGATGTCTCCGACAAGCCGTATCCTTCCAGCAGCTCGGCACTGAAAACCCGCTCAAATTCGTGGAGCACCTCCACGGGCAATGCGGACCCTCCCGAAACCGCCACGCGCAGCGACGACAGGTCGGTCTCCGCGACCGAGGGGTGCCGCAGCATCGCGATGTACATGGTGGGCACCCCTTCGAAGATGGTTACCGAGTCGCGGGCTATAATCTCAAGGGCCTTACCTGGTTCAAACCTGGGTAGGAGGGTCACGGTCGCGCCGGTCAGTACTGATGCGTTCAAGGCGCAGGTCTGCCCAAAAATGTGGAAGAACGGCAGCCCCCCAAACAGCACATCCCCGGTGGCGATTCCCATCAGGTCCCGTGATATCTCAGCGTTGCGGCGCAGGTTGACGTGCGTCAGGGCGGCGCCTTTTGGCCGTCCGGTCGTTCCAGAGGTGTAGAGCAACACCGCGGTGTCCTCGTCATCGACCTCGACCACCTGCGGTGCTGGTTCAGTAGTTGAGAGCTGCTGCATGAAGGCGCCCGAATCGACAGCGATTACCTCGAGAGTTGTTCCCTGCGCCGCGCTGGCCGCAATCTGTCCGACCGCCGACTCAGCCTCCGATGCCACCCCCTCCCACGCGAAGACCAGGCGTGCCCCAGAATCGTCCAGATGATAGGCAATTTCCCGGGCTTTCAGCAGGGGGTTGAGGGGAACCACCACCGCACCGAACCGCAGAACGCCGTAATAGATAAATGCCATCTGCGGAATATTCGGCATGATCAGGGCTATCCGGTCGCCGGCTTGCACGTCTTTCTGTGCAAGCAGCGCTGCAACCCGTTGGCTCCACTGATCGAGCGCCGAGAAGGTGAGCTCGACGTCGTCGAGCTTGATCGCTACCGCCTCCGGGTGCTCGTGGGCAGTGGAAGTGAGGTTGTTGGCGAGGTTAGGCACGCGATCTCCTTTGATCAGGCTAGTTACTGATGAGTAACAGTCTGTTTCATGGAGTCGGGCTGCGCAATGGGGGCCGGGTCAGCGGGACGCCACAGGCGCCCACCAAATGCAGGTGGACGCCTGTGAAGAGTGGAGAGATTAGCGCACGCCCATCATCAGCTTCTTGATGGCTGGGGTGCCAACAACCAGCACTCCGCCGATTACTATCACCGAAATGCCAAGCACCGAGAAGTAGGTGCCCTCAGTTGATGGATCGTAGCGGCTCGCCAGAATGCCGGACAGCGTTGTCCCGAGGGAGATCGAGAGGAAGTTCAACGCAACCATCTGGGTCCTAAAGACTTCCGGCGCCAATTTGGTGGCCACCGACAGGCCGATGGGGGAGATCAACAGTTCGGAAATTGTGAAGACCAGCAAAGTGATTGCCATGGCGACTAGCGGGGTTGTGTTCGCGCCGCCGCCAGCGAACGGCAGGAACATCAGGTACGCGAGGCCGATCCCGATCAATCCGAAGGCAAACTTCAGGGGAGATGATGGCTGTCGGTCGCCCAACTTGGTCCACATTGCCGCGAAGATGCCGGCAAGCACGATGACGTATACCGGCACAAAGGAAACAATCCACTCAGGCAGAATCTCCAGGCCGAAGAAGTTCCGATTCAGCCTTTCCTCGGAATAGACGATGATCAGGGTGAACAGCTGCTGGTAGAGGGCCCAGAATGCGGCACTGGCAATAAACAGCGGAATGAAAGCCATGGTCTGCTTTCGCTCCGGAGCGGAAACCTTCGAGCTCGTCAGGATGACAGTGAAGTAGCCTGCTGCCGCGAGGATGGCCGCCCATGCCATTACCTGGGCCAGGTTGTCGGTACTGATCAAGCCGCTGAGGAAGGCGACAGTGACCACAGCAACGGCAGCGAATGCGATAGCGATCCACCGGAGGTATTGGGACCGGGGAAGGGGGTTCTCGATGACGTGCGCGTCGGCGGAGAAATGCTTCCGGACGATCGAGTATTGCACCAAGCCGATTGCCATGCCTATCGCTGCGGCTCCGAACCCGATGTGGAATCCTGCGGTATCACGCAACCACCCCGTGAGGAGTGGGCCAAACAGGGCGCCGAGGTTGATGCCCATGTAGAAGATGGAGAATCCAGCATCGCGTCGCTGGTCCTTCTTGCTGTACAGGGTGCCGACCAGAGAGGTGGCGTTTGCCTTCAATCCGCCAGAGCCGACTCCCACCAGCACCAGTCCGATGGTCAGTCCCACCCCGCCGGGGAGGACGGCTAGCGAGATGTGCCCCAACATGATCAGGATGGCCGAGTAGAACAGGGCCTTCTCGGACCCAAGCACGCGATCTGCGAGCCACGCGCCGAGAATTGTTGAGAGGTAGACGCTTCCGCCATAGGCACCCACCAGAGTGAGGGCCAAGCCCTGCTCAATGCCCAGGCCGCCAGCGGTGACTTCGAAGTACATATAGAACGCAAGGATCGCCTGCATTCCATAGAACGAAAACCGTTCCCACACTTCAAGGCTGAAGAGGTGGGCCAGCATTCGAGGGTGACCAAAAAAAGAGGTATCCGCCGAGCGGGGCGGTGAACTATGCGATGTGATCATTTATACGATGGTGTCACTCCACCAGGCCGGTGTCATCTGGGCCCCAGGCCGATTCGAGTTGGGCTGCAACCGACAGTAACTGGGCCTCACCGCTGGGGCGTCCAATGAGCTGGATACCCATTGAAAGCCCGGCTTCAGTGGTCAGGGTCGGCAGCGCGATGGCAGGCAAGCCGCAAACATTAACCATCGATGTGAACGGGGAGTACTGGCATTGCCTGAGGTAGTCGGTGTCCCCGTCCTCGGACGTGTACCACCCTATTGGCCTGGGGGTCTGCCCGAGCGCTGGGGTGAGGATGAAATCGTGAGCCGAGTACTGGGTGATGGTTTCCTGCTCAAACTGTCGCAGAATATCGATCGCCGCAACCAGGTCAGCCGCGCTTCGTGACAGCGCCCGCTCGCGCATGGTGGCGGCAAGCGGGGTGAGTAGCCGTTCATTGCCTGGCGGGATGGGCGCCGTCGCCAGTGCCGCTGTCCAGACGGTCTGAAAGGCTTGATGGTAGCGACTGTCGTAGGTGATCGAGGCTTCGACGACGTCGTGCCCGGCCGCGATGAGCGCCTCAATCCCCTTCTCGTAGGCGGCACGTGCCGCTGGGTCGAGCGCAATGTCGAATGCCGAGGCGAACGGTGACAGCGTACTGGCCCCGATGCGGAACGTGCCCTCCGCCTGGAGGGCAGCGTCGAGGAATGACGACGACGGCGGCACCGCGCTGGTCGCACGGAAATTTGGGGCATCCACCATCGCATCGAGAAGGAGTGCCGCGTCCGCCGTCGTGCGGGCCAGCGGCCCGGCGACCACAAATTGTCCGAGGTCGGCCTGCCCCGACAGGGACGGGATTCGGCCACGATTCGGTTTCAGTCCGATCAGCCCCGTGGCCGACGCCGGAATACGGACAGACCCGCCGCCGTCACTGCCTGGAGCGAAGGGGATCATGCCCGCAGCAACAGCTGCGGCACTGCCGCCCGAGGAGCCGCCCGGGCTGAACGCCGGATCGAGCGGATTGCGGGCAGCTGGTGCAATGTCATTCTCGCTGTGGCAGCTGAGGCCGAACTCGGGCACCTGGGTTTTGCCCAGACTGATTGCGCCTGCTCTGCGCAGGATGGCCACCAGCGGAGAATCGCTTGTCGCGATCGCCGGGGGAAACGCTGCGGTACCGAAGGTGGTGGGGACACCTGTGACATCGGCGAGATCCTTGTGGGCCAGGGGCATCCCGTGCAGTACCGGAAGCGACCCGGCAGCAGGCGATGCCAGCCGGTCATCGGCCGCTGCGGCTTCTCTCATGGCCAACTCACCGGTCACGGCGATGAACGATCCGAGGCCCGGATTGAGCTCATCAATCCGATGCAGGTAGTGGGCGGTCAGCTCCCGGGAGCTAAGTTCCCCGCGGGCGATTGCGTCACGCTGGGCCAACGCTGTCAGTTGGTGCAGTTCCGTCACTGAATGCTCCCCGGCAGTCTGGCGGCCAGGGGTTCCCCAACTGCTATCGCGTCAGCACTTCCCACGTAGGTAACGCGAGGACGACGACCGGTGGTGCCGGCGAGGATGGTGGGTTGATCAGCGGGCATTGTTACCTCCCGTTTGGGTACAGCATTGTGGGTGAGGTTCGTCTCCCACTATAGGCTTGGCGAAATAGGACCTTTGGGAAGGGGTTTGCCGATGAGCGAGTCCGAGAATGTCTCGATCGAGTCAATTGCCGACAGCAGCGCTGTGTTGGATGTCCGGGAGGACTACGAGTGGGAGGCAGGCCACATTGACGGGGCGGTGCACATTCCGATGGAGCAGATTCCAGCCCGCCTGGATGAACTTGACCCGGACACCGACCTGCACGTAATTTGCCGGACCGGTGGTCGCTCCCAGCAAGTCACGCAGTGGCTGGTTGCCAATGGCTACTCGGCAGTTAACGTCACTGGTGGGATGGGTGCCTGGCTTGAGGCAGGTAAGCCGATGGTCTCCGACACCAATCAGCCGCCCACCGTTCTGTGACTGTGAGGAATCCATGAGTTCTCGCGTTCCGGAGGCGTCCTATACTTTCCTGGGCCCGGAGGGCACCTTCACGGAGGCAGCTCTCTTGCAGGTTCCCGGCGCCGACGTCGCCCGGCGGGTACCGGCGCCGACGGTGAACGCAGCCCTGGACCTGGTGCGCAGCGGTTCCGTTGAGGCCGCGATGGTGCCAATCGAGAACTCAGTCGAGGGCGGGGTGAGTGCGACCCTTGACGCCATCTCCCAAGGCGAGCCCCTGCGGATAATCCGCGAAGTACTGGTTCCCATCACCTTCGTCCTGGTCGCCAAACCAGGGATGCAGTTGAACGAAGTCCACACCATCTCCACTCACGGGCACGCCTGGGCTCAGTGCCAGTTGTGGACCACCCAGAATATTCCAGGGGCAGAATATATGCCGGGTTCATCCACGGCCGCAGCGGCTGTGGGCCTATTGGAAGCAGACTGTCCGTACGATGCAGCGATTTGTTCACCTTTCGTAGCTGAGCGGTTGGGCTTGCCGGTGCTGGGAAGTCACATCGGGGACGTCGCGGATGCAGTTACCCGGTTCATTCTGGTGAGCCGGCCCAACATCCTGCCCGAGCCCACCGGCGCCGATAAAACCACTCTCGTCATCCCGCTGCCGGAAGACCACCCCGGTGCACTGATGGAGATCCTCGACCAGTTTGCTGCCCGTGGAGTGAACCTGAGTCGGATCGAATCCAGGCCCACCGGCCAGTTCCTCGGTGACTATTTTTTCAGTATCGACGCCGAAGGCCATATTGCTGATGCCCGGGTGGCCGACGCGTTGCAGGGGTTGCATCGGATCAGCCCCCAGCTGCGCTTTCTCGGTTCGTACGCCAGGGCCGATCGGCGCGAACACTCAGTCGCCAGGCACACCTCAGACGAAGCCTTCAAGGCAGCTCGGATCTGGGTGGAATCGCTCCAGCAGAGTGACTAGGTGATCGCCACCGGTTATTTCGCGAACGCGGCCCGGTCGCCTGGAGGCGGGGTGTGCCAAGACCTTAGTCGAAGACATTCCCCGACCGTTGTCAACCAGTTCCGGGATGCTCGGGTACCCCAGTAGACCGCGATCGGATTCGACCGTTCGGCCAGCTGTTTACGAAACGTGCTGGCTTTCTACTTCCCTCGGCTTAGCGTTAGTGCTGCAAGTCACGAAACCGTTTACGTAAACCGTTTGCGCGCAGGGTTTCGTGACTCCTCAGAGGGGAGGGAACCGTGACAACGATCAGGGATGTGGCACAACAAGCTGGCGTTTCGCCTGCCACTGTGTCCAGGGTTATCAACGGCCTGGTTGGCTATACGGACGCCACACGCCAGCGCGTGGAGGGGGCGATTGCAAAACTCAACTACGAGCCGGACTCCCTTGCGCGAACGCTCAAGACCCGTCAGACGTCCGTTATTGGCCTCCTGGCACCAATGGTGTCCGATGCCCTCGCCTCCGAGGTGATGCGGGGGGTCGAGGATGCAGCTCGTGAGCGCGGCTACGCGGTTATGCTCGGCCGGACAGGCGTGAAGTCCACCTTCATCGCCGGCTACCTGAGAACCCTACGCACCTACCGCGCCGCTGGGGTTATCCTGATCTCGGCCGTCATCACCCCGGAAATGCGTCAACTCCTGGGCCCCGCCATCCCGATCATCTCCGTTGCCATTAGCGATAACTCCGGTTCACCGAGCGTCGCGATCAACGATGAACTCGCTGCCTATGATGCCACCCGGTACCTGTTGAAGCTCGGTCACCGGCGCATCGGTTTACTTGCCGGAGATCCACTATCCATTTTCGTCGCAAAACCCCGGCAGCGCGGCTATGAACGGGCGATGAACGAGGCAGGCTGCGCGACGGTTACGGCGGCAGGCACATTCTTCTACGAGAGTGGCGCTTCCGGCCTCGCTCAACTCCTTCAACAGGACCCGGGCCTGACCGCCATTTTTGCCATGAGCGACGAAATGGGTGCCGCCGTCGTCAATGAACTCCAGAAGCTTGGTCGAAGAGTTCCCGAGGACGTTTCAGTGCTTGGCTTCGACAACACCTCGACCTCACAGCATGTTCACCCAGCCCTGAGCACGATCGCGCAGCCCCTGGAGGACATGGGACAGATCGCCGTAAGGAAAATTCTTCGGTCCCGGGATCTCGGTCCACGGGTAGTGCAGCACCGGTTGGTCAAGCGTGGATCGACGGGCCCGCCGCGGCCCGGTTCCTGACGTCACCACACAATTCCTTCTCACCATCACCATCACCAAACACACAAGGAGCAGTACATGAGGCAACGTCGCCAACACCGGCACATCCTTTTCGGCACGGCAGCATTTGCCATCTCAGCCCTCGCGCTTTCGGGCTGCGCGGGTGGCGAAGTATCCGAGGACGAAGGAACAGCCGTATCCGAAGCAGAATTTGAGGGCCGTGGTCCCATCAACTACGTCTCTTCGCGAGATGCTTCGGGGGCTGCACAGGACAGTCTCGACAAGTGGAATTCCGAGCATCCCGATGAGCAGGTGACTCTGATCGAGCTCCCGGACTCGGCCGATCAGCAGCGTCAGCAGCTGATCCAGAACGCGCAGATTGAGTCGGACACCTTCAGCGTGCTGAACCTCGATGTCGTCTGGACCTCCGAGTTCGCGGCGAACCGGTGGATCGAGCCGCTCCCCGAGGATGCGCTACCCACCGATAGCATGATCCCCGCTACGGTCGATGCCGCGTCTTACCGCGACACGCTTTACGGGGCTCCGTACTACACGGATGGCGCCCTGCTCTACTACCGGACCGACCTGCTGGAGGCGGCAGGGATCGACTCGCCCCCAGCAACCTGGGACGAGATGGAGGCTGCGTGCGACGCCATCCTTGCGCTTCCCGAGGGACAGGACATGTCCTGTTACGCGGGCCAGTTTGATAAGAACGAGGCACTCACCGTGAACTTCACCGAGGCTGTAGCCTCGGCAGGCGGCGCGGTGTTCGACGAGGAAGGCAACCCGACCGTCGATTCTCCGGAAGCCTTGGCTGGATTGACCCAGTTGAGTGATGCCTTCGCCGACAACCTCGTTCCGAGTGACGCCATCACTTATCTCGAAGAACAGGGACGTCGGGCCTTCCAGGACGGCGAAGTGGTGTTCTTGCGAAACTGGCCCTTTGTGTACGCGTCGTTGACCGCTACTGACGGTTCTAGCCAGGTGCTGGACAAGTTCGGCATCAGCTCGGTCCCAGGCATTGGAGACAATCCCGGCGTTTCCACCCTTGGTGGCCGAAACCTGGCCATTTCGCCGTTCACCGCCAATAAGGCCACGGCTCTGGATTTCATCAAGTTCTTCACCAGTGAAGAAGAATCTCGCGCCCGGCTGGACAAGAGTTCGCGTGCACCGGTGTATGCGTCTCTTCTGGAGGACCCGGCCGTTGTTGAGCAACGGCCGTTCTACCCCACCCTCCTGGAGTCGCTGGAGAATGCACAGCCCCGTCCAAAGGTAGTCCAGTATGGCGCCACTACAACGGCTATCCAGGAAGAAGCATACGCAGCGCTGACAGGCGACAAGGACCCTGAAGCGGCACTCGCCGATATGCAGGCGAAGCTCGAGGAATTGTCCGCCGAATAGTGACACTCGTGTCCGCCCGGGGCACCCCGGGCGGACACGGCACGTATCAGAATCTGTTGCAAATCAAGTGAGGACCACATGAGTACGAGAACTTCCGCGTCCGCGCGGTCGACGTCGGGTGCCCGCCCACTCGGGCGGAATAAACCCGGTAAACGCACAGCAGGCGAAGGTCGGATGGCGGCGATGCTGCTCTCTCCAACCCTTCTCGTGCTCGCCCTGGTCATTGCCTACCCCTTGATTTCGGCGCTCTACCAGTCCATGTTCCGGCAGCAGTCGGGCCTCGACGCTGACGGGTTCGTGTCTGAAGGAGAAGTCTTCGTTGGGCTCGGAAACTACACTGATCTTTTCGTTGGTGAGACAGGTGCCCGGTTCCTCAATGCCTTCGGTAACACCACCTTCTTCACCGTCACCACCGTCGCACTCGAAACCATTCTGGGCCTCTGCCTTGCTCTCGCGATGAACCGGGCCTTCCGTGGCCGGAGCTTCCTCCGGGCAAGCATTTTGATTCCCTGGGCTATCCCCACGGCCGTCTCGGGCCTCCTGTGGCGATGGATTTTCCAGTCGGACGGCATCGCCAACAATCTGATCGGAAGCGAGATCCTGTGGACCGCCGAAGGCGTCGCATCGAAGGTGGCAATCATCGTGGCGGAGGTCTGGAAGACCGCACCCTTCATCGGTCTGCTAGTTCTGGCAGGTATGCAGATCATTCCGGAGGAGGTCTACGAGGCGGCAAGAATTGACGGTGCCGGGTTCTGGCGCCAGGTTCGCTCCATCACTCTTCCACTCGTCAAGCCCACACTCCTGGTTGCGGTCCTGTTTCGCCTGCTCGACGCTCTGCGAATGTTTGACCTCCCGTTCGTGCTGATCGGTCCCGGCAAGGAATCAGTCGAAACTCTCTCGATGCTCGCCTGGGACGAATCAAACCAACTGCGGTACGGCTCGGCATCGGCATTCGCGATCATCCTGTTCCTTTATGTTGCGGTTGTTGCAATCGCTTTCGTCAAAATCCTCGGCGCGGATGTCGCCGGGACCAAAGAGGTGCGGGCGTTGAGCCGAGCCACCAGCACCCGAAAGGTCAAGGCAGCCCGATGACACAGATTCCCGTAATTCCGGCCGTTGAAACACCCGCCGAGGCAGCACCCAAGCGTCTGGGAAAGCGGCGAGGGTGGAAATCCTATTCGGTGTACGTAGGCCTGGCCGCAATCCTCGTCTACTGCCTGGCACCGTTCTATTGGATGCTGGTTTCGAGCTTCCGACGTACATCCGACATTTTCGACAACAGCCTCCTTCCTCAGCCGTTCTCCGCCGAAAACTACTTCAAGGTTTTTGACGGTTCCACCATGTTCGGGCAGGCACTGCTCAACAGCCTGATTGTTGCCGGCGTCACCACTGCGGCCGCGCTGGTTCTGGGAATCTTCGCGGCGTACGCTATCTCCCGGCTTAACTTCCGGTTCAAATCGGTGATCCTGGGCGTCATCATTGCAACATCAATGTTCCCCGGCATCTCAGTTGTTGTTCCCTTGCTGCGGCTCTTCACCGATATCGGCTGGATCAACACCTACCAGGCGATGATTGTGCCCAACCTTTCCTTTGCGATCCCGCTAGCCGTATGGAATCTGACCACCTTCATGAAATCACTGCCGTTTGACCTTGAGGAAGCCGCCATGATCGACGGCTGCAGCAAATGGCAGGCATTCCGGAAGGTGTTGCTTCCCCTTGCGGCGCCGGGTGTCTTCACCACCGCAATCCTTACTTTCATCCACAGCTGGAATGAGTTCATCATTGCTCTCTCGATGGTCAACGACCCTGCGATCCAAACTGCGACGGTCGCCATTTCCAAGTTCACTGGTGCTACCGAGTTTCAGGCACCCTTTGGGGAGCAGATGGCCGCGGGGGTGATTGTCACCATTCCCCTGGTGATCATGGTGCTCATTTTCCAGCGCCGCATTGTTGAGGGTCTCACCTCCGGGGCCACCAAATGAACGATCCGTGGTGGCAGACAGCTGTCATATACCAGGTATATCCGAGGTCTTTCGCCGACGGCGATGGTGATGGAGTAGGGGATCTGGCGGGTCTGCTGGCTCGACTTCCGTACATCGCGTCTCTCGGTGTGGACGGCATCTGGCTAACTCCATTCCAGCCTTCACCCCAGGTGGATCAGGGCTACGATGTCAGCGATTACTGCGATGTCGACCCCCTCTTTGGGACCCTTCAACAATTCGATCAACTTCTCGATCTTGCCCACTCGCTGGGCCTGAGGATAGTGCTCGACGTCGTTCCCAACCACTGCTCGTCGGAGCACCCGCTATTTCAACAAGCGATCAGCTCGTCGCCGGGCTCGTCCGAGCGGGCGATGTTCCATTTCGCCGACGGCCCCGATCCCGTCACGCCCCCAAATAATTGGCAGAGTGTCTTCGGTGGCAGCGCGTGGAGCCGAGTAAATCCGGGCTCGGACTCCGACCACCAGTGGTATCTGCACCTGTTCTCGCCGGCGCAACCGGACTGGAACTGGCGCAACCCGTTGGTCGGGGACTACTTCGCGGAGGTGCTGCGTTTTTGGTTCGACAGGGGAGTGGATGGACTGCGCATCGACGTAGCTCATGCACTGTTCAAGGCTGAGGGCCTGCCGGATGCGGCAACCACGGGCACCGTCATCGACGGGCTCAGATCAAATCCACTTGTGTCGGACCAGGAGGAGGTCCACGAAGTGTATCGGCGCTGGCGAACGCTAACCGATTCGTACACCCCGGAGCGTTTCCTTGTGGGCGAGGTCAACCTCGAGCCGCAGCGGGCGGCGCGGTATACCCGCAGCGACGAGATGCATCAGGCGTTCGCCTTTGCGTTCGTCCGCCTGGGCTGGGACGCAAATGAGTGGGCTGGTGTTGGGCGTGAGCTTGAAACAGCCCGGCTGGAACATGGTGCATCGCCCACTTGGGCTCTGGAGAACCATGACATTGTTCGTTCGGCAACACGCTTCGGAGGTGGCAGCCGCGGCGTGGCGCGGGCGCGGGCAGGTCTCCTGGCCATTCTTGGCCTACCCGGGGGAGCCTACATTTATCAGGGGCAGGAGCTTGGGCTGGCGGAGGTCGAGGTGCCAGTGGGCGCACGGGTGGATCCCATGTGGGAGCGCGGTGGGGTTTCCCGCGACGGCGCGCGAGTGCCGCTGCCCTGGACGGTGGCGCCCGAAAAATCCCATGGCTTCTCACTCGTCGATTCACCATCCTCGCCGTGGCTTCCGCTTCCGTCGTCGTGGGGGGCATCGGCTGTCGAGGTGCACCAGGCGGATGAGCATTCGACGCTCCGTCTAGTCACCTCCGCGCTTGAACTGCGGCGTCAGCTGGCTTTTAAGGGCGTGCTCGACTCCAACGATGCTGGCGTCTGGCGGGTGGGGAACGGAAACCTGCTCATGTGTGAACGCGGATCGGAGTTCTTTGTTGCTGTGGCCATGGGGGATGCACCAGTACGGTTGCCTACCGGCAGCACGGTGGTCATCGCTTCCTCGCCCCAGGCTGAGGAGGGCTGGTTGGAGCCGGATAGTGCGGCGTGGGTGCTTCGGCGCTGAAACGGCAAGCGAAGTACTCATACCGGGATCCTGAATGCCTAGCCCTGGAGCGGCCCGGTAGCCTGTTCTGGTGATGGGCATTCACATCGGCACCTCCGGATGGAGCTACGTCCACTGGAATGACGTGATCTATCCCGCAGGCACCGCCTCCAGTAAACGGCTGAGCTATTACGTGCAGCGGTTCGGAACGGTGGAACTCAACGCGAGCTTCTACCGTTGGCCGCGCGACACCACATTCGCTGGTTGGCGCAGCAGGCTTCCCGAAGGATTTCTTCTCTCAGTCAAAGCGCCACGAGGGCTCACTCACGGCAAGAAGTTGTACCAACCTGAGGTGTGGGTCGAACGCATCACCCGCTGCTGGCATGAGCTCGGGGATAAACGCGCCATCCTGCTCGTCCAGCTCCCGCCGGGCCTGCACCGTGACGACGCCCGTCTCGATTACTTCCTCGGACTGCTGCCGGACTGGATCCGGGTCGCCGTCGAGTTCCGGCACCACAGTTGGGACGACGAAGGCGTCTACTCACTGCTGGAACGCCACGGTGCGGCGTACTGCGTGATGAGCGGGGCACACCTGCCGTGCGTCCTCCGGGCCACTGCCCCGTTTGTCTATCTGAGGATGCACGGACCCGACTCCGAGCATTTGTACGGCGGTTCCTATACCGACGCCGAGCTGCAGTGGTGGGCGGGCCGGATCCGGGAATGGCAGGGAGCGGGAAAGGACGTTTACGTGTACTTCAACAACGACGGCGGCGGCAACGCGGTGCGGAACGCCGATAGCCTGCGTGCCATCCTTGGCGTGGGATAGCCTGCGGTGCCCTAATCAGGAATACGCAGTAGGCTGATCTTCTCAATCCGGAAAGGTGGCCCAATGCCCAGACTTCGCCGCAGCGACTGTGAAAAGCCGGGCATTACTCGCCGTCGACACGGTAAGGGGTTCGGCTACCGGCTAGCCGACGGAACCCCGTTACGTGACGCCGCTGATCTTCGACGCATCAAGGACTTGGCCATCCCGCCGGCATGGCAGGATGTCTGGATTGCTCCCTACCCCAATGGGCATATTCAGGCGCTGGGTACCGACGCCGCGGGCCGCCGCCAATACGTCTACCACACGGCCTGGCGGGAGAAGAAGGATCGCGAAAAGTTCGATCGTGCACTTGAATTCGGGGAAAAGCTGCCCGCCGCCCGACGAGTCATCACCACCCGCCTTCGCAGTGAGGGTATTCCTCGGGAGCGAGCCTTTGCCGCTGCACTACGAATCGTCGACTCAGGGTCACTCCGAATCGGCTCCGAGCAGTATGCGGAGACCAACGGATCCTTTGGGGTCACCACCCTGCAGGTGGAGCATGTCCGGATCAAGGGTCCGATGATCACCTTTGAGTTCCCGGGAAAGAGCGGTCAGCGGTGGGAATCATCCGTTGAGGATGCGGACCTTGCGGCGGCGATGCGGCCCATGTTGAAGCGGGAGCAGGCGGACACCGCTTTGGCCTACCGCACCCCCGACGGCGAATGGCATCGCGTCGACGCGTCGCAACTGAACGGGTTCCTCCGCCAGGTCACTGGCGAGGGCTTCACGGCCAAGGATTTCCGGACCTGGCAGGCCACAGTGGTTGCAGCAATGGACCTTGCCCGCAGCGACCTATTGGCCACCAGTAAGACCGCCCGGCAGAAGGCTGTGGCGGCGACAATGCGCGCAGTTGCCGAAAAGCTGGGCAACACGCCGGCGGTCGCCAAACGTTCCTATGTTGATCCGCGGCTGGTTGATCGGTTCATGGCCGGCGAAGTGATCGAGATTGCCAGCTACTCGGCTTCCGAGAAGGCTGTTCGCGGGCTGCTTAAAGCTTAGGGATCCTTCCCAGTTGAACCCGTTCATCAGTAGGCTTCACTCAAGGCGCCGGGGTCGGCGCAACCGTTCAACGAAAGGCGCACCATGAGCGAGCAAGCTAACGACGGACGCGACGTCAACCCAAACGAGGGCGGCGGAGCCACCTCTGACGAAAACTACCGCGGGGACGCCGGAGACCAGGCCAATGATCTGCGCTTCTCCGAGGAGCAGCAGCTCATCAACAGCCAGGCGAAAGGGGAGTTCCCGGACTCGAATAGCGAGAACCTTGAGCCAATCCCCGGCGGTGGCTACACCGGCGGTCAGAAAGAAAAAGAGACCGAAGGCGGCTACACCGGCGACCAGGACCCCGAGAAAGAGGGCGAGTACACGGACGTCGAGGAAGATCCAGCGGACGGTACCGGGCCTCAGGGAGAATACACGGATTCCGACACTGACCGCGGCACCCGCTAACTCCTAGTCCTTCGCGCCATTGATCTGGTGCGTTGCAGGTCAGGGAACGATGGGACCCTGACAAGCAACGCGCCAGGATCAATGCTGACGTCAAGTGAGGTGACGGCTCCGGAGAGGTCGCCGTCAAGCTGGGTCTCTGTAGGATCCGCTACCGTCACGGTGACCCGTCGTGCCTGATAATAGTTAATCACCGGGATGACGCTATGGGGGCGGAAGACAATCTTGGTCCCCAACCAGATCCACCCCACTATGCTGCGCGGGCTCATCACCACAACATCCAGATAACCGTCATCGAGGGTCGAGTTCGGGATCAGTTCGATGCCGCCCGGCAGCCGCCCGCAATTGGCGAAAAGCACGCTGTGCACCTTCCGGCTCTGAGCGGGCTGACCGTCGAGGCTAATGCTCACCCGCTGGCGCCTCCCCGGGAGGCTGCGGAACCCGGCCTCACTGTATGCCAGCCAACCCAACCGTTTTTTCAGGACGTCGCTGGTCGCCGCAACGACCACTGCATCAAGTCCAACGCCACCCATCACCAGGAAGACGTGCTCGGCACGGAACCCGGTCTGCTCGTTGTGTAACTCGATACGGCCCATATCAATTCGCCGCCCGTCGCCGTGAAGTGCAGCGCGCACGCTGGCTTTCAGGTCCGACACGGGAATCCCCAGATTGCGGGCCAGCAGGTTCCCGGTCCCCAAGGGCAGCAGCCCCAGCGCCGCATCCTGATGCGCCAGTGCCCGGGCAACGGCACGAACCGTCCCATCACCACCAGCGGCGATGACGACGTCGGCCCCCTCCCGCAGCGCCCGGCTCGCCTGCTCAAAACCCGGCTCGGAGACCGTGGTCTCAAAGACCAGGGGCGGGTCCCACCCGGCGTCAACGCATGCCGTTTCCACCTGGCCGCGCGCAAGATCGGCGTTGAGTTTTCCGGGGTGGATGATTAGGGCCACCCGCTGGCGGCCCGTCGGGGCCGGGAGGCGAGGCAGCGCCGTCGGAGCTGGATGCTGCCGGGAATGCAACCGGCGGACCCCCAGCCAGCTCATTGCGGAGGCGGCAGCGGCAAGGGCCAGGACAAAGAGGAGAATCAGGCGAATCGGCATGATGCACCTCAGCGTATCGCCATGAAGTGTCTGCCGGGGATAATCGTCCTGCGCCATTGATAGTCTTGGCTCGTGATCGATGTTAATGAACTCCGCGAAAACCCTGAGAAATTCCGCACCTCGCAGCGAGCCCGCCGCGCCGACGTTGCGCTGGTGGATGCGATCATTTCGGCTGATTCCCGCCGTCGTGAGGTGGTAACCAGCGCCGAATCCCTCCGGGCAGACCAGAACGCTTTCGGAAAGCGGGTCGCCCAGGCCAAAGGTGACGAAAAGCAGGCGCTGCTCGCAGAGGTAAAGGAGCTTGCCGCCTCAGTCAAGGCGGCGGCAGTCGAGGCTGAAGCGGCCAGGCAGGATCAGGACTCACTCCTTCGCCGGTTGCCGAACGCCATCCAGGACGGCGTCCCGGCCGGCGGCGAGGACGATTTCGAGGTCATCAAGACAGTCGGCACTCCACGGGATTTCAGCGCTGAAGGCTTCACCCCCAGGGACCACCTGGAAATCGGTGAGCTGATCGGTGCAATCGACATGGAGCGGGGGGCGAAGGTCTCGGGGTCCCGCTTTTACTTCCTCAAGGGTGTTGGTGCCCGGCTGGAGCTTGCGCTGCTGAACATGGCCATGGACCAGGCTATTCAGGCTGGTTTCACCCCCATGATCACCCCCACGCTGGTTCGCCCGGAAATCATGCAGGGTACTGGGTTCGACGTCGCCCACGACGCCGAAATCTACCGCCTGGCGGAGGATGACCTCTACCTAGTGGGCACTTCCGAAGTAGCAATGGCGGGCTATCATTCCGACGAGATCCTCGACCTTTCCGGCGGGCCGGTCCGTTATGCCGGCTGGTCCTCCTGCTATCGCCGGGAAGCTGGCTCACACGGCAAGGACACCCGTGGAATCATCAGGGTCCACCAGTTCAACAAGGTCGAAATGTTCGCTTACACCACCGAGGAAGAGTCCTACGCGGAGCACGCCCGCATGCTCGCGTGGGAAGAGGAAATGCTCGCCAAGGTGGAACTGCCCTACCGGGTGATCGATACTGCCGCCGGGGATTTGGGCATGTCCGCCGCCCGCAAGTTCGACTGCGAAGCCTGGGTTCCCACCCAGGAGGCTTACCGCGAGCTGACATCCACCTCTAACTGCACCACCTTCCAGGCCCGCCGCCTCAACATTCGGGAGCGGCAACCGGAGGGACAGAAGGGCACCCGGGCAGTTGCAACACTCAACGGCACGCTCGCCACCACCCGCTGGATCGTCGCTATCCTCGAGCACCACCAGAATGCCGATGGGTCAGTGACGGTTCCGCAGGCGCTCCGTCCCTACCTGGGCGGGCTGGAAGTGCTCCCGGTCCTCGGAGCATCCTGAGCCGACCTACCCCGGGGAGCAGCGAGTCTGGTTCACTGGAGTAATGAAAGAATTCTCCACTGCAGGCATCGAGGACCGGCAGACCGAACGCAAACTCATCGCCCTCGACGTCGACGGTACCCTCGTGGACCACGAGGGAATTATGTCCGAAGAGGTCCGTGATGCCGCGCGGGCGGTTGTCGACGCTGGGCATCAGGTCATCATCGCCACGGGACGCTCACTGGGAGCGGCGCTGCCCATCATCAAACAGATCGGCATCACCAGCGGGTACAGCGTGTGCTCCAACGGAGGAGTGACACTACGCGTCGATCCGACACTGGCCCACGGATTCGAAATTATTGATCGGGTCACCTTCGATCCCAGGCCAGCACTCGTCGCGCTGAGGGAGAAGTTGCCCACCGCCAAATATGCGCTTGAGGATGACGAGGGAAATTTCCTTGCCACCGAACGGTTTCAGGATGCCAGCTTCGGCGCCGAGACCCATACGGTGGACTTCGACGAAATGCTCGACGCTGCCGCGGTGCGGGTGGTGGTGTTCAGCACGGACAGCACTGCCGAACAGTTCGGGGAGGCGGTCGAGGCGATTGGCCTGCACGGTGTCACCTACTCGGTGGGGTGGACGGCCTGGCTGGATATTGCCGCGGCTGGTGTCACCAAGGCGAGTGCTCTTGAACTGCTTCGCCGACGTCTGGGTATCGACCCGTCCGGCACTGTTGCCATCGGTGATGGTCGGAACGACATCGAGATGCTCGAGTGGGCGGCCAGGGGTGTGGCGATGGGACAGTCACCCGATGAAGTGCTCGCGGCAGCAACCGAAGTGACGGCCAGCGTGTACGACGACGGTGCCGCGAAGGTCCTCCGCACCCTCGTCTAGCGCGCGGCACCCAGTCAGTAGACGCTGCCCGATTCGTAGGGCAGCGTCGCTGGTGGTAGCGCCGCCGGACCGGCCGTAAGGTCGAGGAGCCTGGCGGCCGCCGGACGGGTTGCCCATTCCTCCACCCAGTGCGACCTGACCACCGCCTTGCTGACCGCTTGGGTGGTGATACCCAGTTCCGCGGCGATCAGCTTTTGCTGACCCCGGGCGCCCGGGGTCAGCAGATCCAGCACGTTCCACTCGGCCTCGGTCCGGGTGAACACAATTTGCCCCAACAGCCGAAGCACCGCTTCAGCCTCCGCCGCTACCTGCGAGTCAGGTCCCTCCACGGCCAATGGAATGCGTTCGCCGGTCTTCTGCGCCCGGGTGACCGCCCGTCGCGCGTACACCAGGCCGTAGCCCTGGGCTTCGAGAATGTTTTCAGGGATGGGCGAGTGAACGCCACCCACGCCAATCCCAACATGCCATCGGCGGTGACGCAGGGCCGTAAGCGCGACGTCGATAGCAGTGGTGGCGTTATCGACGACACCTTGCAGTTCATCGCCCGTTGACCGCTGGAATGGCACCACGGTTTCGACATGACGCAACCCGCGCAGTAGATCATTGACCAGGTCACCCACCTCACGGGAGTCACGCTGGTTGATCGTTAAGACGTAGAGCATGGCTTCAGTATGCCTGAAGCCATGCTCTTAACCGGTGTAATCAACCGGAAAACGTTGTTTTTGAACCTGCTAGCGGCCCTGCGGCGTGGTGGTGGCGTTCTCGACATCGGCGTCGACGTCGCGGCCCTGTGGCTCGTCCTCTTCCCGCTGTTCCCCGAGGTCCTGGAACCGCTTCAGTGAGGCCTCCACCTCGGCCTCCGCGGCTTCCCGATCCGCCCAATCGGCTGCTTCAACCCATTTGCCGGGCTCAAGGTCCTTGTATCGTTCGAAGAAATGCTTGATCTCTTCCAGCAGGAAGGGTGACACATCCGAGAGGTCCTTGATGTGATCGAAGCGCGGGTCGGTGGGAACGCACAGCACCTTGGCGTCACCGCCGCCGTCGTCGGTCATGTTGAAGACGCCGATCGGACGCGACTCGACCAACACACCCGGGAGGAGGTCGAAGTCCTGGAGCATGACCATCGCATCCAGCGGATCACCGTCCTCACCGAGCGTGTTTTCGAAGTAGCCGTAGTGGGTGGGGTACTGCATTGAGGTGAAGAGGACACGGTCCAGGCGTAGCCGGTGCGTCTCATGGTCGATTTCATACTTGACGCGTGATCCTTTGGGGATCTCGATGGTGACGTCGAGGTTCATGGCACTCTCCTGTGGAATCCTGTGGGGCAGCGCGGCGGTGTGCCTCAAAGGCTGCCGCGTCGGTCTAATCTTAAACATATAGGGTGAGGGCGCATCTCGTGGGTTCGAACCAGTGTGACAGCCAATCGATTGGGGGACCTGGATGCTCCGCGGCGCACGCGTGATCACCGCAGCCCTCCTTGTTGCCGTGTTCGCGGTTCTGGCAGTGCCCCTGGGGTTTGCCGCTGTTCCATCGGTGGTGCGCGCCCTCGAAGAGCCGGCAGCCACGCCGCAGCCCAGCACCCCTGAGCTCCAGATACCGCCGTCGGAGCTGACTCCGCCTGCACACGTAGCGGCACTCGACCCTGAAGCGCCGCTCCCAGATCCCGGGCTCCTGACGGCAGCCCTCGAAGCCGAGCTCATGCTCGACGGCCCTGGGAACCTGTCGGGGGTGGTGGTGGACGCCATCTCCGGCGATGTCCTTTTCGACCAGGATGGGGATGCTCACCAGCTACCGGCATCCAATCAGAAGCTGCTCACCGCCGCCGCCGCGATGACCAAGCTTTCAGCCGAGCGGCGGTTCGAAACAACAGTGGTTGCCGGTGCGAGAAGCAGCGAGCTGGTGCTGGTTGCTGGGGGTGACGTGCTGCTGTCCGCCGGGGAGTCGGATCCGGACGCGGTGGTGGGCCATGCCGGCCTGCAAACCCTTGCCAATGAAACCCTCGACGCGGTGGACCCGGCTGACGGGCCGTTCACCATCCTGCTCGATGACACGATGTTCGTGGGACCCACACTCAACGCAGGATGGTTGCCGGGAGACATTGCGGCAGGAGAGATAAGTCCCATTTACCCGTTGGCGATCAATTCGTCATGGGTGGAAGAGGGCGTCTCCCGGGGGCCCCGCTCAGCCGACGCGGCATTCGACGCCGCAACGGCCTTCAGCGCGGCGTTTGCCGCCGCTGGCAGCGAAGCCGGTGTGGAGGTGGCGGCGGAAGTCATTCGGGCCTCAGCGCCTGCCGACGCCGTCGAGCTGGCAGCGGTCGCATCGGCAACCGTGGAACAACAGGTTGAGCATATGCTTCTCACCAGCGACAACTATCTCGCCGAGACACTCGCCCGGCTGGCGGCGGGAGCCGCTGGCCAGCCGGCATCGTTTGGTGGCGCCACCGATACCATCGATAGCGTCCTGGGCCAGTTGGGAGTGCCCGGGGAGGGGCTGGTAGTCGGCGACGCTGCTGGGCTCTCGCCGCGCAACGACGTGTCGCCAGCTCAGCTCGCCGCAGTGGTGCGGGCCTTGGCAATCTCCGAAGATCCTGCGCTCGTCGCGGCCCTGGGGGGCATGCCGATTGCTGGACTATCCGGCACCCTGCAGGATAGGTATGAGCTGCAGGGTCCTGCCGCTAACGGCGCCGGTCTGGTGAGAGCAAAAACGGGAACACTCAACGCGGTGACCGCGCTCAGCGGGTACGTGGTCACTGTTGACGGACGGCTTCTGGTGTTCTCGTTTATTGCCGGAGAATTGGACGGAAACACTGTCGCGGCGCGTACCGCAATCGACCGGACGGCAGCGGCCATCGCGGGTTGCGGTTGCCGATAGCTGCGCCAATCTTCACAGGCTAGTGTGGTCGAATGGACCACATGGAGAGCAACTTTTCGTCCACTGTCCGCCACAAGGCACCGCCTCAACTCATCAACTGGGAGCTGGCTGCCGCTAGCGCAGCCAAACTCACGTCCGCTGGGCCGCAGGTCAGTCCACGGGAGATTGCCGAGGTTGTCGCTGAACTCCGCGCCGCTGCTGACGCATCGATCGGCTACGTCCACCAGATCACCGGGCTCGACGCCGCCAAGGACCTGCGGGACTCCGATCTGTTGATCGTGGATCGGGCGTCCTGGGCGAAGGCAAACACCCAGAGCTTCCAGGCGCTGATGGCGCCAGCGCTGGAGCATCTTTCACGCACCAAAAAGGAGCAGCTCACCACCGCCAGCGCCGCGCTCGGCGGAACCCTCACCGGTGCCCAGTTCGGTGCAATCCTGGCCTTCCTCTCCTCAAAGGTGCTTGGACAATACGACCCCTTCGGGCCGGCGAAAAACGGATCAGGCGGGCGCCTGATGCTCGTAGCACCCAATATCCTCGCGGTGGAGCGTGAGCTGAACGTAGAGCCTGCCGACTTCCGGTTGTGGGTATGCCTTCACGAGCAAACCCACCGGGTCCAGTTCGCCGCCGCACCCTGGTTGAAGGACCACATGCTGGCGCACATTTCCGAGCTGACCGAGGGGTTGCTGGATAAGGCGGATGGACTCTCCGACCGACTGGCGAAGGCGGCAAAGGGTCTCACCAGCGGCGGTGCTCCCACCGACAGTGACAGCAAAGACAGCGACCCCAAAGACAGCGACAACGGAATCCTCTCCCTGCTCCAGGATCCGCAGGACAAGGCTCGCATGTCACACCTCACCGCCGTCATGAGCCTCCTCGAAGGGCACGCGAACGTGGTGATGGACGCCGTTGACTCAAGCATCGTCCCGAGCGTCAAAACCATTCGCCGCCGCTTCAACGCGCGGGGAAAGTCACGCGGCCCGGTGGAGAAATTCCTGCGGCGGGTCCTTGGGCTCGATGCCAAGATGCGGCAGTACAGCGACGGTGCGAGGTTTGTGCGTCGGGTCGTGGACCGGGTGGGTATGGAGGGATTCAACAGCGTCTGGACCAGTGCAGAGCACCTTCCGACTGAGGAAGAAATCCATGCCCCTGACAAGTGGATCGCCCGGATGGGGTTGCGCAACGGTGGTTAGGCGACCCCGGCTCAGCCCGGTGGTGGCCAACGCCCGCAACCTGCTGCAACACGCCCTTGAATCGGGGGGAACCCCGGTGGGGTCTCTCATCCTGGTGGCCTGCAGCGGAGGACCCGACTCTTTGGCACTGGCATCCGTCGCAGCACACTCAGCCCGCTCCGGACGGTACCGGGTAGGAGCGGTGGTAGTGGATCACGGCCTCCATCCAGACAGTGCAGCGGTCTCCGCGCAGACGGCAACCAAGCTCACAGAGCTGGGGCTGGAACCGGTGAGTGTACGGGCAGTCACTGTCGACCAGACAGGCATGGGACCGGAAGCGGCGGCGCGTACGGCCCGGTTCGGGGTTCTGGACGCGGCTGCAGCCGAACTGGGTGCGTCAGCGGTGCTCCTTGGCCACACACTTGATGACCAGGCGGAGCAGGTGCTGCTGGGGTTGGCGCGCGGATCCGGCACCAGGTCCCTCGCCGGCATGCCGGCCCAGCGCGGCCGCTACCTTCGGCCCTTCCTGGGACTGCGTCGTGAGGAGACGGTCGAAATTTGCCGTTTCGAGGGCCTTGAACCTTGGCATGATCCGTCAAACTCTGATCCCAGCTTCGCTCGTTCCCGGGTCCGAACCCAGGTACTGCCCTACCTGGAAGACCAGCTCGGCCCAGGGGTGGCCCGGGCACTGTATCGCACCTCACGCATTCTGGCGCAGGACGCCGACTATCTGGATCGGGTCAGCCTGGAAAAGTATGAGCAACTGCACGTGCTCGACGGCAACGACATCCTGCTCCCCGAAGACGCACTCCGCGCGCTCCCGCCATCCCTCCGGCAGCGCGTCCTGGCCCTCACTGCCGTCCGGCTCGGCGGGGAACAGCCGAGTTTTGAAAGGATCCGTGCGACAGAGACGTTGCTCGAGCGCCGTGGCTCTGCCGGCCCGGTGCAACTTGGCGGATTCATCAGCGTGCACCGTCAGGTGCGCGGGAAATCCGTTCCCCAAGGGGACCCAAGCTATGGCAGTCTTGTCTTTAGAAACAACCGCGCACTTTCCTAAGCCCTTCGGTGCCGCCCTATCCAAACCCTCAGGAGCAATTGGTGGATTCACAGGACGTCCATGACGACCTCAAGCATGTTCTCTACACAAAAGAGGAAATCCAGCAGCGCGTAGCCGAGCTGGCGGCCCAGATAGACGCCGACTACGCCGGCCGGGACATCCTGATCGTCGGTGTACTGAAGGGCGCAGTAATGGTGATGGCTGACCTGGCGCGTGCACTGCATTCCCACGTCACCATGGACTGGATGGCGGTATCGTCATACGGCTCTGGCACCCAGTCTTCGGGGGTGGTGCGTATCCTCAAAGACCTGGAAACCGATCTGATGGGAAAGCACGTCCTTATCGTGGAGGACATCATTGACTCGGGTCTGACCCTTTCCTGGCTGAAGTCCAACCTGCAGTCCCGCGGACCGGCCTCCGTTGAGATCTGCACCCTCCTGCGGAAACCAGAAGCCGCGAAGGTCAGCATCGACGTGAAGTACGTCGGCTACAACATTCCCAACGAGTTTGTGGTCGGCTACGGCCTGGACTTCGCAGAAAAGTACCGCAACCTTGACTTCATCGGTACCCTCGCCCCGCACGTCTACGAGTAGACCGGGTCACCAGCGGGGCGGGCACACTCGAAATCTGTCCGCCCATAGGGAACTTATGCGCAATTTGGTGCGTGGTTGTGTGAAGACGGTGTAAAGCTTGGGTAGCAGCTTTCGTTGCGCGCGGACCGCGTTGCCGTAAGCGATATTTGGTTTGTTAAGCAGGAGGGACAGGGTCTCGCAGCCCTGAGACGAATGAAATTTAAGAACCTTTTCAAGGGGCCCATTTTTTGGATTGTGCTCGCCGTGGTGGCGCTGCTGATCATTTTGCCCAACCTGTTCAGTACCAGCAGTTCGCGGGTTGACACCAATGTTGGGCTGGACCTGCTGAACGACAACCAGGTGGAGCAGGCCAAGATTTACGACGGCGACCAGCGGGTTGATCTCACGCTGCGTGACGACTACGAGGATATGGGCCGCAGCGTCCAGTTCTTCTTCAGCACCGCCCGTGCGGAGGACGTGGTTGCAGCGATCAACACCTCCGACGTCGACGGTTTCACTGATCAGCCAGCCGAAAGCAACTGGTTCACCAGCCTGCTCGGTCTACTCCTGCCCCTCCTGATCATCGGCGCCATTTTCTGGTTCCTGCTCTCCCGGATGCAGGGCGGCGGATCCAAGGTGATGCAGTTCGGCAAGTCCAAGGCGAAGCTCGTCACCAAGGACATGCCGCAGGTCACCTTCAACGACGTCGCCGGCGCTGACGAGGCGGTCGAGGAACTCCACGAAATCAAAGAATTCCTGCAGGAACCGGCCAAGTTCCAGGCCCTCGGTGCCAAAATTCCCAAGGGTGTACTGCTCTACGGTCCCCCGGGGACCGGCAAGACCCTGCTGGCCCGAGCGGTAGCCGGCGAGGCGGGGGTTCCGTTCTATTCCATCTCCGGCTCCGACTTCGTGGAAATGTTCGTCGGCGTGGGCGCTTCACGGGTCCGTGACCTGTTCGAGCAGGCCAAAGCGAACGCGCCCGCGATTATTTTCGTTGACGAGATCGACGCCGTCGGACGCCACCGTGGCGCCGGCGTCGGCGGCGGCAACGACGAGCGCGAGCAGACCCTGAACCAGCTACTGGTTGAAATGGACGGCTTCGATGCAACATCGAACGTCATCCTCATCGCTGCCACCAACCGGCCCGACGTCCTGGATCCTGCGCTCCTTCGGCCCGGACGCTTCGACCGGCAGATTGGGGTTGAAGCACCCGACATGCTGGGCCGGGAACACATCCTCACGGTGCATTCCAAGGGCAAGCCGATGGCTCCGGGGGTGGACCTCCGTTCGGTAGCCAAGAAGACCCCAGGTTTTACCGGCGCTGATCTGGCCAACGTCCTTAACGAGGCGGCCCTCCTGACCGCACGTTCAAATGCCCAACTGATCGACGACCGGGCACTTGACGAGTCGATTGACCGGGTGATCGCCGGACCGCAGAAGCGCAGCCGGGTCATGAAGGAACTGGAACGCAAGATCACCGCCTACCACGAGGGTGGGCACGCCCTGGTAGCGGCCGCCCTGCGCAACACCGACCCGGTCACTAAGGTCACCATCCTCCCGCGTGGCCGCGCCCTGGGCTACACGATGGTGCTGCCCAGCGACGACAAGTACTCGATCACCCGCAATGAGCTGCTGGACCAGTTGGCCTACGCCATGGGCGGCCGGGTAGCGGAGGAGATCGTCTTCCACGACCCATCGACTGGTGCATCCAACGACATCGAGAAGGCAACTGCCACGGCCCGCAAAATGGTCACCCAGTACGGGATGAGCGAGCGGATCGGTTCGGTCAAGCTCGGACAGGGTGGAGGTGAGCCGTTCCTCGGACGGGACATGGGTCACGAGCGCAATTACTCTGATCACATCGCGTACATCGTCGACGAAGAGATCCGCAGGCTGATCGACAACGCCCATGACGAGGCTTACGAAATTCTGACCGAGAACCGGGATGTGCTGGACCGTGTCGCGCTGGAGTTGCTGGAGCGGGAGACACTGAACCAGGCGGAAATCGCGGAGGTGTTCACCGAAATCCGCAAGCGTGACCTGCGCGACGTCTGGTTGTCCAAGGATTCCCGTCCGGTACACGCCCTGCCTCCGGTGGTCTCAAAGAAGGAGCGCGAGGAAGCCAGCGAGGCCGGCGAACCTGCGCCCGAGACCGTTGCACCCCAGGATCAGATTGCTGACGCGCAAATCGTTGGCGACTTTGATGTTCACGGCAACGATCTGCCTGAGCCCGAGTCCGGCGAAGGCTCACCCGGCAAAGGTGGCGCAGAGAGTTCCCAGCCCTAAACGGTGGGATTGCAGGTACCGCGTAGGATTGGTTCAGTGACCGAATTCGACGACGAGGTGTTCTCGGCGGCCCTTGAAGCGGCCGGTTCCCCAGTAGACCAGCCCAGAATCCAACGTGCAGTGCGGGAAATCCTTGCTGCCATTGGAGAGGACCCCGACCGGGACGGGCTGGTGGAAACCCCCAAACGGGTTGCAAAGGCCTACGCCGAGTTCTTCGCGGGGCTCCATCAGGACCCAGCGGAAATCCTCTCCACCACCTTCGAAATTGATCATGAAGAGCTGGTCCTGGTCAAGGACATCCCGTTCTACTCCACCTGCGAGCATCACCTGGTTCCTTTCCACGGGTCAGCCCACATCGGGTACATCCCCTCGGCGGAGGGGCGTGTCACCGGGCTAAGTAAGCTGGCCCGGCTGGTGGAAGTGTTCGCGCGCCGCCCCCAGGTGCAGGAGCGGCTGACCACCCAGATTGTTGAGGCGCTCATGACGCACCTGCAGCCAAAGGGTGCCATTGTGGTTATCGAGTGCGAACACATGTGCATGTCAATGCGTGGAGTTCGCAAACCTGGAGCGAAAACTGTCACTTCAGCCGTCCGCGGCCAGGTGCGCGACCCCGCCACCCGTGCCGAAGCCATGAGCCTGATACTCGGAAGATAGGACACCACATACCGATGGATTCACTCGCTGCGGCGCCGGGAACCGGACCCGCCACATCACCAATTCCTGTCCTGAGGGTCTCCAGAGTGGCGAAGACCCTGGCAGACCTACCCACCGACCGTTCACTCGTGATGGGTGTACTGAACATCACCCCTGATTCCTTCAGCGACGGCGGGCGCTTCACCAGCGCCGATGAGGCTATCGCGGAAGGCCTCAGGATGCATTACGCCGGCGCGGACATCATCGATGTGGGGGGCGAATCCACCCGCCCCAACGCTGACCTGGTCAGTCCGGACGAGGAACAGAAACGGATCCTGCCGGTGGTTAAGGCCCTGGTGAAGGCCGGTGCCCTCGTCAGCGTGGACACCATGCACGCCTCGACGGCAGGGAAAGCGCTCGACGCCGGCGCTGCGTTGGTGAACGACGTTTCCGGCCTGGACTACGACCCCGAGATGCCCGCCCTGATTGCTGAGCGGAAGGTGCCCTACGTTCTGCTGCACCGCCGCGGCACGGCCGCGACGATGGGCTCACTCGCCGAGTACGAAAATGTCGTCGACGAGGTGATCGCCGAAATGAGCCAGGTTCGGGACGCTTTCGTCGCAGCCGGTGTGGAGCCACACCAGATCATCCTTGACCCAGGCCTCGGGTTTGCCAAGGATGAGGCCCACAACTGGACAATCCTGCGCGCCATTGACCGGTTCAACGCGCTGGGCCATCGGGTCCTGATCGGTGCTTCACGTAAGCGGTTCCTGGGGACGCTCCTCACCTCGGCGGGCAAAGCAGCCGCACCGCAGGAGCGCGACTCGGCAACCGTTGCGGTGTCGGCGCTGGCCGCGGCCGCAGGCGCCTGGGGTGTACGCGTGCATGAGGTCGGGCCCAACCTGGACGCCGTCAAGGTTTCCGCCGCGTGGACCGGCTAGGTCCCGACATGACACCGGTCCAGCAGGACACCATCACGATCACCGGAATAACCGCAGTAGGTTTCCACGGCGTTTTCGAGTCCGAGCGCAGGGACGGTCAGCCATTCGTCGTCGACGTCGTCCTGCATCTCGATCTCCGCGAGGCGGGCGCCACCGACGACCTCACCACCACCGCACATTACGGTGACGTCGCTGAGCAGGTTGCCGCGGTCATCACCGGCGACCCCCTGAACCTCATCGAAGCGCTAGCCGAACGGATAGCGTCGCGGCTTCTCGCGTCGTTCCCGGCCGAGACGGTTCAGGTAACGGTTCACAAACCACGGGCGCCGATTCCGGTGCCGTTTGGGGACGTCGCTGTTTCGCTAGTGCGCACCCGGATCGGCCAGGAAGCCTCGTGACCGAACGGGTGCGCTCGGTGCTGGCGTTGGGGAGCAACCTTGGCGACAGTCACAGCACCCTGTCCCTCGCCGTCGCCGATCTGGTGGACAGCGCCCGGGTGCGGTTGCGTGAGGTTTCACCGGTGGTACGGTCGATCCCGGTCGGGGGTCCGGCGGATCAGCCGGAGTACCTGAACATGGTGATCGAAGTCGAAACCGATCTGGGACCCTACGAGTTCCTGACCCACTGTCAGTCGGTAGAGGAAAAGCATCACCGGACCAGGGACGTCAGGTGGGGACCGAGGACTCTCGACATCGACATCATCACCTTCGGCGACTTCAGGTCAGACGACGAGCGACTGACCATCCCGCATCCCAGGGCAGCCGAGCGGGCATTTGTCCTGCAACCCTGGGCCTGGATGGACTCTACTGCGCTGCTTGACGGGCGCCTGGTAACCGAGCTGGTCAATGACACCGCGGACCGCACAGGAATCCGACCGTATGAGGGGGCCGACACTCAGTGGGTACCCTAAAGGTCGGCTGGCTGGCAGCATTCGGAGTGGTTGCCGGTGTTGGTGGCTGGATGATGAACTGGTGGGCGGGCCGGAACGGTTTTCCGGTTCCGACACTGCACCTGAGTTCGCTGCTGACGGTGGCGGCCATCCTGACCGTAACGCTCATCTTCGGGATCCGGGTCCAGCGCTGGCGGAACGGGCGCCGCGACCGGCCGCTCAACCCCATCCTCGCCGCCCGCACCGTGGTGTTGGCCCAGGCGACAGCGTACGCTGGCGCATTGAACGCCGGCTGGCATCTGGGCATTCTGGTGGATCAGCTTTCGCTCGTCGCCGTGCGCGGTGTGACAGCCTCAGTCTGGGGCACGGTCGCATTGGTGGCCAGCGGCATGGTGATGATCGTTGTGGGGCTGATGGTGCAGGGATTCTGCCGGCTGCCGCCCGACGACGGTGCCACCGGCGTTGACGGGGAAAGTGGTCGCAATGACGAGGGGGAGTATGCGTAAGGAACCTATTGATCCGGCCGGTCTGGAGTGGACACGGGTATCACCGAAGTATCTGAGGGTGCGCCTGCTCGGCTGGGTGATCGGCACGATCATCAACGTCGCCATCTTCAGCATTCCCCTGATCCTGCGTCTCACCGACATCTGGTGGGGCTTCCCACCCATGTGGGTAGCCTGGGCCCTGCCGATCGGGGCGCTGGTTCTTTCCGTTTGGCGAGGAATTCTGCTGCCACGGCAGGTCAGGGCTATCGGCTACGCGGAGCGGCACGAAGACCTGTTGATCCGTACCGGGGTCTTCTACCAACGGACCATGGTGGTGCCCTACGGGCGGATGCAGTACGTGGACGTCGCTGTCGGCCCAATCGAACGGGCCTTCGGATTATGCACCCTGAAGATGCACACCGCTTCCCCCGGCACCAACGCTTCCATCCCTGGGCTGCCAGCAGACGAAGGCGCACGGCTGCGCGAGCAACTCTCTGCCCGTGGTGAGGCGAAGCTGGCCGGACTGTGACAACCCACGACCAGACACCCCATGAGGACCCGGTCGTTCCGGATGAGTCACTGCTGGCGACCTCCGACAATCAATGGCGCCGGGTGCACGTAATTTCCCCACTGGTGCGGGGCTGGATTGCGTTGATCGCAATCGCCTTTTTTGCGGGCCAAGACCTGTTTGAGAGCCTCCTCAGCGGTGATGGTATTCCCAACCTGTCCGACGGCGGGGCGCGGCTGCCGTGGACCATCGCCGCCATTGCCGGGATCGTGGTGCTCGTCGCGATTGGCTTCCTTCTGTCGTGGTACTTCACGCGCTATCAGGTGACGGCCGAGCATGTGAAGGTCAACTCGGGGATAGTGTTTCGGCAGAACCGGCAGGCACGGCTTGACCGGGTACAGGCCATCGACGTGGTGCAACCCTTCCTGGCGCGGGTCTTTGGCCTGGCGGAACTAAAATTCGAAGTGGCTGACGCAGGCGAGTCCGCTGTCAAGCTCGCATTCCTCAAACTCAGCGATGCGCAACGCTTGCGCGCCACCATCCTGGCCCGGGCAGCGGGGGTCAGCATTGACCCCGATAACCCCGACGATATTCAGGAGGCACCCGAGCGCGAGGTGTTGGCTCTGAAACCCGGGCGGGTGATCGCAGCCGCGCTGCTTTCAGGAACCACCATCTTCCTCATCATCGGTGTGGCAGTGGTGGTTGTCCTGGCGGTGATCCTTGAGCAGGCGGCGCCGCTCGCGGTGATAATACCGTTGGGCCTAGGTGTTGCCGGAGGCTACTGGAGCAGCATCAAGAACGGGTTCAACTTCCGGGCCGCTATTTCCCCGGACGGCATCCGGGTCCGCTACGGGCTGCTGGATACCCGAACACAGACCGTCCCACCCGGGCGAATCCAGGCGGTCGGAATTACCCAGCCCCCGCTCTGGCGGGCCAAGGGCTGGTACCGGATGACAGTCAACGTAGCCGGATACGGCATTTCAGCATCGGGAGACGCCCAGGCGCGGGCAACGCTCCTGCCCGTAGGCACCCGGCAGGACGTCCTACAGATCCTGGCCCTGGTCCTCCCAGACCCCGGCACTGACGAACCCCTCGACGTTTTTACCGCCGGAATGGAGGGGAGAGACAGCCGGGCCGGGTTCCTCTCGACCCCGCGGCGTGCACGGTGGATTGGGCCGCTGGAATGGCGCCGCAACGGCTTCGCGGTCACCAGGACGGCTCTCCTGATCCGGTCGGGATTCTTCTGGCGGAACCTTGCCGTGGTCCCGCACGAACGGACCCAATCGCTGGCACTTCACCAGGGGCCGGTGTACAGGCGATTCCGGGTCGTCGACCTGTTGCTTCATACCACTCCGGGGCCGGTCAGCCCACGGATCCAGCAGGTCGATGAGGACACCGCCTGGCGGCTCTTTCACGAACAGGGCATCCGCGCCGCTGAGGCGCGTCGCCGCAGTCTGCCGGAGCAGTGGATGAGGCCGGTGGAGGTTGCAGACGCCACGCTGATGCCACCGCCGCCAACCTATGACGGAGCGACACGACCGGACGACGAACCTGAGGAGCTAGAGGAAATGTCGGTGGATGAGGAAGGAACCCCTCGAGATGGCGAGCGGTAGCGGGGCACGGCGCCCGGGCCGACTCGGGGTCGGAGTCATTGGCGCCGGCAAGGTAGGAGCGGTGCTCGGTGCAGCCCTGCGCGCCGCCGACCACGCAATTATCGGGGTGTCGGCTGTTTCTGAGGCGAGTCGGGAACGTGCGGAAATGCTCCTGCCCGGCGTGCCGGTGCTGGAGATTCCGGAGATCATCGAGCGGTCCGAGCTGGTCCTGATCGCGGTTCCCGATGATGCGCTTCCGGAACTCGTCGAGGGTCTGGCCGTGCTCGGGGCATGGCAGCCCGGGCAACTCGTTGCCCACACCTCCGGGCGGTTCGGTATTTCGGTGCTGGACCCAGCCCGCAAGCTAGGAGCCATTCCGCTGGCGTTGCACCCTGCGATGACCTTTACCGGCATGAGCCTTGACCTCGCTCGCCTGCCCGACTGCAGCTTCGGGATTACCGCGCCAACAGCCGTGCTTCCGGTCGCCCAGGCACTGGTAGTCGAAATGGGTGCGGAACCGGTGGCGATTGAAGAAGCTCACCGGCCGCTGTACCACGCGGCACTGGCTCACGCGTCGAACCATCTTGTGACGATCACCGCTCAGTCGACCCAACTGCTCTCTGACATTGGCGTTGAGCAACCCCACCGAATGCTCGGACCACTGATGCGGGCTTCACTTGAGAACGCTCTATCAGCAGGGGAGGGAGCGCTTACCGGGCCAGTGGCACGCGGCGACATAGGGACCGTCGAGGCGCACATGGCGGCTTTGAAAGCCCAACCCTCCGAGGACATCCGCGCCGCCTACCGTTCACTGGCGGTTGCCACCGCCCGACGGGCCGTCGAACGGGGACTTCTCAGCCACGCACAGGGTGCGGCAATCGCCCATGCCCTCGCACTCGATACGTTGGGCACCTCGTGAATGGTTCGAACCGCCCGACGGTGGTCAGGACCCCGGCCGAACTAGCTGAGACCACCGCCGACCTCCTGGACCGACGCCCGGGAACACCCCGCGGTGAGCGGCGTCCCACCCTCGGCTTTGTCCCCACCATGGGTGCCCTCCACGACGGGCACGCGGCACTGGTGAGGGCGGCACGCAAAAACAACGAAGTAGTGGTCGCCTCAATCTTCGTCAATCCGCTGCAATTCGGTGAACGAACCGATCTGCAACGCTACCCGCGGCAACTGGATCAGGATTTGGAACTGTTGGCCAACTGCGGGGCAGAGGTGGTCTTTGCCCCCTCGGAGACGGTGATGTATCCGGACGGCCCACCGCTTGTTTCCATCAACTCCGGTGCCCTCGGTGAAAAGTTTGAAGGGGCCGCCCGGCCAGGGCATTTCGACGGAATGCTCACGGTGGTAGCGAAACTGCTGCACCTTGCGGCGCCAACAGTTGACGCCGGGTTCAAGTGCTATTTTGGCCAGAAGGATGCGCAGCAGCTTGCCCTGATCCGCCGGATGGTTCGGGACCTGGACTTCCCCGCCGAAATTGTCACGGTACCAACGGTCAGGACCGCTGATGGGCTGGCGCTCTCCAGCCGCAACCGTTTCCTGACGGCGGCCGAAGAAGAAGCAGCGTTGGTGCTGTCGCGTGCGCTACGTCTCCTGGAGGGTCGGGCGGAACGGAATGAGCCGCTGGACCTGGACTCCGCAGTGGCATTGGTCACTAGCCAGCCGCTGGTGGAACTGGACTATTTTGAGGTTGTCCACCCCTCGACGCTCGAACCGTTGGCTTTCAACTGCCGCCAGACACCCTTCACCGGAGAGGCATTGGCGCTGATCGCGGCGAAGGTTGGAACGGTCAGACTAATTGATAACGCTCCACTGGGGTCCTGACCGAACCGCGATCTTGATCGGCTGCAAATCCGGGTGGCGAAAAGCAGCCGGTAAACTTATATCTCGTGACCCCAGATAATTCCAGCACCGCCAAAGAATCAGTCCTCGCCGATGTCGTGGGCAACGCCGACGAAACCAACGAGCAGATGCGTATCCGCATGGAGAAACGCGAGCGGCTGCTCGAACGGGGGGATGAGGCCTACCCGGTTAAGCCGGCGCGCACACACTCGTTGGCCGAGCTGCGGAAAGAGTTTGGGCAATTGCCCGCTGAAGCCACCACCGGTGAGATGGTGTCGGTGGTGGGTCGAGTGGTGTTCATTCGCAACACCGGGAAACTGTGTTTCGCGACGCTGCAGGAGGGTGGTGGGGCCAGGCTTCAGGCCATGCTCAGCCTGGCCGAAATTGGTGACCAGTCGCTTGCGGACTGGAAAGCGCTGGTGGACCTCGGGGACCACGTTGAAGTGCACGGTGAAGTAATCAGTTCCAGGCGCGGGGAGCTCTCGGTCATGGCGGACGGGTGGAGCATGGCCTCAAAGGCACTGCGTCCGCTGCCAACCCTGCATACGGGAGTCAGCGAGGAAACCCGGGTCAGGCAACGCTACGTCGATCTGATGGTGCGCGAAGAAGCGCGGGAGATGGTTCGAACCAGGGCCGCTATCGTGCGATCCATTAGGGAAACTCTGCACTCGCTGGAATATGTAGAAGTAGAAACGCCAATGCTGCAGTTGGTGCATGGCGGTGCTGCTGCACGACCGTTTGAAACCCATCTCAACGCTTTCGATCAGAAAATGACTCTTCGAATCGCACTGGAGCTTTATTTGAAGCGGGCGGTCGTCGGCGGAATAGACCGGGTCTATGAGATTGGCCGGATTTTCCGCAATGAGGGGGTCGACTCAACTCACAGCCCCGAATTCACCATGCTGGAGTGTTACGAGGCGTACACCGACCAGTTCGGAATGGCCGAACGAATGAAGGAAATCATTCTTAATTGTGCGGACATCCTGGGCACACGGACCATCGAAACAGAGGCCGGCGTGATTGACCTTGATGGGGAATGGCGGTGGCTCGGCGTGTACCCGGGGCTTTCGGAGGTAGTGGGTAGCGAGGTAACTCCGGAGACATCCGCTGAGGAGCTCCGGAATATCGCCGAAATCCACCAGGTGAAGATTGCGCCGGAATGGGGCAGCGAAAAGCTTGTCCTCGAATTGTTCGGCGAGCTGGTTGAGCCGACCCTGATCCAGCCTACTTTTGTCTACGACTACCCTCCCTCGGCCCAGCCGCTGGCCCGGCCGCACCGGGAGGATCCCGCTCTGATTGAGGCGTGGGACCTGATCATCGGCGGAATGGAGCGAGGGACGGCGTTCTCTGAACTCATCGACCCGGTGGTGCAGAGGGCACGCCTGGTTGAGCAGTCCCTGCAGGCAGCTGCCGGCGACCACGAGGCTATGCAGTTCGATGAGGATTTCCTCCGCGCGCTCGAATATGGCGCACCCCCCATGGGAGGCATCGGCCTTGGGATTGATCGACTGGTGATGCTGTTCACCAATGCAGGTATTAGGGAAACCATCCTGTTTCCCATTCTGAAACCAGTTGGAGATAGTCGTGCTTGAGTATGTTGCGGTATTGCTGCCATCGATAGGGGTCGGGGCGATCTTTTACTTTGTCATGCGGTCCATTTTCAACGCGGATAGGGCTGAGCGCGAAGCAATGAGCCAGGCCGAGGAGCGTCAGGCCCAGGCACAGCAGGAAGCGCCAGTTGCAACGCCCGATCACGAGGACCCAGCCGAGTCCCGATGAAGTAGTTTTGTTCGCCTTTTCGAAAAAGTTCCCAAAAGTAGGATTTTTCACACTTTGACGATTACTGTCTGCCTAGCCCATAATTAGAGTTACATATAAATTCAGTACAAAACGCAGGAGCTAACCGTGGCACAAAAAGTAAAGATCCTCCTGATCGATGACCTCGACGGTGGCGAAGCTGATGAAACCGTACGTTTTGGCCTTGATGGTGTGCAGTATGAAATAGATCTTTCAAAATCCCATGCGAAAGAACTCAGGGCCGCTATGAGCAATTACGTATCCGGGGCCCGCCGCAGCACGCAGGTAAAAGCGCGGGTGGCGACGCCGGGTCGTAACCAGGAAGCAGCCCAGGTGCGTGAATGGGCGCGAGCCAATGGCCACAATGTCTCGGCGCGTGGACGCGTCAACAGCGAAATCGTCGAGGCCTACCGGGCAGCTCAGCGCTAAAGAGGAACCGGACTGCGCCCCCTGGGGCGCAGTCGCAGGTGGGTGTGATATCTCGCCTGTGGCGAACACGCTCCAAAAGCCTGTGCAGGACACGTAGCATCGAATTACGCGTTAGCTAGGAGTGTGCCCCATGTTTGAGAGATTTACCGACCGCGCCCGTCGTGTTGTAGTGCTGGCCCAAGAAGAGGCCCGCATGCTCAACCACAATTACATCGGCACCGAGCACATCCTGCTCGGGCTCATCCACGAGGGTGAAGGGGTCGCCGCAAAGGCGCTCGAATCCCTCAGCATCTCCCTCGGCGCCGTCCGTGAGCAGGTCCAGGAGATCATCGGCCAGGGCCAGCAGGCACCGTCCGGCCACATCCCGTTCACCCCGCGCGCCAAGAAGGTACTTGAGCTTTCGCTGCGGGAAGCGCTGCAGCTCGGCCACAACTACATTGGCACCGAGCACATCCTGCTCGGGCTCATCCGTGAGGGTGAAGGCGTCGCAGCCCAGGTACTGGTCAAGCTTGGCGCCGACCTCAACCGTGTCCGCCAGCAAGTGATCCAGCTGCTGTCCGGGTATCAGGGCAAAGAGCCTGCGTCAGTGGGCGGCCAGCAGCAGGAAGGCACCCCAGCCGGTTCGGTGGTCCTTGACCAGTTTGGGCGGAACCTCACCCAGGCTGCCCGCGAAGGCAAACTTGACCCGGTTATTGGGCGTGCCCTGGAAATGGAACGCGTGATGCAGGTGCTGTCGCGCCGCACCAAGAACAACCCTGTTCTGATCGGTGAGCCAGGCGTCGGCAAGACGGCAGTCGTCGAAGGTCTCGCGCAGGCAATTGTCCGCGGTGACGTGCCCGAGACGATCAAGGACAAGCAGTTGTACACCCTCGACCTCGGGTCGCTGGTGGCAGGATCCAGGTACCGCGGAGACTTCGAGGAACGCCTCAAGAAGGTGCTCAAGGAAATTCGCACCCGCGGCGACATCATCCTGTTCATCGACGAGATCCACACCCTGGTGGGTGCGGGAGCCGCAGAAGGTGCAATTGATGCCGCTTCGATACTGAAGCCGATGCTCGCCCGGGGGGAGTTGCAGACCATTGGCGCCACCACCCTCGACGAGTACCGCAAGCACATCGAGAAGGATGCGGCCCTGGAGCGTCGATTCCAGCCCATTCAGGTGCAGGAACCGTCAGTGGCGCACACCATTGAGATCCTCAAGGGCCTGCGGGACCGTTACGAAGCACATCACCGCGTGTCAATCACCGACGAGGCGCTCACCTCGGCTGCGACGCTCGCCGAGCGTTACATCTCGGACCGGTTCCTGCCCGATAAGGCAATCGACCTGATCGATGAGGCTGGTGCGCGGCTGCGTATCCGCCGGATGACCGCCCCGCCCGAGCTGAAGGAAATTGACGACCGCATTGCGGACGTCAAGCGGGAGAAGGAGTCGGCGATCGATGCGCAGGACTTCGAGGGTGCCGCCTCACTGCGCGACAAGGAGCAGAAGCTTCATGACGAGCGGATGGAGAAGGAGCGTCGTTGGAAGTCGGGCGGTCTCGATGACATTGCCGAGGTCGATGAGGAACTCATTGCTGAGGTCCTCGCCAACTCAACCGGTATTCCGGTCTTCAAGCTCACCGAAGAAGAGTCCACGAGGCTCCTCAAGATGGAAGACGAGCTGCACAGGCGGGTCGTCGGCCAGAACGACGCCATCAAGGCGATCTCGCAGGCAATCCGGCGCACACGTGCCGGGCTGAAGGATCCGAAACGGCCGGGTGGATCATTCATCTTCGCCGGCCCCACCGGTGTCGGTAAGACCGAGCTCGCCAAGGCCCTGGCGGAATTCCTGTTCGGTGATGAGGACGCGTTGATCACCCTCGACATGTCCGAATACTCCGAGAAGCACACGGTGTCCCGGCTCTTTGGTGCCCCTCCCGGTTATGTGGGCTACGAAGAGGGTGGGCAGCTCACCGAAAAGGTGCGGCGCCGTCCGTTCTCGGTGGTGCTGTTCGATGAGGTCGAGAAGGCCCACGCGGACCTGTTCAACTCGCTCCTCCAGATCCTGGAAGACGGTCGCCTGACTGACAGCCAGGGCCGGGTGGTGGACTTCAAGAACACGGTCATCATCATGACCACCAACCTCGGCACCCGGGATATTTCCAAGGGCGTCATGACGGGTTTCCAGTCCGGCACCGACACCACCACCACCTACAACCGGATGAAGGCGAAGGTGACGGAAGAGCTGAAGCAGCACTTCCGCCCCGAGTTCCTCAACCGTGTTGATGACACGGTGGTATTCCCACAGCTCACCCAGGACGAGATTGTCGAGATCGTCGACCTGTTCCTTGAGCGGCTGGGCAAGCGGATGGCTGACAAGGGGATGAGCATCGAGCTGACCCCCGCGGCGAAGGTACTGCTGGCCACCCGCGGTTACGATCCTTCGATGGGTGCCCGGCCGCTGCGCCGCACCATCCAGCGGGAGATCGAGGACCAGCTCTCCGAGAAGATTCTGTTCGGTGAACTGAAGTCCGGTGAACTGGTCTCCGTTGATGTCGAAGGCGAAGGGGACGAAGCCCGCTTCACCTTCGTTGGGCACGGTGCTCCGAAAGAAATCGAGGATGCTCCTGCGGCTATTGAGGCCACAGTCCCCGAGTAGACAGCGGTGACGCCGGGTGGCGTCAGCCTGAAGGCCTCCGGCCGGCACCATGGTGCTGGCCGGGGGCCTTCGGTTTATCAGCTACCGACACGGCAGGCCCGGCCGGAAGCTCACCTTGTGTGCCTGAAGCAACTTATTACTCTCTCAGAGAAGTCGCTGTGAACCACGCCACGTCCGCTGCGGGACGGTGGTAGACAGGGGCGATGACACCCGAATCGGAACAGCAGCCCGAAACCCCCTTCCACGACCTGGATCTCTTCATCGCGATGCCCCGGCTGGCCGCCCTGGCGCTGAGCCCCGACGGGTCTCGACTGGTGACGACCGTGGCTACGCTCAATGCCAAGGCAACTGAATACGGGACGGCGCTCTGGGAAGTTGATCCGCGCGGAGAGCAACCCGCGCGCCGGATTACGCGCAGCGCCAAGGGCGAAACGGGTGCCTCATTCCTGGCTGGCGGGGACCTGCTGTTCACCTCGGCGCGGCCCGATCCGGATGGGGCAGAGGGGGATGCGGCCAAGGAACCCACCAACGCGATCTGGCGGCTCCCGGCCCGGGGAGGGGAGGCGCAGCTGGTGCTCTCTCGCCAGGGCGGTGTGAGCAGCGTACTAACGTCCTCCGAGGCGGAGTCCGCCATCGTCGTCGCTGACGTCCTCGCGGGTTCGACCGACGAGGGCGACGACGGTGCGCGCCGTACTCTGCGGAAGGAAGCCAAGGTGGGCGCCATCCTGCACTCCGGTTATCCGGTTCGTTATTGGGATGCCGATCTAGGTCCGGCAGAGCCTCGTTACTTCGCGTTGGAGGGGAAGGGGACCGCCGGGCAGCCGCTCCAGGCAACCGACGCTGCAGCCCGGTTCGAGCTCCGCAACATCACACCCGCCGCAGGCACCTCCCTCAGGAACGCCAAGCAGGTGATCAGCCCGAACGGTTCAGTTGTGGTGACAGCGGTGAGCATTCCGGTGGGTAAGGGGGACGCACGAAGCATCCTTGCCAGGATTGATGTTGCCACCGGGGAGCGCTCGGTCCTGCTCGACGACCCCGGCTACGACTTCTCGCCCGGACCGATCAGCCCCGACGGTGCCACCCTGGTGGTCCACCGGGCCAGACGGACCACCGCTGAGGTTGCGCCGCAACAAACACTTGGCCTGCTCCCACTCGCCGGCGGGGAACTCCTTCCCCTTGCCGCAAAGTGGGACCGTTGGCCGTCCCCGGCTGCGTGGTTGCCCGATGGCAGCGCAGTGCTGGTCACTGCCGATGAGGAGGGCGCCTCGCCGCTGTTCTTGATCGACGTAGCCACCAATGAGGTGACCCGGGTGACCAGCGACGCAGCCTCGTACACCAACGCGGTGGTGGCCCCCGATGGTCACACCGCCTACGCACTGCGCAGCTCCTACGAATTTCCCGCCGAAGTGGTCACAATTGACCTCATCAACCGAACCGTGGCGGCACTACGGGGACCAGTCGAGCGACCAGCCTTGTCGGGGCGGCTGGAACGAGTAGAGACCACCGCCGACGATGGACAGACGATTGGATCCTGGCTGGTCCTCCCCGCCGGAGCGGACTCTTCCCGGCCCGCTCCGCTGCTTTTATGGATCCACGGCGGCCCGCTGGGCTCCTGGAACGCCTGGACCTGGCGGTGGTCGCCGTGGCTGCTGGCGGCCCAGGGCTACGCGGTCCTGCTCCCTGATCCAGCCTTGTCTACCGGGTACGGCCAGCACATGATCGACCGGGGCTGGGGACAGTGGGGCAAAGCACCGTTCACTGACCTGATGACAGCAACCGATGCCGTGGTAGCACGAGACGACATCGACGAGACCCGGACCGCCGCCATGGGCGGGTCCTTCGGCGGCTACATGGCCAACTGGATAGCTGGCCACACGGACCGGTTCACCGCTGTAGTCACCCACGCCAGTCTGTGGGCGCTCGACCAGTTTGGCCCAACCACTGATGCGTCCTACTACTGGGAGAAGGAGATGACGCCCGAGATGGCGTCGGAAAACTCTCCGCACCACCACGTGGAGAACATATCGACACCCATGTTGGTGATCCACGGGGACAAGGATTACCGCGTCCCAATCGGAGAGGGCCTCAGGCTCTGGTACGAACTGCTGTCACGATCCCAGCTGGCAGTAGATGAGGAAGGCCGGACCGCTCACCGGTTCCTTTACTTCCCGGATGAGAACCACTGGATTCTCAAACCCCAGCACGCGAAAGTCTGGTACGGCGTCGTCGGGCATTTCCTGGCGCACCACGTCCTCGGTGAACGCAGAGACCTGCCCCCCGAACTCGGACTGTAGCTGATACCTGCGGCAGGGTTTGTAGACTGCCTTAGTGAGTTCCTCCTTCAGAATCCGGCCCGCGCGTACTTCCGACGTCCCAGCAATCAAGGCGTTGGTGGCCCCGCTTGCTGAGAGCCGGGTACTGATGGCCAAGGAAACTGTTGCCTACTATGAGGGTTTGCAGGAGTTCCGGATTGCCGAGGACGACGACGGCGTCCTCGGTTGCGGGGCGCTGCACGTCATGTGGGAAGACCTGGCCGAGATCCGCACCCTTGCCACGTTCCAGGCCGCGAAGGGGCGCGGCGTCGGCAGTGCCCTGGTGGCGAAGCTGCTCGACGACGCGCGCGCCCTGGGCGTCGAACGCGTCTTCTGCCTGACCTTTGAAGTGGAGTTCTTCCAGCGCCAGGGGTTCCAGGTGATGGCTGACCAGTCGGCAGTGGACCCGGCGGTCTATTCGGAACTCCTTCGTTCCCACGACGAGGGCGTCGCTGAATTTCTCGACCTTGCCCGGGTCAAACCGAACACCCTCGGCAACACCCGGATGATCCGTCAGCTCGGGAATAGCCCGCATAAGGTGGCAAACCGAGGTCAGGATCGATAAGCTAAGGGAGCTTGGCATCTATGATGATGCGAAAAGCGGGACCCGGACCCGGGCCCCGACACACCGAGCGGAAGTAGGTCAGACTATGGGTGCAGACGACAAGGCAGCAAACAGCGGCGAGAAGCTGGGCGGCAAGATCAAAGAAGGCGTTGGCAAGCTCACCGGCAACGAAAAGATGGAAGCCGATGGCCACAAGGACCAGGCCTCCGGCGACATCAAGAACGCCGGCGAAAACGTCAAGGACGCCTTCAAGGGTGACAACCGCTAGATCTGGTCCAGCAGGCGTTCACCCGATTCATAGTCGCCAGTGGAAGCCGCCGAAGGATTAGTGCTGTGGGAGGAGCCGAGCGTAAGTAGCTCGGGGGCCTCCCACAGCCGTTTAACCAGTAGTGCACCCTATAGGCAAGCAGTTGACCGGAGGGTAGGGTTCAGACAAGGCCAGCAGGTCCGGCGGGCCGGCAAACCCAATCCTGTGTCCTTTCACCGAGGAGCCGCCATGAAAAAGCTAATCAATGACCCAAAGCAGGTCGTCACCGAGTCCGTTGAAGGGTTCGGGGCCGCCCACGCAGACCTGGTCAATGTCCATCCCGACCCCCTGTTCATCACCCGGAAAGACGCACCCCGCCAAGGAAAAGTCGGGCTGGTCTCCGGCGGGGGCAGCGGTCACGAACCGCTGCACGCCGGATATGTAGGTCGGGGAATGCTCGATGCCGCCGTACCCGGGGCCATGTTCACCTCCCCGACCCCCGACCAGATTCTCCCAGCCACCACAGCTGTTGATGGGGGAGCGGGGGTGCTCCACATTGTGAAGAACTACACGGGCGACGTCCTGAACTTTGAAACCGCAGCCGAGCTCGCTGAAGCCGAGGGCGTGACCGTGCGGACGGTCCTGGTGAACGACGACGTCGCAGTCGAGGATTCGCTGTACACCGCTGGCAGACGCGGCGTCGGCGGAACGGTCCTCGTTGAACGGATCGCGGGCGGCGCAGCCGAGCGGGGAGACACCCTCGATGCGGTGACTGCAATCGCCCAGCGTGTCATCGACAATGTCAGGTCCATGGGGGTGGCGCTCGCCGCCTGTACTGTGCCGCACGCCGGCCAGCCGAGCTTCGACCTCACCGACGACGAGATCGAGATCGGCATCGGCATCCACGGTGAACCCGGCAGGCATCGCATTGCGATGGAAAACGCCGACGGGATCACCGGACGGCTGATGGAGCCAATCCTCGCCGATCTCAAGGTGGACAGCGGCGAGAAGGTGCTGCTCTTCGTCAATGGCATGGGAGGCACGCCGGCAAGTGAGCTGTACATCGTCTACCGGCGCGCCAGGCAACTCCTTGAGGAGCAGGGAATCGTTGTTGAACGATCCCTGGTGGGCAACTACATCACCGCCCTGGAAATGCAGGGCGCCTCGATCACCGTGCTGCGACTTGACGACGAAATGGTCGAGTTGTGGGATTCGCCAGTTAACACTGCTGCGCTCCGGTGGGGAGTCTAGGCGTGGTAGAGGGATCCACCAATACCCTCACCACTGAATGGGTGGTCGCGTGGCTGCGGGAGAGTGCCCGGGTGGTCAGCGAGAACCGGCAATACCTGATCGACCTTGATCGGGCTATCGGCGATGCCGATCACGGTGAGAATCTCGATCGTGGGTTCACGGCGGTAGTGAAAAAGCTCGACGACGGTACACACCCCGCCACGCCGGGTGCCGTGCTGAAGCTGGCCGCGATGACCCTCATGTCATCCGTGGGGGGCGCAGCTGGGCCCCTCTATGGAACCGCCCTGCTCCGTGCAGCCACCTCGCTGGGCGACACCGAGGCAATAGGCCCCGACGACGTCGCCGGGCTGCTGACCGCTGCCCGCGATGGGATAGTAGCGCGCGGCAAGGCCGAATCCGGTGACAAGACGATGGTCGATGCCTGGACTCCTGCGGCTGAGGCGGCAGGCACCGCCGCGATGGCCGGCGCATCGGTTGCAGAGGTGCTGGCGGCCGCCGCCAACGCTGCAAACGCCGGGGCCGCGGCTACCGAACCACTGATTGCACGGAAGGGCCGTGCCAGCTACCTCGGCGAACGCAGCGCCGGCCACCTCGACCCGGGCGCCGTCTCGTCAGGGTTGATTTTGCAGGCAGCGGCCGATGCGGCAGGTGCGCAGGAGTGAACGTTGGCCTGGTCATTGTGTCCCATAGTTCGAAGATCGCCGAGGGAATCTGCGACCTCGCCCGTGAGATGGCGGGGGACGTCCCGCTCGTCGCCGCCGGTGGGTTGGACGATGATTCTGGTGTCCCACTGATCGGAACCAGCTTCGAGAAGGTGCTTGAGGCTATTTCGACGGCGGACCAGGGTGCCGGCGTCGTGCTCCTGACAGATCTGGGCTCTGCCGTGATGACTGCCGAGATGGCGCTTGAGTTCATTGACAGCGACCAGCGTTTGCGGGTCAGGCTTGCCCGCGCGGCCCTGGTCGAAGGTACAGTCGCCGCGGCCGTCGAGGCGCAGTCCGGAGCCGATGTAGACACGGTGACACGTGCCGCCGAGACAGCGATCGTCGCGCTGGATCCAACGGAGCTCGAGCCGTTTGTCAGCCATGCTGCAGCCGCGCCCGGAGAAGGCGGATCTCAATCCTCCACCGATGGAAATCCGGTTGAGGCAGCCTGGGAATTGCCCAACCCGATGGGGTTGCACGCCCGCCCCGCGGCAACCCTGGCCCGGATGATGAGTGAACTGGATGTGGAGGTGACGGTCAACGGGGTGGACGCGAAGTCGGTGATGCTGCTCATGAGCCTGGGTCTCGGCCAGGGCAAGGTCCTGACCGCGTCAGCCGCTGGCCCCGACGCGCAGAAAGCCATTGATCAGATAGGTGCTGAGGTGGCCAGCGGGTTCGGGGAACTCTGAAGCGGTCTGGGCCGGTCAGCTGGGGAGGCTGATGCCGGCCGGGGTCTCGCTGGCAAGACCATCCGCCACGAGCCCGTCAAGGGACCGTTCGAGTTGCTCCCTTGACGCGTTCAGGCGGTGCAGTTTCATCAGTGGGGACACTACGGTGCCGGGCGGCGAGCCGAGCGCGAGGTCCACCGGTTCGGCAACGAGCACCTCCCTGATCACCGGTGCCACCGCGTCCCGAAGGACTCCCATCATCGCCCCGCGCACCTGACGATCCGTCCCGGCCCAGGCCTGTCCCCTGGGCACGTAATGAGGTTCCGGTCGCCCCGCAGCAACCCATGCGCAGGCGTCGAGCACCGGACACTGGGAGCACTTGGGGGCCCGGGCAGTGCAGATCAATGCGCCAAGCTCCATCACTGCCGCGTTCCACTTGACTGATTCGCCGTCGTCGTCGGGCAGGAGGTCAGCCGCCCGCCGCATCTCGGCGGCCGTCAGGGTGGGGGCCGGCAGAGCATCCCCGCCGAGCAGCCGCGCGTGGACTCTGCGGATGTTGGTGTCAACAACTGTCTCCCGCTTCCCGTACGCAAACGCTGCCACCGCAGCAGCCGTATAGGTGCCGACGCCGGGAAGGGTCAGGAGCTCCGCGGCGGTGCGGGGCACCCGGCCCCCGTGGTGTTCGACGATGGCCCCCGCGGCCGCGTGGAGGCGCAGGGCGCGGCGTGGGTAACCAAGTCGCCCCCAGTGCCTCAAAGCATCACCGGCTGGAGCCGCGGCAAGGTCAGCCGGTGCGGGCCACCGGTCGAGCCAGTCGGCGTAGACGGGCAGGACCCGCACCACCGGTGTCTGCTGCAACATGAACTCGCTGACCATTACCGCCCAGGGGGTTCGCCCGGGACCACGCCACGGGAGGTCCCGGGCCTGGACGTCGAACCAGCCAATAATGCGTCGATGCAGCTGGGCGGTGGGAACCGGGATCATTGGCACTCCTGATAGTTGACCATCAATACTGTACTGACCGGCGTGGTGTGACGCGCATCCGAGGATTGGGTCCCTAGCCTTAACCCATGGATTCACGCGGGGGGCCGTCGCGAGGCGGGCCGCAGGACAGGTCAGCGCGGCCGTCCAACGCGCCCCGGGTCAGCCCGAAGGTGTATCGCCGACGCAGGATTGTGGTGCTGGTCCTGGGCCTCATCCTGGCCGGCGTACTGGTATGGGGCGGAATCGCCCTAGCTGGCCTCATCGGCAACGGTGCGAACACCGACGACGCCGTGAGCGCACCCACCGGATCGGCCCAACCAGCCCCCTCAACCTCCCCGTCCGAACCCACGGCAGAAGTCAGCGAGCCCGCAGCACCGACCGAGTCCGCAGCACCGACCGTGTCCCCTTCGCCGTCGGAACCCGGGTGTGGTCCGGAGCTGGTGGAAGTCAGCGCATCGACCGATGCGGACGCCTACGCCCCCGAAGAGAATCCAGTGCTCACGCTGACGGTAACCAACACTGGTGATATCCCCTGCCCGGTCAATGTGGGAACCTCACAGATGGAATTCCTGGTCACCAGCGGTGAGGATCGCATCTTTTCCTCTGCCGACTGCCAGGAAGGTGCCGAGGACCTCAACCGGGACATCCCGCCGGGCGGGTCGGAGGAAGCGAACTTCACGTGGGAACGAAACCGTAGCGCACCGGGTTGCCAGGCGGTCGAGGCGAACCCTACCCCCGGTTTTTACAACCTGACGGTGACGCTCGGCGAACGGACCAGCGAAGAAGCAACTTTCGAGCTGCAATAGCAGCTACATGAAACGGTCGAGCAGGCTCGTTTCAGCGATCCTTGACAGTCCCTCACGCACGGTCCGGGCACGTTGCTCACCGATCCCATCCACAGCCATCAGGTCATCAATGTTCGCTGCCATCAGGTTTTGCAGGCCCTCGAAGTGGTCGACCAGCCGGTTCGCCACTGCAGGCGGCACAGCCTTGATGCCGGACACCAGCCTGAAACCCTTGGGTTGCACCACTGCGTCCAGAGAGTCAACTGAGGGATTGAAGCCCACCACGCTGGCGATGGTGCCGAGGTCGATGAGGTCGGTGGAGCTGAAGGCCTGCAGCTTCGCAAGTTGCTCTTCGACCACCAGGTTGGCGTCTCCAAGGTCCAGGTAATCCCGGAGCACCATTTCGCTGCCCGGGCCCAGCCCGGTGGTCAGTTCTTCCACCTGCAGTGAGAGGAGCCGGCCATCGACGCCGAGCTCGAGCACGTACTGCGAAATTTCCTCGGAGATGCGTCGGACCATTTCCTGGCGTTGCAGGGTCACCGCAACATCCCGGACCGTGACCATCGCCTCGATTTCCAGGGCGGACAGCGAGCCGGTCACCTGGTCCAGTCGTGCCCGATAGCGTTCGAGGGTGGCGAGGGCCTGGTTGGCTCTTGCCAGGACCGGCTCGGAGCCTTCCAGCACATGCCGCAGTCCGTTGATGTAGAGGGCGATGATGTGCATCGACTGGCTGACTGAGATGACCGGGAGCCCGGTCTGGATGGCTACCCGCTCTGCTGTCCGGTGCCGTGTCCCGGACTCCTGGGTATAGATGGTGTGGTCAGGTACCAGCTGCACGCCCGCCCGGAGGATATTGCTTGCATCCTTATCGCAAACGATGGCGCCGTCCATTTTGGCAAGTTCCCGGAGTCGGGTGGGGGAGAAGGTGATACCGATATCGAACCCGCCGGAACAGATCGAATCCACGGTGCGGTCAAAGCCGAGGACGATCAAGGCTCCGGTACGCCCGCGAAGGATGCGTTCGAGACCATCCCGCAACTGGGTGCCCGGCGCAACGCGCGCCAAAGTGGCCTTCAACGCGTCCTCTGGGCTGCGAACCATTGCCACTTCCTTCCGGCTACCGGCGTTGCCAACCGGTTCCCGGATGTGCAAGGCCCTGCCGCGCAGGCACCAACGCAGCCGTTCCAATCCTAGTGGGCGCGCCGCCTAAACCCGGATACCAGCTACGGGCGCAAATGTATAACGGTTATCTGCCGGTCCAGCCGGAAGTCTAAAAGAGTAGCTCCAGGGCTTCGGTCAGGGTCGATACCTCGTGCACCTTGAACCCCGCTGGAACCTTGCCTGGCCCATTGGGTGAAGCCGGCACCACAGCGTGGGTGAAGCCGAGCCGTTCGGCCTCCTGCACCCGCTGGGCGATGCCAGGAACCGGCCTGACCTCACCGGCAAGGCCCACCTCGCCGAAGGCGATGAGCCGGGCTGCGAGCGGCTGGTTGGTTTTCGCCGAGGCGATGGCCAGCGCCACTGCCAGATCGGTGGCCGGCTCACTGAGCTTCACCCCGCCGACTGTTGCAACGTAGCTGTCGTCCTTATGCAGGCTCAACGAAGCGCGCTGCTGGAGAACAGCCAGCAGCATGGCCACCCGTGAACTGTCGAGCCCGCTGGTTGCCCGCCGGGGCTGCGAGTTTGACGACTCCGCGAGGAGAGCTTGCACCTCGGCCAGCAGCGGCCTGCGCCCCTCCAGAGTTACGGTGATGCAGGTGCCGGACACGGGGTCTTTGGTACGCGACACGAACAGGCCGCTCGGATCGGCGAGGCCCTCCACACCAGTCTCGGTCAGGTCGAAGCAGCCCACCTCGTCGGTGGGTCCATACCGGTTCTTGATGGCCCGCATCAGGCGAAGCCGTGAGTGACGATCCCCTTCAAACTGGCACACCACATCCACCAGGTGCTCCAGCAGGCGGGGGCCGGCGATGGACCCGTCCTTGGTGACATGCCCCACCAGGATGGTGGTCATGCCTCGGGTCTTCGCGGCGGCGATCAGCGAGGCGGCAACCTCCCGCACCTGCGTGACCCCGCCGGCGGTCCCGTCGACGGCGGCGCTACTCAGGGTTTGAACCGAGTCCACGATCAGCAGCGACGGCGACAACCGTTCCACCTGCCCGAGGGCCTGCCCCAGATCGGATTCGGCGGTGAGGTAGAGGGTGTCGGCGAGGGCGCCGATCCGTTCTGCCCGTAGCTTCACCTGGGCTGACGATTCCTCCCCGGTGATATACAGCACGTCCTTGCCGAGTCGCGCCACCCGGGCCGCGACGTCGAGTACCAGGGTGGACTTGCCCACGCCGGGTTCCCCCGCGAGGAGGATCACCGCGCCCGGTACCAGGCCGCCACCGAGAACCCGGTCCAGCTCACCAATCTGCGTCGGCTGGTAGGACGCGGCACTGGCGTCGATCTCCGAGATCCGCAGGGCTGGAGTGGCGACGGTGACAGCCGCCGTCGTTCTCGCCACCACCTGGCCGGTCTCCTCGACCGTCCCCCAGGCCTGACATTCACCGCAGCGGCCCACCCATTTCGCGGTAGTCCAACCGCATTCTCCACACCGGTAGGCGGGTGCGGAGGTGCGTGCCGGGCGTGCTGTCTTTGTAGCCATGCCCTCTAACGTACCGGCGGGTAGGGACGTGCAGCGGCAAAGACACTACCGCGGGAGCCAGCTTTGACCAGGCTCACAATTTCGGCAGGTACCCGGCAGCCTCATCGTGGGGGAGACCCGTTGCCTCCAGAAGGTCAACTATCAGAGGGCGGTACAGCAGCACCAGCCCTTCTCCCTCCAACCGTTGGATCCGCAGGAGGCGGGGGTGGAGCATGGTGGCCACTGCCGCAAGGTCTTCCCGTGCCTGGCGGAGCGTCAGCCCCCGTTCGGGGGCGCTGGCCGCCGAGAGGGCCCGGCCAAGCATATCGACGGCATCGGCGGTGTCCTCAATGACCTGGGAGAGTTCCTGCACTGCCTCGTCGGTGAGCGCAGCGTGGTTGATGACCGAGGTCAGCCGTCGGGTGAATACCCGGGCGTTACGGACGGCAAGGTCTATCGAGTCGATTGATCCTCCGAGCTCGGCAAGTTCCTGCCGATGGCGCCGGTAGGCGGGGGAGAGGCGTGCCACTTCCCTGGCCGCCCCCATGCTGCCGGAGAGACCCTCCATCAGGGGCTGGCAGCTGCGTGCCCTGATCAGGGCGTGCCAGGCCAGGGTCGGGTCGCTGCGGGTCAGCGCGGTCGACGATTCGCGAAGCACAGTAGAGAGTTCGCCCAGTAACTCCCGCACGTTCGTTTTGGGCTCTTTCCGTGGGTCCTTTGGCGCGAGGATCACAATCACCAGGGCGAACAGACCGCCGACGATGGCGTCGACACTGCGGGTGAATGGGCCGCCGTCGGGGGCTGGGAGTAGTACCACCAGCAAGGACTGCAGGCCCAGCTGCGTGGTGAAGATGGTACCGCTGTCCAGGAATCGTGCCAGGAGGATCGACACGAACAGCACCACCGCTGCCTGCCAGATCCCGGTGCCAAACAGGGCCAGGAGGACGTCTCCCAGCGCAATGCCGAGAGTGCAGCCCACCCCAACTTCCAACACCCGGCGAAGCCGCGGGTCGCGGGTGAAACCGAGCGCAATCATCGAGGAGGTGGCGGCGAACAGCGGTCCGCTGTGACCAAGGACCCGTTCCGCGAAGACATAAGCGCCCACCGCACAGACGGTCATCTGGATGGCGGGGATTACCGAGTTGGAACTCCGCCGGAAACCTACCCGCGTCCGGTTGCGAACAAAGGAGCGGGCTCGCGAGAAGTTTGATGGCCGCGGCATGAAACCCAGCCTAGCCCCGGTTTCCCGGGTTGGGGGCCGCAACCGCGCCAGGAGATCCGCACAGCACCCGGAGCGGTTTGGCAAGGCTAATGAACGGGCTGATCGCAACTGTACGTTTCACGTTCACCCTCCGTTCACTTTGATCCGTCAGTCTCTTTACCTGTGGCGCCTAGCTTATTCAAGGTACGCATACTGAAAAGTTCAGATTCTAGTTTTTCATAGGTGCCCACAGCACCAATTTTCGACTCCCTGGAAGGGGCAACATCAAGTGAAGGTTCTTCGCTTTGGCCGCGCAGCGGCAGTAATTTCTGTCGCCGCGCTCGCATTGACCGCCTGCGGCTCCGACAGCGCAACCGACGAGCCAGCGGCAACCACTGGGGGTAACGGCGCTGCTGAGAGCACCGTTTCTGGCACCCTGACGGGCGCTGGATCTTCGGCACAGGGCGCGGCAATGACCGCCTGGCAGTCCGGGTTCCAGGAAGCCAACCCTGACGCGACCGTCCAGTACTCGCCGGACGGGTCCGGAGCTGGCCGCGAGGCATTCCTTGGTGGCGGTGTGCAGTTCGCTGGGTCGGATGCCTACCTGGATGAGGAAGAGCACGTTGTAGCCCAGGAGGTCTGCGGACCCGAGGGCGCCTTCAACATTCCTACCTACATCGCGCCTATCGCGGTAGCTTTCAACCTGCCAGGTATTGACGAGTTGAACATGGACGCCGACACGATTGCAGCCATTTTCCGTGGCGATATCGCTAACTGGAACGACGAGGCAATCGCCGCCCAGAATGAGGGAGTGGAGCTTCCCGATCTGGCCATCACTGTTGTGCACCGTAGCGACGAGTCGGGCACCACCGAGAACTTCGTCGACTACCTTGCAACGGCCGCCCCAGAGGTATGGACCGACGAGGTATCGGGTGACTGGCCCGCCGAAATCGTCGCCGAGAACGCACAGGGCACTAACGGTGTCGTGTCGACCACCTCAGGCACCGAAGGCGCTATCACCTATACCGATGCGTCGGCCGTTGGTGACCTCGGTCAGGCTTTGGTTCAGGTAGGCGAAGAGTATGTGGCGCTGACCCCAGAGGCCGCTTCACGCGCCGTTGAGGTTGCCGAGCCAGCCGAGGTGGAAGGTTCCCCCGAGGGCGATATGTCCTTCAACCTCACCCGGGACACCACCGAGTCGGGCACCTACCCGATCGTCCTGATCTCTTACCACATCTACTGCGCCACCTACCCTGATCAGGAGACAGTCGACCTGGTCAAGGCCTTCGGCTCCTACGTGATCAGCGAAGACGGTCAGGCCGACTCGGCCGACTCGGCCGGCAACGCCCCGATCTCGGACGGGCTGCGCGAGCAGGCCCAGGCCGCAATCGATTCGATTGCAGTTGCCTCCTAAGAGGCGTCGATTGCCCCGTCCGGTCCTCACGGACCGGGCGGGGTTGTCCTTTGCGCCCAGCCATTAGGCTGGTATGCAGTTACCACCTCCACCGCTGACAACGCCCGCTCTCGGCAACCCAGCAGGAACAACCAAGTACCAGCACCGAAGGGTTCACTAGTGTCCACGAAGACTGTGTCTCCGAACACGCTGCGCAGACAAGGCGACAGCGGTCAATCAGGGGACAAGATATTCTCAACAGCCAGCCTGCTGGCTGGCTGCCTCATTCTGGCAGTGCTGTTCTGTGTTGCGGTCTTCCTGCTGGTCCAGGCCTTCCCCACATTCGTCGCCGATCCCGCGGAAATCTCCGGTGGCAGCGGATTCTTTTCCTACATCTGGCCGATCGTTATCGGTACGGTCATTGCTGCGACTATCGCCCTCATCCTCGCCACCCCGGTGGGTATCGGCGTCGCTCTTTTCATCTCGCATTACGCACCCCGACGGCTTGCCCAGGGGTTTGGCTATCTGATCGACCTGCTGGCCGCAATCCCGTCAGTGGTCTACGGCGCCTGGGGTTATGCGGTGCTGGCTCCACAGCTGGCATTGGCGTACGAGTGGCTGGCAAACAACCTCGGCTGGATTCCCATCTTCGAGGGCCCCGCCAGTAACACCGGGAGAACCATCCTTACCGCAAGCATCGTGCTGGCCGTGATGGTGCTGCCCATTATCACCTCCCTCAGCCGCGAAATCTTCCTCCAGACCCCCAAACTTCACGAAGAGGCATCGCTGGCCCTCGGCGCCACCCGGTGGGAAATGATCAAAATGTCGGTGTTGCCATTTGCCCGGCCGGGGATCATCAGCGCCGCAATGCTCGGCCTGGGTCGCGCGCTCGGCGAAACGATGGCAGTGGCCCTGGTTCTCTCAGGCGGTGCACTGAACGCCAGCCTGATCCAGACTGGCAACCAGACCATCGCCGCTGAAATCGCCCTCAACTTCCCCGAGGCGTTCGGACTTCGCCTGAGTGAGCTCATCGCGGCGGGCCTCGTGCTCTTCGTGATCACCCTCGCCGTCAACGTCGTCGCCCGGTGGATCATCAGCCGCCACAAGGAATTCTCAGGTGCCAACTAATGAGTAATGCAACCATGACCCGGCGACCGTCCCAATTCACCAAGAACAAGCTTCCCAAATGGTCCATCTGGGCCGTTCTGGTGGGCGCACTGATCCTCGGCGCAGCAGTCTCGTCCCTGTTCGGTTTCAGCCCGGTTTCGATGGCCGTTTTCGCTGCGATCTTCTTCGTGGTCGGTGGTACCGCGACCGCGGGTGCAGTAGAGGGCAGCCGTAAAGCAAAGGACCGGTTCGCTACCTATCTGGTCTACGGCGCTTTCATCATCGCCGTACTGCCGCTGCTGTCAGTGATCTGGACCGTGCTGGAACGCGGCATGCCAGGGATGACCAGCGACTTCCTGTTCCGGTCGATGAATGGGCTGACCGGTGCCATCGATAACCAGACAGTGGCTGAAGGCACGCCGGTCCTGGGCGGGGCCTACCATGCGATCCTCGGAACCCTGCAGATTACCCTGTGGGCGACGATCATTTCGGTGCCGGTTGGTCTGCTGGCGGCCATCTACCTGGTGGAATACTCTACGGGTGGCCCGCTCAGCCGGGCGATCACCTTCTTCGTCGATGTCATGACCGGAATCCCCTCCATCGTCGCTGGCCTCTTCGCCGCAGCATTGTTCGGGCTGATCTTCGGGCCAGGCACCCGGACCGGATTCGTGGCAGCCGCGGCGTTGTCGGTGCTGATGATCCCGGTGGTGGTCCGTTCCACCGAGGAGATGCTGAAGATTGTCCCGAACGAGCTCCGCGAAGCCGCCTTCGCGCTGGGCGTGCGGAAGTGGCGGACCATCACCAAGGTGGTCATCCCGACAGCAATCTCGGGCATCGCTTCCGGAGTCACTCTCGCCATCGCTCGGGTGATTGGCGAAACCGCGCCGATCCTGGTGACGGCCGGGTTTGCCCGTGGCATCAACCTCGACGTCTTCAGCGGATGGATGAGCACTCTTCCCACCTACATTTACTACCAGATTATTACCCCGACCTCCCCGACCAGCACCGACCCGAGCACCCAGCGAGCCTGGGCCGCAGCCCTGATTCTGATCATCCTCGTGATGCTCCTGAACCTCGCTGCCCGCCTCATCGCCCGGATGTTCGCCCCTAAAACCAGCCGCTAACCTGCGCTGTACAACCCATAAGGATTTAGATGTCAAAGCGTATCGACGTCAAGGATTTGAATGTCTACTACGGCAAGTTTCTTGCCGTGGAAGACGTCAACGTAACCATCGAGGCCCGCTCCGTCACCGCCTTCATCGGACCGTCCGGCTGCGGCAAGTCGACCTTTCTTCGCACCCTGAACCGGATGCATGAGGTAATTCCCGGCGGGCGCGTCGAGGGCGAGGTCCTGCTCGACGGCGACGACCTGTACGACGACGCGGTTGATCCCGTGCACGTGCGAAGCCAGATCGGTATGGTCTTCCAGCGGCCCAACCCGTTTCCCACCATGTCCATCCGTGACAACGTGCTCGCTGGTGTGAAGCTCAACAGCAAGCGCATCAGCAAATCCGACGCCGACGCGCTCGTGGAGAAGTCCCTGCGGGGCGCCAACCTTTGGAACGAAGTCAAGGACCGTCTGGCCCGCCCCGGCTCCGGCCTTTCCGGTGGCCAGCAGCAGCGCCTGTGCATCGCCCGGGCCATCGCGGTCTCTCCCGAGGTCATCCTCATGGACGAACCGTGTTCAGCCCTGGACCCGATTTCCACGCTTGCCATTGAGGACCTGATCAACGAGCTGAAGAACGATTACACGGTGGCGATTGTTACCCACAACATGCAGCAGGCCGCACGGGTGTCCGACAAGACCGCGTTCTTCAACATCGCAGCGACCGGCAAACCGGGGAAACTGATCGAGTTCGGCGACACCTCCGACATCTTCAACAGGCCCAAAGAGAAGTCCACCGAAGACTACGTGTCAGGCCGTTTCGGGTAGCCAAACCGGGGGGCCGCTTCTGCTTGTCCAGCGGGTGGCACGCCACCGACGGGCTAGAGTAGCGGGCTCATTGCCAGGAAAAGAATCGCGCCGATGAGTGCGGTGACTACCGCCGTCGAGAACCACACGATCAGCACCTTCACCACTTCACGGCCGCGCACGGTCGGGAACCGCTGGTTGGCGCCAGCTCCAAGAATGGCCGAGGTCATGGTGTGGGTGCTTGAAAGCGGCATCGACAGCGAGATGGAGCCGACGAAGAGCATTGCCGAGCTAACGCCCTGGGCAGTCATCCCCCGCAGCGGGTCCACGCGGACCAGCCGGTGCGCCAAGGTGTGGGTGATACGCCAGCCGCCGAACAGCGACCCGGTCGCCAGCAGCACTGCCGCAAAGATTTGCACCCAGAGGGGAACCTCGGCGCCGGTTGCGATACCGCTTGCCACCAGGGCGAGGACCACCACCACCATCGTCCGTTGACCGTCCTGCAGGCCATGGCCCAGCGCAAACACCCCGGCAAGCACCGATTGCGCCATCCGGCTACCGGAATTCACCTTCCGCGGCGGACTGTAACGGAGCAGCCAGATGGCCGGGAACACTGCCAGATAGGCGAGCAGGTACGCCACCAACGGCGAGAGCAGCAAGGGGAGGGCAATCTGCAGCAGAAAAACCTGCTCGGAGTCGGCGATCGATTCGCCACCAATCAGGGCCGACGCCCCACCGGACCCGATCAGGCCGCCAATGAGGGCGTGGGTGGACGACGACGGCTTGCCCCGGTACCAGGTGAACAACCCCCAGCACAGCGCACCGAGAAGGCCTGCGATTAGGATGCCGAGGCCAACCCGTCCGGACGGAACCCGCAGGGCGTCGCCGGCGAACAGGAGGGCGACGCCGGTGCCAAGGAGTGCGCCAATGAGGTTGAAGACCGCTACCAGAAGCACGGCGATACTGGGGGTCAGCGCCCGGGTGCGCACGGCGGTGGCCACCGAATTGGAGACGTCGTGGAACCCGTTGAGAAACGCGAAACCTCCAGCGAGCACGATGACCATGCCCAGGAGGAACTGTTCCACCTATGATTCCTTGACGAGGATGCTGCCCACGTGGGTGGCAACCTTTCGGATGTCTTTGGTGACGTCGACCAGCTGGTTTGCCACATCCCGGTGTCTGGCGTAAACCAGGGTCTTGTGGTCGTTGAGGAGTTCGGAACACCAGATCCGGTGGGTGCGCTCGGCGCGTTTGGCTAGCCGGAGGATCTCGATCCAGTACTCCTCGAGATCATCCATCGAATTCAGTCGTTTCATCGCCTCAGCGGTGAGTTCCGCCTGCCGGGTGATCACCTCGAGCTGTTCAGTGGCCCGGCGGCTTAGCTTACTGAGTTGGTAAAGGGAGATGAGCTCGGCAGCGCCGTCGAGCTTCTCGATTGCCTCGTTCAGCATCCTGGACAGGGCATAGAGGTCCTCACGCGGCAGCGGGTTGACGAAGCTGCTGCGCATCGACGTGAGCAACGCGTAATGGAGATCGGTTGAGTTCGCCTCGTGCTGGTGCAGTTCCTCAGTCAGGCTGTCGTAGTCGCGCTTGTCCGCCCCGAGGATTCCCGACATGGTGCGCACCCCGAGCACCAGTTGCTGGGCCATGTCCGAGAGTAAGACAAGGCCAGCATCCTCCTGTGGAAAGAGGCGAAGCTTCACGTGGACTACCTAACCTGCCGGGGCATCGAGTTGATCAGTTGCTGCCTAAGAATAACTGACAGGCCCGGGGAGGCTCATTTCGACTAGTTGTCACCGCCCTGGCGCCCGGCCGCGTCGCCGTTGCCACTCAGATGTCGTTCAGTAGGCACAAAAATGGTGTCGAACCGGGAGCGCCTCTCGGCGGAAGGCCGCTCGAAGCGGCTAAATGTTGAAGCCCGGGGGTTCCACGGTCCGACACCACTTTCAGTGTTCTCCTCCGGTGCGCTCATGTCAATATTGACCGGCATCCCAGTGCTGACTAGTCCAGTTCGCCCCGGCGCCAGGAGGCAGCAGCATGCTCAAGGTCTTCGGCGGTTTTGATCAGCTGGTGCGAGTTGCGGGTCAGCTTGGCCGCGTGCACCCCGTTGGCTGGTTCGGCGTCGTCGGCATGATGGGTCTGGCCCAGGGCGATCACCCGGCAAAATGCTGCGAAACGTTCGAGTGCGACGTCGAACTCGCCTTCGAAGGCACCCGAGAGAATAGTGTCGGCCATGGACCGGACCTCCTCTGCACCCGGCGGCTCGGCAACGCCGGCCACTACCTTGGAGACCTGTGCGACATCCTTACCTGACTCAAAGTAGGCGGCGATACGTTCGGGATTTTGCTGGGTAGCCGCCCGAAGGGCGTAGAGCCGCCACAGCGCGCCGGGAAGGGATCGTGCGGGACTTTCCGCCCACATCTCCGCGATTGCCTCAAGGCCCTGCTGGTCGGCCAACTCAACAAGACGCTGGGTGATGTCCGGATCGTCAGCGAGCCGGCCATGGTGAACCAACGCGTGTGCCGAGAGGTGGGCGGCCTCCGACACTCGTGAGGGATCGGCACCGCCCGCGAAAACTTCAAAGTCCAGTGGCGCGAAGGGCTTGGGCTTGTGATGCCGTGGACTCTGGTTCTCGTAGTTGCCGCTCATGAATTGAGGATACTCCTGCCATTTCCCTCCATGCCAGAGTCACTGGACCGGAGCCCGCCGGCTAGTTCGCCAGGCAGGTGCGATTGGGATGGGGAAGGCCTCGACTTTGCTTGCCATCATTGTTCCAATGAGTGGTAAGAGCACGCGCAGATCCGATCTCAGCTGGCCTACGTCGAGCAGGAGACACCCATCGTCCCCGGTACCATCCGGGACAACCTGCCCCTCACGCACCCTGATGCCACCGATGACGAGACCTGGGATGCTCTGCGCGCGGTGAGGCGGGCGGATCAGGGCCAGCGGAACCCACAGTGAGTTGCTCGATCGTGACGACCTGTACCGTCAGCTGGTCGAGGCTCTCCGGATAATTGAACCCGCGGTCAGCTGACCCACCGGCCCGGCAAATGGCCGCGTTCGGCACACGGCGGCAGGATGCGATAATGTAGGCAGGTCATTTCGACCACTTCGGTGGTCAGGAATGATGCGGGCCTTTAGCTCAGATGGTAGAGCATCGGACTTTTAATCCGTGGGTCGAGGGTTCGAGCCCCTCAGGGCCCACATCAGTGGGATACCCGAACAAGGAATCCCCGCCGTTGAGCGCAACGGCGGGGATTCTTTGCATTTCAGGTGAGAAGCGGGATTGACTCCACCGGGTTAAGCGTTTGAATAGATAGTAGGCAATTCCATCTGGGCGCCACGGTTTCGGCCCAACCCGGTTCGAGACCTCGGCCCCCGCTGAGAGGACGACCCATGGATGCTGCCAGTTTCATCCTTCAAGCGGCGATTGCCCTTGCGCTGGTAGGGATCCTCTCCGCGGCAACCGCCTTCGCCTTGTCCAGGTGCCTGAGGCGGAACGACGACGCCGATTCCCTGTTCTGGTACGGATTCTCGGGTTTACTGGCGGTCGTGTTTGTCATCATCGGCGCGGTAGCAACAGTTCCCGGGAGCGGCGGATTGGTCAGCGCAGGGGCACTGGTCTTCGCTGGCGTAGCGATGGGCTGGCTGTGGCGGGGCGAGCGTGAACGTCGGCGCAGGGTCCTGGCCGAGGAGATTCGGGAGGTGCGCGAAGGTCTGCGGACCAGGCACGAGGGAGTCCTGCAGCAGTGGGTCACCTATGAGCTGGATCCGGCCGCGGCAATCGACTTCCCGGCGATGACTGACCTCAGCCGTAGCGACACCTCACAGTTGATCCGTTCGATGCGTGCGGCGGCGCTGTTGCGGGAGCAGTTCGAGGGTGGCGACGTCGGCAGCTCCGAGTATGAAAGGGCCGTAGCAGGGCTGGAGGCGGCACTACGGGCCGCCGAGACGGCCGCCGGGGTTATCCGGACCGACCCGACGGGGCGCGAGCTACCGGCCACCGGCAAATCCATCTAGTCAGTCTCCGGGCGGCTCTGGCCGAGCTGCTGGGCAGCGTGTAAGTTTAGGCACATGAGAACACTAATTTTCGAGTAGTCCCTCAGGGATTACCTGCTGCCTACCGAAAACCATGCTCGTCGAGGCCGTGCCTCCGAGCGACGTTTCTTACTCACCCAGTGGCCGTTGAATCCAGTTCGGCGGTCGACTATTTAAGGATTACCATGACCGACCAAGCGAAAAACCACACCAGTAATGCCCAAGACCAGACCGACGAACTGTCGATACATTTATCGGACTCGGCGGCAAAAAAGCTTCAGGACGACCCACGGGCCAAGCTTGCACTGGAGAAAAAGAACCCAGACTTCGGGAAGCTGGCGGGATCGCGGAGCACCGGGCCCAACCACCAACCGGTTCACCGCAGCGGGAAGCAGGGCAAGACCGAGAAGAAGGCTCGCTGGTAGGCCGTCGCCCCGAGACGGCGGTGTCACCGACCCGAAATGGGGCTGGCCGTTAAATTGAGACTGGCTCCGCGTTCTGCGTATGGGGGAATCGCAGAATGGGGAGCCAGCGATCTCAGTATACTTCAAATTTTGTACTGGAAGTCCAATTGAGAGGTTGTAATGGCAGTCACAGCTAAGTCATTTCAGCTGTGGCGTGCTCGGGTCGCACCCGAGGATACCGTCGCGGACCTTTGCCGCAAGGCAGGAATCAAGAGATCTACCCTCGGCCAGCAGCTGGTTCGGGGGAAGGTGGCGATCGGGACCGTCGTCAGTAGTGCCCGAGCCTACGGCCTGAACCCAGCACAGGAGCTCGGCAATTTCGATGGTTACCGGGACCTGCCCACAGGGATTCGGGAGCCAACCGACGCAGAGCTGGTCAGCCAGGTTTCACACATCGATATTCTGAGACTCCTTGTGGCCCGTAGCCAGGATGAAGAAGAGGCGGGCCGCGAAGTCCGGTTTGAGTTGGCACCGTTTCCGCATCGAAATTCGGTGCGGGCGTGGATTGACGCCGTGGATCGGGGCGAACTGCGCCAGGGACTCGCCGCCAGGGCAGGGATTGCTCCGCAGAATTTATCGGCGCAGCTCACTGCTGGCCGGCTGACCCCTGAACTCGCTGTCGAGGCTGCGCGGGTCGCGGAAGTCTCTCTCACCAGCGGGTTGGTCGTAACGAGCCTCCTCACCTCGGCTGAGGGCGGGTGGCCAGCCGACGGCCGGAATCGGGCGTTGGGTATGTTGTCCGATGCAGACCTTGTGCTGCTGGCCCGCGACCGGCTTGATGTGCTGGGCAAGTCATTGAAGAAGCTCGAGCTAGCCAATAGCCGAGATCAGAACCTTTGGGAGAACCTCGGATGAATGGGCAAGTGATCCAGTGGATAGTGCTGGGGCTTTGCATAGCGTTTGTCCTGCTGCGTCTTCCTGACGCTATCCGCGGGCGGGGGCGGGGGATTTTCACTGCTCTGGTGCTGCTGGTAATTGCCGTGGGGCTGAGCTTGCCGCAGATTTACCTCCCCTGTGACCGGTTTCTTGGCGGAATCAACATTGCGAACCTCATCATCAGGCTCTCCCTGTATGCGGTTTTCGTGCTGCTTGGTGTCCGCATCGCCGCGGCGTTCAGGTCGCCACGTACGCGCTGGCTTATCGTCGGTCCAATTGGCGTCACAGTGTTGGCAGTGATCGTTCTGGCTACCGTCGTACTCTTTGCGATGAGCGACCTCCCGGAAAGCTCTACTGGCCTGTTCGCCTACGGGGGTCAGGAAACGGTTCGTCTTTACGCGGAGGCCGGGAGGCTCTACCCGGGTTACGTCGCAGCCTGCCTGGTCCTGCCCGCCCTTAAAGACCTCGCGGATCCTGCCGGGCGGCCCGCGCACCGGAGCGCATCGGCGCTGCTGGCCGTCGGGTTCGGAGCAGTTGTGGTCTTTGCAGTGGTCAGCCTCGTGCCAGGGACGCGCCTTGGGGTCTGGGAGATTGGTCTGCCCTTCGGCGCGATCGTGCTGGTGACGAGTGGCCTGACGATCATTTGGGCGTCACGAAGGCGGACCGAGTTGTCGCCGCGCACCAATCATCTTGCGTGATTTTTGACGTTTTTGTGATTGATTACCCCCTGGGTATTCACGTTTTCATCATCGTGTGGCAAAATTATGATTGTGTAACTCCGCTTGCCGTGGGGGACGGCGGAGCTACAGAGCGGGGTGGGGCGTCCATTAGAACGGGTGGACGCACCTACCCGCTCTTTGGGTGTCAGCCGGTCCAGGCGTAGCGTTTCTCCGGCCGGCCCGCGGTGCCATATTTGGGCGTGATCTTCGCTTGTTCCCGAGCCACCAGGTACTCGAGATAGCGACGAGCGCTCACCCTCGCCAACCCGAGTCTCAGGGCAACCTCCGATGCCGACGACCCTTCAGGGGCCGACCGGAGATCACCGATCACTGCAGCAAGGGTTGGACCGGATAGCCCTTTCGGGAGGATAGGCGGGAGCATTGCTTGCGACGATCGAGATCCACCGACCGCTCCCCGTTGCTCCTGCGCGGGGCCCAAGAGCGAGTCAATTCCCGCCTGATCGAGCGTAGGAGACCCCCCGGCACTGTGTTCGAGGATGCTGCGCCGATGGGCAACATACTGATCAAGACGTTCCAGTAGGACCTTCGAGTTGAATGGCTTCACCAGGTAGTGCAGCACACCACCGGCCATCGCAGCGCGCACCGTCTCGAGTTCACGGGCAGCGGTAATCGCAATGATGTCCACGGGGTCGCCTGGTAAATTCCGGGCCGCGCGTAGCACCTCAATACCCGATAGATCCGGCAGGTGAATATCCAGCAGCACCAACTCTGGTCGGTCGTTGGTAATTAGCTGCAACCCGTCGGTTCCGTTGTAGGCAACGCCGACCACGTCAAACCCCCCATGGGCCAGCAGGAACCCGGTATGGATCCCAGCTACCTCCCGGTCATCATCGATGACTGCGGTGCGGATCAATTGTGTCACTGGCGCTCCACGCCCACTGCGACCGGCGCAGGGGCGAGGCTGACCCTGAACTCGGCACCCCCGAGTGGGGAATCGGTCACGGAAATCTCACCCTTCCGGCGTTCTGTCACCCGCTGAACCAGTGATAGCCCAAACCCTCGGGCAGCTGATGGGCCGTCGGCCTTGGTGGTGATGCCGCTTTCGAAGATTTGCTGCCGCGCAGACTCCGGGACGCCTGGTCCGTCGTCGGACACCGTGATCACGCACCCCGCTTCGTTTGCTGTCGTCGAAATATGGATCGTCCCGTTCGAGACGATCGCCTCCATCGCATTGTCGATCAAATTTCCGAGGATGGTCACCTGGTCGGTGGTCCCGTCGGGATTTAACGTCGAATTCCCGTCAACAATCACCTGGATGTTCTTTTCCTCACCGATCGTACTCTTCGCCATCAGCAGGCTCGCGGCGTCGGGGTCGGTGATTCCCGGGCAGAGGTCGCCGGAGACCACTGATCCACCGTGCCCCGAACGGGTGATGAAATCAACTGCCTGTTCGGTCCGGCCGAGTTCCAGCAGACCGGAAATGACGTGCATCTTGTTGGAGAACTCGTGGGCCTGCACGCGCAACGCCTGGGTCACATCCCGGGCACCGTCCAGGTCCTGCAGTAGCTGGTGCAATTCGGTGCGGTCCCGGAGGATCAGCACGCTACCCACTCGTCTACCGTCAACAACCGCGCGGTTGGCCTGGGCCAGCAGCACCCGTTCGCCCACCAGCACTGTGGTTTCCATCGCCCCGTCCGAATCGAGCATCCCGCCGAGGGCTGGCTCCAACACTTCATCGATGGGTCGCCCAACGGCCGAGTCATCAAGACCCAGCAGCCGCCGCGCCTCATCGTTGATGAGTGCCAGGTTCCCGCGTTCGTCGACGGCCACCATTCCTTCGCCGATGCCGTGGAGCATGGCGTCCCTGGTCTCGAGCAGGGTGGCAATTTCTTCAGGTTCGAGTTTGTAGATCCGGCGCCAGACCAAGCGGGACACGTAAATGGCTCCTGCCGATCCCATCAGGGCCGCAGCGATCAGCCAGATCAACAACTGGGGCAGATCCTCCTGAAGGTCCTGGCTGAGCCGGGACTCGAGGATTCCCACCGAAGCGGTACCGATCACCGAGCCGTCGGCATCGAAGATGGGGACCTTCACGCGCCACGACTCTCCCAGCGTTCCTGTCTGGGTGCCCACGAAAGTTTCACCCGACAATGGAACTGAGGGGTCAGTGGAGACCATGCTCCCGATCATTTCCGGGTTTGGATGTGAGTAGCGGATCCCTGAGTCATCGGTGACCACCACGTAGGTGACGTTGGTTGACTGGGCAATCAGTTCGGCTATCGGCTGGATGGTGTCGCTGGGACGTTCGTCGTCGAACGCCTCGATGATGGTGGGCAGTTGCGCCACCGATTGCGCGACCCCAACCATGCGCGATTCGTACGCATCGCGAATCTGCTGCTCCTGCATTCGGATTGCCACTGACCCAGCGATGAGAACAATGATCAGCACGATCGACAGCTGCAGCAGAAACAACTGTGACCTAAGCGACATTGACTGGATCATGAAGCTATTTTGGCACGTCAGAGCCCGTTCGACGCCGTGCACCCCATGACCGTAATGACCAATACGCGCGTTATGTCCACATTCTTCCCCGCTGAACCATGGCTCCCTACGATGAACCGGACGGCTTGGTGATCTGCATCACGCCCAGGAAAGGAATTCATCATGAAGCTTGATCGCCCAATGAAGCGAAGTTCAGCTTTGGTCGCTGCGGCGGCCGTATCGGTATTGGCCTTGTCGGCGTGCGGTGACAGCGGTGCCGAAACCCCCGAAGGCGGCATAGACCGCCTGAACATCGTGGTTCCCGCCGATCCAGGCGGTGGCTGGGACCAGACCGGAAGGGCCATCCAGGCCGATCTCGAGGAAAACGAGCTGGTCGGGAGCGCCTCAGTGGTCAACGTCGGCGGCGCCGGTGGCACCAACGGCCTCGCCCAGCTCGCCACCGAACAGGACCCCAACACCCTCATGGTGATGGGCTACGTCATGGTGGGTGCAGTGGAGACCAACTCCGCGGAAACCCGGATTGAGGACACCACCCCAATTGCGCGGCTCACTGACGAGCCGCTGATCGTCGTCGTACCAGCCGATTCCCCGTACCAGACCATTGAAGACCTGGTTACTGACATTGACGAGAACGGGCAGGCAGTATCGGTCACTGGCGGGTCGGCTGGCGGCGCGGACCACATTCTCGCGGGAATGATCCTCGAGGCCGAGGGAGTAGCCCCCGACAAGCTCAACTACATCCCGTACTCCGGCGGCGGCGAATCGTTGGCTGCGCTGCTGGGCAACCAGGTATCGGCTGGTATCTCAGGTGTCGGCGAATACGCTGAACAGGTCAAAGCCGGAACGGTTCGCGCGCTGGCAGTCTCCGGCGAGGAACCTGCCGGTCAGGTGCCCGAGGTTGAGACCCTGACCGATCAGGGCATTGACGTGGTTCTGACCAACTGGCGCGGCGTCGTCGCTCCAGGCACGATCGACGAGGAGCAGGCAGCCGTCCTGACCGAGCTGATCACCGAACTCCACGAAACCGAATCGTGGCAGGAGACTCTGACCGAGAACAACTGGGCTGATGCTTTCCTCGTCGGCGAGGAGTTCCAGACGTTCCTCGACGAGGACATCGAGACGGTCAAGACCACCCTGACAGACATCGGTCTGCTGTAGCCGTTATGAGCACTCACCCACCAGAGGCACAGACCGGCGGCGTTGACACCGCTGCCGGTCGGCCCATCGGAGAAATCATTTTCGCGGCGGGGGTCCTCAGCCTCGGCATTGTCGGGTTTGTTGCCGGCGCAGGCATCAAGATGCCGCCGTCAGCCACCGGTATTGGCCCCCGCGAATTCCCTTTCATCGTGTCAGGTCTGCTGATTTTCCTTGGCACCGCCATCATCATTCAGCTGCTGAGGGGCCGTCGAGGCGCCCCCGAGGAGGGCGAAGACGTGGACCCCAACGCGAAAACCGACTGGCTGACGGTTGCCAAGCTGGTTGGGTTCGTGGCGCTGCACATTCTGCTTATCGTGCCAGCAGGCTGGCCGGTTGCCGCTGCGGTCCTGTTCTTCGGGGCCAGTTGGACCCTGGGCAGCCTGTCGTGGTGGCGGAACGCGGTGATCGCCGTCGTCATGGCGTTGGTGCTGCAGTTCGTGTTTGCCGGTCTCCTGGGCGTCTCGCTGCCCGCCGGGTTCCTCCTGGAAGGGGTTGAGATCTTCAATGGATAACTTCATGGCCCTGATGGAGGGTTTCTCGGTTGCCATGCAGCCGATGTACCTGCTGTTTGCCCTGGGTGGAGTGCTCGTGGGTACTGCGGTTGGGGTGCTACCCGGTATCGGCCCGGCGATGGCTATCGCGCTGCTGATGCCCATCACGTATAGCCTCGACCCGACTGCCGCCATTATTGTGTTCGCCGGGATCTACTACGGCGGCATGTACGGCGGGTCAACGACGTCGATCCTGCTCAACACGCCGGGTGAATCGGCGTCCGTGGTCACTGCCCTTGAGGGTAACAAGATGGCGAAAGCGGGTCGCGGAGCGGCCGCGCTGGCGACGGCGGCGCTCGGCTCGTTCGTCGCGGGCACCATTGCCACCGTGCTGCTGACCTTCCTCGCTCCGATGCTCGCCGAGTTCGCGGTTCGGATTGGCCCGGTTGAATACGTTGCCCTGATGGTCGTCGCCTTCCTTACCGTCGGCGCGCTGCTGGGTGCCTCGGTGCTGCGCGGGCTCGCATCATTGTGCATCGGTTTGTTCCTTGCCCTGGTTGGTGTTGACGCTCTGACCGCCCAGCAGCGCTACACCTTTGGCAATCCGTTCCTCACCGACGGTATCGACGTGGTGCTGGTCGCTGTGGCGCTGTTCGCGATGGGTGAGGCACTCTACATCGCTTCACGGATGCGCCACGGGTCGGTCGATGTGATCCCGGTCAGTGGCAACTGGCGGAAGTGGATGAAGCGGGAGGACTGGCGCCGGTCCTGGAAGCCCTGGTTGCGGGGCACTTTCATCGGGTTCCCCATCGGGACCATTCCGGCAGGCGGCGCCGACGTCGCCACCTTCGTCTCCTACGCGGCTGAACGCAAGCTCGCCAAGGGGGAGGACAAGGCCCAGTTCGGAAAGGGTGCCATCGAGGGAGTTGCCGGTCCCGAATCGGCCAATAACGCTGCCGCTGCGGGTGTGCTGGTTCCGCTGCTAACGCTGGGTATCCCCACCACCGCTACGGCGGCGATAATGCTGGTGGCCTTCCAGCGGTACCAGATCCAGCCTGGCCCCCTGCTGTTCGAGGTCGAGGGCGCGCTGGTTTGGGCCCTGATTGCCAGCCTCTACGTCGGCAACCTGATGCTACTGGTGTTGAACCTGCCGCTGGTGGGGCTATGGGTGAAGATTCTTCAGATCCCCCGTCCCTACCTGTACGCAGGGATCCTGGTGTTCGCAGCACTAGGGGCGTTCTCGGTGAACTTCACGCCGGTGGATGTCTGGATTCTACTGATCATCGGGATTCTCGGGTTTTTCATGCGGCGCTATGGTTACCCGATCGCGCCGCTGGTGGTGGGGCTGATCCTCGGTCCCATCTTCGAGGATCAGCTCCGTCGGTCCATGGCCATCTCGCAGGGTGATCCGACCGCGTTGATTACCTCACCGATTGCGGCGGTGATTTACGCGACCCTCGCGCTCATCTTCGCCCTGTCGTTCTGGATGAAGAAGCGCCAGAAGGCGATGGAATCATCAATGGCTGAAGACTCGGTCACCAGCGGAGGGGGAGACCAGGCCCGAGCCTAGGCGTAAATCCGCCTAGGCGTCGTGGTCTGTCTCCAGGATCTGCGCCAGGCCCTCGAGGGCCTCCTCGGCACCGTCGCCGTCTGCACGAAGGACGACGACGTCGCCGTGGGAGGCCCCGAGGCCCATCAGCGACAGGATGCTTGACGCATCCATCGCATCTTCAGCTGGTTCACCCTCCATGGCGATGGTGACTTCCAGTGGGAGCTCACCTGCCGCCTCAGCGAAGATTGCTGCGGGCCTTGCGTGCAGGCCGACACGGCTCGCGACTGTGGCTTTGCGTTCTGACATAGGGTTCCTCCTTGGTTGGGGCGCTTACTGGCCCAGGGTTTCCAGAATGGGGAGCCGTTCACGGACGGCGGTGCGTCCGAGGTCGGCTGTTGGAGCGGCGAGGGCTAGCGCCGCCAGCTCCTGGGCTTCGGTGCGGGTCACTGAGGCGAGAACCGCAGCGACGGTGGGGAGCGATCGGGCTGACATGGAGAGAGTCTGAACTCCCAATCCCACCAGCACGACGGCGAGGGCGGGGTCAGCTGCAGCCTCGCCACACACCCCCACCGGCTTCGCGTCCGCCGTGCCTGCGGCTGCCGATTCGGCGCCGGCGACCGTGAGTTTGATCAGCTGCAGCACGGCAGGCTGCCAGGAGTCGTTGAGGGTGGCCAACTGTCCCAGCTGCCGGTCGGCGGCCATCGTGTACTGGGTGAGGTCATTCGTTCCCAGCGAGGCGAACCCCACATGCTGCAGGATGGCTTCGGAAGTCAGCGCAGCCGAGGGTACTTCGACCATCACGCCGGGCTGGTCGAGGCCCTCGGCCAGGCACATTTCACCGAAGGATTTCGCCTCGGCGGCAGTTGAGATCATCGGTGCCATCACCCATACCTCCGCCTTCGTGTCGGCGGCGGCCCGGGCGATCGCCTGAAGCTGGCGGGTCAGCACGCCGGGGCTGACGGATCCGGTCCGGTATCCCCTCACTCCCAGCGCAGGGTTGGGCTCCGAGGCGTCGGTGAGGAACGGTAGCGGTTTGTCAGCGCCCGCGTCGAGTGTTCTGACCACCACCTTGCGGCCCGGGAACGCGTCGAACACCTCCCGGTACGCTGACGCCTGCTCTTCGCCGCTGGGCTCGGTCTCACGATCCAGGAAGCAGAACTCGGTACGGAGCAGGCCTACACCTTCGGCCCCAGCAGCTGCTGCAGCGCGAGCATCCTTGCCGGATCCAACGTTCGCCAGTAGCGGCACCAGGTGTCCGTCGGCGGTGGCACCCGTCCCATTGAACGTCCCGAGTGCGGCGGCCTGTTCGACCCAGCGGTCCGCCGCGGCGCGCTCGTCGTCGCCGGGGTCGGTGATGATGGTGCCAGCCGCCCCGTCGACGTACACACTTGTCCCTGCCTCGATGGTGTCGGCGCCGGTTGCGGCCACCACTGCCGGGAGGCCCAGCGCGCGGGCAAGGATCGCGGTGTGGGACTGAGGGCCGCCGCTGCTGGTGATCAGAGCCAGCACCTGGCTGGAGTCGAGGGTTGCCGTGTCCGCCGGAGCAAGGTCCTCTGCCGCGAGGATGAAGGGTTGCTCGGAGGTCGGAACGCCCGGTGCCGGAAGCCCGCGGAGTTCGGCCACCAGCCTCGCCCGCACGTCGTGAACGTCCTGGGTCCGTTCGGCCATGTAGCCGCCGAGACTGAGCAGCATCTCGGCAACAGCCGAACCGGCTTCCCAGACGGCACGTTCGGCTGAGGTGCCGGCAGCGATGAGTTTGGCCGCCGATTTCAGGAGCATCGGATCGGCGGCCATCATTGCTGTCGCCTCCAGCACTGCACTTGCGTCCTTCGTCGCGGCATCGGCGCGCCGCTTCAACTCGGCCTGGACGGCCTTGGAGGCCGTCTTCAGCCGTGTGGTCTCCGCCTCGGCGCTCGTGTCCGAACCCCACCGCTCGTCTGCGTGTGGTTCCCTTGCACTGGCAGGCATCTGTAGGACAGGCCCGATCACTCGGCCAGGGCTAACCCCGACTCCGGTTAGTTTCGTCATTGAAGTACCCTCCCGGGTTTCGGTTAGGCGGCGACCGTCTCGATGACGGGGGTGTCTTCGGTCTTCCGCGTGGCGAAGCGCTTCAGAGCCACCACAGTGAGAGCCGAAATGATGGTGCCCGCAATGATAGCCAACACAAACATAGCGACATTCCCGATGGCAAAGAAGACGAAGATGCCGCCGTGAGGTGCCTGAGAGGTGACACCGGAGCCCATTACGATGGCTCCGGTCACCGCCGAGCCGAGCATGCTGGCGGGAATGACACGCAATGGGTCGACCGCTGCGAACGGAATCGCACCTTCGGAGATGAAGGCCGCACCCAACAACCAGGCTGCCTTGCCGTTCTCCCGCTCGGCCACTGAGAAGCGGCGGCGGTCCAGGACGGTGGCGAGTGCCATGGCCAGGGGTGGGACCATGCCGGCTGCCATTACAGCGGCCATGATCTGCCACGGCGCCTGGTTGGCGACGGCTCCCGCTCCGAGACCGGCGACGGCGAATGAGTAGGCGACCTTGTTGATTGGTCCGCCCAGGTCGATGGCCATCATGAGTCCCAGGATTACCCCAAGGAGGACCGCTGCCGCGCCGGTCATGCCGGAAAGCCAGTCGTTCAAAGCGTTGGTCAGCGAGGCGATTGGTCCGCCGAGAACCAGGATCATCAAACCTGAAGCCGCGATAGAGGCGAGTAGCGGAATGATGACCACCGGCATCAGGCTTCGGAGCCAGCGTGGCACCTTGATCCGTCCGATCATCATGGCGACGTAGCCCGCCAGCAGACCGCCGACGATGCCGCCCAGGAACCCGGCGCCCATAAAGCCTGCCACTGCGCCAGCGACAAAGCCCGGTGCGATACCTGGCCGGTCCGCCAGTGCGTAGGCAATGTAACCAGCGAGGGCCGGGATCAGGAAGCCCATCGACAGGGCTCCGATCTTGAAGAAAACCGCGCCGAGGAAGACCGCAAGGCCCTCTGGTGGCAGGTTGAGCAGGGTGTACTGGGCGAGCATCGCGTCGCCGTTACCCACGCCCTCATCATTCGACAGCGCGATTTCGTAGCCGGCGAGGAGGAAGCCAAGTGCAATCAGGAGACCGCCACCTGCAACAAAGGGGATCATGTAGCTGACGCCGGTGAGGAGTGCCCGCTTGAGTTGACGCCCCACACCCTCGCCGCCGCCGCCGTCGTCGGTCTGCTGTGACTCGGAGTCGGTTGACCCCTGCACGCGTCGTGCGTTGGGGTTGTCAGCGGCAGCGAGCGCCTCGTCGACCATGACACCGGGTTCGTCGATGCCGCGCTTGACCGGTGAGGTGATAACTGGCTTCCCGGCGAAACGGTTCCTGTCCCGCACGTCGACGTCGACAGCGAAGATCACCGCATCGGCAGCCGCGATCACCTCCGGCGGGAGGGGTGTGGCGCCAGAGGAACCCTGGGTTTCGACCTGAAGATCGACCCCGCGCTCCTTGGCTGCGGCGACCAGGGAATCGGCGGCCATATAGGTGTGGGCAATGCCGGTGGGGCACGCGGTTACGGCGACGAGCCGGCGAGGTGCCGATGGTGGGGTGCCGGTGGGCGCCGCGGTTGATTCTCCGGGAGTGCTTCCTGATGCCGCTGTGGACAGTGCGTCGGCGGGCTGGGCGCTCTTGCGAGGACCGGCGTCGAGGGCACCCTGAACAAGGTCAACGATGTCCTGGGGCGTTGCCGCGGCGCGAAGGGCCGCAGTGAAATCTTTTTTGATCAGCGATCGCGCCAGTTTGGAGAGCAGCTGCAGGTGTTCCTGGTCAGCGCCGTCGGGGGCCGCGATGAAGAACACGAGATCGGCGGGGCCGTCCTTGGCGCCGAAGTCTACGGCGGGGTTAAGCCTGGCCATTGCGAGGGTGGGCTCGGTGACCGAGGTTGACCGGCAGTGGGGGATAGCGATGCCGCCCGGTATACCCGTGGCGGTCTTCTCTTCCCGGGCCAGTGCATCGGCGTAAAGTCCGTCAGCGCCGGTTGCCCTGCCGGTGGCAGCAACCTGATCCGCGAGTCGGCGGATCACCTGCTGACGGTCAGAACCCAAATCCTGATCCAGTGTGACCAGGTCGGTGGTTATCAGCTGTGCCATTGATCTTCCTCCTTTGGAAGTGGTGCATTGAGCGGTGTGTCGGTTGGTGCGTTGTGGAGGGGAAGCCGCCGGGTGGTGACGGCCTCCGGAGTCGTTTGATTGAGAGCTGGAACTGTTGAACCGGGCAGCGCAGCGGCGGCTGATCCGTGGGCCACCGCCTGGCGGAGGCTCTGCTCGGGCGTTCCGCCAGCAGTGTGTGCCAGGAGGTAGCCGGCAAGGGCCGAGTCACCCGCCCCGACGGTGGACCGCGCGGCGACCGGTGGGTGAGTCGCTTCCCATGCCTCAGCGGCGGTCACCAGAAGGGCGCCCCGTGCTCCGAGTGTCGCGAGGACAGTGCCGACTCCTGCGCCCACCAAAGCTGCCGCAGCTGAGGCGGCGAGGGTGGAGTCGGCCTCAAGGGCGTCGCCGTCGGCCACGCCGCTCAGTTCGGCAAGCTCTTCGGCGTTTGGTTTCAGCAGATCCGGCAAAACGTTTGCCGCAAGGGTGTCGATGAGGGGCGCACCGGAGGAATCGACAGCGATCAGTGGTGGGTTGTCGGGGTAGCGCGCCCTGACCGCCTGGATCACTGTCGCGTAGAACGTGGTCGGGACTCCCGGCGGGAGCGAACCGGCCAGAACCAGCCAGGCAGCGCCGGAGCATTCAGAGACCACCGTTTCCAGCAGGTGGGCAAGCTCGGTCGATCCGAGGGCCGGCCCGGGCTCATTGATTTTGGTGGTGGTGCCGTCAGGTTCCGTGAGGGTGATGTTGCTGCGCAGTGGGGTGCCGATCGGTACGTTCCGGAACGGTACGCCAGCGGCGCGGAGGCCTGCGAGCACCGGGTCGTCGGGATCTCCAGGGAGCACAGCTGTCGACGCCACGCCTGAGGCATTGAGGGCGCGGCAGACGTTGACGCCTTTGCCCCCGGATTCCTGATGCGCGTTGGTGGCACGCTGCACGCCACCGCGCATCAGTTCATCGGCAAGTTCAACAGTCCGATCGAGGCTGGGATTTACCGTCAGGGTGATGATCACGCGACCACCACCTCTACGTCAGCGTCGGCCAGAGCTGCGGCCAGGACGGAGGGGGGTGTCCGGTCGGTAACCAGGGTGTCAATGTCGGTCAGGGAAGCGAAGCCGACGAGAGTTTCCTGCTCCAGTTTCGACGCGTCCACCACCGCGATGACGCGGCGCGCCGACCTGACTATGGCGGTTTTGACTGCAGCTTCGTCGGGGTCGGGTGTGCTCAGTCCAAAGGTCGAGTGAACGCCGTTCGCCCCGATGAAGGCGATATCGGGGCGGTAGCCGTGAAAACGATCGATGGTGTGGCTCCCGACAGCGGCGCTCGTGAGGCCCCGCACCCTCCCGCCGACCAGTTCAAGGTGCAGATTGGAGGACGCAATCGACTGAGCGATGGGAACGGCGTGGGTGATGACCACGAGGCCGGCTCTGGCCTCGTGTGCCAACAGTTCGGCGAGGTGACCGGTAGTGGTGCCAGCATCGAGGACTATTGATCCGGCGTCGGGAATCATGGCGAGGGCGGCCTTGGCGATGCGTGCCTTTTCGTTCTGATGTTGGCCTGCGCGGCTGTTTAGGCTCAATTCACTGGTGCTGCTGTAGCCACCTGTGACCGCGCCCCCATGGACCCGGCGCAACACCCCAGCATCTTCGAGCAGTGCCAGGTCGCGCCGGACTGTCTCCCTGGTGATGTTAAAGCGTTCAGCTAGTTCGGCGACGCTGACGCGGCCTTCGGCTAGGGCGATTGTGGCGATCTTGCTATGGCGTTCTTCGGCGAACACTGCGGCCTCCTTGCGGCGGTGACTACCATCACAATAAATGTCTGATTGAGTGACTATATCTGTGTTTATCTTTGTTTGTCAATCATTTTTTGGCAGAAAAAAGCGCCATCGGCCGGGCCGGTGGCGCTTCTCTCGGCGGGTACTGTTAGATGCCGCCGTCGCGTGTTTCGTTTCGGGTGACTGTCTCGCCTGTGTTGGGGTCCTGGACTGAACGGGATTCAGTGACCCGACGCTGACTGCGGGGTGCGTTCATTACGAGTGAAATAATGAGCCCAAGCACTCCGACACCCATCAGGATGTAGCCCACCAGAGTGAGGTCGATGAAGTCCACGACGTCAGCGACTGCGAAAGCAAGAATTGCACCCAGTGCAATAAGTACGATTGAAGAACCGATTCTCATTTGGTCTACTACTCCTTCGATAAAGGGCATCCCGCGACGAATTGGCCAGCGGGGGTGAAACTGGTGAACAGTTGGCTTTTCGGCCTTAACGTAGTGATCAGCTTACTGTTGTTCCGGTTTATGCTCGTTAACTAGCGGATTAGCGGCCGTCGCGCCGTGCCAGCTGGCGAGTCAAGTGTTATCAAATCAACACCGGCGTGGCCTATTGAAAGATGGTGCACAGGGGGTTTAATGAACTCAGCACCGCTTTAATTGAAAGCTAAGCACGCTGATGAAGTAGGATGGTTGGAAGCTTGTGTAGGGACATCCTGCATTACAGCACTTTTGTTATACGTATCACTCGTAGACAAGACTCGATCACAAGGAGTACTTCATGGGTTTCTTCGCATTCCTTCTTCTAGGCCTTATCGCTGGCGCAATCGCCAAGCTCATCCTTCCCGGTCGCCAGGGTGGCGGATGGATCATCACACTCGTACTGGGTGTAGTTGGTGCCCTGCTCGGCGGCTTCATCGGCAGCGCGCTGTTCGGTGCTGACATGAACGAATTCTTCTCGCTTGAGTCATGGCTTCTCGCTATCGGCGGTGCGCTGATCGTGCTGGTTGTTTACGGCGCCATCACCGGCCGCAAGTCACGCGCGTAATTTAGACGCTGCACAACAAAGCGCCGTCGGGGAAACCCGGCGGCGTTTTTTGTCGCAATGTATTTCGGGCCTTATGTTCCGCGTTAACCGCTTTCAAGTGAAGGAAACCAGCCATGAAACTGCCTAATCTCAATCCGGCATCCAGGATGGCCAATGGGGCGCTCTTCGACAAGGAGGGAAAACCGAAACCGGGCATCCAGCGCACCATTGAGCGAGCCATCGAGGTGCAACGGCCTCTCGTGTTGGCAAATCTGCGCCGGATGTATGCAAAGAATCCGCAGGCCACTGCAGCTGAGATAAGCGCTGACCTTGAACGCCATTATCTGGCAGTCATCACCGTCACCGGCGCAGCGGTGGGAGCAACCGCAGTGGTGCCCGCCGTCGGCACAATTGCATCTTTGGGTCTTTCAGCTGCGGCAACCGTCGGCTTTCTTGAAGCCACGGCGTTGTACGCCCAATCCATTGCCGAACTTCACGGCGTCCAGACTGGAGATCCGGAGCGGGCGCGGACCCTCGTGATGGCCATCCTCATGGGCGAGGAGGGCCTCGCGCTGATTCAGTCGGTGCTCCGCGGCTCGGGCAGTGGAGCGTCAGAGCACTGGGGGACGGTCCTGGGAGGAAGCGTGTCCTCACCGATTGCGCGTACCATCGGCCACAGCATCCGGAGACGCTTCGTACGTAAAATGCTGGCCAAGCAGGGCGGCGCTCTGCTGGGTAGGGCTCTCCCCTTCGGTATTGGGGCTGTCGTCGGTGGAGCCGGTAACCACATGATGGGACGGGCGGTGATTACCGCAACCGCTCAGGCTTTCGGCCCCGCACCCAGTGTGGTCCCAGGCGAGCTCCTGAAGGACCTGGATAGCTGACCAGGGGTAGCCGCTCCGTGTGCTGACCCGTGCCGGGTTACCCGAAGACGGCGTGGGCGACGCTGAAGATCAGCAGGCCCGCCAGGGAACCGACCACGGTGCCGTTGATCCTGATGAACTGCAGGTCCTTTCCAATCTGCAGTTCGATCTTCTGTGAGGTCTCGACCGCGTCCCAGCGGCCAACGGTCTCGGTGATGATTGCCGCAATGTCGCTGCGGTAGGTGCGCACCAGATAGCCCGCCCCATCGGCAATCCACCGGTCAACCTTTCCAGCCAGCTCCGCGTCCGTGGACAACCGGCGACCGAAGTCCCGGACCGCTGTCTTGAAATTGCGGGTCAGCTCGCTATCGGAGTCGTCGACAGCTTCCATCAGGGCCTTTTTGATGGTGGTCCAGGTGCGAGCCGCCAGATCGCGCACCTGGGGGTCGCCCAACACCTGCGCCTTGATGCCTTCGGCCTTGGCGATTACCACCGGGTCGTGCTGCAGGTCCTGAGCCAGGTCCTTGAGATATTTATCCAGGGCCAGCCGCACATCATGGTTGGGGTTGGTCTGAACAGCACGCATAAACTTGGTCAGCTCCACGTACACCTTGTCCCCCACGAGGCCGTCCACGAACTGGGGCACCCAGGTGGGGGATCGCTGCGAAACCAGGCCTGAGACGAGGTCATAGTTGGTGTCCACCCAGTCGGCGGCACGGTCCACCAGGAGGTCCACCAGCTGATGGTGATGGCCGTCCTCGAAGATCCGCTCGGCAATTTTCCCTGCCGGCGGCCCCCAGGGTGGCGTGAGCAGGTGTTTCCGGACCATCGACTCGATCACGGATTGCACCGCATCGTCGTCGAGCACGGTGAACGCGCCCCGAATCAAGGCTGCTCCCTCAACGGCTACCCGATCCGCGCCTCCGGGAGTGGCCAGCCACGCACCTGCCTTCTGCGCGATTCCCACCGATGCCAATTTTTGTTGCACCACCGTCTCGGAGAGGAAGTTATCCTCGACAAATTGGCCCAGTGACGCCCCAATCTGGTCCTTCTTGCGAGGGATGATGGCTGTGTGGGGGATTTTGACGCCCATTGGATGTTTGAAGAGTGCGGTCACAGCGAACCAGTCCGCCAGGGCGCCGACCATGCCGCCTTCAGCAGCGGCGCGTACATACTGCAACCAGGGATACTGGTCCTGCAGTGCAAACGCGACAATGAAGATCAGCGCCATGACACCGAGCAGCCCGGTGGCAACCACTTTCATGCGCCGCAGCCCGGCGGCCCGTTCTGCGTCAGTGCCGGCTAGGTGAGAGCTCAAGGATCCTCCGGGGGTTACGGTGCCCCAGGCGGGTGCATCCGTCTGAGCCAGTAAAGCAGCGTATGGCCGGGTAAGTCACGCCGGGCTGGCCAATTTCGCGTACGGTATCAGGTAGATGCTGGTTGCCGACGGGATGGGGCGTGGTGTACACAATTTTCGCCCACCGCGGCGCCAGCCACCAGTTCGCCGAACATACCCGCGCCGCTTACCTCCAGGCGCTCGCTGAGGGAACCGACGGCGTCGAATGCGATATCCACATGACGCGTGATCAGCAGCTGGTATGTATTCATGATTCCACCCTCGACAGGACCTCAAGCGGAACCGGTGACGTTGCGGACCATACGCTGCGGGAACTGCGGGATCTCGATTTTGCGTCGTGGAAGGGTGCCACCATCCCCCCTCAATATGGGGGGATCGCCGACCAGTTCCTCTCGCTGGGGGACCTGTTGGACCTGCTGTTGGCGGCGGACCGGGACGTCTCCCTTGCCATCGAACTCAAGCACCCCAGCCCCTTTGGGCTCAAACTCGAAGAGAAGCTGATCACCTTTTTGATGCAACAGGGGTGGGATCCGGTTAGTTCAACTCTCGCCAACGTGAGTATCAGCTTCATGAGCTTCAACCCCGACTCCGTGAGGCACCTGCTCGAGAAGGTGCCATCGCATATCGTCTGCCAGCTGGTCTCCGACGTGCGGCCCATCGAATTGCGGGCTGAGCTGCATCTGGGTGCGCTGACCGCGGCCGCGGTTATCGGGCTGCTCCGCCGGGCGCTCAACGACGGAGAGCGGAACATTGATTCGCACTCGGCGGGCATGGCGGGCCCCGGGATTGACTACGTGAGGACGCATCCAGCCAGAGTGCGCCGCTGGCTGGCCGAGGGGATCCGGCTACGTGTGTGGACGGTCGACGACGCCGACGACGTCGAACTCATGCGTGAATTGGGCATCCAGGAAATCACCACCAACCGTCCCGCGGCGGTCCGTGCACAACTGGATGGCACGCGCCCGCAGCCATGACGCGAGCCGCGATAGTGGCCGCCAGGATCAGGGGAGTCCGGAGGCGAATGTGATTGAGTTGAATCATGCAATCTCCGATCGAAGACTACTCACTCGTTTCCGACATGCACACTGGCGCGCTGATTTCCAAGACCGGGAGCGTGGATTGGCTGTGCTTCCCCCGGTTTGATTCTGATTCTTTGTTCTCCGCGCTGCTGGGCGAGCAGGACCACGGTCGATGGGCGATCGCTCCCGCCCCCGGTGCGGGCTCCGCCGAGGTCGTGGAGTGGCGCTACATTGACTCCACCTTTGTGATGGCGACCCGCTGGCACACCGACGCCGGGGACGTCCAGGTCACCGACTTCATGCCGGTCGGCGACCGCCGCGCGTCCTTGGTGCGGAGGATTCAAGGGCTGAGCGGCACTGTGCCGATGCGCCAGGAACTGGTGGTCCGCTTCGGCTACGGCAAGATCCTCCCCTGGGTCAGCAGGCAAACCGATGAAAGCGGCGAGGCCATCTCGGCGATTGCGGGCCCCGACGCCCTGGCGCTGCGCGGTGAGCACCTGCCGCACGCCTCCCACCGCCGACACGAAGGCGAGTTCACTGTTGCCGCAGGAGAAACCGTCGACCTCGAACTTGTCTGGTATCCCTCCTACCGGCCCATGCCCGAGCCCATCAACGTCGATATCGCTCTCCGGGAAACGATTGATTACTGGGCCGGTTGGGCCGCCAGCTTTGAGCAGCAGGGGGAGTACGATCCCATCGTCAAACGCTCGCTGCTCGTCCTGCGAGCACTGACACACGAGGACACCGGCGGGATTGTGGCCGCCCCCACCACCTCGCTGCCCGAGCACTTCGGCGGCGCCCGGAACTGGGACTACCGCTTCTGCTGGCTGCGCGACGCGGCGCTCACTCTTGAGGCGATGATGACCCACGGGTACCAGGAGGAGGCGCTGGAATGGCGCAACTGGCTGCTGCGTGCCGTCGCCGGCGACCCGGAGGACCTGCAGATCATGTACGGCGTTGGTGGGGAGCGCGAGCTGCCGGAGAAGATCCTCCATCACCTGCCCGGCTACGAAGCGTCCACCCCGGTCCGGGTTGGCAATGGGGCCGTCGACCAGTACCAGGCAGACGTCGTCGGCGAGGTCATGGTGGTGCTGGAGAAGCTCCGTAACAGGGGAGTGCTGGAGGACAGCTTTTCCTGGCCCCTGCAGCGCGCCCTGCTGAGCTTCGCCGAGAACCATTTCGACGATCCCGATCACGGCATCTGGGAGATGCGCGGTGAGCTGAAGTACTTCACCCATTCCCGGGTGATGATGTGGGCCGCCTTCGATCGCGGAGTGCGAGCCGTCCGTGAGCATGGGCTTGAAGGCCACGCAGAACGCTGGGCGGAACTTCGTGACCGGCTTCGCGAAAACATCCTGGAAAAGGGTTTCGACACCACTATCAACTCCTTCACTCAGACCTACGGCAGCCCCGAGGTTGACGCTTCCCTGCTGCAACTCCCGCAGGTTGGCTTCCTGGACTACGACGATCCCCGGATGCTCGGTACCGTGGCCCGATTGGAGAAAGAGCTGGCCAACGAACAAGGGCTGCTGCTGAGGTACCGCACCGAAGCCGGTATGGACGGACTGGAACCGGGCGAACACCCCTTCCTCGCCTGCTCCTTCTGGCTGGTGGAACAGTACGCCAGGTCCGGCAGGATTGACGATGCCAAGCGGCTGATGAACCAGTTGGTGGGCTATGCCAACGGCCTGGGCCTGCTCGCCGAGGAATACGACACCGACAGTTTACGGATGGCTGGCAATTACCCGCAGGCCTTCTCGCACCTGGCCTTGGTGCGTGCCGCCGATGCCATTCATGGGGTGCACAGCGGCTCGCTCTAGGGCGTCCATCGCCGAAATCTCCACGAAAAAGTGCCGGCCCCGCAGGTTCGCTGTTGCGTAACAGCGGCTCTGCGGGGCCGGCACTTTTCTGCGCCAGACGGCCTCTAACTAGGGGCGGATGATCACCTTGATGCAGCCGTCCTGCTTCTTCTGGAACTTCTCGTAGGCGGCTGGCGCCTCGTCGATGCCGATGGTGTGGGTCATCAGATCCATCACACCCAGCGGATCGGAGGGGTCCTCGACGATGGGCAGCAGTTCGTCGGTCCAGTTGCGCACGTTGCATTGCCCCATGCGGGTCTGGATCTGCTTGTCGAACATGTTCAGCAGGGGCATGGGGCTTGCTGTTCCGCCGTAGACGCCGCTGAGGGAGATGGTTCCGCCGCGGCGCACCGAGTCAATCGCAGCGTGCAGGACCGTGAGACGGTCGACCCCGGCGGTTTCCATTGCCTTCTTGGCGAGGGCTTCCGGGAGCATGTTGACCGCGTTCTGGGCAAAGGCGCCCAGTGGGGAGTCGTGGGATTCCATGCCGACGGCGTCCACTACCGCGTCCGGGCCGCGCCCGTCGGTCATTTCCCGCAGCTCGTCGCCGATATCTTTCGTGAAGTCGAGGGTCTCAATGCCGTGGCGTTCAGCCATCGCACGTCGTTCCGCGACAGGCTCGACGGCGATGACCCGCTGTCCGAAATGGCGTCCGATCCGTGCGGCGAACTGCCCCACCGGCCCGAGACCGAAGACGGCGAGGGTGCCGCCGTCGGGCACGTCAGCGTACTTCACGCCCTGCCATGCAGTGGGGAGGATGTCAGAGAGGTACAGGTACCGCTCGTCAGGTAGTTCGTGGCCGACCTTGACCGACCCGTAGTCGGCGTGGGGGACGCGCAGGAATTCCGCCTGGCCACCGGGCACCGAACCGTAGAGTTCGGAGAAGCCGAGCAGGCTGGCCCCGGAACCCTGTTCGCGGACCTGAGTGGTTTCACACTGCGACTGCAGCCCGCGGACACACATCCAGCAGTGACCACAGGAAATGTTGAACGGGATCACGACGCGGTCTCCAGGGCGCAGGTTGGTAACGGCGCTACCAACCTCCTGGACTATCCCCATTGGCTCGTGACCCAACACATCGATCTTGTGCATGTAGGGGGTCAACACTTCGTACAAGTGCAGGTCGGACCCGCAGATTGCCGAGGAGGTGATGCGGACGATCGCGTCGGTGGGTTCCTGGATGACGGGATCCGGGACTTGTTCAACGCTGACGGTGCGACGGCCTTGCCATGTTACTGCCTTCATGATGCACACTCCAGTTGGTAGTAAGTAAGCTGACTATCTTTAGTATTGCTCTGATTGACCCGGATTGAAAGCCAAGTGGCCGATTGCCCGCCGGAGCCCTACGCTGACTTGGTGAAATATCTGCAGTCGCCCGCCGTTCGGGTTGGTCTCTCAATCTCGGTCGCCACGGGGCTGTACGGGCTTTCTTTTGGTGCGCTGTCAGTCACCTCGGGCTTCGACATCTGGCAGACCATGGCCTTGAGCCTGCTGCTGTTCAGCGGCGGCTCGCAATTTGCCTTCATCGGGGTGGTGGGAGGCGGCGGCACCGGGGCCGCGGCGATGACTGCCGCCTCGCTGCTGGGAATCCGTAATGCGGTGTATGGCATGCAAATGAACGCGCTGGTGCGGCCCACCGGCTGGCGACGGTTCGTGGCCGCGCAGGTCACCGTCGACGAGTCGGCAGCTACCGCGAGCGGGCAGACCGATCCGGACGAACGACGACGGGGGTTCTGGAGCGCGGGAATCGGTGTGTTCGTGTTGTGGAACATGTTCACCGTCGCCGGTGCGCTGCTCGGCGGCGCGCTGGGCGACCCGGCGCGCTGGGGCCTCGATGGTGCAGCAGTCGCCGCATTCCTGGGCCTGCTCTGGCCGCGGCTCCGAACCAGGGAGCCGGCCGCCATCGCTGTGGTCTGCGCGCTGGTCACGGTAGCGGTCGTCCCCGTGGTTGCCCCCGGGCTGCCCATCCTGATTGCCGCCGCGGTGGCCGGCGCAATCGGCTGGTTTGGTCATGGACGCCCGGATGAAGGTATGGAACCCGACATTGACCCCTACGCGGAGGAGAGAGAGCACCGATGAACCTGTGGTTCTGGATACTGCTGGCCTGCGCGCTTGCGTTTCTCACCAAACTCGCTGGCTATCTGGTTCCGGCCCGGTGGATGGATAACCCGCGGATGTCCCGGGTTGCCGGCACCCTGACCATTGGGCTCCTCGCATCGCTCACGGCCGTCAACACGTTCGCCTCGGGGCAGCAACTGGCCCTCGATGCCAGGATTGTGGCCTTGGCCGCTGCCGCGGTTGCGCTGCTGTTGCGCGCGCCATTCCTCGTGGTTGTTGTTGCCGGTGCAGTGGCGGCGGCGTTGGCGCGGCTTGCTGGGATGCCCTGAACCGGCGACGAGGTCAGCGTCCGACGACGACGGCGGCGGTCGCCTCCGCGATTGCTGCCTCTTCGTCGGTGGGCACAACGAGCACGGGGAACGCAGACTCCTCCGTGCTGATCTGGCGGAGGGCCGAGCTCTTCTTACGGTTCTCGGCGTCGTCGAGGTGGACGTTGAGCGCGCCCAATCTGTTGACCACGCGCTCGCGGAACTGCCAGGAGTTCTCGCCGATGCCGGCGGTGAACACCAGCGCCTGGGCGCCGCCGACGGCCACATGATATCCGCCGATGTACTTGGCGAGGCGGTAAGACGCGAGGTCAAGGGCTAGCTCGGCCCTGACCTCCCCGGCAGCCGCTGACTCCACGACTGAACGCATGTCGTTCTGCCCGGTCAACCCTTTCAGGCCGGATTCGCGGTTGAGGAGCTGGTCGAGATCATCGGCCGAGTAGCCTTCCCTGCTCAGGAACAGCAGGATCGATGGGTCGATGTCGCCGGAGCGGGTCCCCATCACCAGGCCCTCCAACGGTGTGAACCCCATGGAGGTGTCGATGCTGGCTCCCGACCTGACTGCGGTGATGGAAGCACCATTGCCCAGGTGGGCAATGATTCCGGTGAACTCGGAGGGCGCCAACCCCAGCAGGGCGGCTGCGTGGTGGGCGACATAGCCAATTGAGGTGCCGTGGAAACCATAGCGGCGGATCCCGAACCTGGTGTACAGCTCGTCGGGGACTGCATACCGCCAGGCTGGTTCGGGCAGGGTGCGGTGGAAGGCCGTATCAAAAACCGCGACCTGCGGCATGTTGGGCCATTTGGCGGTTATCGCCCGGATGCCCTGAACGTTTGCCGGATTGTGGAGGGGCGCCAAGGGGCTGAGGCGTTCAATGGATCTCGTGATCTCGTTGTCCACCAGGACCGGTTCGCTGAACCGTTCGCCGCCGTGCACCACCCGGTGGCCGACGGCGTCAATGCCCTGTCCCTGCAGCGCTACTTCAACATCGGCCGTCACCCGGTCAAGTGCCTCCTGGTGGTCGGCTGGACCGCCGTGGGTGGGATCGCCGATCCGCTCCACGGTGCCTTCGGCTAACCGTTCGCCGGATCCGGTGTCGCGTACCTGATACTTCAGCGATGATGAGCCCGAGTTGATGACAAGAATGATCATGGTGCCTCCTGCCTGAAACTCTACTGGAGGCTGCTGACGTCGTGCGGTGGCGTCCTTCAGCAGGCGACTGGCGCACCAGCAACAACCCATTTCCGATGTAGGTGGATGGCAAGTCGAGTAGCATCGGCGTATGGAAGCTACCGAGGTGGTCCGGCGGTATTGGTCGGCGGTGTGGAGCCGGGACTGGAACGCTGTTGGACGAACACTTGCCGACAACGTGGAGGTCTTCTGGCCCGTCACGCGCGAAATCATCCGTGGCAAGGACAACCTAGTTGCGGTGAATTCAGAGCATCCGAACGGCTGGAGCATTGACGTGTTAAATGTTTACGACGCTGGCGACGTCGTCGTGTCCGAGGTACAGGTGCCTCAGGAGGACGTTGGCATCTTCCGTGTTGTCTCGATTTGGACCGTCGCCGACGGCGTTATCACTTCAGGCCGCGAATACTGGACCCTCTACGGCGGGGAGGAAGGCCGCGACTGGCGGCGCAAATACAGCACCGTTGGCGACATTCCCTCCTGAGATCAGCGTCCGGTAAGCCGAACCAGTCGATCGCCTTTGCCAATCACTCTCCGGTGTCCTGCGCCTGGACGGCGGTGATTGCCACAGTGTTGACGATATCTTCAACGGTGCAGCCGCGGGAAAGGTCATTGACCGGCTTCCGGAGGCCCTGCAGCACCGGCCCCACAGCCACGGCGCCCGCCGACTGCTGGACTGCCTTGTACGTGTTGTTGCCCGTGTTGAGGTCGGGGAAGATGAAGACGGTAGCCTGACCGGCGACCGATGATCCGGGAAGCTTCGACTTCGCGACCGAGGCGTCGACGGCGGCGTCGTACTGGATCGGGCCCTCCACCGGAAGCTCTGGCCGCAATTCCCGCACCAGCTCAGTGGCTCGGCGTACTTCGTCCACTGCGCCGCCTGAACCTGATTCGCCGGTCGAGTAGGAAAGCATGGCCACCCGTGGATCCACGCCGAACTGCTCAGCGGTCTCCGCCGAGGCCACCGCAATATCGGCGAGCTGCTCGTCGTTGGGATTGGGGTTGACGGCGCAGTCGCCGTAGACCAGTACGCGGTCGCTCAGTAGCATCAAGAAGACCGAGGACACGATCTTTACACCCTCCTTGGTCTTCACGAACTCCAGCGCCGGCCGAATGGTGTTGGCGGTGGTGTGCGCCGCCCCAGAGACCATGCCATCCACTTTCCCGAGCTGCACCATCATGGTTCCGAAGTATGCGCCTTCGAGCATACGTTCCCGGGCATTTTCGATGGACACGCCCTTGTGGGACCGTAGCCGCACGTACTCGGCGGCGAACTCTTCGCGCAAATCGGACGTGGCCGGATCAACGAGGGTGAGCCCGGACAGGTCGATGCCCTGCCCCGCCGCGAGCTCGCGGATCTTCGTCTCTGGCCCGAGAATGGTCAGATCGCAGACGTCCCGGCGGTGCAGGATCTCGGCGGCCCGAAGGATCCTCAGGTCCTCCCCCTCGGGGAGAACGATGTGGCGACGCTGGGACCGTGCCCGCTCGATCAGGTCGTGTAGGAACCGCAGCGGCGTCATGGTGAGCGCCCGGGGGAGTTCAAGCCGCTCAAGAAGCTCCTTCTCATCGACCTGGCGGGCCCAGGCGCCGAGGGCCGCCGCCGCCTTGCGCTTCAACCCGGTCGCAATTTCCCCGCGCACCTCACTGACCCGCCGTGCTGCGGTGTAGGTGTCATCGTCGAGTGTAAAAACGGGGAAGGGCGCTTGCGCCAGCAGGGAAAGGATCGTGGAATCAGGGGCGAGACCACCGGTGAGGATCAGACCGGAGGGCACGGGGAATTCCGGTGAGAAGGAGGACGCAAGGGTTGCCACCATGACGTCGGCCCGATCTCCGGGGACGATCACCAGGGCCCCGTCGGTGAGCTTATGAAGAAAGTTTCCGACGTTCATAGCGGCGACCTTGATCGACGCGACGTCCCGTTCAAGGGTGGGGCTACCCGCAATCTGCCGGGCCCCGAGCGCGCGGGCTACCTCGCCGACGGTGGGCCGGGAAATCTCCGCAAGTTCCGGAATGACATACACGGGACGCCCGGACCGCCCGGGGCGGACCTGCGAGCTGATCTCAGCGACGGCGTCGTCCGCCGCCCGGTTGACCATCATGGCCAGCAGCGAAACCTGCGCGGCGTCCAGTTCGCGGCGGGCGACGTCGACGGCGTCGGCCGCTTCGGACACGGACATCTCCTTGGCGTTCACAACCGCCAGCACCATGGCGCCGAGATTGTTGGCGAGCCGAGCGTTCAGGTCGAACTCGAGCGGGGCGTCGTGCCCGCTGAGGTCGGTGCCTTCGACGATGATGACGTCGCAGTCCCGCGCGATCTCGCTGTAAATAGCGACGCACCGGGTGTCGATTTCTTCCCGCTGGCCTTTGACCAGGAGGGCCCGCGCCTCGGTGCGGGTGAGACCGCCGCGGGCGCGTGCCGGCGGAAGATCGAATGAGCGCTGCATCAGGTTGACCATCGGGTCCGCTTCCACGTCATCGCCTTCAACGATGGGCCTGAAGAACCCGACCCGGTCCGAATGCCGGTGGAGCATGTCCGCCAACCCCAGAGAGATGAGGGACTTACCTGAGCCTTCAGTCATGGCACTGACATATATTCCGCGAGTCATTGCCCCATCCTGCCAAACGGTGGACGACCTAGCCATGACGGCGGGCACATCCGGAGATTTTATCTCGCTGGCTCAGCACCAATCTTGCTGCAACCCCTTCCGCTGGGGTGCCGATATGCCAGACTTGGACCATGCTTGTAGCCTTCTCAGTTGCCCCAGCCGGAACCGGTGCCACCACGGCGGAGAACGCGGATGGTTCGGTCCACGACGCAGTGGCCGAAGCCGTCAGGATTGTCCGCGACTCGGGCCTGCCCAACCAGACGGATTCCATGTTCACCACGATCGAGGGTGAGTGGGATGAGGTGATGGACGTGATCAAGCGGGCCACCGCAGCAGTCGGCAAGTACGGCAGCCGCGTCTCACTGGTATTGAAGGCGGACATCCGCCCAGGCTATTCGTGTGAGCTGACCGGAAAAGTGGAACGCCTCGAGCAGGCCATTGACGAGATGGACGAGTACCAGGGCCATTCATGACTGGGTGGGCCGCTGTCGAACGTTATCTGGTGGACACGGTGGTCCAACCGGATGAGGCGCTGACCGGGGCAGTTGACGCGACTGCCGCTGCGGGGATGCCCGCCATCGAAGTCACCCCCACGCAGGGGAAATTCCTGATGCTGCTGGCACGGATTCAGGGCGCACGGCGGATCCTCGAAATTGGCACCCTCGGCGGATTCAGCACCATCTGGCTGGCCCGGGGCGTGCCCGACGACGGTCTGGTTGATACCTGCGAGTACGAGCAGGCCCACGCCGAGGTGGCCCGCCAGAACCTGGATCAGGCAGGTGAGGGCCATAAGGTCACCATCCACGTGGGTGCAGCGCTCGACACCCTTCCCACTCTGACCGGACCCTACGACCTGTTCTTCATTGATGCCGACAAAGCGAACAACCCGCGTTACCTGGACTGGGCGATCAGGTTGTCCCGGCCAGGCAGCGTGATCGTCCTCGACAACGTGGTGCGCGGTGGAACCGTCCTTGAGACGAACGGTGATGACGCGGTGCGGGGCACCCGGGAAGCGCTGGAACTGCTGGGCAGCCACCCCCAACTGGAGGCAACCGCTATCCAGACCGTCGGGTCCAAGGACTGGGACGGGTTTGCGGTGGCCGTGGTCGTTGCCGCCGCGGCATAAACTGGGCGGGTGATTTTTTCCATCCGCCGGGCGTCGCCCGACGACGCAGAAACCTACTCCCGCACCCACCTGCAGGGCCTGCACGAGACCTATGCGCAGATCATGCCACCCCAGTTTCACGCGTACTACGACGCCGAACTGCCTGCCCTGATCGCCAAGCGGCGGGCTGCGCTCGAGGCCGGTGCCTCCAGTTGGGTGGCGTTCGATGAGGCTGGGACGGCCGTGGGCATCGCAACGTCGGGGCCGGGCCGGGATGAGGATCGTCCCGACTTCGAATTGCACCACATTTACACCCTCGCCGCGTCCCACGGCACCGGGTTGGGCCAGCGGCTTTTGGATACCGCCATCGAAAACCGGGCCGCCTACCTGTGGATTCTCAACGGGAACCCGCGGGCCGAACGCTTCTATCGGCGGAACGGCTTCGAACCGGACGGCACGGACACTCTCTGCGGGCCCACCTGGCACCACCGGCCGATGTTCCGGATGCACCGCCAGTAATGGTGGCCATCCGGGCGGCTAGCATGGCACCTATGCCCATATTCCTGGTTCGGCGCGCCCTTCCCGACGACGACGAACTCCTCGGAGTGGTGCTCGCCCGCTCAACCCGGGATGCCGGCATGATCGCCGACGGGCTGACCACTCCTAAGGTGGGGCGGCAGTAATGGGACGGCAGAGACCGGCCCGGCCCGGCGACCCGAAAGCCCAGCCCGATCAGGGCGACTCAGGACCGGTTGCCGGAACCTACGACATTGACACCGGCACCTGCGAAGTGGAACCCGACCCGTTCAACCCCAACGGCTGGATCCTCAAGGTCAACGGAGTACCCAGTTCGCACATCGATCTCAGCGACCCGTTGCGCCTGGACTTCGAATACATGAGGTGGATCGCGGCACTGGTCGAATCCCAGCGACGCGACGGCGGGCCCCTGCGGGCGCTCCACCTCGGCGGCGGAGCCTGTTCGCTGGCGCGGTACTTCGCCGCATCGGTACCGGAGGCTCGTCAGGTGGTGGTGGAACTCGATAGCAGACTTGCCGGGTTGGTGCGGGACTGGTTTGACCTCCCGCGTGCCCCGCTGGTGCGCATCAGGGTGGGCGAAGCCCGCGAGGTAACGGAATCCCTCACCGCCGGAAGCCGCGATCTGATCATCCGCGATGTTTTTGCGGGCAGCAAAACCCCACGGCCGTTGACCACCCTTGAGTTCACCCAGCACGCCAAGAGGGTGCTCAGTGAAAACGGCCTCTATCTGGTCAACTGCGGTGACTCACCGGACCTCGCCGGCGCCCGCCGGGAGGCGGCCACCATCGGTGAGGCATTTACTTACACAGCAGTGATCGCTGACCCAGCCATGCTGAAGGGACGACGGTATGGCAACGTCATCATCGCCGGCAGCGAGACACCACTGGATCAGGATCCGGGGCTGGCTCGCGTGCTGCTGGGTGGGGGAGTACCAGCTCAGGTGTGGGACGACGCCCGGGTGCGGAAGTTCAGCAACGGCGCGCAGGTCCTCCACGATCAGTGACCCTGCAGCCGGGCGAAGGTAGTCAGAACCGGATCGCGGATCTGCCCAGCAGGTGATCTTCGTAGGCTGCAGTAGCATCGCGGAGGGCCGCAACAACCACAGCTACGGCTGGCTGCCGCAGTGAATCCGGTCTGGCGACCAGCCAGTAGCCGAGCCGCTCGGCGATCTCGGCAGGAAGAAGACGGACCAGATCATCATGCCGGTCTGCCATGAAACAGGGCAGGAGCCCAATCCCGGCGCCAGCCCGGGTAGCCTCCACATGGACAAAGACATTGGTGGAACTGAGCGAATCCTTCATCGTCGGCAGTAACCGCCGAGGGGTGTCGAGACTGTCCACCTGCAGCATCGAATCAATGAAGTAGACCAACTGGTGCTCAGCTGCCTCGACGACACTGCGCGGGGTGCCCCATTCGGACAGGTACTCCCGGGAGGCGTAGAGGCCCAGCATGTATTCACCCAACCGGAACGCCTCAGCGCGATGCACCTGAGGTTCACCGACCACCACCTCAAGATCAAGTCCGCTGCGGGTCTGCGAGGCGCGGCGAGTGGCGGCGACTATCTCGACGGACAGTCGGGGATGCTCCCGCCGCAGCCTGGCGAACGCTGGCGCGGCGATGTAGGCGCTGAATCCGTCGGTGGCGCTCATCCGGACGACGCCGGTTACCGGGGCGTCGTCGTCGCCGTCGGCCAACCCATTCACCGCTGATGCGACCCGCTCAGCTGCGGCGACCGCTCGAAAACCCAACTCGGTGAGCTCCCACCCACCGCTGGCCCGAACCAGGACATGACCGCCGAGGCTTTTCTCCAGGGCAGCGATCCGCCGGGACACAGTCGTGTGGTTCAGCTCCAGCGCCTCGGCGGCAGTAGTGAACCGGCTGCTGCGGGAGACGGTCAACAGAATCAACAGGTCGCTGGGGTTGGGAAAGCTCATATCTGCATTTTCGCAGTATCGAGGTGCGGAGTTGGTCATTGAAGCGGTCAACATCTGCAGCAATACTCAATGAGGTTGTTCCTGGGGTGACGCCTGTCACAGTACCCAGTAGGCATAGTGTCACCGTCGACACAGAAGGAGAAAGCCATGAGCGTCAATCAACGCTCCACCCAGTCCGGCCCGCAGGGAACCCCGGGGCGCGACCGTACCGACGAGTCAGGTCTGAAAAAAGTTGTCGCAGCCTCGATGGTCGGGACAGTTGTCGAATGGTACGAGTTTTTCCTCTACGCCACCGCCGCCACCCTGGTCTTCGCGGTGGTGTTCTTCCCCAACGCGGCGACCCCGCTCGATGGGATCATCGCAGCGTTCCTGACCTACGCCGTCGGCTTCATCGCCCGTCCGCTCGGCGGGATCTTCTTCGGCCAGATTGGAGACAAGCTCGGCCGCAAGCACACCCTCCAGGTGACCATCATCCTGGTCGGTGTAGCGACCTTCCTGATGGGCTGCCTTCCGGGCTACAACACGATCGGGTACTGGGCTCCGGCCCTGCTGGTAGTCCTGCGCTTCGTGCAGGGCTTCGCCGTCGGCGGTGAATGGGGTGGCGCCGTTCTGCTGGTTGCCGAGCACAGCCCCAACAAGTCCCGCGGGTTCTGGGCCAGTTGGCCGCAGGCGGCTGTCCCCGTCGGCAACCTCCTGGCAACCGTGGTTCTGCTGACCATGTCGTTCATCCTTCCCGAAGACGAATTTCTGGCCTGGGGCTGGCGGGTAGCGTTCTGGCTATCAGCGGTCATCGTGGTCATTGGTTACTACATCCGGACGCACGTCAGTGAAGCGCCGATCTTCCTTGAGGCACGTGAACAGGTTGAGCGCGAGAAGTCGATCAACTACGGGGTCCTCGAGGTAGTTAAGAAATACCCCAGGGGAATCCTGGGCGCCATGGGCTTGCGCTTTGCCGAGAATATTCTTTACTACATCATTGTCAGCTTCTCGATCGTCTACCTGAAGACCGTCCATGAATACGACACCAGCCAGCTCCTCCTCGCGCTGCTGATCGCCCACGTGGTCCACTTCCTGGTGATTCCCCAGGTGGGCCGGCTGTCTGATCGTTTCGGCCGCAAACCTGTCTACCTTGCCGGAGCGATTCTCGGCGCCACCTGGGCGTTCTTCGCCTTCCCGATGTTTGACACCCAGAACCCAGTGATCATCATCCTGGCGGTCACCATCGGCCTGTGCTTCCACGCCCTGATGTATGCGGGACAGCCAGCCATCATGGCTGAAATGTTCCCCACCCGCATGCGGTATTCGGGGGTTTCCCTCGGCTACCAGGTGACATCGATTATTGCCGGGTCGATGGCGCCGATCATCGCGACGGCCATCCTTCAGGAGACCGGTTCCTGGGTGGGGGTTGCGCTCTACGTCCTGGGTGCGTGTGTGGTGACCGGCATCGCCGTCGTCACCCTAAAGGAAACCAAAGGAATCTCACTGCGCGACGTCGACGCCGCGGACGCGGAGCGCCACGGCATCCCGGTTCCGAACGGTACTGCCTGATGGCATCCACACAGGTGAAGATGCCAGCCCAGCCACCAACCCAGCGGACGGTTGAGGCGGCACGTCCGGGCAGAACTACCAGCGCGCAGCCGCTCGCCGGGCGCCGGGCGCTCGTGACCGGCGGTGCCAGCGGGATCGGAGCGGCTACCGTCCGGGCGTTTGCCGCTCAGGGTGCGCATGTGACCGTCGCGGACCGCGATGGCGACGGTGCCGCCGCGCTGGCCGAGGAAGTGAATGGCGAATCGTGGACCGTGGACCTGCTGAGTACCGGGGAGCTTGAGGACCTCAGCCTCGACGTCGACATCCTCGTCAACAACGCCGGTATCCAGGCGGTACAGCCAATCCACAAGTTTGACCCAGCCGACTTCCGACGGATCCACACGCTGATGTTGGAGGCACCCTTCCTGCTGATCCGAGCCGCGCTGCCCGCGATGTACGACAGAGGCTTCGGCCGGATCATTAACCTGTCCTCAATCCACGGGCTGCGGGCGTCGCCGTTCAAGGCGGCCTACGTGTCGGCGAAGCACGGGTTGGAGGGCTTGTCCAAGGTGACGGCGCTGGAGGGTGGCGAGTACGGCGTCACCAGTAACTGCGTGAACCCCGGATATGTCCGCACCCCGCTGGTCGAAAACCAGATCACTGACCAGGCGCGTCTGCACGGGATCTCCGAGGAAGACGTGCTGTCCACCATCATGCTCACGGAAAGTGCCATCAAACGGATGGTCGAACCGGAAGAAGTGGCAGCTCTGGTGTGCTGGCTGGCGTCCGACGTGGCAGGCATGGTGACTGGTTCGTCGTATGTGATGGACGGGGGCTGGTCCGCGCGCTGACGGTCAGCCTGGGCTGGCCCCTACCGCGGGACCAGCCCAGGACTATCGCAGACCCAGCGCCAGTTCGATCGGTCCAATACCGAAAAACACCACAAATGCGCCCGCCACAACCCACATCAGGGGGTGAATTTCCCGGGCTCGACCCTGGAAGGTGCGGACCAGCACATAGGCAATGAACCCGGCGCCCAGGCCGTTGGCAATCGAGTACGTGAACGGCATCAGGATGAAGGTCAGGAACGCGGGGATCGCAACCCCCCAGTCCTGCCAGTCGATGCGGCCTACCTGTGCCACCATCATGAACCCAACGACGACGAGCGCCGGCGCCACGGCTTCGAACGGCACCAGGGAGATCAGGGGGGTGAAGAACATCGCCAGCAGGAACAATACGCCGGTGACGATGTTGGCGATACCGGTGCGGGCGCCTTCACCGATACCAGCTCCCGATTCGACGTAGATCTGGTTTGAGGACACCGACCCGGCACCGCCGGCGACGGCGCCGAGGGCATCGACCACCAGGACCCGGTTGACGCCGGGAATGTTGCCCTTCTTGTCCACGAGCTTTGCCTCGTTGGCGAGGCCCACCATGGTGCCCATGGCGTCGAAGAAGATGCTCAACAGGATGGTGAACGTGAGCAGCAGGGCCGCGGTCGCCCCGATGGTGCTGAAGGCGCCGAACAGGCTCACGTTGCCGATCAGTGACAGATCAGGAACTCCCACCCAGGCCCCGGTCGGAAGTTCGGGGACCACCAGGGACCAGCCCTGGGCGTTGGTGCCGTCCGGGCCAACGCTTGGCCCGACGTCGGCCACTGCTTCAATGCTGACGGCGAGAATGGTTGAGGCAATGACACCGATCAGGATCCCGCCTCGCACCTTGCGGACCACCAACGCGATGGTCAGAATCAGACCGAAGACAAACACCAGGGTGGGCCAGCCCAGCAGCGCGCCTTCGAAACCGAGGCCCACTGGCACTGTGGTTTGAGCGACATCCGGCACCCGCCTGACGAACCCAGCATTGACGAGTCCGATGAGCGCGATGAAGAGGCCGATACCGACCACAATCGCGGTTTTGAGGCTTTCAGGGACTGCGTTGAATACTGCGGTCCGGAATCCGGTGAGAACCAGGATGAGCATGGTGAGGCCGGCCAGCATCACTAGACCCATGACCTGCGGCCAGGTGAGTTCAGGGTTGGTGGCGACGGTGATGGCCACGAAGGCGTTGACGCCGAGGCCGGTCGCGAGGGCAAACGGGTACTTGGCCCAGGCGCCCATCACGATCGTCAGGATTCCTGCGACCAATGCCGTCACGGCTGCGACCCGTTCGAAGCCCAGCTCGGCGCCCGATGAATCGGCCCCGGCAAGGATCAGCGGGTTGAGGACAACGATGTAGCTCATGGCGAAGAAAGTTGCCACTCCGCCGCGGATCTCCCGGGACATAGTGCTACCGCGGTGGGTTACTTCGAAATAGCGGTCCAGTACGGAACCCTTTTTGAGCATGGTCATTCCTCGAACGGTGGGGGGTGTGGTCTGCGGATCGAGTCTATCCGCTCGACGCCGGGTGCGCCGCTTCTCCCAGCGTGCTGACAGGCCCGCCACGTAGAGTTGACACATGAGTACTACCTACCCCGCTGCACGCTCCGTCGTCGATCATTCGTTCCTGAGGGTCGCCGCCCTACTGGCCGCGATGTTGCTGGTGGCCTTGATGACTGTCCTCGGGTCCGCCCCGGCAGCCAATGCCCATGACGAGATGACCGGCAGCACCCCTGAGCCAGGGGCGAGCGTCGAGATGCTTCCCGAGGTGGTGGAGTTGACCTTCTCCAATGTGCCGTCGGGGATTGGGTCGGAGGTCGAGGTCCTCGACGCGAACGGCGAGAATTGGGCCGAAGGTGACGTGGCAATCATTGACCGGGTGGCCAGCCAGCCGCTCCGCGCTGATGCGCCAGCGGGTGAATACACAGTGAACTGGCGGGTAGTCTCCTCGGATTCCCATCCCATTGAAGGCAGCTTCGCGTTCACCGCGACGGCAGGCGGGGCCGCGCAGCCCCCGGGCGCCGCTGCCAACACCCAGGGGCCAATTGAAATCGAGGAGTCAGAGCAGGCTGCACAGGGTGATTTCCCGTGGAGCATCGTGGTGATGGTCGTGGTCCTGATCGCGCTGGCCGTGGTCCTGGCCGTAACCGCCCGGAAGAAGCTACGTCAAGGCGCCGACGCTTAGCTCTGCTGTGAAGTTGTAGGGCCAAAATTCATTCGCAAAAGCCATCATTCTTACCGGAGCTTATTAGGTCGCTATTTGCATTGCTGTCGGCAAACGGGCGCCCTCGTATATAACGAAAGAACATCGATTCGCTGGCATGAATCAGCTGGCTACTCCTTCTTTAAAAATCCCTGAGTTCATCGGGATCGGACGCCCTCCGACGGTTCGGGTCGGCCCTGAAGCAGCGTGCCTGGAAGTCGGTCTTGAGGTGCCAGGCGGGGTTTTTCCGCGTCCGGGACGAGCTGTCACCGGTATATTGGGTTACTCAATACCGCCGATAGTGATCGCCGAATTTGGATTAGGGCAATTGTTGCCCGTCCGTTGTCTGCAAATGTGCAGACCTATTTTCCGATTTTGTAGCGGTGCAGAGGGGTAGCAATCTTTTTGCCTTAGCCTCTTTGAGCCAGTGCACCTTGTGGTGCCATTCAGCGTTCCGTAGCAAGTGTAAATTGAGCTGCCGCAGGCTGCGCAAATCAAAAGCAACGTAGAGCGAGGAGCAAGATAACTGTGCCAGTCATTGAGGCCCGCGAGGTCTATAAGGTCTTCGGACACAGGCCCGAACGTGCCGTCGATCGGATGCGGGCTGGCGCTAGCCGCGAGGACCTCCGCAAGGACAACCTGACCCCGGCCGTTATCGACGCCAGCTTTGACGTCGCCGAGGGCGAAATCTTCGTGGTGATGGGCTTGTCCGGGTCCGGAAAGTCGACGCTGATCAGGATGGTGAACGGCCTTCTGATGCCGACTGCAGGCACGATGAAGGTCGCCGGTGAGGACATCACCCGGTTGAAGGGCAAGGACCTCCGGCGTGTGCGGAGGGAGAAGGTCAGCATGGTTTTCCAGCATTTCGCGCTCCTTCCCCACCGCACAGTTGGTGAGAACGCCGCCTACGGGCTGAAGGTGCAGGGGCTGAACCGGTCTGAACGTGAGAAAAAGGCTGAGGTGGCCTTGCAGATGGTCGGCCTTGAGGGCTGGGGCGGGTCACTTCCGGGAGAACTCTCCGGCGGGATGCGGCAGAGAGTGGGTCTGGCACGGGCTCTTGCAGCCGGGACCGACGTCATGCTGATGGATGAGGCGTTCAGCGCACTCGATCCGCTCATTCGACGCGAAATGCAGGACCAGTTGGTTGACCTGCAGCACCAGCTTGGCAAAACCATCCTGTTCATCACCCACGACCTCAACGAGGCGATGCGCCTGGGCGACAGGATAGCGATGATGCGCGACGGGCGGATTGTGCAGATCGGCACCACTGAACAAATCCTCAACGACCCTGCCAACGACTACGTTGCGAAGTTCGTGCAGGACGTGGATCGCACTCGGGTGCTCACCGCATCGGCCGTGATGGAGCAGCCCGTCGCACTGCTCGGCAGCGAACAGGGCCCACGCGCCGCACACAAGCTTCTCCGCGAGCACCAGCTGTCCAGCCTGATGGTTGTCGGATGGGACAAGACCCTGCACGGGATCGTGCATGAGCACGACGTTGCCGCCGCCGTCGCAAAGGGCACAGACAATCTTGACGGACTGCTTCGCTCCGCGGCGACGGTCCGCCTTGACACCCCACTCGCCGACCTAATGACAGCCGCTGCTGAAAGTGTCGTGGCACTCGCAGTCGTCGATGACCGGGGGCGGCTAAGCGGTGTGATTCCGCGGGTTACGCTCCTCAATGCCCTGGGCGACCCCAACGCGACAGTTGAGCATGTTGGACCCGATCAGGAGGTAATGGCGTGAGCCTGATGACCAGCCGCACCGACGGTGAAATTGTGCCCCGCATTCCTGTCGGCGAAGGGATCGAGACCGTCTTCGACTGGGTCGACGACAATCTCGGCGGGTTCTTCCAGGCAGTACGTGACCTCGTTCTCGGTGCCACCGACGGACTGGCTGACCTACTGAACTCCCCGGCGCCCCTCGTGCTTGTGGCCTTGTTATCACTACTGGCCTGGTTGGTGAAGGACTGGAAGTTCGCCGTCGTGTCATTCGTGGGTTTGGCCTTCATCATCAGCGTTGATCAGTGGGAAAACGCGATGACAACGTTGGCTTTGGTCCTCATCGCCACCTTCATCGCGCTCGTGATCGCTATTCCACTCGGCATCGCGGCAACGAAATCCGCTGCGGTGAGTAACGCGATCCGCCCGGTAATGGACCTGATGCAAACCATGCCAGCCTTCGTCTGGCTGGTGCCCGTGGTGACGCTGTTCAGCATCGGTCCCGCCGGTGGTGTGGTTGCGACAGTCATCTTCGCCCTGCCGCCGGGAGTGCGCCTGACCGAACTAGGTATCCGTCAGGTCGATTCCGAGGTGGTCGAGGCCGGACATGCGTTCGGCAGCAAACCAGGACACATCCTGCGCGGCATCCAGATCCCCTTGGCGCTACCGACGATCATGGCCGGCGTCAACCAGGTAATCATGCTTGCACTCTCGATGGCGGTCATCGCCGGGCTCGTGGGCGCCGGCGGCCTCGGCGGTGCCGTCACCTCCTCGATCGCGCAACTCGATATCGGTCTGGGCTTCGAAGCCGGATTGTCGGTGGTGGTCCTCGCGATCTTCCTCGACCGGGTCACTGCTGCCGTCGGAGATGGTAGATCAGACCGTGACCGCCGCGTTCTCGGCGCCCTGGGTCGGTTGTTCGGTCGTCCCGAAAACAAGCCAGTTCCGCTCGCCACAAAATCTTGACCCTCCAACCAATCCTCGGGCGCCGGTTTAGAAGGCGCCCTCCGATGAATAAGGAAAGAAGATCAATGACTAACAAATTACGTACCCGCCGGGTCGGAGTACTTGCTGCACTGATGACTGTTGCGCTCGGCGCAACAGCATGCGGTGGATCGGATGCCCCAAGCGACGAGGGATCCGAAGCAGCGGCCCAATCCATCACGCTGGGTATCATCCCCTCCTGGACCGACGGGCTGAGCACCGCCTACCTCTGGGAGAACATCCTTGAAGCCGAAGGCATCGACGTCGAGATTCAGGAATTGAGCGAGGCCGCGCCGCTCTACACGGGCCTCTCCAACGGAGATGTCGACGTTTACCCCTCGGGCTGGTCCGAAGCGACGCACGCCGAGTACATGGAAGAGTATGGCGACGACATTGAGGATCTTGGCGCCTACTACGACAACGCCAAACTGACTTTCGCCGTGCCGGAATACACCGATATCGATTCGATCGCGGACCTGACCGGGAACGCCGACATGTTCGACGGCCGGATCGTGGGTATCGAACCAGGAGCCGGCCTGACGGCGGTGACCAAGGACAGCGTTATGCCAACGTATGGCCTTGAGGAGGACTACGAGCTGGTTGAGTCATCCACGACGGCGATGCTGACGGAGCTGCAAAGCGCCGTCGATGCCGAGGAGGACATCGTGGTGACCCTGTGGAAGCCGTTCTGGGCCAACAGTTCCTTCCCTCTGAAGGACCTCGAAGACCCTGAGGCAGCGCTTGGCCCGGTAGAAGGACTGCACACGTTGGCGCGTACCGGATTCACCGAGGACTTCCCCGAGATCGCCGAAATGATGACCAACTTCAAGCTGGACGACGACCAGTACGGTCAGCTTGAGAACCTCGTTGTCAACGAGTTTGGGTCGGGCCAAGAGGCTGAAGCCGTCGAGCAGTGGCTTGAGGAAAACCCTGACTTCATTGATGGGCTCAAGGGCTAACCCTCTCGATATCCCCAAGGGCTACCGCCTGTTGACGGGAGGACCGGATACTTCCGGTCCTCCCGTCGTCGTCGGTGGCCAGATGGGCGCGTGGCCAGGGGAGGGCCTAGGCGCCGAGTGCCCGGGTCGGTGGCAGCCGTAGCGGAGGGTGCTGAACAATCGCAGCACTGACCAGTTTCGCTTGCCTGACAATTTCTCGGGTGCTGGGGCTGAGCAGCTCGCCGACTCCCACCAGATGCAGGCCAATCGCCCGCGCTGCAGCCTTGAGGTCGTTGCCAACCGCCAGACCAAGCGACAGCAGGAACCGCCGCAACTGGTTCTGCGGGTACTTGGTCAGCACCACATGGTCGGCCAGTAGCACGCCGCTTCCGGTTTGGACCGCCCATTTCTTGGACCCGAGCACAGGGGTGGGCAACAACTTCGAATGGCCCACCACGCACAAATTCTCGGCGATGGTGCTGTGCCGGATGTCCAATGAATGGCTGCTCGCATAACCGCGCAGCAGCCGAAGCAGCTCTGTTCGTTCCGATAGGGACACCGAGTCGGTCATCACCGTACGGGACAGCTGACCGGTATCGAGCGGGTCCATGCATTCCACAACGATTGACTCGATACCCCGACGACTGAGTTCGCTGGCCACAGCCAATCCCGAAAGACCCGATCCAATGACGACCGTGGTGGTGAGCTCCGCACCGCCGTGCACGTCTGAGCGCGAGGCACCGGTTCCGGGCGACGGTGAACTCACAGGGTAGACCTCCGAAAGGGAAGGGTTAGTTCCGCACAGCCCGGCGCCTCTTCCGGGCTGTGCGGACACTTGGCTGCGAACGGGTCAACCAAGCGCATTTCGTTACGCCTGAGCAAAATGTGGCTCATTCAAGTAACGATTTCTCGAAGCCTATATAACTTTGACCACGGTGAATAGTCCTATGCGGAAGAGTAAGGTTTGAAATAGTTTGGCGGCGATCGAGGATCGCTGATCCGGCGCCGGTAGTTGTGACCGCAGGGAGGCAGGGCCATGGAAAAGGCACAGTCTGAAAATGGTGTGAACAGTCTCTACGGCAGCGGCATTGTGGTGGGGGTGGACGGCTCTGATCAGAGCCAGTGCGCCCTGGTCTGGGCGGCCCATGAGGCGGCGCGTCGAGGTACCCGCCTCAGCGTCGTCACCGCCTATACGGTGCCGGTGTTCGCGGCCTCAAGCATGGATGCCGGGTACGCCACAATTGACGACGCCGTCATCCGTGAGGGTGCGGAGGCGGTGCTCAAACAGGCAGTCGAACGTCTCCAGGGACTCCCCGTGGATATTGATCCACGGGTGGAGGCCGGAGACGCTGCGGGCGTCCTCCTGGAGCTGTCCGAGGAAGCCGAACTGATCGTCGTTGGGTCCCGTGGCAGAGGAGGTTTCGTCGGGCGCCTCCTGGGCTCGGTCAGCAGCGCGGTCCCGGCCCACGCAAAATGCCCGACGGTCGTTATCCCCCTCTGCGCCGCACGTCGGCTCACTGAAGCGGGAGTCGAGCCGCCGAAGGGGAAGGGGGAGCCGGGACCCACGGCAGACCAGGTGGAGCAGGTTGTGGTGGTGGGAGTGGACGGCTCGGAGCAGGCGCGGATGGCGTCGCTTGCTGCCGCGGAGCAGGCCGTATCCAGAGGGATGCCACTGCGGGTGGTCTGCTCGTTGCCGCCCTTCACCGGATCCCTTGCCTGGGTTCCCGCACCGTTGGACCGTGAAGCCCTCCACGCGGACATCCGCATCTCGCTGAACGCAGGAAGGGAGTGGCTGCAGAGCCACTTTCCGAGCCTTGAGATCTCAGTAGAGCTGCTCGACGGTCCACCGGTTGAGGTGCTGATCGAGAGTTCGCGGACGTCCGAGCTGCTGGTAGTCGGCACCCGGGGACGTGGCGGGTTTGCTGGAATGCTGCTCGGCTCCACCAGCCAGGGTGTTCTCCATCACGCGAAGGGCCCCGTGCTGGTTGTTCCGGATGGCAATGATCCACGGTTGCTTGACCGGGAGAACTTCGGGCCGATGGTGGCCCCAACCAGCTAGTTCAAATGCCGTCAGTTCTTTGTGCCGGGCGGTGAGGCCCGGCACAAAGAACTAGAACCTTGCGACCAGCGGGTACAGGTTCGGCATGCCGCCCATGTGCGCCAGATCGGTCACGAGAATTCCCTGCGATTCGTTGAGCGCGTTCACTACCCTGTTGTTCCCGATGTAGATGCCAACATGGTAGAAATTCCCTGGCGATCCCCAGAACACCAGGTCACCCGCCTGAGCCTGTGCCAGCGGGACATGGTTGGAGCTGGCTGCATATTGTGCGGTGGCTACCCGTGGCAGGGAGATACCGGCAGAGGCGAATGCCTGCTGCACGAGTCCCGAGCAATCGAATCCCCGCGGTCCTGCACCGCCCCACTGGTAGAAGTGTGGGGAACCAGTCTTGGACATGGCGTAGCTGATCGCGGCCGACACCGATCCACCGTTTGAGGGTGGTGGGGCAGGTGCCGGCGCGGGAACGGGCGCTGGTGCGGGTGCCGGTGCCGGTGCGGGAACGGGCGCTGGTGCGGGAGCGGGTGCCGGTGCGGGAGCGGGTGCCGGTGCGGGTGCCGGTGCGGGCGCAGGCGCGGGCGCGGGTGTTGTTGGCGCGGGTGTCAACGGTGCCGGTGCCGGTGTTGACGGCGCCGGGGCTGAGGGACTCGGCCGATTTACCGCTGGCGTAGTGGGATTAGGTGCCGGCGCCTCGGAGGCGGGTGCCGGTGGGCGAATTGCGGCGGGTGCGGCCTGCTGGACGGCCAATGGCGATCCCTCGGACCGCTGCGTCTCCGCGGCGGCTGCGGCACGCTCGGACTCAGCGATGATGCGAGCAAGCTCTTCCTCGCGCTGTTGCTCCTCAATCCCTGAAATGCGCTGCTCTTCGAGTGCTGCTGTGGTGTTGCGCAGCGAGGCCAGCTGGTCAACCAGAACGGTGCGCTCCGCCTGCCGCGACTCGACCAGTTGGGCTGCGGCGTCTGTGGCCCGCTGGTTGTCTTCCCCGGCTAGTTGGGCAGTCTCGGCCGCGTCTGCTGCCGCCTGTCGGGCAGCGGCAGCGTCCAGACGGAGTGCTTCCCACGTCTTGGCAGCGGTCTGTGCGTTTGTAAAGGTTGCGGCCCGGTTGGCTGACAAGCCGTACATGGTGGAGGCCCGGGACATAATCTCGTCGGGGTTCTCTCCACTGAGCAGCATCGTCATCCCGGGGGTAACGCCGCCCGACCGATACAGGTCGCCAGCCAACTGCCCCACCTCAACTGCTGCGGCGTCGTGGGTCAGCGCTGCCTCTTCGGCAAGGGCGGTGGTTGCAACGGCGGTGGCGCGTCGCTCGTCCAGGGCAGCGAGTGCATCAATGTAGGCACCCTGAGACTGCATCGCCGTTGTCTGTGCATCCTGAAGGTTTGCCGTGGCTTCGGCGAGGATTCCTTCGATCTCGCCCACCAATGCGGCTTTCGCCGTCGTGCTGTCCAGCGCGTCGGCGATCTCGGCTTCCGTGGGGATTGCGTTCGTCTCGGGGGCGGCCACTCCCGGAGCCAAGCCAACACCACTGAGTAGGACTGTCGTGGCGAGGACACCGACTGCTCTAAAGGAGCGCATGCGCCGCTTTCCTGATGACTGCACTATTCCCCAAATCTTCGCGCGGCGTATTACACAACAGTCACGACAGTAATGGGATGCATGTCACTTTAGCAACATTAGTCACACAGGTACCCTAAACAACAGGAGTGTCATTTGATGACGTTTGATCACGGCGTGTCGCGAAAGCGTTGGAAATTCAAGCGTGCTGGCGGCTTTCGTGAATGGCGTGCTCCGCAGGCTCGATCTGGAAGGTGCAATGCTGGGTATCGAAATGGTTACGGAGACAGTGGGTCAGCCGATCGAGCACTCGGTCCACGCCGTCTGCGTTGAGGGTGGCTTCGTCTACCACCACGTGGGCTGAAAACACCGGCACACCGGAGGTGATAGTCCACGCGTGAATGTCATGGACGCCGACGACGCCGTGCACCCCAAGGATGTGACTGCGAATCATCTCCGAGTCCACACCCTTCGGCGCCGATTCGAGCAGTACGTTGATGACATCCCTGAGGAGGCTCCAGGCCCGCGGCAGGATCATCAGCGCGATGGCTATCGACGCGAAGGTGTCGGCGGGAAGATAGCCGGTCGTTGCAATCACGACGGCGGCAACGATCACCGCTACGGAGCCCAGCAGGTCACCGAGCACCTCCAGGTACGCGCCGCGGAGGTTGAGGCTTTCGGCTTGCCCTCGACGGAGAATGAGCAGGCAGACGAGGTTGGCGACGGCACCAACCACAGCCGTGATGATCATGATGTCGGAACGGATGTCGGGGCTCGTGTTGAAGCGGCGTAGCGCTTCGATCAGGATCACGACGGCGATCACCACCAGAATGATCGCATTTGCGAGTGCCGCCAGGACCTCTGCCCGCTGGTACCCGTAGGTACTTCGCCGGGTGGCGGGGCGGGTGGCTATCCAGGAAGCGAGGAGGGCAATTGAGACGCCGGTGGCGTCGGACAGCATGTGCCCGGCATCGGCGAGCAGGGCGAGTGACCCGGACCAGATGGCCCCGACCACCTGGACCAGCACAATCGTCAGGGTGATTGCGACGACGATGACCAGCTTCCGGCGATGCTTGCCGGTCGCCGTGCCCTGGGGTAATCCGTGATCGTGCCCGTTCATAAAAACAAGTATCCGCTGTCGGGTCGAGGATGTGCGAGCAGGACTATCCCCAACCGAGCTCGTGCAGCCGCGCGTCGTCAATCCCGAAATGGTGGGCCACCTCATGGATAACCGTGATCAGGATTTCGTCAATGAGTTCTTCACGGCTGTCACAGTGCCGCAACAACGGCTGCCGGAAGATGCTGATGCTGTCCGGGAGGGATCCCGCGTCCCACCAGGAATCCCGTTCGGTCAATGGGGTGCCTTCGTAGAGCCCGAGGAGTTCGGTGTCCGGATCCTCGCCGGGGCCCGGCTCGTACTCTTCACGCACAAAGATGGCGACGTTGTTCATGGTGCGCATCAAATCTTCGGGGATCTGGTCGATCGCGTCATCCACGGCTGACTCGAAGTCTGCAAGGGTCATTTCGATGGGCACACCAACGACTGTACCGTCGGGGCAGGCCCGCCGACGGGTTCGTTTTGTGGAATCGCCAAACAGGCCCTATAGTTTTATAGGTCCACAGCAGGGGAAAATTCTTGCCTCGTGTGGTCCTGGCCCCCATCGTCTAGCGGCCTAGGACACCGCCCTTTCACGGCGGCGGCACGGGTTCGAATCCCGTTGGGGGTACGCAAGAGCAGGCTGGTTTCGGAGCACTTCGAGGCGGTCAAGAAGCGGCAGAGATGCTGGTAGGCTGAAGCTCTTGCAAAAAAGCAAGGCCCTGTAGCGCAGTTGGTTAGCGCGCCGCCCTGTCACGGCGGAGGTCGCGGGTTCAAGTCCCGTCAGGGTCGCTCAGGTTCATCAGTTTCGACTGGTTGACCGCGGTGACTGTCGTAGGATAGTTGCACGGCTCTGTAGCTCAGTTGGTAGAGCGTTCGACTGAAAATCGAAAGGTCACCGGATCGACGCCGGTCGGAGCCACCAGCTAAAACCCCCGGATAATCCGGGGGTTTTTTCTCTTTCACCGCCCTTTGTCGAGAAGTCGACTGCACAACGATGATCCTTGACGGCAAAACATGAACTGTGATTCACTTGTTGAGTACACGGAGGGGAGTACCCCCTAATAGTCCCGTCGTCATTACGGCCCCACGGTGGCCCGGCAGACAAGCCCTTTGAGGGCTGGGAGAGACCTCCGATCGATTCGATCGGAGGAATTTCATGGATGTCCCATTCTGGATTTGGGCTGCGGTACTCGGCTTCATCGTTGTCATGCTGGCTATCGACCTTTTAGCTCACCGGCGGGCTCACGTCATCGGGGTTCGAGAGGCAGCTGTCTGGTCAGGTGTGTGGGTGGCCTTCGGGGTCTCTTTCGGTGTGCTGATCTGGATGAACTGGGGTGCTGAGTTTGGCCAGCAGTATTTCGCCGGGTATCTCATTGAAAAATCCCTCTCGGTAGACAACGTCTTCGTCTGGGCTATCATTTTCAGCTACTTTGCCGTACCCCGAGAATTTCAGCACCGGGTCTTGTTCCTGGGTGTGCTGGGCGCACTTGTATTCCGCGGGATCTTCATCGCCGCCGGTGCCGTGCTGATCCAAAACTTCGCCTGGATCCTCTACGTTTTTGCCGCATTCCTGCTTTACACCGGGTATCGGATGATCCGCCAGCGAAACGACCATTTGAACCCCGAACAGTCACTGGTGTTGCGCGGGTTCCGACGCTTCGTGCCAATGAGCGAGGCGTACCACGGACAAAAGCTGCTGGTACGCCGCAACGGTGTACTGCTGGCCACTCCGCTCCTGGCAGTGCTGGTATTGATTGAGTTCACCGATGTAGTTTTCGCCGTCGACTCGATCCCGGCGATCTTCGCGGTTACTGATGAAGTGTTCCTGGTCTTCACCGCCAACGCCTTCGCCATACTGGGTCTGCGCGCCATGTACTTCCTGCTGGCGGATATGATCCACCGTTTCATCTATCTGAAGGTCGGATTGGCCCTGGTGCTGATTTGGGTCGGCATCAAGATGCTCCTCAAAATCGATCTGTTCTACATCCCCACGACTTTCTCGCTGGCGGTGGTTGCAACGATTATCGCGGTTTCCGTCGTCGCCAGCCTGCGCGCGACCCGAGGGCAGGGACGTAAATCCATCCCCCAACCGACGGATCCGCCTTTCCGGGTCGCCACGGAGGAAGAGAACGCGGAGCTGGAGCCGGTCTGGCGGGGGCGCAGGAGGGAGCTCGGCGGGTCTTCGGTCGACGCCGGAGGCACCGGCAAGGACACTGATGAAGACGTTCGCGACCCCACCGACGAGGTTGACCCGGAGTCAGCGACTAAGGGTGGCGGCGTACGATGACCGGAGCCGCATTCATTTTGTGTCGTCCCGTCGCCGCTGTCATCACCCATGATTCAGATGTCACCGTCCTGGCGCATAGCGCAGTCGGGGTGGCTTCAGAGTTAGGCTCTCCGTTGCTCTTTTTCGTCCCCATCCAGCGACCGCCGTTCACCGCCGATCCGGCGATCGTAGCGAGGATGTATCAGCGAGCATTGCGTGAAGCCGAATCCCTGGCAGCTTTGGCGCGGCCGATACTGGACGCAGCAGGGTTCTCCAGTTCCACGCGCGTTGTCTGGCACGGCAGTTGGTCGCTCAGGCGTTCACGCCCTGCCCTGACGACGGCCCTGGCCCGTGCGGTACGCAAATCGGGCGCTACTGCCGTCGTCACCCCCCTTGAACTACCCACGCGAGCCATCCGAGGTGTAAGAATCGTTCACCTGGATGCCATCAGAAAGCATCCGGCAAACTTGTTCGAAGCAACTCCCAATACGTCGAAGGGAAGAACTACTCCAATGTCCGGAATAGACAACACGAGAACGGCAATGGAGAACCCGGTCACCAGGGCGAAGACCCCGAGCACGGTCCCCGCCCAGCGTCCACCGTGGACATTTCTCACTAATCACGGCCATGTACTTTTGGCGGTGACTGCGAACTCCCGCGCCCTCGTCGAGGACATCGCTGCCACCGTTGGCATCACGGCCAGAGCAACTTTGCACATCCTTGCTGACCTGGAGGACGCCGGCTACCTCCAACGGGTGCGGGAAGGCCGCCGGACCCGATACGTCGTCCAGCCCACCCAGCACTTCCGTCACCCAGCCACAGCGCATCAGGAGATCGGTGCGCTCCTGGCAATCTTCACTCCGACCAACGTCACCCCACCCAAAGAGTCTTCATGAGGTAACGACCACCGCCCTTCTCGAAAGGCCACCGGACCGACGCCGACGGTTGCCTGCTGTGGACCAAAGAGAATGCCCCGCGCCCTGGACTGCGGGCGCGGGGCATTCGGGTAACTACCCCAAACGGGAGCTACCTAGACGGTGTCCGGGCGGGTGTCATCGTCCTGGTTCTGGAACGGCGTGTCCTCAACCTTGGCGGGGTTGCCCCCGCTGGGGCCGGTGGACGCTGAACCGGTGGACGCTGAACCTGTGGAGGTTCCCTTGGCGTCATCGGCCTTGTCGCTGCGGTGCAGTGCACCGGAGACCGACTCCTTGGCCTTCTTGACGGCGCCGCCAGCCTGCTCCTGCACCTCGGGCATCTTGTGCTTCAAGGTGGAAGCGGTGTCAGCAACAGTCTCCTGCACCTTCGGGTTGTTCCACAGTTCGTCAGCTTTGGTCTTCAGCTTGTCGTAGCTGTCCCTACCGGCACGCGAGCCGAGCACATAGCCGGCGGCCATGCCTGCTGCGAATACAAGTTTGTTCTTCATGATGGTGCTCCTGTCTGATCGTTCTAAGTTCTTATTGGCTGGATGAACCGTCTGGTGTGTTCGACCCAACCAATCTTCTAAGCAACCTTAGTTTATTCGAGGTGGATCCGATAGGCCGTGTCAACGCCGCCCGGCATGGAGGGCTAGCTGGAGTTCGAATCGGATCTGGGGATTCTCCAGGTCGTCACCGAAAGCCTCGCGAAGCTGAATGAGCCGGTAGCCAACCGTCTGCGGATGAATTTCCAGTTCGGCGGCAATGGGTGCCCGCTGCCCCCAATGCTTCAACCAGGATTGGAGAGTCTCCACGAGTCGCTCCCGCTGGGCCGGCCGCAACCCGTCCAGCGGCGCCAGCCGACGCTGGGCCAGCTCGGTGATTGCTGTGGGTTCGGCGCCAAGAATGACCTGTGCCAGATGCTCGTCGGCCCAGATGGGAGGATCCTCGGGCCCTTCACGTGGTGGGAACACTGTGGCGGCCAGAACTGCCAACCGCAACGAGTCGGGGACCCGTTCCCAGCCGGAGGCCGGCCCCACTGCTGCCGACCGTCCCTGTAGTGCCTTCGATAGCTGGCGGCGGGCCGTTGGGGTGTCGCGGGTGGGGACCAGGACCACCGCGTCTGTTTCCCGTTCCACCAACAGGGAACCGGGGTCGAGCTGGCGGCGCAGCCCCGCGGCCCGGTCAAGGGGCAGCGTGACCACGGTCATCTGTGCTGGCAAAGCCCAATCAGCCATCGATGCCGCCTGCCGCAGCGCCGCCTCGTCTGCCTGCCCGAGCAGTAGCAGTTCCAACAGCTCGGTCCTGCGCCGATCGACTGCCCCGGCACGCTCGGACTGCTCATACGCATACGCCTCGGCGCTCACCGCCGAAAGCTCGTCAATGTAGGCCAGGATTGACTCACCAAGGTTCACCACCACCTCAAGGCCCAGATCCTGCTTCATTGAGATCCGCGACATCTCACGGAAGGTCACCCGGGCACCCATCCGGTAGGCGCTCAGCAGGGCATCCATGCTGCGACCCTGCCGGAATTCCCCGCTCCCCAGCCCTGCTACCAGCTGCCTACTCTCCTCGGACAGGGCGGGCAGCCTGGTCCCCGGCAGCTGCAGGAAGCGCTCAAGAGCTACCGCGACCCCGCGCCGTAAGCCCCGACCGAACCGACCCTCAATGGGCCTCGCATAAGTCGGAACCAGTTGCGGCACAGCCTCAATGATCGCTTCGACGACGCCCGGCATCAGGGGACGCAGCAGTGCGCTGATCTCTTCGGGTAGGGCAAGCCAGGGTGGCTCCAACGCAAGACTCGCAGCGCCGGGTGTGGTGGAACTCATGCAATGCCTCGAGGATTGTTTCGACGGGATAGTTTCCTTGGCTTAATCGTATGTCCTGCTAGGAGAACTACGGCGACCGTTATTCTAGACTTGAAGGATGATTCGGCTCCGTCAGCTTGCCCGCGCCGCATCCGTTCTGATCACTCCTCTCGCCCCTGAAGACGTACTAGCCCTCTTCAACCCGGTGTACTCGAGCCGTCAGCTGCGCGGTGTGGTTACTAAAGTCGTGTCCGAAACGCCCGATTCGGTCACCATCCACTTTCATCCCGGGTGGGGTTGGAAAGCGCACCAGGCTGGCCAGTGGGCTCGTATCGGTGTGGAACTGGATGGCGTTCGCCACTGGCGCTCCTATTCGCTAAGTGCCGCCGCAGGCGCGGATCCCGCAATTACGGTGACCGACGCCGGCGCAGTCTCGGGGGTCCTGGTACGCAATACCAAGCCGGGCGATGTCCTGTTCCTCGCTCCACCGCAGGGCGAATTTGTCCTCCCTGAACATCCCCGCCCGCTGCTCATGCTTACCGCCGGTAGCGGGATCACTCCAGTGATGTCGATGGTCCGGACCCTGGTGCCACGACGCCCGGACGCCGACGTCGTCCTGATCCACTCGGCGAGGACGCCGAAGGACAGTCTGTTCCTGGAAGAGCTGAACGAGCTGGCCGACCAGTTCTCCAATCTCCGGGTAACCCACCTGTTCACGGCTGAGCGAGGCAGGCTGGACTTTGGATCCGACGCCGAACTGGAAGAGTTGTGCTCAGACTGGCGTGAACGTGCAGCCTACGCCTGCGGTCCTGAGGAGTTCCTCGATGACGCGGAGGCGCTGTGGGCGTCCCAACCCACGCTGTCTGCGGGCCAGGAGGCCTCGGAGGGAAGTACGCTCACCATCGAGCGGTTCAGCACCAATCTTGCCGGCAGTGAGGGGCACGACGGCGGATTGGTTCAGTTTGAGGCGTCCGACCGCGAGGTTGAAGCCGACGGCGATACACCCCTGCTCGACGTCGGCGAGGACGCTGGCGTGCTGATGCCCAGCGGATGCCGGATGGGCATTTGCCATAGTTGTCTTACCCCGTTGCGAGCCGGTCAGGTCCGCGATCTCCGCACGGGGGAAGTTCATGGGGAACCCGGCCAATTAATTCAGACGTGTGTTTCGGCAGCAGCCGGACCCGTCAATCTGGACCTTTAAGGAGCACCACCGTATGACGACACTGACCGAACGCACTGAGACGAAGCCCGTAGTGACCCGGCCCGGGGCGCTCGCTGCAACCGGGCATCCGCTGGTGAGGCCGCCAGCAGCAGCGCATCTGTCCGATGAACAGATTGCGGAGCTGGGCCGCGAGCTTGATGCAGTCCGCGACGAGGTGCTCGCCAAGCGTGGAGCCACCGACGCCGCTTACATTCGGCGGGTCATCAAGGTTCAGCGCGGCCTGGAAATTGCGGGCCGTGCTTCCCTGTTGGTGGGCCGCAACAGGGCGGCGTGGGTGGCAGGCACAGCTATGCTCAGTGTCGCCAAGATCCTTGAAAACATGGAAATTGGGCACAACGTGCTCCATGGCCAGTGGGACTGGATGAGGGATCCTGACATTCATTCCACCACCTGGGAGTGGGACTTCGTGACTCCGGCCAGGTCCTGGCAGCACACCCACAATGACCTGCACCACCGTTGGACCAACGTGGTGGGCAAGGACCGGGACGTCGGCTACAACCTGCTGCGCATGGATGCCGATCAGCCGTGGACCCCCTTCAACCTGGGCAACCCGCTCTATAACGCGATCCTGGCGCCAGTCTTCGAGTGGGGAATTGCTCTCTACGACCTGGAAATCCCCGAGTACAAAGAGGGCCTGAAGTCCAAGGAGGACATGTCGAGGGACCTCAAGGCGGTTGGCGTCAAAGCGGTAAAGCAATTCACCAAGGATTACGCTGCCACGCCCGCTGTTGCGATGTTGACTGGTTCCGGAAAGCAGGCGCTCTACGGTACGCTCGCCGCCAACGCGATCCGCAACGTCTGGGCGCACGCGGTGATCTTCTGCGGACACTTCCCCGAGGGCACCGACACGTTCACCGAGGAAATGGTTGAAGGTGAAACCCGCGGCGACTGGTACGTCCGCCAAATGATCGGTTCGGCCAACATCTCTGGCTCCAAGTTCATGCACCTGATGACCGGCAACCTGTCGCACCAGGTGGAGCATCACTGCTTCCCCGACCTGCCATCGAACCGCTACGCCGAGGTTGCTGTGAAGGTGAAGGAAATCTGCAACCGCTACGGATTGCCCTACACCACCGGGCCCCTGCCAAAGCAGGTTGCGTCAACCTGGGCGAAGGTCTTCAAGCTGGCACTTCCCGAAAAGGGACGGTTCTCGCTGCGTCAGAAGGTTACTGCCTAACGTTTGGTGAGCTCCCGCTCAGAAGGCGCCCCGGTCGAGGAGAAGACCGGGGCGCTCGTGCGTTAAGTAACATGTCAGTGGGAAGTCAAATGAATCGGGAGATGCCTGGGTGTTGGGATCGCGTGTCACAGTTGCTGCCGTGTGCGCGCTTGCCTTCTCGCTCACCGGTTGTGGTGACTCCGGCCCTGAGCCGAAAGGCACCGCGATTGAACTTCCCGACCTCACCACTGACCCACCCACCGACGAACCCTCCGCTCCGGCTGAGGATTCCCTCGCCGAAACCGCCGACCCGGAGGGTTCCCCCGGCTCCTCATCACCTGACAACTCAGGGGACAGCGGATCCGTGGGCACCAGCATGAAGGACTGCGTCATTGTGGCCGCCGGGGTTTCCTCGATCCTGCTGGCGCCGCTGAGCTTCATGGGATCTTCGGATGATGAAACGGTCGAACGGCTCCACAACCAGATCGACGATGTGCGGTCAATGGTTCCCCCGGAGCTGGCTGACGATTTCGACCGGCTGCAGGAGGTGGTCACGGCCAGTACCGAAAATGGGGGGAGTTTCGACGAAGCCTCCTACCGGGAGGCCGTGGCACCCGTTGAGCAGTGGCTGCACGAGCACTGCAACAAGCCCGTTCAGTAGTCGCCGTCGACGGGCGCCCCCTGGCAGTGCCTTCCAGGGCGGGTACCCGTTAGGCTGGGCTCAACGAAAGGGTGCAACGCCGATGGATGAGAACAGGACACCACCACCCAGCCACCGACCGGCTGAGCCGCTTCCCGGCGTCGCTGACGGGCCGCTCCCGCGGGAGACCGGGACCACCGTCAGCACGGTTGATGCGACGGGTGGGAAAACTACCATTGCCGACCCTGCGGTCGCCAAGGTCGCCGCCATTGCTGCCAGGAAAGTTCCGGGTGTTTTCAGCCTCGGGACCGGGGCCGGTAGGGCGCTAGGCGCGATCCGCGACGCCGTCGGCGGCAACGACCTGAGCCAGGGTGTGCAGGTGGAGGTAGGGGAGACCCAGGTAGCGGTGGACGTTGTCCTGGTGGCTGAGTACGGTTACCCCCTCACCACCGTCGCCGATCAGGTGAGGTCGGCTGTCTATCAGGGGGTCCAGGAACTGGTGGGGCTGCAGGTTATCGAAGTGAACGTGGAGATCACCGATGTCCACGTACCCGGCCTCAATGACCCCAAAACCCCCGACAAACCCCGACCCGCAGCTAGTTAGGCCATCACTATGACTCCCACCGTAGTCGGTATGGCGCTTGGCGCCGTCCTCGCATTCACTGCCCTGATCTTCGGGTTTTGGGGATTCCTCCTCATGGCCCTCTTCGTCGCAGTGGGCGCGCTGCTGGGTCGGGTTGCCGAGGGCAAAGTGGACCTGGCCAGCGTCCGCGACGCCCTCACGGGCCGACGCTCCTCCTCGTGAGCGCGGCACCACCGGGTCTCGCGGGGCACAACCGGATCAGCACTCAGGCGCTCACCAGTACCGCGCGGGCGGTTGCTGCCGACGTCTTCGGTGTTCCAGCCCAGCAGATCCGCGCGAGCTGGTCCGACGACCAGGGGCTGCTGGCCCTGCGCCTCGCGCTTCCCATCGGCGTCCCGTCCCTCACCCGTACGCTCCAGGATCCATCCCTGGTCACCGGGGTGGGTGGATCGATCTGGGACCGCACGCACGCGGCGAAAGCTCTCGTGCTGCAACAGGTAGCCCAGCTGAGTGGTTCACGGCTGAGTCGGGTCGACATCAGAATCACCGGCATCATGGCGGCTGAGGGGGGACGTGCCAGGTGAATGAACGCACTGCCCAGCTGACCCGCAAGGTGGTCCGCCGTGAACTGCATTCATCGCGCGCGCTACCAGCGGTCGCCGTCGCCATCCTGATCTCAGTCATCTGCCTGTACGTGATGTTCGAGGCTGCGCTGAAGGCAACCGGCCAGAACGCCTGGCTGGTCAGCCCGGAGCAGGTGGCAGCGTGGCTGGGGGACCTGCCCGACAATGTCCAGCTGGCCCCGTTGGTGGGCGCCGGGTTGCTGATGTTCCTGATTGGCCTCCTGTGCTTTCTTAGCGCCGTTCTGCCGGGGCGCCGGGCGCGCCATGCCATTCCCGACCAGCGCACCGGGATCGTGGTCGATGCTGAAGTGCTCGCCTCGGCCCTGGCCCGCCGCGCGCGGGTGGCCGCCGGGGTGACCCCGGATCAGGTGATGGTCACCGTGGGGCGTCGGGCCGTCGATGTTCAGGTGCGTCCGACGTCGGGCGTGCCGGTCGACGTCGAACGCATCCGCGGCGTCGTCGAGGACGAACTGCGGCTGACATCCGTCGCGCCGGTCCCGGCGGTGCGGGTAGCCGTCGCCCCTTCAGGGGTGATTGGCCAGTGAACCAGACACCACGGATCCTCAATCGGTTGTTACTGGGTCTCATCGGCACCCTCCTGATGGCTGCGGGAGTGGCAACGACTCTGTTGATGTTCCCGGCGGCAGCCCGCTGGTGGCGATCGGTTGCTGCCGATCTCGGCGAGGGAATCGACGGGTTGCTGCGGCAGACCACGCTCGACGGACAACGGGATAGCTGGCTCTGGATAGTGCTGGCGCTCGTCATGCTGCTGATTGTGGCGTGCATGGTCGGTTGGATCGCCGCGCAGGGGCGTGGGCGCTCCGGAACATTGGCCCAGGATGACAGCCATGCGGATGCCAGCGGGCAGGCTGCCGGTCGGGTGATAATCAACGGGTCGGTCGCGGAGCAGGCGCTGAAGGCAGCCCTGCAGGAGCGCGGGGATCTCGTGAATGCAGCGGTCACCACCTACGTGTTCGATGGGGAACCGGCCTTGAGAATCAGGGTCTTCCCTCGATCGGGGGTGTCTCCGCACGAGGTGGCGACCGAGGTCACTGACCTGGTCAGAGCCCTCGACCTGCTGGTGGGACGCCAGACGCCGGTGCTGATCAGTATCAGCGCCGGCGCCCGGACCCGTTTCACCCGGACGGAGCGGGTGCGCTAACCATCAGGAACTGAGCGGCACCAACCACACGGACGCGTTGGTGGTGAGGCGCCCGCCGTCGACCGCTGACCCGTCACTGGCCAGGATCACCCGGTGGTCATTGGGCAACTCGATCGTCGCGGCCCCCATGTTGGCAAGCACCAGGACAACCCCGTTGCGGTAGGAGAGGACACCCTCCTGCGGGCTGTTCAGCGGAGTCCATTCCAGGTTCCCACGACCCAGCTCATGGCTGCGGCGCAGGCCCAGTGCATCGCGGTACAGCTCGTAGGTGGAGCCCGAGACATCTACCTGGGTGTCGGCCGCGTAGCCGGCGAAGCTTGTCGGTTGCGGGAGCCAGGGGGCGGCGCCCGGCGCGCTCACGGCGTCGTACATTCCGAATCCGAAGCCGGGAGCCTCCGCAAGCCAGGGCAGGGGAACCCGGCAGCCATCGCGGCCGATCTCCGTACCGTTGGTCCGGGCGAAGGTCGGGTCCTCGCGGACGCCGTCGGGAAGGGTCGTGTGCTCGGGAAGCCCGAGCTCGTCCCCCTGATAAATGTAGGCGGAACCGGGTAGGCCCAGCATTACCAGCGCGGCCGCCCGGCCGCGGGAGAGCCCCAACGCCTCGTCAGGCTGCTCGTGGTCAGTTCCGAGACCCTTGGGGAACTGGGTGGGGTCCTCCAGGCCGAACCGGCTGGTGTGGCGGACCGTGTCGTGGTTGGACATCACCCAGGTGCTTGGCGCTCCCACTTTCCCCGCCTCGGTCAGCGATTCGGTGATGCTCTCCGTCAACTGGGCAGCATCCCAGCCCGCCAGCAGGAAATCAAAGTTGAACGCCTGCTGCATTTCATCGTGACGGACATAGCGGAACAGCCGTTCCGCAGGTTCCACCCAAGCTTCGGCAACCAGCATCCGATCGCCGTCGTACTGCGCCAGGACCCTGTTCCATTCACGGTAAATCTCGTGCACGCCCGGCTGATCGAAATAGGGCGGGGTTTGATTGAGATCTGCATCGGATTTATCCGAGTTCCCGCCGTCGATCATCTGGGTCTGCTCCGCCCAGTCCGGCAGACCTTCGGCCTTGACCATGCCGTGAGCGACGTCGATGCGGAAGCCGTCCACCCCGCGGTCCAGCCAAAACCGCAGCACAGACACCATCTCCGCGCGCACCTCAGGGTTGTCCCAGTTGAGGTCCGGCTGCTTGGTGTCGAACAGGTGCAGGTACCACTGGCCGTCCTCCAGCCTCGTCCAGGCGTTGCCACCGAAGATGGACTGCCAGTTGTTGGGCGGCAGTTCCCCGTGGGCGCCCTTGCCGTCCCGGAAGATGTACCGGTCGCGTTCCGGCGAATCGAGGGCCGCATGCTTGGCGGATTTGAACCATTCGTGTTCGTCGGAGGTGTGGTTCGGGACCAGGTCCACAATCACCTTCATGCCGGACTCGTGGGCTTCAGCGAGCATTGAGTCGAAGTCGGCCAGGGTGCCAAACAGCGGGTCAACGTCGCGGTAATCGGCGACGTCGTATCCGGCGTCCGCCTGCGGGGAGACATAGAACGGTGAAAGCCAGATGGCATCCACTCCGAGCTTCCGTAGATAGGGGAGCCGACTCCTGACACCCGGCAGGTCCCCCATGCCATCAGCATTGCCGTCCGCGAAGGAGCGGGGATAGATCTGGTAGATCACCGCGTCAGCCCACCACGGGCTAAGGGTTGTTGGAGTATCGGTCGAGCGGCTGACTGCAGGTGCAGAGGCGGTCATTGACTCTCCTTGGAGAAATCGGGAGTGGGGGAAAGGGATGCTGAGGTGCACGTCACGATTTGGTATCAAACACTGTGACATCTGGCACAAGTATTGTCCTGTAATACGTAAGCGCTTACATTCATTTTACCAAATGCTGAGGCGGGGCGGGTTTTGTAGGCTGCCACCGCCAGACAAAGGAGTCTATTCATGGCGACAATTCCGACCAAGAAAACGCTGCTGCCAATCGCGGCACTGAGCGTACTGACACTGGGCCTCTCCGCATGCGGCAGCGGGTCCGGGGACGACGGCGGCGGCGGCGACGAGCCTGCAGCCGACTGTGCGGCCTACGAGAGCTACGGAAACTTCGAGGACGCCGAGGTCAGCGTCTACTCAACCATTGTGGACACCGAGGCAGAACTGCTCGAGAATGCCTGGGCAGACTTTTCCGAGTGCACTGGGGTTGAAGTGGTGTACGAGGGTTCGAAGGAGTTCGAGACACAGATTGGGGTCCGCTCGCAGGCTGGAAACCCCCCAGACATCGCGATCTTCCCACAGCCTGGCCTGCTGGCTGCCGAAGTCGCGGGCGGCAACGTCCTGCCCGCACCGGCCGAGGTCGAGGCGCTGGTTGATGAGAACTGGACCGAGGACTGGAAGGGATATGGCACTGTCGACGACGTCTTCTATGGTGCGCCGATGCTCGCCAATATCAAGGGTTACGTCTGGTATGACCCAACGGTGTTCACGGACATGGGCTGGGAAGTCCCTGAGACCCTCGACGACATGATGACACTCACCGAGGACATCGCGGCCGACGGCACCATGAAACCGTGGTGTGCTGGTTTCGAATCCGGCGAAGCCACGGGTTGGCCCGGGACCGATTGGGTGGAGGACTACGTGCTGCGCCAGGCAGGTCCGGAGGTTTACGACCAGTGGGTGAACCATGAGATCCCCTTCAACGATCCGCAAATCGCTGAAGCCTTCGACGCGGTGGGGGAGATCCTGAAGAACGAGGAATACGTCAACGGGGGAATTGGAGATGTGCGGTCGATCCTTTCCACCCCGTTCGCTGATGCAGGGCAGCCAGTTCTCGACGGAACTTGCGCTATGCACCACCAGGCATCGTTCCAGGCTGCCAACTGGCCCGAAGGCACCGAGGTATCCGAAGACGGCGACGTGTGGGCGTTCATGACACCGGGCGTTGAGGCTGGTGGCGGAGCAATCACCGGTGGTGGCGAAATCATCGCTGCCTATGCCGACCGTGAAGAGGTTGTCGCCTTTCAGTCGTTCATGGCCAGCGGCGAGTTTGCCAATGCCAGGGTGTCCCAGGGCAGCGGAATCAGTGCCAACCTGGCACTTGACCCATCGGTTGCAACGTCCGACCTGGATCGTCAATCCATCGAACTGCTGCAAAACGAGGACACCGTCTTCCGCTTTGACGCATCCGACCTGATGCCGGGCGCTGTTGGTGCCAACTCCTTCTGGAGCGGCATCGTGGAGTGGATCAACGGTTCGGAGACCGAGGAGGTCCTCGACACCATCGAAAGCTCCTGGCCGCAGTAGTTCAAGAGCGAGCCCGGCGTTCCTTCGTCAAGGAGGAACGCCGGGCTTGTCCTGACATTTTCCACACCGTGCTCGGTGCCGTGTCGTTCGCAAAAGCGCGTTTTGCATCACCCTTTATCGCACCAAGGAGGCTGCGCAATGGAGGACCTTGGCAATAAGTTCCTGCAGGTGGTGGTGGCTCTGGCCATTTTCGCCGCCATTATCGGATTAATCATGCTCATCGTTGACCGGGCACCCAAGTCGTTCCGGGATAAAGCGACAGTCATTGGTTTCCTCGCCCCGGCAGCGATCCTGCTTGTCGTCGGGATGATCTGGCCTGCCGTCCAGACGTCCCTGCTGGCTTTTACCGACCGTGATGGCAACCTCAACGGTATCGAGAACTTCGTGTGGATGTTCACTGAACCCACCGCGCTGATTACTTTGCGCAACACGGTGCTCTGGGTCATCCTGGTGCCACTTCTGGCATCCGGTATTGGGCTGGTGTACGCCGTCTTCATCGACAAAGCCAAGGGCGAGCGCACCCTGAAAGCACTGGTCTTCATGCCAATGGCCATTTCAATGGTGGGCGCCGGCGTCATCTGGCGATTTGTGTACGCCTACAAGGGTCCGGAGCAGGAGCAAATCGGTCTGCTGAACCAGATCCTGGTGTGGTTTGGTGGCGAACCTCAGCAGTTCCTCCTCGACGCGCCCGGCAACACCTTTTTCATGATCGCTGTGATGGTTTGGATCCAGGTTGGCTTCGCGATGGTGATCCTCTCGGCCGCCATCAAGGGCATTCCCATGGAGATTGTTGAGGCGGCCAGGCTGGATGGCGCGTCAGCGTGGCAACAGTTCCGTGACATCACCATTCCCTCCATTCGGGGAGCGCTGGTCGTGGTGGTCACCACTATTACCATCATCACCTTGAAGGTCTTCGACATTGTCCGCACCATGACCGCGGGTAACTACGACACCTCGGTAATCGCCAACGAAATGTACACCCAGGCATTCAGGGCCAATGAACCCGGTCGCGGCGCGGCGCTGGCACTCGTTCTGTTCCTCATGGTGCTCCCGGTGGTCGTATACAACGCACGCGTACTCAAGCAGCAGAGGCAGATCCGATGAGCTCGACGCCGACTATTCCCCCAGTTCCCGCATCAGCCCAGCCCGGGGAAACCCCGGCCGGTGCGCAGCCGCCCATCACCCGCCGGGTTAAGCAGAAGCTCACTTCCCGGGGTGCAACCATCGCGGCGATCATCATTGCTACCGTGTGGACTATCCCCACCCTGGGCCTCCTGATTTCCTCTTTCAGACCTGAGGAGAACATCCAGCGCAACGGCTGGTGGAACGTGTTCGGGGATCGCGAGCTCACGGCCGATAATTACGTGGATGTGCTGGTATCCGGGGGGAGCCAGTCGCCGAACCTTGGCCAGTACTTCGTGAACTCGCTGGCAATCGTCATTCCCGCCACAATCATCCCGCTCGTGATCGCCGCCATGGCGGCTTACATGTTCGCCTGGGGAAAGTTCAGGGGGAAAGACACGATGTTCGTGTTCATTTTCGCCCTCCAGATCATTCCCCTCCAAATGGCGCTGATACCGCTCCTGAGCCTGTTCGTGAACCTTCAGATCGGTGATTTCCAGTTACTGCCGTCAGGATCCTACGCCCAACTGTGGATCGCGCACTCAATTTTCGCCCTCCCCCTCGCCATCTTCCTGCTCCATAACTTCATAGCTGAGATACCCGGTGAAGTCATCGAGGCGGCCCGGGTGGACGGCGCGGGTCACGCCACCATCTTCTGGCGCATCATCATCCCGCTGTCAGTTCCGGCACTCGCCTCTTACGCCATCTTCCAGTTCCTGTGGGTCTGGAATGACCTGCTGGTCGCGCTGGTCTTCTCCGGTGGCACGCCCGACGTCGCCCCCATCACCCAGCGGTTGGCGGAACTCACCGGCACGCGCGGCGGCGAATGGCACAGGCTCACCGCTGGTGCCTTCGTGTCGATGATCGTTCCGCTGCTGGTCTTCTTCGGCCTACAGCGCTACTTTGTTCGCGGTCTGCTGGCGGGCGGCCTTAAGGGATGAACCGATGACCAGCATTGACGACGTCGCAAAATCCCTTGGCGTCTCAACGGCGACCGTTTCCCGGGCGCTCCGCGGGCTGCCCGGAGTGTCCGCCAGCACCCGGTTGCGGGTGCAATGTGCCGCAGAGGAGCTCGGCTACGTGCCGTCGTCGTCGGCGTCGGGTCTGGCGTCCGGCCGGACCATGGCGATGGGAGTGCTGCTGCCGCAGATTGAACGCTGGTATTTCTCGGCGGTGCTGGAGGGGGTGGATCGCCAGCTCCGTGCAGCCGGATATGACCTGGTGGTGTTCAGCCTGGGCGGGTCGGGGGTCAACCGGCAACGGGTGTTCCACCGGTCCATCCTGCGCAAACGCATCGATGCGCTCCTCGTGATGTGCATGGAGCTGACGGATGATGAACTCCGATCGCTGCAAGCCCTGGATTCGCCCACCATCGTGGTGGGCGGATCCGTCCGGGGAGTCCGTCATGTGGGAATTGACGACGACGCCGCGGCCCGGGACGCCGTCGAGCATCTAATTGCCCTGGGGCACACTGACATTGCACACCTGCGGGGCGGCGGGTCATTTGGTATCGAGTTCGAGGTGCCCCGCATCCGTGAGGAGGCGTATCTTTCCACGATGGCCCGGCATGGGCTGTCCGTCCGACCGGAGTGGTCAGTGTTCGGGGACTTCCGTTTCAAGCGTGGAAAGGCGGCGGCGCTAACCCTCCTGCAGGATCCGGCTGATCGGCCAACGGCAGTGTTTTGCTCCTCGGACGAGATGGCCTTCGGCGTGATCAGTGCAGCCGCCGATCTAGGGATCAGCATCCCCGGGCAGCTTTCGGTGGTGGGAATCGACGACCACGAATTCGCGGACCCGCTGAGCCTGACGACCATCCGGCAAAGCCCCGAGGAGCAGGGGGCGTATGCTGCTGATCTCCTGCTTGCCGAGCTCGAGGGGGGCGTGCCCGTTGCCGCCCCGGCACCCCGTCCGCACGAGCTGATCATCAGGACGTCAACCGGGCCGCCGCGCTACCTGTCCGCTAGGTGACCACCCCGCCCACTGAATCACGCTTTCGCTGGGCAGATACGTAACGCTCCACTGGATGGTGCGATTCGGTGGGCAACCGGGTAGATAGAATCGGCGGATGGCTACCGAACTGATGTACCTGAACGACTTCGATGTGTTGACCGGCGCCGCACGCGTGCAGTCGGTCAGCGTCGACGACGACGGCCGCACCGACGTCGTCCTGGACCGGACCTGCTTCTACCCCCGCGGTGGTGGCCAGGACTGGGATACCGGCGCGATCAGGGGAGCCGCCGGTGAGTTCGCGGTGGAGGAGGTCCGGTTGGACCCCGAAGGTATGGTCCACCACCTCGGAAACGGGCCAATCGCCGTCGGGGACGAAGTGTCGCTGGCGGTCGACACGACCCGGCGGGTGCTGAACACACGCCTGCACTCGGCCGGTCATGTGGTGGACCTGGCGGTTGAACGGCTCGGCCTGCCCTGGGTTCCAGGCAAAGGCGCACACTATCCCCACATGTCCTTCGTCGAATACAACGCTGCGCTGGCTCCGGAGGAAACCGAAGCCACGCTCGTGAGGATCCAACAGGCAGCGCGTGATGTGGTCGGCGCCGGAAGCACCAACGAAATCAGGTTCATGCCGGTATCGGAGATGGGCGACTACTGCCGCAACGTTCCGGACAACATCCCCACCAACAAACCAGCACGGATCGTGCTGTACAGCGATGACTTCGGAGTCCCCTGTGGTGGCACCCATGTCCGGGACGTCAGCGACATCGGCACCCTGACCATCACCAAGATCAAGTCCAAGAAGGGCGTCACCAAGGTGTCCTACGCCGTGGAGGGGATCAACTAGCGCCGTCGTCGTCCGGTCTGGTGAGCAACCTGGACCGGACGCGTCAGCCAAGACATCGGTGGAGGAAATGTTGGCCCCCGACGTCAAGGTTCCTCACCGGAACGGCGCAGGTGGCGGCCGACGACGACGGCGCGCGCCCGGGCAGGCGGCTGGCAGCGAGGTGCTGGTGTCGATGTGGCCGGTAGCAGGCGGCTAGTTGGCGCGGGCCAACTGGCGGATCGGGATCCAGCGGGAGGCCAACCGACGATACGACGCTGCGGCGCCCGTCATGTCGCCTTCCGCCAGGCACTCGATGCCCATCCTGACGTCCATGGGTGACTCGTCGGGGAACACCAGGTCGGCGACCGGGCCGTAGTCGAGTTCCACCACCGCGTCGAGACGGAACAACTGGAGCCATTCGATAATGTCTGTCAGGTCATCGAGCAGGTCCAGCTCCGGCGCAGCGATCGCCAGAGACGCCATCGCGTGCTTGGCCCGCTCGATGCATTCGTGCACCGCCGCGGCCATCCGCACGGTGCGGACCTTGCCGCCGTCCTCAATCACCTCGGTGAGATCGTCTTCGTGGATCAGGACAAACCAGGAGAATGGAATCCCCCAGGTGGCTGATCGGGTGTGGAGCTTGGCGGTCGTCTCGGCGACGGTCTCGGGATCGAGTCGCGCCTGGTGTGCGTCGGTTGCCGCTTCGGGCAGCAACACATCCACCAGCGGACCGCGAATCGTTTGTCCCAGCGACTCGGCTGCCAGCGAGGTGCGGACCGCCAGCTGATTGGGGCAATAGTACTGAGCGGTGACGCCGTTAGTGCCGGGGAAATGAAGGACCCGGACCAGGTCTGCCCCGTGGTGGGGGAACGGGTCCGACACCTGGCGAAGAATCCGCTGCAGCGAGTTGTTGCGTTCAATCCCCTCGGTGTCCTTGCGTTCCCGCGACCGCTGCTCCAAAATCACCAGTTGCTGGGCGTCGCTGAATGCCTCAAGCGGTTCGAAGACCCTGAGGAACGACACGTAGGGGAAGGTGTGGCCCGTGGCGGCCGGACCGATGGCCGCCATCAGTTACCCCAGCTCCACAATGACCGGTGCATGGTCCGAGGCGCCCTTGCCCTTGCGTTCCTCCCGGTCGATCGAGGCGCCGGTCACACGCTCGGCAAGCGCCGGAGATGCCAGCACGAAGTCGATCCGCATGCCCATTTTCTTGGGGAAGCTCAGCTGCTTGTAATCCCAGTATGTGTAGACGCCGGGGCCCGGGGTGTGGGGGCGGGCGACGTCGGTGAAGCCCGAGTTTTCGAACGCGTGGAAGGCGGCGCGCTCCGCCGGGCTGACATGGGTGTAGCCCTCCCGCTGGAACAGGTCGATATCCCAGACGTCCTCATCCTGGGGGGCGATGTTCCAGTCGCCGGTCAGGGCGATCTGCGCCGTCGGGTCGGTTTCGATCCAGCCAAGGGCTTTTGCCCGCAGAGTGTCGAGCCAATCAATCTTGTACTGCATATGGGGGTCGTCGAGGGACCGTCCGTTGGGGACATACAGGCTCCAGACCCGCACGCCGCCACAGGTGGCACCGATAGCGCGGGCTTCCTGGATCGGCTCCGCGTCCTTCCCGAAGAGGGGCTGATCCTCGAAGGTGCGTTCGACGTCGTCGAGCCCCACCCGGGAGGCGATCGCGACGCCATTCCACTGGCTCAGACCAAAGTGGGCCACCTCGTAGCCGTTGGCTTCGAACAGATCCCAGGGGAAGTTCTCGTCCTTGCATTTGGTCTCTTGAATTGCGAGGACATCGACGTCGGAGCGGTCTAGCCAGGCTTCGACGCGGTCCGCGCGGGCTCGGAGGGAATTTACGTTCCAGGTGGCAATCTTCACAGGGAACACGTTACCAATGTCCCGGGCGTCAGCCCCGCCACCAGGTGTCCAGAATGGTGACAGGGACGGTGCGCTTGTGGCGGGTCATGGTGTGGCGGCGCTCAATCGCGAGAGCAGCCCACTCTTCCACCTCCCTGCCTTCCAGATAGTCGTCAATCTGGTCGTAGGTGATTCCCAGTTCGTGTTCGTCGGTGCGGCCGGGCTGATGATCCAGCAGATCAGCCGTCGGCACCTTGGTGTAAACCTGGGGCGGCGCGCCGAGTTCCTTGAGCAGCTCCCGGTTCTGGCGCTTGTTGAGGCCAAACAGCGGCAGAATGTCAGCTCCGCCGTCGCCGTACTTGGTGAAGAACCCGGTGACCGATTCCGCTCCGTGGTCGGTGCCAATCACCAGGAGGTTGTGCTGGCCGGCGAGCGCGTACTGGGCAATCATCCGCGCCCGGGCCTTGATGTTTCCCTTGGTGAAGTCGGAGATGTCCTCACCCGTGGCAATGGCATACTCCGCTTCGAACCCGTCAACAGCTGCTGCGACGTTGAAGGTGCGCTGGCTTTTCGGCTGAATAAACTCCAGGGCCGCCTGCGCGTCATCCTCATCCTGCTGTTCCCGGTAGGGGAGGCGGACGGCGATGAAGTCCGCCTCAGTCCCTTCCTCGGCCAGTTCAGTCACGGCCAGCTGGGCGAGCCTGCCGGACAGCGAAGAGTCCACTCCGCCGCTGATCCCGAGAACAAAACCGTTGGTCCCGGTGGCCTTGATGTAGTCCTTCAGAAAGGTGACCCTGGCACGGATTTCCGTTGCGGGATCGATGGTGGGCCGCACGCCCATTTCCTCAATGATGCTGGCTTGGTTTTCGCGCATGTGGAAAGGCTACTACGGTGGCGTTTCCGGTGCGTTACGGCAAATCACACGGCCGCTACACCGGCCCGCCCTGGGACAGGAGCCCGCTACTGCTTGAAGGCAGCATCGAAGGAGGCGCCCGAGGGCCCGAAGTTAAACTGCCTCAGGAAGGCCAGGGCTTCGGGTGCACCCTGCAGCCGGTCCATCCCGGCGTCCTCCCACTCCACTGAAATGGGCCCGTCGTAGCCGATGCTGGTCAGTGCCCTGAAACTGTCCTCCCACGGCACATCGCCGCGGCCCGTGGACACGAAGTCCCAGCCGCGCCGGGAATCTCCCCACGGCAGGTGCGAGGACAGGATGCCGTTGCGGCCGCCGCCCATCCGCATCTTCGTGTCCTTGCAGTCGACGTGGTAGATCCGGTCCGCGAAGTCGGAGATGAACGCCACCGGGTCGATCTGCTGCCACATGAAGTGGCTGGGGTCCCAGTTCAAACCGAAAGCCGGCCGGTGCCCGATGGCCTCGAGCGCCCGCTGGGTGGACCAGTAGTCGTAGGCGATCTCCGACGGGTGCACCTCATGGGCAAACCGGACCCCGCACTCGTCGAACACGTCGAGGATGGGGTTCCAGCGGTCCGCAAAGTCCTGGAAGCCGGCGTCGATCACGTCCTGGGACACCGGCGGGAACATGGCCACGTACTGCCAGATCGAGGAACCGGTGAACCCCACCACCGTTTTCACCCCGAGCTTCTGGGCCAGCCGCGCGGTGTGCTGCATTTCCTCGGAGGCGCGTGCCCTGACGCCGTCGGGCTCCCCATCGCCCCAGACCCGGGCGCCGACGATGGCCTGGTGCCTGAAGTCGATCGGGTCGTCGCACACGGCCTGACCCTTGAGGTGGTTGGAGATGGCCCACACTTTCAGCCCGTTACGTTCCAGAATGTCCAGCCGGCCAGCGATGTACTCATCGTCGTCCCAGCGCCACGCATCCAGATGGTCCCCGGAGACGGCGACCTCCAACCCGTCGTAGCCCCATTCGCCCGCCAGCCTGGCTACCTCCTCGAAGGGTAGATCGGCCCACTGGCCGGTGAACAGGGTGTAATTGCGTGCCATGGTGTCTCCTAGGAAAGGGTGAGCTGGGACGGGTCCCAGTCCTCGGGAAGCGGATCGAGTGCTGCGGCGGAACTGGTCACCGGCACGAATGCTCCGGTGTCGACTGATTCGGCAATCGCCACCATCGCATCGAGAATGTGGAAACCGGTTGAGCCCTGCGCGCGGTGAGGTACGCCTGCCCGGATAGCCCGTGCCATGTCCAGCACGCCGGAACCACGGCCGAATACCGACCCGACGGCGGGTATGGTCTCCCAATCATCGGCACCGTGCCGGTGCAACCGGACCTCCCCGTGGAACTCGTTCGGGTCGGGGAAAGCGATGGTGGCATCGGTCCCGGTGATTTCGACGAAACCCGTTCGGGGCCTGGGGGAGTCGAAACTGAAGATACTCTGCGACGACCGGCCGCCGTCGAACTCTGCCAGGGCACTGACATGGGTGGGCACGGACACCCTAAACGATTCACCCGCCTTGGGCCCCGAGCCGATGACCCGGGTGTCCCGCGCGCGGGAGCCGAGGGCCGCGACCCGCCGGATGGACCCGAACGCCTGCACCAGGGCGGTCAGATAGTAGGGGCCGATGTCGAAAAGGGGCCCTGCCCCCGCCTGGAACAGGAAGGCAGGATTGGGATGCCATGATTCCGGGCCCGGGGACTGCATCAGGGTGAGGGCGGTCAACGGCGTGCCGATATCGCCGCGCCGGATGGTGCGCAGCCCAGTCTGGAGCCCCGCGCCGAGGAAGGTGTCGGGGGCGCATCCCAGCCGGACTCCCGCTGCTTCGGCCGCGGCCAGTAGCTCGGCTCCGGAGGCGCGGTCGAGGGAGAACGGCTTCTCGGACCAGACATGCTTTCCGGCCGCGACGGCGGCAAGGGCCACCGGCACGTGGGCGGCGGGGGTCGTCAGGTTGACGATAATTTCCACGTCCGGGTGAGACAGGGCAGCTTCAACCCCACCCGCCGCTGCCACGCCGAACTCGGCGGCGCGGGTGCGCGCGGCATCCTCAAAGAGATCGGCGACGATGTGAACGTGGAGGTCGGGGAAAGCGGTGAGGTTGGTCAGGTATTCCTTGCTGATCACCCCGGCGCCGATCACGCCGACGCCGACAGGGCCCCTCATGCGCCGGTCCGGGCAAGCAGGAACCGGCGGCTCTCCTCAATGGCGGTGAAAAGGTCCCCGGCGCTGTCGTCGAGTTCGACCACTGCCGTTTCGACTGTCGACGACGCGGCCAGGACCCCCTCGATGTCCATCCGTCCGGCGCCGACTGCCACCTGGGATTTGTTGTCCTGGTCGACTGCACCGTCCTTGATATGGATGAGCCGGACCCGGTCACCGAGGCGTCCCAGCAGGGCCGCCGGATCCTGCCCGCCGACCGCCACCCAATAGGTGTCCACTTCCAGGACTACCGACTGATGCAGGTTTTCGGCCAGTACCTCAAGACCAGTGCGGCCATCAAAATCGGTCTCTATTTCGAACCAGTGGTTGTGGTAGCCCACGCGCAACCCATACTCCGCGGCGAGCGTCGCAGCCTCATTGAGCTGCGCGGCCGTGGCGGCGATGTCGGCAACCGATGTCCAACGGTCGGGGTGCACATAAGGATCGATCACGGTGCGCATCCCGAGGGTGCGGGCCGCCTCGAAGATCCTTGCCTGGTCGGTTGAGAGCAGTGGTGCGTGCCCGGAGGGTGCCGAAAGATGGTTCCGTTTCAGGGCTGCAGCCAGCGGAGCCGGATCCGCGGCGAAGTTGTACGGCTCGACGTTGGTGAAACCCATCGCCGCGATCCGGTCAATGGTGCCATCGAGGTCCGCTTCGAGGGCGTCGCGGACGGTGTAGAGCTGGACGGACAGTTCCATAGGTTTCTCCTGCGTGCAATAGATCGTCTCAGGCGGGTGCGACGGCGGCGCCCGCCTGGGCGGCGCTGGCCTCCACTGCGGCCAGTACCCGCTGGGTTGCCAATCCGTCCTCGAACGACGGCGACGTCGGTGTGCCCGAGTCGATCGCTGTGAGGAAGTCGGCTGCCTGGCTGGTGAACGTGTGGTCCCAGCCGAGGGTGTGCCCGGCGGGCCACCAAGCTCCAAGGTACGGGTGGGATGGCTCGGTGACCAGTATTTTGCTGTACCCCTGCAACTCTGCCGGTGTGCCGCTGTCGAAGTACTGCAACTCGTTCAGGTGCTCCAAATCGAAGCGGAGCCCACCCCGGGAACCGTAGATTTCAATCTGCAGCGAGTTCTTGCGCCCCGTCGCGAACCGCGAGACTTCAAGGCTGGCGACCGCCCCGGAGGCGAGTCGAAGGGTGGCCCAGGCGGCGTCGTCGACGGTTACCTGTTCGGGGCCGGCCGGGCCGGGACGCTCCGCCACGAACGTATTGACAGTGCCGGACACGCTCGCCACAGGGTCATCGAGCAGGAAGGCCACCTGATCAACAGCATGCGATGCCAGATCGCCCAGAGCGCCGGAACCGGCCGATGCCTTGCGCAGACGCCAGCTCATGGCGGCCCGCTCGTCGGCTAGCCAGTCCTGCAGGTAACTCACGCGAATCTGACGGACGTCCCCCACCCGCCCGTCAGAAATCAGGGTCCGCGCCAGGGCAAGTGCGGGAAGTCGTCGGTAGTTGAAGCCGACCATCGACTGGACGCCGCGGGACCGGGCTGCCACAGCCGCTGCGACCATCAGCTCGGCTTCGGCAACCGAGTTGGCGAGCGGCTTCTCGACGATGACGTGTTTGCCTGCCTCCAACGCGGCGATCGCCAGTTCGGCGTGCAGGTGGCCAGGGGTGCAGATGTCGACAATGTGGATATCGTCGCGCTCCAGCACTTCCCGCCAGTCGGTGGAGCTTTCGGCCCAGCCGAATCGGGTGGCGGCGTCGGCGACGTGACCGGCGTCCCGGCCAACCAGGAGCTGCTGGGTCACGCGAGGAGTCGGATAAAAAGCGTTCACATTGCGCCAGGCGTTCGAGTGCGCCTTCCCCATGAAGGAGTAGCCGAGAACGGCCACCCCGAGCGTGCCGGGCACGGCAGCTGCTGCCGAGGCGGGGGTGGTCATCGGTGGTCTCCTTGAGGCAGGGGCGTAGCGGTCCTGGGCGGCGTGATCGAGCGCAGGAAGGCGAGGCCGTCGTGGGCTAGCCGGTCCTGGGACTCGGCGAGGGGCCGCCAGATGGAGGCGGCGATGGCAATGCTGGCGTTGTGCGAGGTGAAACTCTCAATATTCAGTGGACCCTCGTAGCCCACCGTATCGAGGGCTTCGAGGATGCCGGTCCAGTCGGTCTGGCCGCCGCCGGGGGCACCACGGTCATTGCCGCAGACCTGGACGTGCACCAGGTGTTCTCCGGCACTGATGATGGCGGCCGCAGACGAACGCTCCTCGATGTTCAGGTGGAGGGAGACATCTTTCAGCACCTCAATACCAAAGAAACTCTTGGACAGTCCGGAGACACTTAGCACCGTCGAGGTGCTGTCCCGAGACTCTGAGGGGAAGACATCGTTATCCACCAGCCCACTGTGACATGGAACTCATACTTTTGTCGAGCATCATTCAAAAGTAAGCCGTTGTACATGAGTTAGTGGAATGTGAGACACGCCGAAGTTCCGCGTGGTTTACTGAAACTGTGTTGAAGATTGAGTCCGAAAAGCAGGCCCGAACCTCGGCTTTACCTGCTCCTGGTGCCAGCGAGGTGTTCCAGCTCCTCCGCGATGGGCAGCCGCGGACCCGGGCGGAACTGGCTCAGCTCACCGGGCTGGCCCGGTCAACCGTCGCTTCACGGGTGGAGACGCTGATGACCCTCGGGTTGGTCGCCCCGTACGGGGGTGCCGTGTCGACCGGCGGCAGGCCGCCGTCGTTGTTCGCCCTCAACCCCGGGGCACGGGTGGTGATCGGCGCCGATCTGGGCGCCACCCACGCCCTGGTAACCCTGACGGACCTCTCCGGAACAGAACTGGCCAGCGCACGCCAGTCCATGACCATCTCCGACGGGCCAGAGACGGTGCTGGGCTGGTTGGTGGCAGCCATCGGCACCCTGCTGCGCGAGGCAAATCGGACCAGCTCCGAACTGGCAGCGATCGGCATTGGGTTGCCCGGACCGGTGGAGCACGAGACGGGCAGGCCTATCAACCCGCCGATCATGCCGGGCTGGGACCGGTTCGACGTGCCGGGGCTGGTGCAACGCAGCTTCAACGTGCCGGTGCTCGTCGACAACGACGTCAACATCATGGCCCTCGGCGAGCTGAGCGGTAACTGGCCGGACACCACCGATCTGATGTTCATCAAGGTGGCCACCGGTATCGGCGCCGGGATCATTTCAGGATCAATGCTGCAGCGCGGTGCGCAGGGCACGGCCGGAGACCTCGGCCACGTCCGGGTCCCACGCGGTGGTGAGATTCCGTGCCGCTGCGGAAACACGGGGTGCCTCGAAGCCCTGGCCGGCGGGCCCGCGCTCGCGGCAGCATTGAACGCACTTACCGGGCGTGAACTGACCTCCAGCCAAGGGGTGATCGACCTGGTGCGTTCGGGCGACCGCGACGCCATCCAGGTGATCCGCCAGGCGGGCCGCGACATCGGCGATGTGCTGGCCACCTGCGTGAACCTCATCAACCCATCGGTGGTCGTGATCGGCGGGAGCCTGGCGCAGGCGGGCGAGCACCTGCTGGCCGGGATCCGCGAAGTGGTCTACCGGCGTTCCCTGCCTTTGGCCACTGAGCACCTGCGGATTGTGCCATCGGTAGCCGGGCAGAATGCTGGTGTCCGGGGTGCCTCGGTGATGGCCATTTCCCACGTCCTGTCGCCGGAATCAATCGAAACCGCGAGCCTGAGCGCCCCCTGACAGGTTTAGGCATGCCCGGGGAAAGGCACTTGGCATCCGGTCACACTGGTTGGGGCCTCGCATGTCCGGTACCGAAAGACATTAGGATTGCAACCATGACCGCCGATAGCACCGCCCGCGTCCGCCTGCGTGAACTGATCCAGGAACTGGCCATCGTGCACGAGAAAGTGACGCTGTCCAGCGGCAAGGAAGCCGACTATTACATTGACCTTCGCCGGATCACCCTGCACCACGAAGCATCCCAACTGGTGGGGCAGGTCATGCTGGAGTTGCTCGACGACGCCGGAATCGCCTTCGAGAGCGCCGGCGGCCTGACCATGGGAGCTGACCCCGTGGCCACCGCCGTGATGCACGCCGCGGCCCGCGACAACCGTGGCATTGACGCGTTCGTGGTGCGCAAAACCCAGAAGACTCACGGCATGGCCCGCCAGGTGGAAGGCCCGGACATTACTGGCCGGTCCGTCGTCGTGCTCGAAGACACCTCCACCACCGGTGGGTCAGCGTTGACCGCTGTCGAGGGTGTCCGGCGGGCTGGTGGCAAGGTGCAGGCAGTGGCGGTGATCGTCGACCGCGACACCGGGTCGAAGGAACGCATCGAGTCTGAGGCAGGGGTGCCGTACCTCTACGCCTTCGGCAAAGACGAGCTCGGTCTGGGTTAACACCCCCGACTACCTATGACTGAGGACGCCGAACGGCTGCTTCGCTACGCGCACGGGATCAAGGGCATGTCCCGCCGCTCTTTCCTGGTCGGCTCCGGGTTCGGCCTCACCCTCGCCGCCGACCTGTTCCTGACAAGGAGGATCCAGGAGGAACGGGAGGAGCTGCAGCTCCTCCCGGTTGAGGATGAGGAGGCGGCGCGGCGGTTCCCCCGAACCCGATGGATCATCTTCCCCGGGTACAAAACGAGTTGGGAAGAGGGCGGCTGGATCGGCAACTCCCTTCGACCGGCCCTCGGGCAGCGAGGACAGATTTCAGTCATGGGGTACTCGAACCGTGGGCTGAATATCACCAACATTGTTGCCGCACTGAACCGCTATGTACGGATCTTCCAGGTCGAAACCCTCTACTTCTATGGGCACAGTTTTGGTGGGATGGTAGCCATCGAGGTGGCGTCGCAGCTGCGTGAGTTGGGGATCAACGTGAAGCTGATCATCCTTGACTCCAGTCCGCATTCCCGCACCGATGTGCTGGACCAGGCGGTGTTCGAGGGTGTGGTGCGGCTCTACGACGCCGGATACCGGGTGCCTACCGTGTTGAGGGGCGGATACGAGCTGGGAGAGCGGATCGTCAACAAGAACGAACGCAGCTGGCAGCAGGTCGTGAACCAGACCCTCGAGCAACTGTCTCCGCTGGCGCCGTCGAGTTTGCTGATCCAGTCACAGTCGTCGTACATCTACCACTACAACGTCACCCGGTTCCAGGGCACCCTGGGGGATACCCAGATTGCCTTCATCGGCAACCCCAATGACAACACCGTGAACTACACGACGACCCGGCCGGGATGGGCTGAAGCGTTCCCGGACAACCTGGTGTCTGCTGACTACGTCACCGAGGGTGCGCTCCCAGCCCACGCGAGCCCGCAGTGGAACCCCTTGATCTATCAGGGCATTGTGGTGGCGCTGCAGGAGGAGTTCCTGCCACTCCCACGTGGCGGGTCGCTGCGAACCGTCTACTGACCGTTGAGTGTCTTCCGCAGTCGCGTCAGATCGTGGCGGTCCATGCCGGCTCCCGTCAGGAAAGCGTCAACGGTCCCGTATTCGCGGCGCAGCCCGTCGATGAACGTGGCCATGGCCGCAGCCGGGGAGGTGAGGATTACCGGCGGGTTGTCGAACGACATCCGTTGCGAACCGGATGGGGCGTTCCCCAGCCAGAGCTTCGCCAGCGCTGGCAGGATTTCGGGCAGGGCGCCCGTGGTGTGGGCGTAGTCCTGGATGATCAACTCGTCGGACACCCCGGCGACCAGGAGAACGACGGCGGTGATCACGCCCGTCCGGTCCTTGCCTGCCGCACAGTGCACCAGCGTGGTGCGGCCCGCCACGATCGGTTCGAGGGCGCTGACCACCGCTCCCGGGCGGCTATTCAGCCAACCGACGTAGTAATTCCCCAGGTCCTCGGCGGTCAACAAGCCCATGGTCGATGCGGGGTTGGCCTCGGAGGGGTCGAGCGGTGCGGCGACGACGTCGATCCCGGCGTCGGCGGCGACCAGCCAGGGCACCATCCCCGCCTCACGTTCGCTGCGCAGGTCGACGATTGTCTCGATGCCCCGGCCGGCAAGGAACTCCATCGTCGCGACGAGGTCCCAGTCAAAGGGCTGGCTGGAACGGAACACCCTCCCCGGCGCGGGCGCCCTCGGATCGGAGGCGGTGAGTTGAGCGATGTCGCGCAGGTTCAGGATTCCCGCCACTGCCTACACCTGGTCGATCAGGTCGGCCACCGACTCCAGGATCTGGGCGGGACGGAACGGGTAGGCGTCGATGTCGGCGCGCTGGGTGATCCCGGTCAGCACCAGGACGGTGTGCAGTCCGGCCTCCATCCCCGCGATGATGTCGGTGTCCATCCGGTCGCCGATCATGGCGGTGGTTTCCGAGTGGGCGTCGATCTGGTTCATCGCCGACCGGAACATCATGGGATTAGGCTTGCCCACAATATAGGGGACACGACTGGTGGCGGCGGTAATCAGCGCCGCCACGGCGCCGGTGGCAGGAAGCGGCCCTTCCTTGGATGGCCCGGTCACATCCGGGTTGGTAGCGATGAACCGTGCACCGCCTTCCACCAACCGGATCGCCTTGGTGATGGCTTCGAACGAATAGGTGCGGGTTTCACCCAGCACCACATAGTCGGGGTGCTGATCGGTGAGCACGAAACCCGCGTTGTGCAACGCCGTCGTCAATCCGGCTTCGCCGATGACGTAGGCGCGTCCGCCCGGCAGCTGCTCCTTGAGGAACTGGGCCGTGGCGAGGGCCGACGTCCACAGGTTCTCCTCGGGAATTTCCAGGCCCGAGGCTTTAAGCCGCGCCGCCAGATCCCTGGGTGTGTAAATGGAGTTGTTGGTCAGCACCAAAAACCGTTTGGAGGTGGCCACCCAACGGTCAAGTAGATCGGCCGCGCCTGGGATGGCCTGGTTCTCGTGAACGAGAACACCGTCCATGTCCGTCAGCCAGCATTCGATGTGTTCGTTCTCGCGCATGTGATCTCTCCCTGCCGTCCGGGCGGTGCTATCGGTCCCAGTCTTTCACCTTAGGCTGGGAGCGTGAAAGAAAATCCCGAAATTCCGCTCATTCCGGTAGGTGTCGGGCCCTGGGAGGGTCAGTTGCCGGCGGGCAGCCAGTGGGACCCCGAACTGCTGGCGGCAGGTGACACCCGCAACGTCGTCGATCAGTACCGCTACTGGACGCACGACGCAATCGTCGCCGACCTCGATTCCCGCCGTCACAACTTCCACGTGGCGATTGAGAACTGGCAGCACGACCTGAACATCGGTTCCGTGGTGCGTACCGCCAACGCCTTCATGGCCAAGGAAGTCCATATCATCGGACGACGACGCTGGAACCGTCGGGGTGCCATGGTCACCGACCGCTACCAGCACGTGCGACACCACCCGACCGTCGAGGAATTTGTTACCTGGGCCAGCGGCGAGGGACTACGGATCATCGGGATCGACAACTTCCCGGACTCGGTGCCGCTGGAAACCTACGAGTTGCCGGAGAACTGTGTGCTGGTTTTCGGCCAGGAGGGACCGGGTCTGACCCCGGAAGTCCACGCCGCCGCCGATGCCACCCTGTCCATCGCCCAGTTCGGTTCAACGAGGTCCATCAACGCGTCGGCGGCTGCGGCGATCGCGATGCACGGGTGGGTTCGCCGGCACGTGTTCGGTCAGGGCGTCTAGCCTGGTCAAGTGAGGCCGTTTGGCGTGGTGCGGGAGCCAGAAACGGCCCCCGCCGTCAGGTTTGCCGGTTGCAAGCGGCAAACCTGACCCTCCGGGTCGTTTCTGCCGAACGAGCAGTCGAATAGGATGGAATGAGCGGTCCGTTACCCATCCCGCCTGTCTAATACGCATTCCACAGAGGAGTCCTTATGCCTATCGCAACACCTGAGATCTATTCGGAAATGATCGACCGTGCCAAGGCCGGGGGCTTCGCGTATCCGGCCGTCAACGTCACCTCTTCCCAGACCCTCAACGCCGCAATGCGGGGGTTCGCCGAGGCCGGATCCGACGGCATTGTGCAGGTCTCCACCGGCGGAGCAGCGTACTGGTCCGGTGCGTCGGTCAAGGACATGGTGGTGGGATCCCTGGGCTTCGCAGCCTTCGCCCACGAGGTGGCCAAGAAGTATGACGTGAATATTGCGCTGCACACCGACCATTGCCCCAAGGACAAACTGGACGCATTCGTCCTCCCCCTCCTTGCCGCATCGGAAGAGGCAGTCAAGCGCGGCGGCAACCCACTCTTCCAGTCCCACATGTGGGACGGCTCAGCGGAAACCCTTGAAGAGAACCTGCGGATCGCCAAAGACATCCTGCCCCGCGCGGCGGCTGCCAAGATCATCCTCGAGGTCGAGATCGGCACTGTCGGCGGTGAAGAGGACGGCGTCGAAAACGCCATCAACGACAAGCTGTACACCACTGTCGAAGACGCACTGGCCACCGTTGAGGCCCTGGGCTCCGGCGAACACGGCCGTTACCTCACAGCGCTGACCTTCGGCAACGTCCACGGCGTGTACAAGCCCGGCGGCGTGAAGCTCCGCCCCGAAATCCTCAAGGACATCCAGGATCAGATCGGCGCCAAGCTGGGCAAGGACAAGCCCTTCGACCTGGTGTTCCACGGCGGATCCGGTTCCTCAGCCCAGGAAATCTCCGACGCTGTCTCCTACGGCGTCATCAAGATGAATATCGACACCGACACGCAGTACGCATTCACCCGACCCGTGGTGGACCACATGCTGAAGAACTACGACGGCGTGCTGAAGGTCGACAACGAGGTTGGCAACAAGAAGGTCTACGACCCACGGGTGTGGGGCGCCGCAGCCGAGGCCGGTCTTGCAGCCCGCGTGGTCGAGGCCGCATCATCACTGGGATCCGCCGGGAAGAAGCTCTAGCATGTCGGACGAATTCCGCCGCAACCTCCTCGGCCCCGAGCCCACCCTCCTCCCCGAGGAAACGGACCTGGGTGCACGCCTCGACGCCGGCGACGAGGCGGTAGACCTCGCCGCCAAGTACCCGACGTCGTCGTTGGTGTGGGCCATCCTCGCGGATGAGGCCTACGCCGAGGGGCGCACCATCGAGTCCTACGCGTACGCACGAACCGGGTACCACCGCGGCCTCGATGCGCTGCGGCGGAACGGATGGCGGGGCACCGGCCCGGTCCCGTACTCGCACGAACCCAACCGCGGGTTCCTCCGCTCGCTGTACGCGCTGGGCAGGGCTGCGGCCTCCATCGGGGAGATGGACGAGGCGGAGCGCATTGCCAAGTTCCTCGGCGAATCCGATCCGGAAGCCAGCAGGCAGCTCGGCAACTGAAGGTGAAAAACTAGGTTGACGGTCGCTTGATGCTGGTCACCACGGTGACCAGCATCGGCGCGGCCGGGGCGGAGCTGAACCCGAACCGCACCGGTGGGGACAGCCGGGCGAGTGCGCCCTGGTCCCTGCCGTGCCAGCGCACCGACGCGGCCGCAATTTTCACCGCCGCCGTCACCCCGTAATACTCGGTGCGGCCGTTGCCCGCCGAACCCGCCGTCTGTACCCCCGGCATCACCAGACCGGCCACCGGGTTGATCAGGCTGAGCCAGCGCGGTGACGTTGCTACCCGGGCGGGAACGAGGCTGAGCAGCCGACCGAGCCCTGTCACGCCGCCAAGGTCGGCGGTCAGTTCGAGCGGCCCCGCTGCCACCGTCAGCCGATGCTCGTCGAGTGTGGAGACCACGTCCACCACCTGAATCTGATCGAACGTGTAGGTAGCGCTGACGTAGTCCGCGACGGCCTGGTTCGGCGCGAGCAGGGTGCGCCGGCCGCCGTCGTCCTCCACCATGACGTCGGTAAAGGCGCCCAACGGCGAATCCGCCCACAGGCCAACGACCAACCGGATTCCGGCGGCGGTACCAACTCCCGCAATGTTGCCAACAAATCGATCCATGATCATATTCTCCCCTCCCGGTGCGCCCCAGGTGGCATCATGAGCCTATGCAGACGAACCGGATGGAACTGGTGTGGGTGGCGCTCGCCGCCGTGCTCGCGTTCTTCTTCGTCCGGGCCGGGATCGAGAAGGTCATGGGGGACCCCGCCGCGCTGCTCCCGTTCCAGGAATCCGGGCTTCCCGGCTGGACTGTCTACCTGACCGCTGCCGGCGAATTCATCGGGAGTGCTGCCCTATTCGTTCCCAGGGTGCGCACCCCGGGAGCGTTGCTGCTCGTTCTTGTCATGACCGGCGCCGCGGTGACGAACATCGTCAACGGTGACGTGGGGTACCTGTGGACCAACGTGCTGCTGGGCGCCGGTGCCATGGTGCTGGCCTGGCAGGGGCGAAGCCACCTGCTGAACCCACTCCGGCGGGACAATCGTCCGGGCTGAGGAGCTCGAGGCTTCCGGGACCCAGAACAGGTCAAGAAGTCGGTTGTGGATGCCGCTGCCGGAGCCGGGTAATCATCAAGCCGAGCGTCAACGGGATCTGTTGCTAAACTTGGGTGGTAAGAGCCCCAGATCTCTTGCCGCAATGCACTGAGGTCTTGGGGCATTCTCATGCACTTCTGGCGGCATCGGCACGGTGTCCGGATGCCGCCGCAACGATGGGGGAGGATCCCATGCCAGCGATCGTTATTGTCGGAGCCCAGTGGGGCGACGAAGGTAAAGGCAAAGCAACAGACCTACTCGGCGGGCGGGTTGACTACGTCGTCAAGCCAAACGGCGGGAACAACGCGGGGCACACCGTCGTCGTCGGCGGTGAAAAGTACGAGCTGAAGCTCCTTCCCGCAGGCATCCTGAGCCCCAACGCGGTCCCCATCATCGGCAACGGCTGCGTCATCAACCTTGAGGCACTCTTCGAGGAGATCGAGGGGCTCGAGGCGCGCGGCGCCGACACGTCCAAGTTGCGTATTTCGGCGAACGCGCACCTGGTCGCTCCGTATCACCAGGTGTTGGACAAGGTCACTGAACGGTTCCTGGGCAAGCGGGCCATCGGCACCACCGGGCGCGGCATCGGTCCCGCCTACATGGACAAGGTGGCACGGCTGGGGATCCGGGTCCAGGACGTCTTCGATGAGTCGATCCTGCGGCAGAAGGTTGAAGGCTCACTCGCCCAGAAGAATGAACTCCTGGTCAAGGTGTACAACCGGCGTGACGTGGAGGTGGAGGAAGTGGTCGAGTATTTCCTCGGCTTCGCCGAGCGCCTCCGGCCGCTGGTCATCGATTCCACCTATGTGCTGAATGAGGCGCTCGACGCCGGCAAGGTGGTGCTCATGGAAGGCGGCCAGGCCACGTTCCTGGACGTAGACCACGGCACCTACCCGTTCGTGACCTCGTCGAACCCCACCGCGGGTGGCGCATCGGTCGGCTCGGGGATTGGCCCTACCCGGATCAGCCGCGCAGTGGGCATCATCAAGGCCTACACCACGCGCGTCGGCGCCGGTCCCTTCCCCACCGAACTCTTCGACGACATGGGCATGTACCTGCAGACGAAGGGCGGCGAGTTCGGTGTCAACACCGGGCGGCCACGCCGCTGCGGTTGGTACGACGCCGTCCTGGCCCGCCATGCGGCCCGCGTCAACGGCTTCACCGACTACTTCGTGACGAAGCTTGACGTGCTCACCGGGATCGAGCGGATCCCGGTTTGCGTGGCGTACGACGTCGACGGCGTCCGGCACGATGAGATGCCGATGACCCAGACCGATTTCCACCACGCCAAACCCATCTTCGAGTACTTCGAGGGCTGGACCGAGGACATTACCACCGCGCGGACTATCGATGACCTGCCCGATAATGCGCAGGTGTACGTTCGGGCGCTGGAGAAGATGTCAGGTGCCCGGTTCTCGGCCATCGGCGTGGGTCCCGACCGGGACCAGACCATCGTCATCAACGACCTGATCGGTTAGGGAACCGGTTGGGCCCCGCTGGCGACGACACCGGTCGGCTGCTTGAGGACGCCATCCGGCGGCTCCTCGACGAGCGGGCCCCCGAGGCGACGATCTGCCCGTCGGAGGCTGCCCGCGCAGTATCCGACGGACAGTGGCGGGACCTGATGGAGGCGTCCCGGGACGCTGCCAAGCGGTTAGTTGCCGCCGGTGAGGTGGAGATTACGCAGGGCGGAGCGGTCATCGATCCGTCCATCATCAAGGGACCGATCCGGATTCGGCGCCGTCGCGCCTAAACGCTTACATTTCGGTCCGCCTCGCCGACAGTTCAGTGAGGAGCCGACGACCACCCGTATCCAGGTCGTCGCCCACACAACTTTTGAGGGGCGGAAATGGCGCCGACGGCGTTTTCTGAGCGAGCCTTTCCCGCTCACCGGCGGCAGCCGTGAGCGCCGCCGGGCTGGACTATCAGGCGCTCTTCGATCATGCCCCCTGCGGGTACCTGCTGGCCCACGCCGTCGGGATCAAGGCGGTAGCCGAGGGCGTCGAAACCGAGGGGCAGCGTGAGGCCCTGATCGGGCTCGCCTGCGACCTGGCCCAGGGATATCACTACGCCCGGCCACTTCCAGCCGACGAACTGGCGTCATGGTTCGCGATGGAATCCCCTGACCGGACGCCGGTCAGTCCCGGTGCCGCAGCCCTCTAGCTGCGGCACCACCTGCCTTAGAGGTTGATCGTGATGTCAGCTTCCTCGCGGAGGCTGGATACCAGGGACTCCGCTGCGGCGGATTCCTTCTGGGTCTGGAGCTGCTCCTCGAGAGCTGGCCGTGCTTCCTCGAACGGGGGAACCTCGGTCTCTTCGCCGCTCTGGGCGTTCTGCTCTTCCTGCTGGGCCACTGCCTCGTCGTAGGCGGTGGTGAGCTCCTCCTCGGAGGGTGCGGAGTCCCCAGCCTCTTCCTGGATGAGCTGTTCCACCTGGACCTGGGTGGCGAGCTGGTCGTTGACTGTCGCCTCGTCCATGCCCTGCTCGGCGAGCGCTGCGTAGAACTCCTCGGCCGAACCAAGCTGGTTGGCTGCTACGAGCTCATCGAGTGCTGCGGTAGTTGCTTCGTCGCTTGCCTCAATCCCCCGTTCGTCAGCTTCCTGAACCAGCAGTTCGGTGCCGATCATTCCCTCGATGGTCTGGGTTTTGAGCTCATCCTGGTCGACTGCTTCCCCTGACATCTGAGACTGGATTGCGGCCTGCTCGTACTGGGCGGTGTAGACCGATTCGAAGTCCGCCTTCAGGATCTCGGTGCCGTTGACCAGCGCCACGACGTCAGGCACGCCTTCCAGATCGGCGTCGGCAACTTCGGGGGCCGCTTCGGGCGCTGCGCTCTCATTGGCGGGGGCCTGCGACGTCTCGGATCCCGACTCGCTGCCGTCTTCGGGGGTGCCGCACGCGGACACCACCGAGACAATTCCGGCCAAGGCAATACTCAGTAAAAACTTCTTCCGCACAATATTCTCCTGCCAGATAGATAACCAACCTGCGAAGGTATCAGTCCTCTATGAGCGTTAGCTGGGCGTCACCGTTCGACGGCGAGGTCGCACTGTCGGGACTGGGCCCGGACTACCAGCCCCAGGTGCCGGGGGCGCCTTTGAAAGGCCCGACGATGCGGCTGGTGATCCAGCCGCCGTAGAAGTCGCCCTCCTGCGCCTTGACCACTTCACCGTCAATAAGACAGCGGTCCATTGCTCCCGGATAAATCGCTACCCGGGTTTGCAGTGCCTCGAAGCCGGGGGTGGGGGTTGGGTAGGTCCACCCGGCGCGGGGTGCGCGGTGCTGCCCGCTGACGACGTCGTAATACGCTGCCATCCCCTTGTACTCACACAACGATGAGCCCTCCACGCGAGCCAGGGCGCCGGCGACGAAGTCGCCCATCGGAACGTAGTACACCGGGGGGTGGCTGGTTTCCAGGACCCGGACCGAATCGGTGCTGTCGGCGATCACCATACCGCCGAACTCAATCAGCGCCCGCTCGGTGGTGGGCTCCAGCCGTGGCGGTCGCGGGTAGTCCCACACTGATTCCTGGCCGGGGCCGGGGACGATAGGTTGCAGTGTCATAACCCAACAATAAGACGTTCAGGCATTCGGTAGGCTGTGAGGGCACCTATTTCATGACTGAAAGCGGCGACGATGAAGATCAGCGTTGGGCAGTTCCGACCGGGCGGTAGCGTCTCGGACAACCTCAAGACCATGCGTGGGCTTGCCGAACAAGCGCGTTCCGAAGGGTCCGAGCTGATCGTCTTCCCCGAGGAATCCATGTTCTCCATCGGGAAGGTGGAGGGTTCGCTGGCGGCTGCCGTCGACGAAAACTGGTCGACCTTCGTGCAGCAGCTGTCCTTCATCGCCGTCGAGCTCGGCATAGCCATTGTTGCTGGCGGGTATGAGGGGAGCGGCGAGGACCGCCCCTACAACACGCTGGTCCTGGTGGATGCCACGGGAAAGATTGTCGACACCTACCGCAAACTTCACCTCTACGACGCTTTCAGCTATCAGGAGTCCACCCGGATCAAACCCGGCGACGGCGGCATCAAGGTGGTCACGATCGGTGACCTGTCAGTGGGGCTCATGACCTGCTACGACATCCGCTTCCCGGAACAGGCACGTGCGCTCGCCGACCGCGGGGCGGATCTGATCCTGGTGCCGGCCGCCTGGTTCAAGGGCGATCACAAGGTGGATCATTGGGAAACCCTGCTGAAGGCCCGCGCCATCGAGAACACCGTCTGGATCGCGGCAGCCGGGACCTCGAGCGGGCATACCATCGGGCACTCGGCGATCCTCGACCCCATGGGAATCCCGCAGGTCTTCCTCACCGACGAGGAAGAGGGAGTGGTCACCACCAACGTGTCACGCCGACGGATCGCCGACGTCCGCGAGTTCCTGCCCGTGCTCAAGAACCGCCGATTCGCGCGCAACGAGGAAATCGTCGAGTCCCACTAGCCCAGCCACCCTGCCCCCCAACCAACGGGATCGAGTCAACAGGAATAGCCACTTTTTGGGGCGATTCCTGTTGACTCGATGGGGTGTGGGATGGGGCTAGATGATGGGTGGGGCTAGGCGGTAACCTGCCGCTTCGACGAAATCACTCCGGTGTTGAAGCCAGCCAGGTTGAGTCCACCGTGGAACCGCGCGTGCTCAATCTTGATGCAGCGGTCCATCACCACGTTCAGGCCCGCCTCCTCGGCGTCGTGCGCAACGTCCTCATGCCAGGACCCCAACTGCAGCCATAGTGTTTTCGCGCCAACAGCCTTCGTCTCCTCAAGGACACTGGGCAGATCATCGTGCTTCCGGAACACGTCGACGATGTCGGGGACCTCCGGTAGGTCGGCCAGGGACGCGTACACGGGCTGCCCCAGAATCTCCTTCGCCACCGGGTTCACGAAGTACAAGCGGTAGGGCGACGACGACTGCAGGTAGGTGGCCACGAAGTACGACGCGCGGGACGGCTTATCCGACGCCCCAATGATCGCCACCGACTTGGCGTGACGCAGGAGCGAGAGTCGTTCAGGGGCGGATGGGCCCTCCCAGGTCCGTGCCGTTTCCAGATCGGCGCTCATGCGGTGGCTCCCTCGTGCGGAGTAGGTGTTGAGCCCTGCGGGGTTGCAGTGGCAAGGTCCAGTGCCTGGCCGATGTCCCACAGGATATCGTCCAGGTCCTCGAGTCCGATCGAAATCCTGACCAGGTCCTCAGGGATGCCGGCCGTGACCAGCTGCTCGGCGGACAGCTGCTGGTGCGTGGTCGAGCCGGGGTGGATGACCAGGGTGCGGGCATCGCCCACGTTGGCCAGGTGTGAGGCCAGCTGCAGCGACTCAATAAACTTCTGCCCTGCTGCCCTGCCACCTTTCACCCCAAAGCTGAAGACCGACCCGGGCCCTTGGGGCAGGTACTTGGCGGCCCGCTCGAAATGCCGGTGCGAAGGGAGGCCCGCGAAGTTCACGTACTCCACCCGCGGGTCGTTCTCCAGCCACTCGGCGACCGCCTGGGCGTTGGACAGGTGTTCGTCCATCCGCTGGGCCAGGGTTTCCACGCCCTGCAGCAGCTGGAAGGCCGACATGGGGGAGAGAGACGGCCCGATGTCCCGCAGTTGCTCGGTGCGCAGCTTGGTCAGGAAGCCGTACTCGCCGAAGTTGGCCCACCACTGGATATTGCCGTAGGACGGGACCGGTTCGGTCATGGTGGGGAACCGGCCGTTACCCCAGTTGAAGGTTCCGGCCTCGACGACGACGCCGCCCAGGGTGGTCCCGTGCCCGCCGATGAACTTGGTGGCGGAGTGGATCACAATGTCGGCGCCGTGCTCGATGGGCCGGATCAGGTAGGGGGTGCTCAGGGTGGAGTCGATGATCAGTGGCACACCGGCGTCGTGGGCGATCTTCGCTAGCCCCTGGATGTCGGCGATTTCACCCGAGGGGTTCGCGATCACCTCCGCGTAGACGGCCTTCGTGTTGTCCTGGATGGCCGCAGCATAGTCAGCAGGATCCGTGCCGGGGACGAAGGTGGTGTCAATGCCGAACCGGCGCAGGGTTACATCGAGTTGGGTGACCGTGCCGCCGTAGAGCTGCGACGCGGCGACAATATGATCCCCGGCCTGGCAGAGGGCCGCGAACGTGATGAATTCGGCGCTCATGCCCGACGCCGTCGCGACCGCCCCGATGCCACCTTCCAGGGACGCGATCCGTTCCTCGAACGCGGCGACCGTAGGGTTGCCGATCCGCGAGTAAATGTTGCCGTACTTTTGGAGCGCGAAGAGGTTGGCGGCGTCGTTCGTGTCCTTGAACACGAACGAGGTCGTCTGGTAGATGGGTACCGCTCGGGCGCCGTGGGCCGAGTCGGGGGTGCCACCCGCGTGAAGAGCGCGTGTACGGAAACCGAAGCTGCGATCAGCCATCAGACACCTGCCTTAATCTGGTTGTCAACATTGAAATCTAGGCCCTCTTTACGGGCGAGGTCCGCTTCGAGTTCGCGGACGATGGGGAGGATGTCTTTGCCGAAGGCTTCGACCTCCTCCTGGAAGTGGAGGTAGCAGGTCAGCATCAGGTTCACGCCGATTTTCTTGTACTCGATGATCCGCTCGGCGATCTGCTCGGGAGTGCCGATCAGCTGGGTCTTGAAGCCGTCGTTGTACTGGATCAGGTCCTCGAAGGACGAGTCCGCCCACATGCCCTTGCCATCCTTGGTCGAGGCCCCGGCTTCCTGCACTGCGCCCCGGAACCCCTCCACCGCCGGTTTGTGGGCCTTGGCCACGATCTCGCGGAGCGTCTCGCGGGCTTCCTTCTCGGTATCGCGGGCAATCACAAAACCGTTGAGCCCGAACCGGGGGTCGCGGCCGACGTCGGCCGCTGAGGCCTGCACGCCGGCGATATTCTCCTTGAATCCCTCGAGGTCCTTGCCGTTGGAAAAGTACCAGTCGGCCACCCGGCCAGCAGTGGCCTGCGCCGCCGTCGAGTTCCCGCCGAAGAAGATTTCCGGGTGTGGACGCCCGGGCACGTCGACGGGCGGCGGGTTGAGGGTGAAATCGGTAATGTTGTAATACTTGCCGGCCTGGGAGAAGTTCTGCTCGGTCCAGAGGCCGCGGAGGATCCTGATGAACTCTTCGGTGCGGACGTAGCGCTCGTCGTGCTCCAGCCACGGCAGCCCGAACCCGGTGAACTCACTCTTCAGCCAGCCGGACACAATGTTCACCGCCGCCCGACCACCGGAGATGTGGTCAGCGGTGATGATGAACTTCGCCAGGACTCCGGGCTGCCACATGCCGGGGTGGACGGCGGCGATCACCTTCAGCTTTTCGGTCGCACCGAGCAGCGCCAGGGAGAACGACGTGGCCTCATGCTGCTTGTCGGCGCCGTACGACGCCGCATACCGGGTTTGCGAGAGGGCGTACTCGAAGCCGGCGTCCTCCGCGATGCGGGCCAGCTTCTTGTTGTACTCGAAGTCCCAGCTGGTGCGCTGCTCAATGGTGGAGACCACCAGGCCGCCGCTCACATTGGGCACCCAGTACGCGAACTTCAGGGGTTGGGAAAGGTCAATAGCCATAGTGGTCCTCCATCGTGCCTGGCATTAGCACCCTAATGTCACTGCCGTGGGCAGTGGCCAGGGTTGCTGCGGTGTCAATGAGCCAGATCTCTCAACCGCTCGGGATGGTCCCCACCAGTGTGACAGTCCTCTCACGGTCGACCAACATTGTTGCTCTCCGTTGCGGGTTGTCCCTCCGGTGGGGTTTGCAGGCGGGGTCACGGTGACGCCCTTGCGGCCAGTGCGGCAGCGATGCCGGGCACGCACGCCTCGTTCTGCAGGGAAGTGGTGTCACCCAGCGTTGTGTTCTCGAACAGTTGCGTCAGGAGTCGGCGCATGATCTTGCCGGACCGGGTCTTCGGGACGTCCGCGACGACGACGACGGCGGCCGGCTTGGCGATCGGCCCGATCACCGCCGCGACGTGGTCCCGCAAGACCCGGCTCACCTCCTCCGCCGCGTGCGCGCCGGCCCCGTGGGACGCAGCCAGCACCACGAAGGCGGCAATCGCATGGCCGGTCCGCGGATCGGAGACCGGACAGACGCCGGCCTCGACCACCCACGGGTGAGCAACCAGGGCCGATTCAATCTCGATGGTCGAGAGCCGGTGGCCTGACACGTTGAGCACATCGTCGACCCGGCCGAGGATCCAGGTGTCGCCGTCGTCGTCGTTCCTGGCCCCATCACCGGCCAGGAACCAGCCCTGGGCGGCGAACTTTCGCCAGTAGGAATCCAGGTAGCGCTGCGGGTCGCCCCAGACGGTGCGCGCCATCGCCGGTCCGGTGCGGTCCACGACGATCAGGCCCTGCTCACCGGTGGGTACCGGGTTTCCGGCGTCGTCGACAATCCGGGTGCTCACGCCGGGGAGGGCGCGGGAGGCAGAACCGGGCTTGAACGAGGGGTCAGTGGGGCGGGGAGAGAGGATGGTGGCGCCGGTTTCTGACTGCCACCAGGTGTCGACGACCGGTGCGGTGCCAGCCCCGAGGTGCTCCCTGAACCAGCGCCAGGCCTCGGGGTTGGTGGCCTCACCGACGGTGCCGAGGAGACGGATCGAGGACAGATCGTAGCTGGCAGGCACGCCGTCCGGGAACCAGCCCATTAGCGACCGGATCAGGGTGGGGGCCGTGTAATAGCTGGTCACCTTGTAACGCTGGATGATCTCGAAGTGCCGCCCCGGATGTGGGGTGTTGGGAGTGCCCTCGAAGATCACCTGGGTGGCGCCGTTGGAGAGCGGACCGTAGATCTCGTAGGTATGGGCGGTCACCCAGGCAAGGTCGGCGGTGCACCAGTGGACGTCCTGGTCCCGCTGCGACGGATCGGGGTTGCTGAACAGGTAGTCGAAACTCCACGACGCCTGGGTCAGGTACCCACCGGAGGTGTGCACCAGGCCTTTGGGCTTACCCGTGGTGCCGGAGGTGTACATGATGAACAGGGGAGTCTCGGCGTCGAACGCCTCGGCAGCGTGATGCGGGGCCGCGGCGCCGACTGCGTCATGCCACCAGACGTCCCGGCCCTCGGTCCACTCGATGTCGCTGCCGGTCCGGCGGATCACCAGAACATGTTCGATGCTGTTGGAACCGGACACGGCCTGATCGGCGTTGGTCTTGACCGGCACCGCTGCGCCGCGCCGGTACTGCCCGTCAGTTGTGACCAACAGTTTGGCGCCGGTGTCCTCAACCCGGAAGCGTAAGGCTTCAGCAGAGAATCCGCCGAACACCAGTGAGTGCACCGCCCCGATTCGCGCGCACGCCAGGGTGACCACAATCGTTTCCACGAGCACGGGTAGGTAGATCACCACGCGGTCGCCCTTGCCGATCCCGAGGTTCAGCAAGGCGTTGGCTGCGCGTGACACCTCCTCCTGCAGGTCCGAGTAGGTGACCGTTCGCTGGTCCCCGGGCTCACCCTCGAAATGCAGTGCGACCTTGCTGCCCAGCCCGGCATCCACGTGCCGATCCACGCAGTTGTGGGCCACGTTGAGGCGGCCCCCCGCGAACCACTCGATCACCGGGACGGTGAGCTGCCCGTCGGCGCCACCCGATACCGGCCGGGCTGGCTGAAAGCTGTGCGCCGTGGTCCATTCGGCAGCCCAGTCCAGCCGGCGCGCCTGCTGTTCCCAGAACGCCAGGCGGTCCGTCTCGGTCAGGGGGTCGGCCTCCTGAAGGCTCACGCCCATCGCCGGACCGCCCACTTCTCGGCGATCCCCAGGAGGGCATCGGTGGTTTTGCCGATGATCGCCAACAGGATGATCGCCAGGAAGATCCTGTCCACCCGTCCGTTGTTTTGTGAATCACTCAACAGATATCCGAGCCCCAGCGAGGAGGCAATCAGTTCAGCCGCGACCAGGAACAGCCACGCCTGGGCGAGGCCCAACCGGAGACCGGAGAACACTGATGGAATCACGGCCGGGAGTTGCACCGTGGTCAGCAGTTTGAAGCCCTTCAACCCGAACGCCCGGCCGGCCTCCACCAGGTTCCGGTCCACGTGCCGTAGCGCGAGGTACACGGTGGTGAAGACGGGGAAGAAGGCGCCAATGAGGATCAGCGTGATCTTTGAATCCTCGCCGATCTTCATCCACAGGATGAGCAGCGGCACCCAGGCCAGGGACGGGACAGCACGCAAGGCGCCGATGGTGGGAGCGAGCAGCGCGTCCGCGATCCGGGACAGCCCGACGAGTGAGCCGATCGCGAGGCCCAGGGCGGCGCCGAAGGTGAAGCCCAGCAGTACCCGTTGGGTGGAGATGCCGATGTGCGTCCACAGCTCGCCGCGCTGGATCAGTTCGACTGCCGCATTGAGCACCGCCGCGGGCGGCGGCACCTGGACGGCGCTGAACAGGCCGGTGACGGAGTTCAGCTGCCAGACGGTGATGATCAGCCCGGGCAGGATCAGCCCGAGGAGCAGACGCACCCAGCCACGCCGCAGCGGGCCGGTCTGGGACCATCCATGTGCCGGTCCGCCCCGTTCGGGCGGCGGCTGGGTGGCGTCTGCCGTTGCCACGGTGGAGCCGGAGGCTTCCAGGGAAGTCTGGCTCACGCCCGTGACGCTGTTCCCGGTCACGTACGGATTCCCGATGTGGGTCATGAGGAGGCCTCAATCGCCGTGGGATCCGCGTTGCGTACCAGGGAGTCTTCAAAGAGGGTGTCGAGCGCTTCGTCAACCTGTTCCTGGCTGGAGACGTCACCGGATTCGACGAACACCGGACCGATCTTCTCCAGCACAGCCCGCTGCGCGTCACCCGGGATGGGGTCAACGTCCAGGTTGGTGCGGTCGATGATGACCGCGTTGGCGATTTCGACGTCGATCCCTGCCACCTCGGCGAGGATCTTGGCCGTCTCTTCGGGGTTCTCGATGGCCCATTCGCGGGCCTTCTCGTAGGCGTTTACGACGGTCTGGGCCAGCTCGGGACTCTCCGCCAGGAAGTCTTCGGTGGCGTTGAGGAAGCCGTAGGTGTTGAAGTCGATGTCCCTGAAGAACAGGGTGGCCCCATCCTGTTCGGCCGAGGCCATGATCGGGTCGAGGCCCGACCAGGCGTCCACCGATCCGTTGGCGAGGGCGGCCCGGCCGTCGGCGTGCTGCAGGTTCTGCACCGTGACCTCGGAGGGATCGACGCCGCCGGCCTCGAGCGCCTGCAGGAGGAAGAAGTAGGGGTCGGTGCCCTTCGTGGCGGCGATCGATTTGCCCCGCAGGTCCTCGATCTCCTGGATGTCCGAGTCAGCGTTCGTGACCAGCGCCGACCATTCCGGCTGAGAGTAGATGTCGATCGTCTTGATCGGGGAGCCGTTGGATCGGGCGAGCAAGGCAGCGGAACCGGCGGTGGAACCCACGTCGATGGCTCCGGCGCGCAACGCCTCGTTCGCCTTGTTGGACCCGGCGGACTGGATCCAGTTGACGGTGACGTTTTCATCCGCCAACTCGTCCTCCAGCCACCCCTGTTCCTTGATCACCAGGGACAGCGGGTTGTAGGTGGCGAAGTCAATGTTCAGTTCGCCGCCCGCGGGGGCGGCAGCGCCGTCGGCGTCCTCACCGGCCATGCATCCCGTCAAGGCGAGGGAGGCGACGGCGGCCAGTGACGCGGCGCCCAGAAAGGTGCGGCGGGGGTGGGGTGCTGGTTGGCGGTTCATGAGTGTCCTTCGGTGAGACGGGTCGTCTGAGACGAGTTGGGTGAGACGAACAAAAGGGTGGGTACGGTGTGACACAGCGGGCAGGCCGTGCAGGGGTGGGTGAAAAGGAAAACCCCGGAGGGCAGGGGAAGGCGCGGCCTAGTGGCCGGTGACTCCCAGGGAGGCGAGCAAGGAGCTGCGCATTCGGCCGAGGTCGGCCGCGTTGCGGTCGCGGGGGCGGTCGCCGGGGACGGTGAGAACCTCGGTGATGGTGGCGCCCGGCAGGTTGCCGTCGGCGCCCAGGACGATGATGCGGTCTGCCAGTTGCAGCGCCTCGTCGACGTCGTGAGTGACCAGTAGCACGGTAGTGGGTTGGGCTCGGTGGATGTCGAGCAGGAGATCCTGCATCTTGATCCGGGTGAGAGCATCAAGGGCGCCGAACGGCTCGTCGAGGAGGAGGACGCCGGGGTTGCGGGCCAGGGCACGTGCCAATGAGGCTCGCTGTGCCATTCCGCCGGAGACTTCCCGCGGACGGTGCTTGGCGAACGAAGCAAGCTCGACCAGTTGCAGCAGCTCGGCTACTTTGGCTTTACCCACGCTGGCACTCGACGCCTTGGGCAGACCAATGGCGACGTTGGCCTGCAGGGTGTGCCAGGGCAGCAGTCGGGGTTCCTGAAAGGCGACGGCGCATCGTTCGTCGATGCCGTGTACCTCGGTGCCGTCAATCAGGACGGACCCGGCGTTGAGGGAGTCCAACCCGGCGGCAGCCCGCAACAGGGTGGATTTGCCGCAGCCGCTCGGGCCGAGGATGGCGAGGACCTCGCCGGCGTGCACTTCGAAGTTGATGTCCCGCAGGACGGTCCGCCGATCGGAGGCGGCACCGAAGCTTCGGCCGAGGCCGGCGAAGGTGACGTTGAGTGCCTGTTTGGAGGGCGCAGTGGTTGACTGTGGTGATGCCAGAACGGTCATAGGATTAACTCCATCGGTCCTGGCGGTAGCACCCTACTGTCACCGGTTGGCCGCTGCACTTACGTGCTGCAGATGGTCAGCCGGATGGCCAGGGTTGCTGCGGCTTCATCGATCCAGGTCTCTCGGCCGCTCGGGATGGTCAAGCACTACTAAACTCCTGTGCACGGGTTCTCCGCAAGTGTTGGCGTAACAATCCGACCGATTACAGCGAAAGGGCACACCACCATGGCACACAGCAACGATCCTGAAGTGATCCGCACGCTCCTCACAACTCCCGCCCGCTGGGCGGTGGTCGGACTCTCCAACAACCCCCGGCGCGCGGCGCTCGGAGTCTCACGGTTCCTGATCGACCACCTGGGGATGGAGGTGATCCCCGTCAGTCTCAAGGGCGACGACGTCCATGGGCGCACCGGCTATCGGCGACTGGCGGATATCCCCGGGACCATCGACGTCGTCGACTGCTTTGTGAACTCCTCAAAGGTGGGAGCGGTGGTGGATCAGGCCATCGAGGTGGGCGCGAAAGCGGTCTGGCTCCAGCTAGGGGTCATCGACGAGGCGGCCGCTGACCGCGCGCGGGCGGCGGGGCTCGACGTCGTCATGAACACCTGCCCGGCCATCGAAGCGCCACGCCTCGCCCGCTGACGACGGCGGCAGACTACATCTTCTGGTAGCGGGACCGGATCACCATGAACACACCGTAGGCGATCAGACCAACGGCGACGACCCCCAGAATCCAGGCGCCGTACGGCTGATCCTGCAGGGACTTCAAGGCCCCGTCCAGGCCGGTGGATTCTTCCGGGTTGTTCTTGACCGTTGCCACGATGAACAGCAGGCCCAACACCAGCAGCGCCACTCCCTTGGCGATGTAACCGACCATGCCGAGCCGGATGACCGCGGTCCTGGCGCCGTGGCCGGGCAACCCGGACAGGTTCTTGGTGAAGTGTCTGGTGGCCCCGCTGTAGACGAAGTACCCGCCAACCACCATCACACCCGCCCCGACCGCCATCAGCAGGACCGAACCCGCCGGGTTGGACATGAGGGAGGCGCTCAGATTCTGGGTGCTTTCGCTGCTGTCGCTGCTGCCGCCCGACGCATAGGTGGCGAACGTTCCGCCGATGACACCGTAGGTGATCGCCTTGGCGCCGTTCTTCGCGCGGAATTTGAGCTTGTCGGAGTCCTTCATGCCGCGGGCCCCGAAGAAGACTTCGCTGAGCATAAAGAGGGCAAGCGCAATCGATCCGATGGCGCAAGCCCAGAGGAGCATGGCGCCGCCGGGGCCGTCGCCGAGCGCGCTGATCGCACCGCTTTGGTCGGCACTGCCGGATCCTCCCAGGGCCACCCGGAGGGCAATGACGCCGATCAGAAGGTGCAACAGGCCGGCAGCGATGTAGCCGGCGCGTGCCGCGATCTCGAAGGCCTTGGAATCCGATACGTCCTCGGCCGTGTCCACTGCCTTATCAGCCTGGCGTTTTGCCTCGCCCATGGTGCGCTCCTGCGGTTGGTTTTCTCCTATCCTGCCATCCTTTGGCAGTAAGCTCGGCCCATGGATCCAGTTGTTCTGCGGGAGTTTTGCCTGGCACTGCCGGGTGCCTTCGAGGACTTTCCCTTCGGGCCCGCAGCGTCGGTGTTCAAAGTGAGGGCGGCGGGCGGTGCTGCAAAGATGTTTGCCTTGTCCGACCTCTCCGCTCCCAACTTGTCGGTCAGCCTGAAATGCGAGCCGCAGCTTGCCGAACAGCTGAGGGCCGCGCACCCGGAGATTGTTGGGGCCTACCACCTCAATAAGACCCACTGGAACGGGGTTTCATGCACCGGGAACCTTCCGGATGCGATGATCCGCGACATGATTGAGGATTCCTACGATCTGGTGGTGGCCTCCTTGCCGGCACGGGATCGCGAAACGCTCGGCTGGAGCAGATTGGCAGCAGATGGTAAAACCTGATTTCACGTATGAGCCGCTCGGGCTGAGCCAGCGGAACGAATCCCCGCCCGGGTACCGGGTGGTGGACCGGCGGGTCCGGGTCGGAACCGGGTATGCGGCCTACGCCCGGCTCGCTGATGGGATTCTGTCCTGGCAGCTGCATCGGGGCGCCGGGTTGAGGGTTCCGCCGGGCCAGGGACGGGCTGCGGTTGGCCGGGACGTGGTTCCCGCCTTCGGCGTCGGCCCGCTGCGGCTGCCAGCACCGTGCCGGGTGGTGTGGACCGAGGAACCGGTCGAGGACGACGGCGGGGCCCAGCGTGCCGGTTTTGGGTACGGTACGCTGCCGGGCCACCCGGAACGGGGTGAGGAAGCGTTTATGGCTATCCTCGATCCGGACGGTGCCGTCTACTTCGAGGTGTTCGCCTTCAGCCAGCACGCCAACTGGTTTTTCAAACTGGGCGCACCGGTCGCCCGGTTATCTCAGGAGTTCGTTACCCGCCGGTACCTTTCCACCGCGCAGCGGCTGGCCAGCTAGCTTCCGGGCCCCCGAATCGCTGGCGTCCAAATCCGCTAGCGCCCCGAATCCGCTAGCGCCCCCGATCCCTGCAAACGCCCCAGATATCGGCGGACGCCCCTGAAATATCGGGGGCGTTCGCCGTTTTGTGGGGCGACTGCCGGGATCGGGCGCGGTGGACGGTCAGGCGAAGTGGTTCGGCAGGGTGGCCTCGTGGGCGGTCCGCAGTTCGTCGAGTGGCAGGGTGAAGTGGCCCTGCACGTCGAGGGCTCCGTTCTCCGCGTCGACCACACCAATCCGCAGGTGCGGGTAGTTGCGTGCCGTGCACATGTCGTTGAACCGCACCTCTTCGGAGCGGGCCACGCTGACGACGGCGCGGCCCTGGGACTCGGAGAACAGCGCAGTGAACGGGTCAATGCCGTCGCGCTCGCAGAGCTCGTCGATTCCGATCCGTGCGCCCACCCCGAAGCGCAATGCCGCCTCTGACAGCGCTGCGGCGAGACCGCCCTCGGAGAGATCATGGGCGGCGTCGATCATGCCGTCACGGGAAGCGTTGATCAGGATGGCGGCGAGGGTCTTCTCGGCCGTCAGGTCGGCGACCGGAGGTTGCCCGCCCAGATGGCCGCGAAGATTCGCCCACTCCGAGCCGTCCAGCTCGTCCCGGGTGGTGCCGAGCAGGTAGATGGCCTGCCCGTCGTCGCGCCAGCCCGAGGGGGTGCGGCGGGCGACGTCGTCAAACACGCCGAGAACGCCGACCACCGGGGTCGGGTGAATCGGGACGCCGCCGGTCTGGTTGTAGAGGGACACGTTGCCGCCGGTGACCGGGACGCCGAGCTCCTGGCAGGCATCGGCGAGGCCGCGCACGGTTTCGGCGAACTGCCACATCACCTCGGGGTCCTCAGGGGAGCCGAAGTTCAGGCAATCGGTGACCGCCAGCGGCTTGGCGCCGGTGGTGGCGACGTTCCGGTAAGCCTCGGCGAGGGCCAGGCGGGCACCCTCGTAGGGGTTGAGGTAGGAGTAGCGGCCGTTTGCGTCGGTGGAGATGGCGACGCCGAGGCCGCTCTCTTCGTCCACCCGGACCACGCCCGCGTCGTCGGGCATGGCGAGGGCTGTGTTGCCCTGCACAAACCTGTCGTACTGGTTGGTGATCCAGTCCTTGGAACACATGTTCGGCGAAGCCATCAACTCCAGCACTGCGGCGCGCAGGGTGCCGCCGTCAGCTGGCCGGTCGCCGTCGAACGTGTTCTGCTGTAGCGCGTCGAGCCAGGTGGGGCGGTGGAAGGGCCGGTGGTAGACGGGGCCGTCGTGGGCGACGGTCCGCGGGTCGACGTCGACAATCTTTTCGCCGTCCCATTCAATGATGAGCCGGCCGGTGTCGGTGACCTCACCGAGCCACGAGTACTCAACGTTCCACTTGTCCATGATGGCCTCGAACGCCGCGGCGTTGGCCGGGGTGACCACGGCCATCATGCGTTCCTGCGACTCGGACATCAGGATCTCGCCCGGTGTCAGGGAAGGATCGCGCAACAGCACATCGGTCAGCTCGACGTGCATGCCGCCGTCGCCGTTGGAGGCCAGTTCGGAGGTGGCGCAGGAGATCCCGGCGGCGCCAAGGTCCTGGATGCCTTCCACCACCGAAGCCTTGAACAGCTCAAGGCAGCACTCGATGAGGACCTTCTCGGCGAACGGGTCTCCCACCTGCACGGCGGGGCGCTTGGAGGGCTTGTCAGCGTCGAAGGACTCGGAGGCCAGCACCGAGGCGCCGCCGATGCCGTCGCCGCCGGTGCGGGCACCAAACAGGACCACCTTGTTGCCCACGCCCGAAGCGTTGGCCAGACGGATGTCCTCGTGCCGCAGGACGCCGACGGCGAGTGCGTTGACCAGCGGATTGCCCTGGTAGACCGAGTCGAATACCACTTCGCCGCCGATGTTGGGCAGGCCGAGGGAGTTGCCGTACCCGCCGATGCCGGACACAATGCCGTGCACCAGGCGGGGGGTGTCCGGGTGGTCGATCGCACCGAACCGCAGCGGGTCCATGATCGCGACCGGGCGTGCGCCCATCGAAATGATGTCGCGCACAATACCGCCGACGCCGGTCGCTGCGCCCTGGTAGGGCTCGACGAAGGAGGGGTGGTTGTGGGACTCGACCTTGAAGGTGACAGCCCAGCCATCGCCGATGTCGACGACGCCGGCGTTCTCGCCGATGCCCACCAGGAGGTGTTCCTTCATGGCGTCGGTGACCTTGTCCCCAAACTGCGCCAGGTGCACCTTCGAGGACTTGTAGGAGCAGTGTTCACTCCACATCACCGAGTACATGGCCAGCTCGGCGGCGGTGGGGCGGCGGCCGAGGATTTCGACTACCCGGTCGAATTCGTTTTCTTTCAGGCCGAGCGCGGCCCAGGGGAGTTCGACGTCGGGAGTCTCTAGGGCGTGGGCCACGGTGTCGATGTTGAACTTGCGGGCCTCGGCGGGCGCGGCGGAGCTATTGAGGGTCACTTACTTAACCAGTTTCTTCAGTACAGAGGTGAATATTCCCAGTCCGTCGGTGCCACCGCGGACACCGACCTGTCCGACGGCCGACGAATCGGGGCCAAACCCGGCTTCGACTGCGTGTTCAGGGTGTGGCATCAGGCCCACAACATTCCCGGCAGCGTTGGAGATGCCGGCAATGTCCCGGCGGGACCCGTTGGGGTTGCCGCCGACGTAGCGGAAGACGACCCGACCCTCACCCTCCAGCTCGTCGAGGGTGCGTTCGTCAGCAACGAACTGTCCGTCCTGATTCTTCAACGGAACCACGATCTCGTCGCCCGCAGCGTAGGAAGCGGTCCACGCGGTGTCAGCATTCTCCACCCGCAACCGTTGGTCCTGGCACAGGAAATGGAGGTGGTTGTTCTTGATCATCGACCCGGGCAACAGGTGGGCCTCGGTCAGGACCTGGAAGCCGTTGCAGATTCCCAGCACCGGCAGCGCGTTCTCGCCACCCGATGCTGCGGCGGTGATCTGTTCCATCAGCGGAGCGAACCGGGAGATGGCACCGGCGCGCAGGTAGTCGCCGTAAGAGAAACCGCCCGGAACGACGACCGCGTCAACGCTTTGCAGGTCGTGGTCACCGTGCCACAGCGGGACTGCGGTGCCGCCGGCGAGGCGAACCGCCCGCGCAGCGTCGCGGTCGTCAAGGGAGCCGGGGAAGGTGACTATGCCGACCCGGACTGAGTCGAGCGTCGAGTTGAGGGTGTCGGCTTCCAGGGTCACTGCTCGCCCTCGGCGGATCCCTCGGGGAGCACCTCAACGCGGGTGACATCCTCGATGACCGGGTTGGACAGCAAGGTGGCGGCCGCGGTCCGCGCCTGTTCCAGCAACTCTTCGGTCACCTCGCCGTCGACAGTGAGTTCAAAGCGCTTTCCCTGGCGGACCCCTGAGAACCCGGTAAAGCCCAGCCGGGGCAGTGCGCCGGCAATGGCTTTGCCCTGTGGGTCAAGGATCTCGGGTTTGGGCATGACGTCGACAACTATCCGGGGCATCCGGTAACTCCTGGGCTCAAGGTGCGTTAAATGCAGTGGCTTCGGAGGTGCCGTCTCACGCTGAGGAATGTGGTGAATCCAGCGCTCCGCGAGCTTGCCCTACCAGTCTAACGGGGATCGCCTACCAGCTGTGATTTTATCTGCGCAGCTTACGAAACGCCGGCGGTGGTCACAGGGCGCCGGTGCCGCCAGGGGTCCCGAGCAGCGGTTCGAACAGGCTCCACCTGTCGATCTCACAACCGTTCTCACGGGAGAAGGACGCGTCGATCTGTTCGCCGTCGAGGGTGCCGGTCACGACGGCGATTTCCGGTCCTCCGTACTGCATCGTGCACATGGCGTCGGGGTCCGGCTCCGTCTTGATCAGGTCGCCGTGCGCCGCCAGCACCGCGCAGGCCGCCGCTGGATCCGGTAACGCCGACTCGCCGACCGGGGCTCCGGCGGCACAGGCCAACTCGTAGGTGACCGGTTCGACGTCGTCGCCGGCTGACACGATCACTGTGAGCTGGGAATCGGCGGTGGCCTCGTCTCCGGGGGATGCTGACGCTTCGGGCGTGCCCGTCGTAGCGTCTGGGGTCGGTGCGGTGCTGGTGGACCCAGTCGCCGGGCCGCTGCTTTCGGCACCGCATCCCGCAAGAGCCAGGAGCAGTACGCCTGCACCGAGGAGAAGATTCACCCGCGACAGCTGGTGTCGGGGTTGGTGTTCGCGGATCATGGGGGCTCCTTCACTTGCCGTGATAGGACGTTTCTGCTGGGCGCCGGGGGTTCACTGATCCAACGCCTGCTCGGTGCCCGCGGGTTCCAGTTTCCCCAAAGCGGTACCCAATCGTTGCCGAAGCTGCTGCGACTCCTCGGAGAACCCACGCTGCAGGCGGGCATATTCGGCGCGGCCCTCAGGCGTTTCAATGCGGATCGGCGGGTAGCCCCACGCGCTGAGGTCATAGGGCGAAGCCTGCATATCCATTGCGCGGATCCGCCAGGCAAGCTCAAAACAGTCCATCACCAGATCGCTCGGCAGTAAGGGGCTGAGCTTGTAGGCCCACTTGTAGAGGTCCATGTTGGCGTGCAGGCAACCCGGCTGTTCAAGGTCGCGTTGTGTTTCCCTGGTGGGCTGCAGCGTGTTCAGCGGCGCAGCCTGCGGCGTATAGAAGCGGAACGCGTCAAAGTGGGTGCAGCTGATCCGGCTGTCCTCCACCAACTGATCGGTTCCTTCAGCCCCGAGCCGGAGTTCAAGATACTCATGCCGCACGCCGTTGACCTGGGACCGGTACGCCATGGCCCACTCATGCAACCCGAAACAGCCGAGTTGCGCCCGCCGGGCTTGCGTGCGGCGAACAATGATGGCTGCGAAATCCAGTGCTTCCGCCCGGTCCTGTCGAAAGCCGTCGACGTCCGCGGTGACGGCGACGTCCTCGCCGGCCAGCGCCAGCACCGAGCGCTCTGCTCCGGTGAGCAGCCGATAGTGTTTCCAGCCGGCCCGCTCGGCGGCCTCGGGACCTACGAGCACGACGCCGGCGCCCGGGTGCCACCGCGCCAGTGGGCCTGGTTTCTGGGTGTAGTAGGTGAACAGGAAATCCTCGACCGGATGCTTCTTCCCAGCCGCGCGACGGTTCAGGTAGGGCTGCGCGAACGGCTCCACCCTCGCCCGATGAGTTTGGGCAGCGGCAATCCACTCGTCCCGCTGGAGCACTGTGAGGGTGCCCGGGCGGGTCGGCGTCGGCGCATTGATTGTTGAGCTGCTCACCCAACAAGTGTCTCACCGGGCCCGTACTCCGGTCGAAGCGTGGGGCCTCTCAGCGCAGGAGGATAATGAGAGAAGACACTCGGTCAAGCAGGACCCGCGGAAGGAACAGCATGGCTAGCAAGCCCAGTTTTGTGCACCGGTTCATGAAGGCGACCGGACGTGCGCGAGCGGTGTTCGGGCCGGCGCAAAGCAGTTCCCTGGACCACCCGATGACCAGTGAGAGTCAGGCGTCCCTGAAGGAGCGCGAAGCAGACGCGTCACAGTGGGAGACCGTGAAGCGGCCCGACGGCAGCACCTACATCGTGCCGAAAAGTTAGGGCTACGCGGCGCCGGTCAGGCGGTGCGCGCCGCGGCCGGCCAGGGTCTCCGGGCCGACCGGCCTTCCGGAGACCGCCACCAACAGATCGAGGGGATCCCCTTCGACGTCGTCGCCCAACCCCCACGATGTTCCGGTCCCGCGATCAATCAGCCGCAGCCCAGCGGCCCGCTCACGACCGCCCCCGTAGGAGACACGGGTTTGTAGCTGGTAGGCGAGGGCCTGAATCACCGCTCGGTGTGGGTAGCTCCCAGTAAGACCCAGGGGGCGGCGAATATCTTCGCCGTGCACGATTGCCTCGACCAATCGGGTTGCGGGGTTGGCCGGAGGCGTCCGAGTCAGATGCGCCGTGTCCATGAACGCGGCGAGCGTATCCCGCGGGTCATCCCGCCGGGTGCGAGCCACACCAACCTCGTTCGCGCGGTCAAAATTCATTCGCGCCGCTAACAGGTCGCGGATAAAGGAGACCCTGCTGGTCCGGGCGGTGTCCACCAGGTGGGCGAGGACATCGTGGATTGTCCAGCCCGGGCAGAGCGATGGAACTGTCCACTGTGATTCGCTCAGATCGGACAAATCTGCGGCCAGATGCCGTCGTTCGGCGTGCACCGTTTGCCAGATTGCTGCTGCCGAGTTCCGCATCGCGGGTTCCTTAGGGTCGGTCCGGTGGGCTGTGTCTCGATTGTGCTGGACACGGCTCAGGAACGGAAGGAAGGCCCCGGGAATGTGGCGCCTTTTCGGTGCTTTGGCGGTAAAATTGGCCAACGGCGTATCGCGAGGAAAGAAGGCGGTTCGAATGAGCGAGTCCAGCAGGAATTCCCCTCGAAAATGGCTGAAGAACCCGGCCAAAGTGTTCCTGGGTCCGGCCGAGCGGGGCGATCCCACCCTCCCGGTGGTTCACCGGCATGACGAGTTCGAGCAGGCCTCCGAGGCGGACCTCGCCGGGTTCGAGGTGGAGGAAGATTCGGAGGGCCACCACTACGCCGTGCGTAAGGAGCACCCGCCGGCCCCGCCACCCGAACCTCCGATGAAGTATGCCGACTGGTCAGGCAAGAAACCCCTTCACACCGAGGGTTAGCGGCCGGTACCTGCGTGAACCGTAGCGACCGTTTCGCCGTCCAGATCAAACGCCGCGTGCACAGCGCGGACGGCGCGGTCCAGCAGGTCCGCGTCCGTCACCACCGAAATGCGGATCTCGGAGGTGGAAATCATGTCGATGTTCACTCCGGCGTCGGAAAGCGCCTTGAAGAACCGGTAGGACACGCCCGGGTTTGACCTCATGCCTGCGCCGATCAGCGATAGCTTGCCGATCTTTTCGTTGTAGTCGACGCTTTCATAGCCCACATGCTCCTGGGCGCTTTTCAGCGCGGCGAGCGCCTCAGAGCCCTCGACAATCGGCAGGGTGAAGGAAATGTCTGTGCGGCCCGAACCGTGGGTGGAGACGTTCTGCACAATCATGTCGATGTTGGAGTGCGCCCCCGCGACGATGCCAAAGATTTCGGCGGCCTTGCCGGGAATGTCCGGTACGCCCACCACCGTGACCTTCGCCTCCGAACGGTCGTGGGCGACGCCCGAGATAATGGGTTGTTCCATGGGATCTCCCTCTTGAATTTTGATTTGGTCATCGGGGCTGGGTAGCACCCAGGTCCCTTCCTGCTCGCTGAACGAGGAGCGGACGTGCAGCCGGACCCCGAACCGTCGCGCGTACTCGACGCTCCGCAGATGCAGGATTTTCGCGCCCGAGGCCGCCATCTCCAACATTTCCTCACTCGAAATCTCGTCGATCTTCCGGGCGCTGGGCACCACCCGGGGATCAGCCGTATAGATGCCGTCCACGTCGGTGTAAATTTCGCACACGTCAGCATTCAGCGCAGCGGCGAGCGCCACCGCCGTCGTATCCGACCCGCCACGACCGAGGGTGGTGATGTCATTGCTTTCCCGGCTCATACCCTGAAACCCGGCGACAATCGCGACGTCGCCGCGGTCAATCACGGTCTTGATTCGATGCGGGGACACCGAGATGATGCGGGCACGGCCGTGGATGGCGTCAGTGATCATGCCGGCCTGGCTGCCGGTGAATGACTGAGCCGAGGAGCCGAGACCCTGGATGCCCATCGCCAGGAGCGCCATGGAGATGCGTTCACCGGCGCTCAGGAGCATATCCATCTCGCGGGGGGCGGCGACGACGTCGTTCGAGACCTGAGCGGCCAGGTCGAGAAGCTCATCGGTGCTGTCGCCCATCGCCGATACCACCACCACCACCTGGTGGCCGGCGCGCTGCGTCTGAACGATCCGCTGCGCGACACGTTTGATCCCGGCGGCGTCCCCCACTGAGGAACCACCGAATTTTTGGACGATCAGGCTCATGCGCACGCTCGCTGACGAATGTTGGTAGGTGTTGCCGTGCGACGACTACGGCGCCTCGGTTGACGGTCCAAGTTTAGCCCTGTGCCTTTTGTGGCAGCCAATTGCGCGTCCGATTGTTCCGTCCATATCCCCTGGAGGTGACGCAAGTCGCATAGGGTTCACCTTATGAACAACGAGTATGGGGGAATCGTTGCCAGAGGGATTGCGCGGAGTTTTGGCTCCGTTGCGGCTATCAGGCACATCGACTTTGCGGCGCCGCCCGGCGAGGTGACAGCGCTGATTGGGCCTAACGGCTCAGGCAAGACCACTTTGCTGCTGATCCTTGCCTCGCTCCTCGCGCCCGACAGTGGGACGCTCACGGTTGGCGGGGTAGACCCGATGCAGGACGCCGCGGCGGTGCGACGCCGGGTGGGGTGGATGCCTGACACCCTGGGGGTGTGGGAATCGTTGACCGCTACCGAGATCCTCACCGTCATGGGCTCGCTCTATGGAATGCCGGTTGGGCAACGCCGGTCACGGGCTGCGGAGATGCTCGCCGCCGTACGCCTCGAGGAATTCGCGGACCAGCCAGCACGGGTGCTGTCCCGGGGGCAGCAGCAGCGACTGAGCCTGGCGCGGGCGCTGATCCACGACCCGGCGGTTCTCCTCCTCGACGAGCCGGCATCGGGGTTGGACCCGGGCTCCCGGGTGGAACTTCGCGCCACCCTGCGGTCTCTGGCAGACCAGGGGAAGACCGTTGTGGTGTCGAGCCACGTGCTGTCTGAACTCGACGAAATCGCGGACCGTGCGGTGTTCATCAATCGTGGTGAGTCGGTCAAGAATCAGACGCTTGATGAGGCAGGCACCCAGATCCGCCGCTACTACATTCAGGCGGAACCCATGCAGCCGCTGGCGGATGCCCTCACCAGCCATGGCGTCGAGTTCGAGGTGCGTGGCGATTCCCGCCGCGCCGAATACCAGGTGCTGGTTAGCAGTGCAGACGAGGCGGCGTGGCTGCTACGCACCCTGGTCATGGCCGACGTCGCGATTACCGCTTTCGCCCCGGCGGGTGGAGCCCTCGAAGAAACCTACATGAGCCTCGATACGGACAGACAATGAGCGTTTCAATCGCAGAGCAGCCGGGCTCGACCGGCGCGTCCCCTGACCTGGCCCTGACGTACTGGGGCGGCGTCAAAGCCGTGTTCGGCCTCGAAATGCGGCAGCGGCTCCGTGCCCGGGCCTGGTACATCATGCTCCTCGTATGGTTCGTTGTCATCGGCCTGGTGTTTTTGCTGGCATCGGTGACCACTGCTGCAACGTTCGGATCGGGGGCCATCCTTTTCGACCTGGTGGTGGGCTTCGTCCTCTTTTTTGGGCTTCTGGTGGCGCCGGGACTTTCAGCCAATGCCGTGAACGGAGATCGAGCGGCCGGGACGCTCGCCATCCTGCAGATCACCCTGCTCACCCCTGGGCAAATCCTGTGGGGCAAGTGGCTCGCCTCCTGGGTTGCCTCGCTCGCCTTCCTTCTGGTCAGTACCCCGTTCATTTTCTGGGCGCTCGCTCTCGGCGGAGTGAACCCCGCGGAGGCTTTCGTCTCGCTGCTGATGCTCAGTGTGGAACTGGGTATCGTGTCAGCGATCGGGATCGGCATTTCGTCGTTGGCCAACCGGCCGCTCTTCTCCATCGTCACCACCTATATGGTGGTGGCCCTGCTGGGTATCGGCACCCTGATCACTTTCGGCCTGAGCTATGCGCTGATCGAGGAGGAGAACGCGGAGGTGACCTACTCGTACCTGGAATATCCGGCGGACACTGATTTTTCGGTAACGCCGCCGCCGGAAGACCAGCTGGAATGCGTCACCCAGACCCAGATCCAGACCGTGCACCACACCGAACGGACGGCCTGGTTACTAGCAGCCAACCCCTTTGTCATTGTGGCGGATGCGGTGCCCTACGGTCGCGGGTTCGACGTCGGCCAGATGTCGGAGCCGACTAACGCCGATGTCTACCGGCAGCCCGGTATCATGGAGAGCATCAGCAAAGGTGTCCGCTACCTGCAGGCCGGACCCGACTACGACATAAGCTGCGATGAGGTCCAGGGCTACGGCCGGGACCTCCCTGAAGACCGGTTCCCGATCTGGCCCCTCGGGCTGGTGCTGCAGTCGGTGCTCGCCGGCGGACTGTTATGGCTCGGGCAGCGGAAGCTGGTGACCCCGGCCCGGCGGCTCGCGCAGGGGACCCGGATCGCCTGATCCGAGCCGGGGGACAGGGCTAGGAAACGGTGCGGCGTCCTTCGAAGGCGCGGCCGAGGGTCACTTCGTCGGCATATTCGAGGTCGCCTCCCACCGGCAGTCCTGAGGCCAGGCGTGTCACCTTGATCCCGATGGTCTTGAGCATCCGGGCCAGGTAAGTGGCGGTCGCTTCCCCTTCGAGGTTCGGGTCGGTGGCGATGATGATCTCCTCGATCTTGTCGTCGGAGAGTCTGCTGAGGAGCTCACGGATCCGGAGCTGGTCCGGGCCGATACCAGCAATCGGGTTGATGGCGCCGCCGAGCACATGGTAGCGCCCCCTGAACGATCGGGTCCGTTCGACGGCGATGACGTCCTTTGACTCTTCCACCACACAAATCGCTGTCGGGTCGCGGCGCGGATCGCGGCAGATCCCGCAGGTTTCCTGCTCAGCCACATTGCCGCACACCGTGCAGAATTTGACCCGTTCTTTCACCGTGACGATGGCATTGACCAGGCGCTTGATGTCCTCGCCGTCGCCCTCCAGGATGTAGAAGGCCAGCCTCTGGGCCGACTTGGGTCCAACTCCCGGAAGCCTGCCCAGTTCGTCGATGAGCTCCTGGACTGCGCCTTCGTACACTGGACCTTCTTCTGGTTGCTATTTCACTGGAACGGAACGCTAGGGGCTGTCGACGCCGCGTTCCTCAATCAGTTTGCCGTTCAGGATGCGTTCGATGGCTGAGCGTCCAACCAGCCCGGACTCTTCGATGGTTTCATCGTCGGCGCTCGGCTCGTCCTCAACGTAGGTCAAGTCTACGGCGCCTTCGGGGGGATTGGCCGCTTCCTCTTCCAGCCGCTTCCGCTCCGCTTCGTCAAGGAGCCGCTGATACCTGCTGAGCGGTTTGGCTGGCTGGCCGGCGACCGCCGGTGGGGGCTGGTCAACCGCAGGAGCCCGCGGGGGCTGTTGCTGCGATGTGCCCACCGGGTCTGCCGTCGGCCGTTCCTGGGCTTTTTCCCGAACCGGCGCGTCGGGCTGCGCCGGTGTTGAGTTCTGACCTGGGGCGGTCTGCGGCGGACGGCGGGTGGACAGGGTCTGACCAGAGTCGTCGGGGGCTGCGGGTTGGGCTGTTTGCCAGGCATTGCTTTCCGGGCCCAGATCATATTCGTCGGAGGGCGGCTCCACGGAGGCCCACGAGTCGTCCGGTTCCGAAGTTGCCACCCTGCTTCGCTGGGGGCGGCTGGGTGTGGCGGCGGGTGTAACGGGGGGCTGCGGGGCGGGACCGCTCTGGCCTGCGCTGGTGCTGGGGCCGGTATTCCAGCGGGCCGGCGTGGCCTCGACTGACGGTTCCGCGGCCCGGGTGGGGGCCGCAGGTGGCGGCGAGCTGGGCGGCGCAGAGGATGCTGACGGCGCCGAAGCTGCCGAAGCTGCCGCCGTGGCGGGAGCGGACGGGGCGGACGCCGAGGGAGTAGCGGGCGCCGCACCGGGCGTTACGGACGCCGCCGGTTCCGCGGGTGTAGCTGCGGATGGTGGTGCTGCCGGGGTTGCAGGCTGGTGAGGTCCGGCTGGCGCCTCAGGTGAGGGCGCCGTTGTCGGGAGCGACTGGCTCGGCTGAAGTGATTTGGGCGTCGAGCTGCTGGGAGGCTCTGTCGGCGCCTGCCGACTAGTGGGTACTTTTGGGTTTGGCTCACCCGCTGCCGCTGCTCCGTCGTGGAGTACTTCGATGGTGACGTTCAGGGCCAGGATTTTGTGGATCGCCTGTTTCACGTTGTCCATGTGAGTGCCGCGCTGGAAGGCGATGGCGTTTCCCTGGGTCGCGAAGGCGAGGACCAGTTGGTTCCCGTTCATGCTCCGCGGCTTGGCATCCGGATTGACGTTGAGCCACGTGGTGCGTTTGATGCGGGCGAGTTCATCCATGATCTCGGGCCACGCACGCCGGATCATTTCCACCTGCGGTGCCCCGGAGGAGGAAGAAGCCGATGCTGGGTCCTGCCGCGCAGGCTCGGGCGCGGCCGGGGATGCGGCCGGCGCCGACGACGGGCCCGCAGCCGGACCTGAAGCATTCTGGCCCGCAGCATTCTGCCCTGCAGCTGAACCTGCAGTGTTCGGAGCTGATGTGGCCGGGCCTGGTGTGGCCGGCCCTGATGCGGTCGGCGCTGGGCTGCTCGGGGCTACGCCAGCCGGGGTGACTGACGGTGTCGTTGGCTTCTCTGCGGGAGCAGTCTCCTCGGGCCACGTCGCAGTACTGGCCGTCTTCCCATCCGGGTCGGAGCCCGCCGAGGGGGCAACGCCCTGGGAGCGGCCTGCCGGGATCGCGGGAGCGTGGTCCTGGGCGGTGGCAGCAGGGGCTGTCGGTTGGCTGGGCGCGGCATCGGACCCGGCGTCGGACCCGGCGTACTGCAGGCGGCGTTCGATCCGGTCAACGCGGGCCAGGGTTCCCCGCTCGGTCTCATCGGCGGCGGGCAGCAGGATCCGCGCGCAGATCAGCTCAAGGTGAAGACGCGGTGACGTGGCACCGGTCATCTCGGTCAGAGCCGTGTTGGTGATGTCCGCGGCGCGGGAGAGTTCGCCGCGGCCCAGCTGGTTGGCTTGGGTGCGCATCCGGTTCAGCTGGTCGTCGGGGGTGCCCCGGAGGATCGCCGCCGCACTGTCGGGAACCGCGTTCACGATAATCAAGTCGCGGAACCGCTCCAATAGGTCCTCAACGAACCTGCGTGGGTCATGCCCAGTCTGGATCACCCGGTCGACGGCGCTGAACACCGTGCCAGCGTCGCCCGCGGCGAAGGCGTCGACGACGTCGTCAAGCAGGGACGCATGCGTGTAACCGAGGAGGGACACGGCAAGCTCATAGTCGAGACCGTCCGGACCGGCGCCGGCCATGAGCTGGTCGAGTACGGACAGTGAGTCACGCACGGACCCGCCGCCGGCCCGGATCACGAGGGACAGCACCCCTGGGGCCACGGGGATGCCCTCCTGTTGGCAGAGCAGATCAAGGTAGGCCATCAGCGGCTCGGGCGGCACCAACCGGAACGGGTAGTGGTGGGTGCGGGACCGGATGGTACCGATCACTTTGTCAGGTTCGGTGGTGGCAAAGATGAACTTGATGTGTTCCGGGGGTTCTTCGACGATCTTCAGGAGGGCGTTGAAGCCCGCCGACGTGACCATATGGGCCTCATCGATGATGAAGATTTTGTACCGGTCGCGGACCGGTGCGAAGGTGGCGCGCTCCCGGAGATCACGGGCGTCGTCGACGCCGCCGTGGCTCGCAGCGTCGATTTCAATCACGTCAAGGCTGCCGGAGCCGCCGCGGGCGAGCTCAACACAGCTATCGCAGACCCCGCAGGGGACCGGGGTGGGGCCCTGGGCACAGTTCAGGCAGCGCGCCAGGATGCGTGCCGATGTTGTTTTTCCACAACCGCGCGGACCGGAGAACAGGTAGGCGTGGTTGACCCGGCCCTTCTCAATGGCAGCCATGAGGGGCTCGGTGACGTGCTCCTGGCCAATGACGTCCGCGAAGGCTTCGGGACGGTATCGGCGGTAAAGGGCTGTGCTCACAAAAGAACCCTATCGGTTGGTGGTGACGTATTGCGGTGGCGGAATCAGGACAGCTCGCCGGGCTCAACTATCCAGGCTTCACGCGGCACTCCTGCCGGGTGAAACGCCTCGAGCGCTCCTGCCAGCGTACCCGCCGGGAGCCCCGCCGACCGAAGGATCAGGTCCCTCACCGAGCTGGCGGTCCAGCCCTTATCGGCGAGCGATTCGAGGGTGACGGCGCCGTCACGCTTGGCGAGGCGCTGCCCTTCCCGGTTCAACGCGAGTGGGACATGCGCGTACTGGGGCGGGGCGATCCCCAGCAGGCTGGCCAAATAAGCCTGCCGGGGGGCGGAGCTGAGCAGGTCATCGCCGCGGACCACCTGGTCGATTCCCTGCGCGGCGTCGTCGACCACCACCGCAAGATTGTACGCGGGAACACCGTCACTGCGGACAATGACCAGGTCATCCACCGGTCCGGTGTAGCTGCCGTGCAACTCATCCTGGACCGTCCAGTCGGTCACCTCGGATCGCAGCCGCAGAGCAGGGGGTCGGCCATGCTGGCGGTTACGAGCCGACGCCGGCAGGGTCCGGCAGGTGCCCGGGTAGGACCCGGGTAGCGAATGGGGGGCGGTGGCGGCCTCGGCAATGTCACGGCGGGTGCAGTAGCACTCGTAAAGCAGGTCAGCTTTCCGCAAGGACCCGACAGCGGCCTGGTAGAGGGGGAGCCGGTCACTCTGACGGACCGGTGCCGCATCCCAATCGAGCCCGACGGCGGTGAGCTCGGCGAGCTGCGCGGCCTCGGCTCCGGCGCGGGCCCGGTCCAGGTCTTCGATCCGTAGCAGGAAGGTCCGGGAGGTGCTGCGTGCAAACAGCCAGGCGAAGATCGCGGTGCGGAGGTTCCCCAGATGTAGCTCGCCGGAGGGGCTGGGGGCGAAGCGGCCAGCGCCGGGGCTGTTCATCGGTGCTCCTGCAGCATCAGGGGATGAGAAGACCCCCCATGCACCTGCCAGAGCCCGCTTACCCTTGCTACCTTCCGGTCCTGGGGGAGTTCACAGGGTGACACCACATGAGGGGCCGGAAACGAGTCTACAGGAATCTCGGGGCCGGATTCGAACCGGCAGAATCGTCGGTCGCCGTGCCGCGGGGCGGGCCGAACGCTGGCTGATTGTCCGCTGAACCGGGTGTGATCCCAGAGCTGCCCGACAAGGTCACACGGCGGCGATTCGTTAGATCGTTCGCTAGTGGGTATTCTGGTATCTGCTCCAAACTAGGAGGATTCGCCTAGCGGCCTATGGCGCACGCCTGGAACGCGTGTTGGGTTAACGCCCTCGGGGGTTCAAATCCCCCATCCTCCGCACATTGGAAAGCGGCTCAGACAAGGTATTACGCCTGTCAGGGCCGCTTTTCCTTTTTTCCGTGTATCGGATCCCGGTCCCGCGACACTTCCCGCAGGACCGGCTCAAACGACCACCCACCAGCCCGTTTCGCTGAGGATGAGAGGTCAGGCGCAGCGAAATCCCGTCCCGGCGGGCAGCTGTGACGTTGGCGGGACCTCACATCCCGGGCTGGGGTGGATTCGCTTCAGCGTCAGTGCCCCGCAGCCGGGCGAGCCGGCGGAGCGCGGCCGCCTCGCTCGGGCCCTCGGGGCCGAGGCCGAGACGGACGATGAACATGACCAGGCGCGTCGCGGTGCGCACCGGCAGCGGAATGGGCCCCAGCGACGGAACACGGAGCCCTAACAGGTCCCGGTGGCGGGGTTCGAGTGTGGCCACGGCCCCTGCGAACAACACCCGGTAGCCGAATCGCTGTGACATCGGCAGCGGCGGACGTTTGATGTACCGGAGCGCTTCGGTGACCTGCGGGCCGCACACCAGCTCGTCGTCGAACGCTGCCAGTTGCGCTGCCAATTCAGCCGCCGACTCCGGCGGATCGGTGACCCCCATGAGTCGCCCGGCCTGTGCCCACTCAGCCACATAGTTGTCGGCACCGCCGGGAATCGGCGGCCCATACGCCAGATGTGACGCCAGAAAAGCGTCAGTGAAGGCCAGATGCACCCAGCGCAGCAGATCGGGGGAACCCGCCGAGTAGGGCTGGGTGACACCCCTACTGTCGATGTAGGTACCAGTGACCCGCTGATGGAGCCGCTGCACCCAGGCCGAACCGGCCTTCGCCGTTTCGGCTGAGCCGTAGGTGACGGTGAAAATCCACTGGATGGTGCCGGCGAGACGGCCGAGTGGGTCCTCGCGGTACCGGGAGAAGTCGTGGACGCCCGCCATCGCACCCGGGTGCAGGGCCTGCAGCAGCAGCGCCCGGATCCCGCCGACCAGGGGGGTCATTGACCCGTGCACCGCCCAGGCCGCTGACGACGGCGGGAAGTAGCCGACGTCGTCGCCCTCGTCCAGCTTCTCTGCCCAGGCTGGTGGGACCTCCGCGTTGCCGGTGAAGGTCTTGCGGAGCTGGGTTCGCCAGGCGGTTAGCCCGGTGTTTCTAAGTGAGGCCACTCCTTCATTATTGCCTAGGCCCATCCGCTGGCTGTTACCGTACGAATGCTAAGCAGTCGCCTACCGGGAGTAACCATGTCACCAACGAATCTGCATTCCATCCCTCTGACCATGAACGATGGCACCGAGAGGTCGTTCGGCGATTTCAAGGGCAAGACGGTGATGGTGGTGAATGTTGCGTCGAAGTGCGGCTATACCCCGCAGTACGGGGGGCTGGAAAACCTGTACCAGAAGTATCGGGACCAGGGATTTGTGGTGGTCGGAGTGCCCTGCAACCAGTTCATGAGCCAGGAGCCCGGCACCGACGAGGACATCCAGTCCTTCTGCTCCACCACCTACGACGTCACGTTCCCGCTGACCAAGAAGGCCGACGTGCGCGGCAAGAATCAGCACCCGCTGTACTCGGAGCTGACCAAGTTCAAGAACGGAATCCTGCCCGGCATGGTGAAGTGGAACTTCGAGAAGTTCCTGGTGAATGATCAGGGCTCGGTGGTGGCGCGATTCGCTCCGACGGTTGAGCCAGAGTCGGCAGAGGTTGTCGCGGCGATCGAGGGTGCCCTCGATAAGGCAGCCTAACTGCGTGCCGGTTCCTCGCTGGCGGTCTGCAACGATCGCACGCAGCGGGCCAGGAAGGCGGCTCCGGCGTCGTCGTTGGTCAGGTGATCCTCGGTGAGCACGGGGTACGGAGTCTCAGGGACCCCATCGGCGGGCCGGACGTCAACATGGGCGACGTCGTACCCGTGTTCGTGGAGGTAATCGGCCATCGCGTAGTCGGTGCGTGAATCCCCGACCGTCCGCCAGCGGGACGGAATCTGGCCGAGCAGGGCCAGGGCCCGTTCGGCGCCGAGGTCCTTGCCGAGACGGACCGATTCAATGTCGGTGGAGATGATGGTCGGGTCGATCCGGTAGTCAATGTTGTCATCGCTGTCCGGTGCATGGTGGGCCAACCGGCAAACCCCCATCCCGAAGGACCGCATCAGGGCCAGCGCGTCGGCGTCGAACCCGGCCTGCTCAGCCAGGTAGTCGGTGTTGTCCACCTCAATGTGCTGTTCCACCGACACCATCGCGTATTTGGTCTCATCGAAAAACATGTGCCCGAAGTACTTTTCCGCCACCAGATCGCGGATCCCTGCCCCGAACTCCTTCGGCAGCGCCAGAGCCTGGTCGACATGCAGTTTGCCCGCCCCCGACCGGTCGAAGCTGAACCACACGCCCCCCTTCTCGCAGATGGCGTGGAACACCACACCCTCGGGGATCCCCGCCGCCAGCATTGGCTCCATCACCTCGCTGCGGATGAACGAATCAGACCGGCCCGTGTTGAAGATGACCGGCCACCCGGCGGCGGCGAGGGTCATCAGGTCCTTGATGATCGCCGGCCGCACGGTCCGGGACACGGGGCTCGCGATTGGTCCGTCGACATCCAGCAGAAGTCCGGTCAGCGGGTGAGTGATCGTAGCAGGCATACACCTATTCTCCATGTTTTCTACAAGGTGCCGAAGTGAAAATTGAGCGGTGACAGTTAATACCCGAAGAAGTCACTGTTAAGAGCGGATAGACCGATGACCACACTGTTAGGGGAAGTATCGCAATCCATTGGCGACGCAGGGATAGTCAGTGAGGTAGGTTGCACGGCCGATGAGAGCCCGGGCCTGACTCGCCGTGTCTTTGGTGTGCTGGTCGGGGTCACGGTGGCTGGCACAGCGGCAGCGGGCGGCCTGCTGGCAGCGGGTACCTCTGCCAATCCGCCGGGAGTCAAGACCTCCTTCGGCAGCGTTCGACTGACCGAGGCCGAGCGGCAGATGCGGCTTCCCCCGGCACAAGATTCCAGCGGCGGCGGTACGTCTGCTCAGGCCGTGACTGGCCACCGCGGTCACGGGCCTGCGGTCATCGGTCATTCAGTTCAACCGGCAAACAGCACCTGGGGGGACCATATTGCCCTTCGGTTGGAAGTCCATAATGCGACTGACCAACCGGTGCTCTTTGCCCCGGGCCAACTGCGGCTGCAGGTCGGGGTGGATGGACCCACCGTGACGAACCGAGACGCGGAAGCTGTCACTGGCCCGCTACCAGCCGGATCGACAACATCCCTGTGGATCAATTTCCTGGTGCCCTCAGATGAGACGAGTCTCTCCGCTGAGTTCACTGACCCTTGGGGCGGCGGGGCCCCGCTGACCCTCGAACTGCCGTCCGTGCTCCACCGGCCTGGTTCGCTGGCGGTGGATCATGACTGACATCCAGGAAACCGCGAAAACCAGCGTCGGGAACGTGGCGAAACCCACTGATCTTATGGCGACTGCCGGTCAGCTGGGCCGCTGGGACTTCCTCAGGTATGGAGCCGCCGCAAGCGTTGGGGCAGCGGCGTTGCTCTACGGGCAGTCTTCCAAGCCCGCCCAGGCCCGTGTAGTTGCATCGAGCCAGCCTCTGGCGGTCACCCCTCTTCCAGGGGTTCTAGATCTGTACATCAACGATGGCTACCTGAAAATGGTCGATGCCTCACTGGTGTATCACCGGGGATTTGGTGATCGTCCTACTGACGTCAACGACGCCAACCCTAGCCTGGCTATTGTTCCGAAGGTGTTCACAGCCGATGGTCGGCTAGTGGAGAGCCGAAGTTACCCTTTGGACGCCGTTCTTCCACCGGAAGGGACTCCGCTGCCTTACGGCCCGGATCCGGCTAACCCGGGGCAGTACTTCATCCGCCGCAACTACTGGGCGAGCTATTTTCCACAACGAACTATCATCGCCGAAGTGGGAAGCAGAATTCGCCTTCGGGTGCACAACCGGCTGTCCAAGCCTCATGAGTTTACTCTGCATGGGGCCGGACCCAACCGCGGCAACGTCAGTACCGGGATCATTGATCCGGCAGGAAGCAAATTATTGGAACTTGATGCGCCCGCCCCCGGAACCTATATCTACTCCGATCCGACCAATCAGCCAGTGGAAAGGGTTCTGGGTCTCTTCGGGGTCCTGCTGGTCATCCATCCGGACCATCAGTGGGCTATCGGGGAGGATCTTGCTTCGTTCGAACGGCAGTGGCTCTGGATCTGCCACAATGTCGACTCGGTGTGGGCCGGGATCGAGGCCTCCGGGGGAACCGTCGACCCACGCAAAACCAAAGCAGTACCGCGTTATTTCACGCTCAACGGACGCAGCGGCTATGAATCGCTCGGCATCACCACCAACGACGCGTTGAATCTGGCGACTGAGGAAGAGACGCTGATTTCGGGCTACCCGCGGCAGGTGGACGTGCGCCAGTTCGGCGAGGGCACTGAACTGGGGACGCTGCGCGGAGGGCAGCTTGTCAGGCTAGTCAACCCCGGCATTGTGTTCCATCAGATGCACTTCCACGGCAACCACCTGTGGACGGTGGGGCGAAACAATTATCCCTGGCCGCGCAGGGAAGGCTTCGTGGACCCCGAGGGGCATGTGGTGGTCCAACAATGGGAGGACGTAGTCGAACTGGAACCCATGGACCGTAAGGACTGCATTCTTCCGATCAAGCGGCCACCAGATGCCGTCAACGCTGTCTGGGCAGCCAGGACCACCGACTGGGGATACCCAATGCACTGCCATGCGGAGCCATCGCAGACAGCCGCTGGTGGTATGTACCCGGGCGGGATGGTTGCCCACTGGACGCTGAAAGCACCAATCATAGGAACAGGACCATGACCAACGTTCAAGTACCCAATAGACGCGATGGTCGCCGCACCTCGATGTTTAAACGCCAGGCAGAGCGGGATGAGGAGCTTGCCAAACGCCAGCGGGAGGCGGAGAAGAAGGCCCGGGAGGCCGCTGAGAAAAAGCGTAAGGAGGCGAAGAAGAAGGCCCGGGAGGCTAATCGTAGGAAGTCGACCCCTAGTCCGAGTGCAACAGCAACAGCGACTCCTTCGGCTACAGCCAGCGCATCTGCTACGCCTGTTCCCACTCCCACAGTTACTGCATCGCCCACTCCCACAGTTACTGCATCGCCCACTCCCACAGTTACTGCATCGCCCACTCCCACAGTTACTGCATCGCCCACTCCCACACCTACACCTGTACCTCCTGTCAACGATGACGGGACGCCGAGTCACCGCTTCCGCAGTCAGGCGGACTTCAGCTCAGACCAGATGGATGTGGATAACCCCGTCACAGAATTTTTACAAACCCCGCAAACAGCAGTGGTTTTGAAATTCTTTTCCCGGGACCTTGAATTTGATGACGGAAATAAATTCGAGATTTGGAGTTTCGAATCGGAAAATTCCGGGCGAAGCCTGCCGGGACCGACGCTGCGGCCCAAAGAGGGCGAGATATTCCACGCAACATTTACTCCGAGTAAAGGAGCTCACACTATCCATTGGCACGGCATGGAGCCGGACCCACGCAACGACGGCGTAGGTCACACCTCCTTCGAGATTGGAGAAACCTACACCTACCAGTGGCAGGCCGAACTGGGTAGACCCGGGGACCCCAACTATGGGGCGGCGGGAACCTACTTTTATCACTGCCACGTAAACACGGTTTTACACGCCCAGATGGGAATGTTCGGTGCCCTGGTGGTTGACCCAACGGTGCATCCCGACTATCCGGTAAGCCCAGGAGCCCGCAGAGCCTTCGTGGACGGACCCGAGTACGACATCGCGACGGAATGCATCCTCGTTCCATATTCGGTGGATGCCCGCTGGCATGAGATGGACCATGCTGCCGGGCTGTCCGGCGAGGACGTCGGTTTGAATCGGTTTGAGCCCAAGCACTTCTATCTGCTGGGAGGTAATCTGGCGGACCCGGGTGACACTGATGACCGCGTCTGGAGCCTCTCGACCATCCAGGCCAACGTGGTTCCGGGGGAACGAAAGCCCACCCTCCTGCGGATTCTGAACGCCAACTATCTGCCCAACCGGATGTACTTCACTGACGCGGAGGGGAACCCAGCGCAGATTGCCGAGATCATTGCCCACGACGGGCGGCCCTTCAGAGACACCTCTGTGCCAGGGGTACCTTCTCCCCCCTGCTCGGCAGCGGGCTATCCGCTGCTCACCAGCCTGCTGAGTTTCGGGGCAGCCGAACGTTACGATGTCATGCTGACGCCGCCTTCGGCGGGCCGATACGAGCTAAGGGTCGAGTGGGAAGATTGGATTACCGGCGAAATCCTTGCGAAACGCACTGTGCCAATCATCGCTACCTGACGGCTGAACGTAACCTTTCGGCCACTAAGGACCGTTAGGTGCGGCTCATGTTCCATTGCCCGATGATGTTCTCTAGTCTGTATTGGTGATCTTCAAAGCCGTAAGCGCAGGACGCCCCTACCCTGACCATGGATATGTGACCCCCAAGGATTGGGCGGGTGTGGCACCCCGACAGGTACGGCTGGACGAACTGGTGACCACCAAAACCACCCTCGACCTCGAGGCGCTCCTCGCCGAGGATTCAACATTCTTCGGTGACCTGTTCCCGCACGTGGTTCAGTGGAACGAGACGCTTTATCTGGAAGACGGGCTGCACCGTGCCGTCCGCACGGCCCTGCATCAACGAACCATTCTGCACGCGCGCGTGCTGGTGATCAATGACTGACCAGCCCCCGCACCGGCACGAGACCAAAAAGTCCAAGAAAAACCCCATTGAATGGCATGGCCACCGGATCGTTACTGAAAACGATCTGGACAGCGTCTTCGCAGACACGGGGGAGGTGGAGCGCCCGCACATTTACATGCGCCGGCTCCGCCACGGGGTGGTTCTGGTCGTACTGGTTGCTCTCCTCGCCGCGGCGGTTTTCGTCGCGATAGGAATCAACCGTGGAGACATCCGCATCGCTGCGCTGGAACCGGACCTGGAGCCGACGTACACCTGCCCGGCGGGCCCGTTCGAGGTGCAGTCCCCTTCGGCCGTCACCGTGAACCTGTACAACAGCACAACCATTTCCGGTCTGGCCGGATCGGTCGGTGAGGGCCTGGCGGAGCGAGCATTCGTGTTGGGCGAGATCGGCAACCGCAAGGTGAACCGGGTCGGCATGACCGCCATCGTGGTTGCCGGACCAGAGGGCTACGCGAATGCCTTCACCGTACAGCGCCAGATTCCGGGAACCATCTTCGTGGAGGATGAGCGCACTGACGCGACCGTCGACGTCGTCGTCGGCTCAGGGTACGAGGGTCTCATCGCTGAAGCCGAGCTGGATGAAACTCCGGCCGGACTGGTGTGCACCGACCCGACGACGGCGTCTGCCGAGGCCGAGTCCACGACGGGTGCACCGGAATCGACCCCGGCGGCCCCCTAGCTGCAGGCTAGTTGCAGCCCTCCGGCCCGCACGCTTCGCCGTCGGCGGAGGCCGCGGCGGATCCGGCGGGATTCACGAGGGTCAGCGGGTTCGCTTCCTGCCACGCGGTGGTGAGCGCCTCGGCGAACAGATCGGCGGGCTGGGCTCCGGAAATGCCGTACTTCCGGTCGATGACGAAGAACGGTACTCCGCTGATCCCGAGCGTGCGTGCCTCGGCAATATCGTGGCGGACGTCGTCGGCGAACCGGTCTGTGCCGAGGGTGGCCCGCACGTCGTGCTCCGTGAGGCCGATCTCCTTGCCGAGCTCCACCAGGAAGTCCGTGTCCGAGGTGTCTTTGCCCTGTTCAAAGTGGGCGGACAGGATGGCCTCCTTGGCGGCGTCGCCGAGCCCCTGGGATTTGGCCAGGTGCAGGAACCGGTGGGCGGTGAAACTGTTGCCCACCACGACGTCCTCGAACCTGAAGTTCAGTCCCTCGCCGGCGGCCGAGGCGGACAGGCTGTCCCACATCTCGCGGATCCGGTCTTCGGAGATACCCTTGCGTTCAGCGAGGTACTGCTGTTCGGTGCCGTCATAGTGATCCGGGAGATCCGGGTCCAACTGGAAGCTCTTCCAGGTCACGGTGACCTGATCGCGGTGTTCGAAGCCGGCGAGGGCGGTCTCAAACCGGCGCTTGCCGACGAAACACCAGGGGCACTTGACGTCTGACCAAATTTCAATCTGCATACATCGCACAACGCGGGGTTGGCTCCGGGGTATTCCCGCTACACCCCACCGCAGCCGCGCCGCAGCCGCGCCGCACCCTCACCGCACCCTCACCGCACCCCGCGGTGGAGGAGCGGCGGGGTGCGGTGAGGATCGGTCTAGACCGTCGCCAGCTCGCGGTTCTCGTGCAGGTAGCGGGCGTAGGCAGGGACGGTGAGGAACGTGGGGAATTCCTCACCGAGGGCAACCTCCTCGAAGATTGCCAGGGCGTCGTCGAAACGGTCGCCGTCAAAACGCTCCATCGCCGCGAACTCCTCCTCCAGCAGCTCGGCGACCCACCCGTGGGTGATGGCCTCGCCGTCGTCGGTGACGGCGCCCGAGTAGATCCACTGCCAGATCTGAGACCGCGAAATCTCGGCCGTCGCAGCGTCCTCCATCAGGGAGTTGATCGCCGCAGCCCCGTTGCCACGCAACCACGACTCGATGTACCTCACGCCCACCTCAAGGTTCTCGCGGATCCCGGCCTCGGTGATGACCCCGGGGGTGCCTGCGATGTTGAGCAGTGCCTTGTCGTCGGGGAGGACGTCGTCGCGCAGCCTGGTCAGCTGGTTGGGCCGCTCGCCGAGGATGGCGTCGAACACCTCCATCGCCACCGGAACCAGGTCCGGGTGGGCTACCCAGGAACCGTCGAAACCGTCGTTCGCTTCCCGGGTCTTGTCCGCCCTCACCTTTTCCAGTGCGACGGCGTTCGCTGCTTCGTCTCGCCGGTTCGGGATGTTGGCCGACATGCCGCCAATCGCGTGGGCGCCCCGGCGGTGGCAGATTCGCACCAGCTGCTCCGTGTAGGAGCGCATGAAAGGCGCGGTCATGGTCACCATGGACCGGTCGGGGAGGACGAAGCGGGGTCCGCGGGTCCTGAAGTTCTTGATCACCGAGAAGATGTAGTCCCACCTGCCAGCGTTCAAACCGGCGGCGTGTTCGCGCAGTTCGTACAGAATTTCCTCCATTTCGAACGCGGCGGTGATCGTTTCTATCAGCACCGTGGCGCGGATAGTGCCCTGGGGCAGCCCCAACAGTTGCTGGGCCTGGACGAAAATGTCATTCCAGAGCCGTGCCTCGAGATGGTTCTCGATCTTCGGCAGGTAGAAGTAAGGGCCCCGGCCCTGGGCGATGAGCGTCCGGGCGTTGTGGAAGAAATGCAATCCAAAGTCGACCAGGCCGCCGGCGATCGGGGTGTTGTTGATCAGCAGGTGCTTCTCGGGCAGGTGCCAGCCGCGGGGGCGCACCACGATGGTCGGCCGATCCTCTCCCAACCGGTATTCCTTCCCTTCCGGAGAGGTGAAGCTAATGCGGTCCGCCAGCGCGTCGCGCAGGTTGAGCTGCCCGTTGATGACATTGGACCAGCTGGGAGTGGAGGAGTCCTCCATGTCGGCAAGCCACACCTTGGCGCCTGAGTTGAGGGCGTTGATGGTCATTTTCCGGTCGACGGGTCCGGTGATCTCCACCCGGCGGTCCTCCAGGCCCGGGGCGACCGGCGCAACCCGCCAGCCGTCGTCGTCGCGAATGTGTTTGGTCTCGGGGAGGAAACGCGGATCGGTGCCGTTGGAGATCCTGGCGCGGGACTGTTGCCGCAGGTGCAGGAGTTCCTGCCGGCGGCTGGCCGTCGACTGGTGCAGTTTCCGGAGAAAGTCGAGGGCTTCCGGGGTGAGGATTTCGTCCTGGCGGCGCACGGCCGGCGCCGTCAGGGTAACGCCGTTGAGGGTGATCAGGTTGTTCATGGTGTGCCTCCTGGGAAAATGTGGGTGCCCCGCCCCCAGCCCCGGCCATCTTAGGTGGGGGCCGGGGTGGGGCGTGGGACGGAGTAGGGATGGGGTGTGGAGCGGGGCGTGCAGCGGGGGTTAGTGGAACTGCTGCGCCTCGGTGGATCCGGCCAGGGCGAGGGTGCTGCCCGTGGGGTTGAGGGCGGTGGCAACCTGGTCGAAGTAGCCGGTTCCCACCTCACGCTGGTGCTTGGTGGCGGTGTAGCCCCGGGACTCGGCAGCGAATTCGCGCTCCTGGAGTTCGACGTACGCGCTCATGCCGTCGCGGGCGTAGCCCTCGGCCAGGTCGAACATCGAGTAGTTGAGCGCGTGGAACCCTGCCAGGGTGATGAACTGGAAGGTGAACCCCATCGCGCCGAGCTCCCGCTGGAACTTGGCGATCGTTGCGTCGTCGAGGTGCTTTTTCCAGTTGAACGACGGCGAGCAGTTGTACGCCAGCATCTGGTCCGGGTGCTCCGACTTGATGCCCTCAGCAAACTTGCGCGCCAGGTCAAGGTCGGGGGTTCCGGTTTCCATCCACAGCAGATCCGCATACGGCGCGTAGGCCCGTCCCCGGGCAATGCACGCCTCGAGGCCGTTGCGCACCTTGTAGAAGCCCTCGGAGGTGCGCTCGCCGGTGATGAACGGCTGATCCCGTTCGTCGACGTCGGAAGTGATGAGTGTCGCGGCCTCGGCGTCGGTGCGAGCAATTACTACTGACGGCGTCCCAGCGACGTCGGCGGCGAGCCGGGCGGCGTTGAGGGTGCGGACGTGCTGCTGGGTCGGGATAAGTACCTTACCGCCGAGGTGCCCGCACTTCTTCTCCGAAGCGAGCTGGTCCTCCCAGTGAACGCCAGCAGCGCCGGCCTGGATCATCGATTTCATCAGCTCGTAAGCGTTGAGTGGACCGCCGAAGCCTGCCTCGGCGTCGGCGATGATGGGAACCAAATAGTCCTCCACCGTCTGGACCCCTTCGGCGAAGTCGATCTGGTCCGCACGCAGCAGTGCGTTGTTGATGCGGCGCACCACGGTGGGCACCGAGTTGGCGGGGTACAGTGACTGGTCCGGATAGGTGTGCCCGGAGTTATTGGCGTCGGCGGCGACCTGCCAGCCGGACAGGTAAATTGCTTTCAGGCCCGCCTTGACCTGCTGCACCGCCTGATTACCGGTCAGTGCGCCAAGCGAGTGGGTGTACTCACCGGTGCGGGCCTGTTCGGTCAGCTGCGTCCACAGCTTCTCGGCGCCGCGCCGGGCGAGGGTGTGCTCCTCCTGGACCCGGCCGCGAAGGCGGACGACGTCGGACGCCGAGTAGTCGCGCGTGACGTTATCCCAGCGGGAATTGGCCGACCACTCGAGTTCCAGCTCCCGCTCGGCCGATCCTTCGGCGCTCTGGCCTGTCGATGCGGTGTTTGCCTGTGGGGTGGTCTGGTCCTGTGTCATTGCATTCTCCTTTGAATTCCCTGAGCCGTTGATTCGAGTGCGTGAAGTGTTCGTTGGCTTCGTAAAACCAACCTTTCTCTCATTTCAACCCCTTGCCTAGCCGAAACTGCTGGCAAAAAACGCACTTCTTCGCGTAACCTCAATAAATGACCAACATGCCGATCAAACCAGCCACCTGGAACCGACCAGAATCCGGTGGAGCCGCTGAGGCGGGCGCCGGCGCGCCGGACGACCTCGACGCGATCAGCCTGGGCCGACGGATCCGACATCTCCGGAAAGCGAAGGGGATGACGCTCGATGACCTGGGCGCCGTCGTCGGCACCGTCGCGTCGCAGCTGTCGCTGATCGAAAACGGCAAACGTGAACCAAAGCTGGGGATGCTGCAGGGCCTCGCGTCGGCCCTCGGGGTAGGCATCGATCAGCTGTTGGGTGCGGAACCTCCCACCCGGAGGGCAGCACTGGAGATCGAGCTGGAGCGGGCGCAGCGCGGCCCGCTATACGGGGCGCTCGGGCTGCCGAAGGTGCGGATCTCCTCACGGCTGCCGATGGAGGTACTCGAATCGCTGGTGGGCCTTCAGGGCGAGTTGGAGCGCCGGCTCAACGAGCAGGTGGCCACCCCGGAGGAGGCCCGTCGGGCCAACGCCGAGCTGCGGCGCGAGATGCGCAAACAGAACAATTACTTCCCCGAACTCGAGGCCGAGGCGCAACGGGTGCTGGATTCGGTGGGGCACACCGCTGGGCCGATGTCCCAGCACCTGATTGCCGACATCGCCGCCCATCTGGGGTTCACCCTCCATCACGTGGGCGACCTGCCGCATTCAACTCGTTCTGTCACCGATTTGAAGAACCGCAGAATTTACCTGACCCAGTCCCAGCGCACTGACCACGATCCGCGCTCGGTGCTGCTGCAGGCGCTCGGGCATTACGTGCTGGACCACCAGACGCCTGAAAATTATCGGGAGTTCCTCAGGCAGCGCGTGGCCACCAACTACTTTGCCGCGGCACTTTTGCTGCCGGAGAAGCCTGCGGTGGAGTTCCTGCAGCGCTCGAAAGCGGCGAAGGAGATTGCCGTGGAGGATATCCGGGACGCGTTTGCCGTGTCCTATGAGACTGCGGCGCACAGGTTCACCAACCTCGCCACCGAGCACCTGGGCATCCCCACCCATTTTCAGAAGACCCATGAGAGCGGGATCATCTACAAAGCCTATGAGAACGACGGCGTCACCTTTCCCCAGGACCACACGGGTGCCATTGAAGGCCAGCCCTCCTGTAAACGCTGGACTTCACGGGTGGTGTTTGAGGTGGCTGACAAATTCCGCGCCTACAACCAGTACACGGATACGCCCAGCGGCACCTACTGGTGCACGGCCCGGACCGAACGGTCAGCGAGCGGGGAGTTCTCGTTGAGCATCGGGGTGCCGTATGCGCATGTGAAGTGGTTCAGGGGCAGGGACACCACCATGAGGGAGAAGTCCTTTTGCCCGGATGAGGCGTGCTGCCGGCGTCCGCCGTCGTCGCTGGCTGAAAATTGGGCAGGTCACGCCTGGCCGAGCGCCCGGGCGCACTCACATCTGCTGGCCGCAATGCCGCCCGGCGCGTTCCCCGGGGTAGATGAGACCGAGGTGTACAGCTTTCTGGAGGCCCACTCGGGTTGATCTTTCACAATCTCAAACCACCGATCAGGAGAAGAACATGGACCTATCCACAGCGGACCTCTACGACCAGTTCGGAGACACCGTTCAATCAGTTTCAATCCAGTTCCAGGATCTGGGAGGGGAGCAGGCTTTCAGCGGGCCGATACGAACCGTGAAGTGCTATCACGACAACGTGGTGCTGAAGTCGGTCCTTTCCACGCCTGGTGCGGGCGCGGTCCTCGTCGTCGACGGCGGTGGCTCACTTGAGCGGGCGCTGATGGGAGACATGATTGCGGAGATCGCGGTGAAGAACGGGTGGAACGGCGTCATTATCAACGGTGCAATCCGTGACCGCGCGGTGCTCGCTGGGTTGCCCCTCGGCGTGAAGGCACTCGGCAGCAATCCCCGCAAGAGCGTCAAGAACGGCGTCGGTGAGATTGACGTGCCGGTGGCGATTGGAGGGGTCATCTTCACCCCCGGAGGGACCGTGTATGCCGATACCGATGGGATTCTCGTGGCGGGCCCAGCAATGTAGCCACTCGACACAGTAGCTTCTGGGCAAAAAAGTGGTGGGGGGAGGGTTTTTGGGGGGGATTACCTTTTTTTTTTTTTCTTTTTTTTCTTCCTTTTTTCTCTTTTCTCGTCCCTCCTTC